>JAUJMQ010000074.1 GCA_030446775.1 Egibacteraceae bacterium
CCCGGGCCTCGGCCGACTGCAGGCGCCGCCCCTGCAGCCGCAACAGGGACGCGACGGTCTGCAGGTTGTTCTTCACCCGGTGGTGGATCTCGCGGATCGTGGCGTCCTTGAGCCGCAGTGCACGCTCGTGGCGGCGCAGCTCGGTGATCTCCCGCACGAGCAGCAGCCCCCCGATGACGTCGTCGTGGCCGATCAGCGGCAGGAGTCGTCGCATGACCACGGCGCCCTGACGCTCGACCTCGGTCACGACCGGCTCCCCCGATCGCAGGGCCGCGGTGAGCTCGGCGTGACCCAGGTCGAACATCGACAGGTGCTGGCCCACGTACTGCTCGAGGCTGCCCAGCCGGCGGTAGGCCGAGATCGCGTTCGGCGAGGCGAACGTCACTGTCCCCTCGGCGTCCACGCGCATGATCCCGTCACCGACCCGCGGGGAGAGCTCCCGCTCCTCGGGCTGCCCGCCGCCATACGGGAACGTGCCGTCGGCGAGCATCTGGGCCAGCTCTCCGGCCGACTGCAGGTAGGTCAGCTCCAGCTGCGACGGTGACCGCGCGGTGGCGACGTTCGCCTCGCGGGTGACGACCGCGACCACCTCGCCGCGGAAGTGGACGGGGATCGCCTCCTCACGGACGGGGACACCGGTGGACCAGTCGGGGTCGGCGTCGCGGATGACCCGCTGCTCGGCCATCGCCCGTCCCACCATCGGGCGGTCGGTGACCGGGAACGCCTGACCGACGAGGTCCTCGGAGTAGATCGTCTGGGCGGTGTACGGCCGCATCTGGCCGACGCACAGGTAGGTCGCCTTTGCGTCGGGCAGCGTGTGCCCGACGAACAGCAGCAGGTCGGCGAAGGACAGGTCGGCCAGGATCTGCCAGTCGTCGAGCAGCAGGCGGAGGTGGTCGACGGTGTCGGCCGGCAGGCCGGCCCGCTCAAGCAGGAGCTCTTCGAGCACGGGCATCGGGCGGCGCCTCCTGCTGGCCTACGCCGGAGCGGCGAGGGTGTCGGGGTTGCTGCCGTCGTCGAGCACGACGAGCACGTCGCCCTCGGAGATCACGTCGGCGACGTCGACGTTGACGGCCGCGACCTTCCCGTCGGCGGGCGCGAGCACGGGGATCTCCATCTTCATAGACTCGACGACCAGCAGCGTCTGTCCCGCGGCGACATGGGCGCCGGGGATCACGGCGACGCTCACGACGTTCGCGACCAGCTGGGCGGTGACCTCGACCATCGTCTCCTCGCCGGGCCCGGGACGCGGAGCCTACCGGCGGCGTCCCCCGGGTCGCCGGGCAGCCGGTCAGCGGCCGAGGAAGCGCTCCAGGCCCTTGATGGGACCCACCTCGCGCATCCGCGAGAACGCGCGGGCCTCGATCTTCTTGACCTCCGGGATGGTCATGCCCAGCCGATCGGCGACCTCGCCGGGCTTGGCGGGGTTGCCGTCGACCAGGCCCATCCGCAGCTCCACCACCCGCCGCTCGATGTCGGGCAGCCGGCGCAGGACCCCTGACAGCCTCTGGCGCAGCGCGGCCACGGCCGCGTCGTCGGGGTCGGCGTCACGGCCGCGCGCTGCGCCGGGCCGTGTGGGGCCTCGGTCGGCGGGGGAGGTCCCAGAGGCGCTCATGGCGCGACCATGCTACAGCCGGGAAGTTGCGGGCCTGGTGGCGGCCCTAGCACGCACCTCAAACGCCGGGCGGCTTACGTGCAACGACTCCCTTCGGGAGACAGGTCCTAGGCTCGCCGGTGTGGGCGACCTGCAGCAGCTCGTCGACGCCGCGGATGCCGCGGCCCTGCTGCGCGCCGTCGACGGGCTGTGCGCCACCCGCGACTGGGACGCCCTGGTCGACCTCGGCCGTCGCTGCACCGACGCCGTCGAGCTCGGCAGGCAGCTGTGGCCTGTCGCCATGCACATCGACTACCGGCTGGCGCTGGAGGGGCCGGCGGCCCACGCGGCCGCCGTGCTGCGGCCGGGAGCGGGGCGGTTCGCACTCGGGCCGCTGACCGAGGTCGCCGCCAGCACCCCCGACTGGGCGTCGCTCGCACCCCACCTGCGCGATCCCGTCACGGCGGCGACTGTCGCCGCCGAGCGGGTGCTGCGCGGCGAGGACCTCACCGCCGGCGTGGCGGGGTCTGTGCTCGGCGTGACCGAGCTGCCGTTGCGGCGCTGCGCCTGGGAGCCGTCCTACGCGCTGCCGACCTACCGCGACCGCTCCGCCGCCTTCCCGTCGCCTCCGGTGGCCACCGCGGGTCCCCCACTGCCGGCGACCACAGCGGGGCGGCGGCTGGACGCCGACGAGGTGGTCTGCGCGCGGACCGACCTCGTCGAGGTCTGGGTCGCCCAGTCGGCGGGCCGCGCCGCGGCGGTCGTGGTCGCAGGCGACGCGGCGGCCGCCGTCGGCCGGCTGGACAGCGAGGCGGTCGTCGAGCCGCTGCCTGCCGCCGACGCCCTGGCGCTGCTGCAGTGGGCGGGGGCGAGCGGGGGCGCGTACGGGCGCCGCCGCGGCGGA
>JAUJMQ010000075.1 GCA_030446775.1 Egibacteraceae bacterium
AGGTCCACGCCATGTGGAACGCCGGCTCGACACCGGCCCGGATGATCGAGGTGATATCGCCGGCCGGCTTCGAGGACTTCTTCCGCGAGCTGGTCGACATGGCCGACGCCGGACCCCCCGACCCCGACCGCATCGCCCAGCGGACGCCCGATGCCCCAGCCAGGAAAGCTCGGGCTTACAGGACGGGTGTTCGTATGGGGTTACAGGACGTGGAGGTGCGGGGAATCGAACCCCGGTCCAAGTGCCTCGACTCCGGAAGCGCTACGAGCGTAGGTCTCGGATCATTGTCGGGCCGCCGCGCTCCAAGACCAGGCGCCTCGGCGGCCGTACACCACATTTGCTGTCCCGATCGACCCGTGGCGGAGGCCGGCGGTTGAGCCTGGTTGCGACGCCCGGCCCCTTCCCTCAGGCGGTGGGAAGGGCGGACGGGTGGCTAGTTAAGCCGCCAGTGCGAAGTTGTCTTCGGCACCTATAAGGTTGCCAGGACAGATTTGCGAGATGACCTGACGTACTCGGCTCGCTCTCCCGGGATCGACCGGCACCTGTCGAAGCCAGTCACCCCCGAGTGCATCGTGCCTATGCGGTTGTCAGCCGGTGCATCGGCCAGTCTACCCGCGGCTTGCGGCACGCCCCGCCTCCGGGGCGCCCTACATCCCCTCAGGCGCGCTGGCGCTCGCGCAGGGCGCGCTGCATCTGGCGCTGGGCGTCCTTGGCGGCCAGGTCGGCCCGCTTGTCGTGCTGGGCCTTGCCCTGCCCCAGCCCGACGAGCAGCTTGGCGCGGCCGTCCTTCCAGTACAGCCGCATGGGCACGAGGGTGCGGCCCCGCTCCTGGGTGAACCTGCGCAGCTGCTCGACCTCGCGACGGTGAACGAGCAGCTTGCGCTGGCGGGTCGGGTCGTGGTTGGTGCGGTTGCCGAAGGCGTACTCCGGGATGTGCGCCTGCACCAGCCACAGCTCGCCGTCGCGGACGGTCGCGAACGCCTCGGTGATCGACGCCTTGCCGGCGCGCAGCGACTTGACCTCGGTGCCCGTCAGCACGAGCCCCGCCTCGACGGTCTCGGTGATGTCGTAGTCGAACCGCGCCCGGCGGTTCACCGCGATCGTGTCGACGCCCGGCTTGGTGGCCATGCGGAGACGTTACCCGCCGGGGGTGCCGGCGAGCTGGGCCCGCAGCACCCGGCGTGCGGCCTCCAGCTGCGCGTCCGCGCCCGTCACCCGCTCGTCGGGCTCCACGCCGATGCCCTCGATGGAGTCACCCGACCGCGTGAAGTACTCCGCGGTGGTGAACTTCAGCCCGCCACCGGCCTGCAGGCGCTGGATCGTCTGGACGGTGCCCTTGCCGAAGGTCGTCTGGCCGACGATGGTGCCGCGGTCCGCGTCGGCGATCGCGCCGGCGACGATCTCGCTGGCGCTCGCCGAACCCTTGTCGACCAGGACCACCAGCGGCAACGACTCCAGCGCGTCGCCGCGGGCGGTGTAGGTCTCGCGGGGAGTGTCACGCTCCTTGACGCTGACGATGGCGCCGTCCTCGATGAAGACGCTCGCGATGTTGATCGCCTCGGGCAGCAGGCCGCCGGGGTTGCCGCGCAGGTCGAGCACGATGCCCTGCGCGCCGTCGGCGACGAGCCGGTCGACCTCCCGCCGCACCTGCTCGCCGGCGTCGCTGGAGAACTGCAGCAACCGGACGTACCCCGTGCCGTCGTCCTCCAGCCGGGCCTCGAGGTTGGGCACGTCGATCCGCTCGCGCGTGAGCGTCACCTCGCGCCGGCCCTTCGGGCCGCCGGCGAGTCCCAGCGTGACGTCGGTGCCCTCCTCGCCCTTGACGAGGTCGACGACCACGTCGATGGGCTTGGACTCCACGTCGGTGCCGTCCACGCTGACGATGCGCTCGCCGACCTCGATCCCCGCCCGCGACGACGGCGTGTCCTCCAAGACGTTGACGATCTCCAGCCCGTCGGGCTTCTCCTCCAGGATCAGGCCGACTCCGGAGAACTCGCCGTCGAGCATGTCGTTGAACGCCGCGAACTCCTCGGCGTCGTAGAACTCGGCGTACGGGTCGTCCAGCGCCTCGAGCAGGCCGTCGACTGCTCCCTCGACGAGCTGCTCGTCGTCGGGTGCGCGCACCGCGCCGGCGTCGATCTTGCCGAGCACCTCGGTGACGACGTCGCCGCCCTGCACGCTGGCGGCCCCGAAGGAGGACACCGGGACCGCGGCGGCGCGGCTGCCCTCCTCGTAGGCGACGACCCCCACGCCGGCGAGCAGGACGACGGCACAGGCGGAGGCGGTGAGGCGCGTCAACGTGAGCGTCATGGTGGCCAGGGTGCCACGGCCCCCGCGGCCCCGTCTGCTGGCCGTGCGGGCTTTGCCCAACCCGGGCCGAACCGTGGGGGAACGCTTAGAAGTAGCCCATCGGGTCGACCGGCGTGCCGTTGACGCGCACCTCGAAGTGCAGGTGCGGCCCGGTCGAGTAGCCGGTCGACCCGATGTAGCCGA
>JAUJMQ010000076.1 GCA_030446775.1 Egibacteraceae bacterium
TTCCTGCTGACGCTGTGGAACACCCTCTACTTCTTCACGACGTACGCCGTCATCGACGGCTGGACGCCGGCCGCGGCGAGCGCCCGGCCGGTCGGCGAGCGCCCCGTGATGGACCGCTGGGTCCTCGCCGAGCTCGCCGCGACGGTGCGCGTCGTGGACACGGCGCTCGCGGCGTTCGACGCGACCACGGCCGGCCGCGCGCTCGCGGGGTTCGTCGACGACCTGTCGAACTGGTACCTGCGGCGCAGCCGTCGACGTTTCTGGGCGGCCGGCGACACGCCCGACAAGCAGGCCGCGTTCGCGACGCTGCACGAGTGCCTGGTCACCGCCGCGGCGCTGCTCGCCCCGTTCACGCCGTTCCTCGCCGACGAGCTCTACGACGACCTCGTGCGCGACGTCGACGTGGACGCGCCCGACAGCGTCCACCTGCTGGACTTCCCGACCGCCGACTCCGCGGCAGCCGACGACGGGCTGCGCACCGCGATGGCCGCCGCCCGCCGCGTCGTGGAGCTCGGCCGGCGCGCCCGCAACGACGCGCGCATCGGCGTGCGCCAGCCGCTGCGCCGCGCGCTGGTCACGCTGCCCGACGCCCAGCGCGCCGGCTGGACGCAGGTCGCCGAGGTCGTCGCGTCCGAGCTCAACGTCAAGACGCTCGAGCTGCCGGGCACCGCGGCGGGCAGCGTCCGCGTCCGCCTCAAACCGAACTTCCGCGCGCTCGGTCCGCAATTCGGGCCGCGAACCCCCGCGGTGGCCGCGGCGGTCACCGCGGCCGACGCCGACGGCATCGCGGCGGCGCTGCGCGACAGCGGCCGCGCCACCGTTGCGGTCGACGGCGAGCCGGTGACGGTGACCGCCGAGCAGGTGCAGGTGATCGAGGAGTCGCTGAGCGGCTGGCAGTCGGCGAGCGAGGCGGGCTACACCGTCGCGATCGACGTCGAGGTCGACGACGATCCAGCTCGTCGCGCCCTGTCCTGGGATCTCCAGGAACTGCACGCCGGACACGTCCAGCAGGCGCGAGGTCGGCGTCAGCTCGGCGGGACGGCCGATCCCGCACCGCAACACCACGGGCGGTTCGCCCCACGCCGCGGTACCGGGCGGGGCGGGCGGGACGAGCGGGCGTCGCTCGCCGAGCTCCTCGATCTCCTCGGGCAGCGCGGCGAGCAACGCGGCGCACTGCGGCGACGACGCTTCCGGCGCGGGCACGGCGCCCAGCGCCAGCGGGCCGGGCCCCCGCGAGCGGATCACCGCGGCCCCCACCAGCACCGCGGCCACGAGCAGCACGGGCAGGCCGACGGCCACGGCGAGCACCCACCGCGGCATGCCGGTCGGCGCTGTCACGTCAGGACAGGTGCACGACCGGGCAGGTCAGCGTGCGGGTGATCCCGTCGACGCCCTGCACCGTCGCCACCACGAGCTGGCCCAGCTCGTCGACGCTGCCCGCCTCGGCGCGCACGATCACGTCGTACGGGCCGGTGACGTCCTCGGCGCTCGTCACCCCGGCGATCTCGGCGATCTCGGCGGCGACGGCGGCGGCCTTGCCGACCTCGGTCTGGATCAGGATGTATGCCTGGACCACGGCGTGCCCCTTCGTGTCGGCCGCGTGGCGGGGGTAGGAACGATGCCCGAACGTACCCGAGGAGGCACCGTGGCCGATCAGCCTCCCGGCGAGCAGGGGCAGGACGGCGGGCTCGGCGGGCTCGGCGAGTTCGGAGTGATCCGCCGTATCACCGCGGGACGCCCGCCGGGCAGCGCGACCCTGCTCGGCCCGGGCGACGACGCCGCGGTGGTGGTCGCGCCCGACGGCCGGGTCGTCGTGACGACGGACGTGCTCGTCGAGGGCGTCCACTTCCGGCTGGACTGGTCGACCCCGCACCACGTGGGACGCAAGGCCGTGGCGGCGAACCTCGCCGACGTCGCCGCGATGGGCGCGGTCCCGACGGCGGTGGTGGTCGGCGTCGGCTGCCCGCCGAGCACCCCGGTGGCCACCCTCGACGGGCTCGCCGCCGGCCTGCACGAGGAGGCCGGGTCAGCCGGGATCGGCGTGGTCGGGGGTGACCTGGTGAGCGCTGCGCAGCTCGTCGTGTCGGTGACCGCGCTCGGTGACCTGCGGGGCCTCGCACCGGTGCTGCGCTCCGGCGCCCGGCCGGGTGACGTCCTCGCGCTGTGCGGGCGGATCGGGTGGGCGGCGGCCGGGCTGGCGGTGCTCGCGCGCGGCTTCCGGTCGCCGGGCGCGATGGTGGGGGCGCACCGGGTGCCCGAGCCGCCCTACACCGCGGGGCCCGCCGCGGCACTCGCCGGTGCCACGGCGATGATCGATCTCTCGGACGGGCTGCTCGCCGACGCCGCGCACGTCGCCGAGGCGTCCGGGGTGCGCGTCGAGGTGGTGTCGGGCGCCTTGCCGATGCACCAGCGGCTGGTCGACGTGGCAGCCGCCCTCGGCGTCGAGCCGCTGCACTGGGTGCTCACCGGCGGGGAGGA
>JAUJMQ010000028.1 GCA_030446775.1 Egibacteraceae bacterium
GTGGTCGACGACCGCGCCGCCCCCATGGTCCCGCCGCGGTGCTCCTACGGTCCCCAGGTGCCGAGGCTGGTCAGCGCGAGCCTGCGCGAGAACCTCGCCATGGGCCGCGACACGCCCGGCGCGCTGCTCGACGACATCGTCTCCCGCGCGGCGCTCGAGCGCGACCTGGCGGCCATGGCCGACGGCCTGGACACCGTCGTCGGCCCGCGCGGCGTGCGGCTGTCCGGCGGGCAGCTGCAGCGGGTCGCGGCCGCGCGCGCGCTGGCGGCCGACCCCGCCCTGCTCGTGCTCGACGACCTGTCCAGCGCCCTGGACGCCGCCACCGAGCGGCGGCTGTGGTCACGGCTGCTCACCGAGCGGCACCCGACGGTGCTGGTCGTGTCCCAGCGCGCCGCCGCCCTCGAGCGGGCCGACCAGGTCGTCGTGCTCGCCGGCGGGCGGGTGCGGGCCGTCGGCACGCTCGACGAGCTGCGCGACCGGGGCCTGGCTCCCGTCGCGTCAGGGGGCGCCGTCCGTGCCGGCCGTCAGGACGCCGAGCCGGCCGCGTGAGTGACCGCGGCGCGTCGGTCCAGGCGGCTCCCGGACGACACAAGCCGGTCCGCCGGGGTCCGGCGACCGGCTCAGGCGGCGGAGCGAGAGCGCTGCAGCACCGAGCCCAGGATCCGGCGGCCGTCGGTCGAGCCGAACAGCGCCTCCACGGCGTGCTCGGGATGGGGCATCAGGCCGGCGACGTTGCCCGCCTGGTTCGTGACGCCGGCGATCCCCGCGACGCTGCCGTTGGGGTTCGCGGCGGCGTCGACCGTGCCGTCGGCGCAGCAGTAGCGGACGAGCACCTGCCCGGCGGCCGCCAGGCCGTCGGGGTCGGGGTGGACGTAGCGGCCCTCGCCGTGCTTGACGGGGATGCGCAGCACCGTGCCGACCGGGGTGCCGGAGGTCCAGTCGCAGGCGGTGTCGACGCGGACGTGCTGGTCGCGGTGGACGAAGCGCAGGCCGGCGTTGCGGGTCAAGGCGCCCGGGAGCAGCCCCGCCTCGCACAGGACCTGGAAGCCGTTGCAGACGCCCAGGACGGGTCCACCCCGCCCCGCAAAGTCGGTGACGGCACCCATGACCGGCGAGAAGCGGGCGATCGCCCCGCAGCGCAGGTAGTCGCCGTGGCTGAACCCGCCGGGAAGGACGACGGCGTCGACGCCGGCGAGGTCGGCCTCGCCGTGCCACAGCGCCACCGGTTCGGCGCCGAGCACCGCGACCGCGTGCGCGGCGTCCCGGTCGTCACACGACCCGGGAAACGTCACCACGCCGATCCGCATCGCCCGCAGGCTACCGCGACGCGGCTGACCGACCTCGCCCCTCGGCCCGCTCCCCGAGTCTGTGGGTCACGGGTCGACCTCACTGGAAGCCTGCGTCGCGCAGGGCGGCGAGCGGGTCGGGCAGGGCGAGCAGGGCCTCGGCGTCGTTGCAGCCGCGGCTGGCCCGCCGGCCCTCCAGCAGCCGGTCGCAGACGAGATCCTCGACCCGGCGCGCCGCCAGCGCGCCGGCGGCGGTCGCGGGATCGGCGTCCAGGAACGTCACGTCGTGGGCGACCGCCGGCGCGATCCACAGGGGGTCGGTGCGCTGCAGCCTGGCGTTGACGAGTATCACGGGGGGATCGGCGCCCAGCCGCGCCGTGGAGTCAACCCCCGTCGCCTCGAACTGCGCGAAGCGCACCACGCCGCCGCCGGCGGCGAAGCGCCGCAGCCGGTCGTCGACCTCGTCGGGCAGGGTCGTGTTGCACAGCCCCGCCAGGCCGAGCCGCAGCGCCTGGCGGTCGGCGTCGGTGCCGGCGACCTGCACGCCGCGCAGCCGGGGACAGGCGTCGGCGTAGGGCTGCGGCTCGCTCGCCCCGATCGCGAAGCGTCCGACGTCGCTGGTCAGGTCGCCCGACGCGGGCGGCGGCGGCCGTCGCTCGGCGACGGGGACCTCGCGGGGGCCGAACACCGCGAAGGCGCCGACGGCGGCGGCCACCGCCAGGGGGACCGAGACGAGCGCGAGCACGACGAACCAGCGGGGCAGCAGCTGGTCACCGAGCTCCCCGACCCGCGTCCGGCGCCACGGGTCCCGCCCGCTCGGGCCGGCGCTCACCCCTCGACGCGGTAGGTGAAGCGCTCGATCACCGGGTTGGCGAGCAGCTGGTCGGCCATCGCCGTGACCCGCACGTCGAGGTCGGCGTCGTCGTCGAGGTCCACGACGATGTGCTTGCCGACCCGGACGCCCGACACCCCGTCGAAGCCGAGCGACGGCAGGGCCCGCTCCAGGGCCTGGCCCTGGGGGTCGAGGATCTCGTCCTTGAGCAGGACCGCGATGTGGACCCGCGGCACGGTCAGCCGCGCCACTGCGAGAACGGCCGGCCCGTCAGCCGCTCGTAGGCGCCGATGTAGCGCTCGCGGGTGCGCTCGACGACGTCGTCGGGCAGCGACGGGCCGGGCGGCTCGCGGTCCCACCCGCTCGACGACAGCCAGTCGCGAACGTACTGCTTGTCGAACGACGGCTGCGGCCGCCCGGGCTCGTAGTCGTCGGCGGGCCAGAACCGCGACGAGTCCGGGGTGAGGACCTCGTCGACGAGGGTCAGCTCGCCGTCGACCGTCCCGAACTCGAACTTCGTGTCGGCGAGCAGGATCCCGCGCTCCCGCGCATGGTCGCGGGCGGCGGCGTACAGCCGCAGGGTCACGTCGCGGACCCGCTCGGCGGCGTCGCCGCCGACGAGCTCGACCGCCTTGTCGAACGAGATGTTCTCGTCGTGGCCGACGGTCGCCTTCGTCGACGGGGTGAAGATGGGCTCCGGTAGCTCGTCGGACTCGCGTAGCCCCGCGGGCAGCGCCACGTCGCACACCGTCTGCGTCCGCTGGTACTCCGCCCACCCGGAGCCGGCGAGGTAGCCGCGGGCCACGCACTCCAGCGGCAGCACGTCGGCGCGCCGGCACAGCATCGCCCGGCCGCGCAGGACCTCGGCGTGCGGGGCGAGCGCCTCGGGGAAGGCGTCGACGTCGGTGGTGATGCGGTGGTCGGCGACGATGCCCGCGAGCTCGTCGAGCCAGAACGCGGTCAGGCCCGTCAGCACGCGGCCCTTGTCCGGGATGAGCGTGGGCAGCACGACATCGAACGCCGAGATGCGGTCGGTGGCGACGAGCAGCAGGTCTCCGCCCACCGCGTACAGCTCACGGACCTTCCCCGAGCCCAGACGCACCGACCCGTCGAGGGCCAGCGAGTCGCTCATCGCGCAGGTCCTTCGTCGACGGTGGAGAGCCTGGCCAGGCTAGGCGGTGCTAGGACGCACCTCAAACGCCGGGCGGCTTGTCTCCAACCGACTCCCTTCGGGAGACAGGCCCTACCGGCGGCGGCGGCGCGCGATCGGCCCGCGCTCGTGTCGCCGCAGAAAGTCGCGGCCGCCACGCAACCCGCGGGTCAGCGACGTCTCACCGCCGCGCGCCTCGAGGGTGTCGCCGGCCTTGCCGAGCAGCCAGCCCACGATCGGGGCGCCGAACGCGAGAAACAGCCACGTCCGGAAGCGTCGCGAGAAGAAGGCCCACATCGTCGTCTGTCTCCTGGTGTCGGGGCCGTAGACGTCCCCCGCCGGGGGTAGAAGCAAGCGCATGCAGCGGGTTCGCGTGACGGCCGCCGGCCGGGTGCAGGGCGTCTTCTTCCGCGCGTCGGTCGCCGAGGAGGCACGCAGGCGAGGCGTGAGCGGCTGGGTCCGCAACACCGGCGACGGCCGGGTCGAGGCCGAGTTCCAGGGCCCGGACCCCGACGTCGACGCGCTGGTCGAGCTGTGCCGCCGGGGCCCCGGGCAGTCGCAGGTCTCCACGGTCGACGTCGAACCGGCCGGGATCGTGCCCGACGCGCACGGCTTCGACGTGCGATGACCCTGTCGCACCCCGACAAGCTGCTGTGGCCGGCGGCGGGAGTGACCAAGGCCGGCCTCGCGGCGTACTACGAAGCGGTCGCCGACCGGCTGCTGCCCGCCCTCGCCGACCGGCCGCTGACGCTCGTGCGCGCCAACGACGGGGTCGACGGCGAGCGGTTCTTCCAGAAGAACCTCCCGCGGTCGGCGCCGGCATCGCTGCGCCGCCACGAGGTCTGGACCGAGACGTCGGGCCGGACGGTGTCCTACGCCCTCGTCGACGACGTCGACGACCTGCGCTGGCTCGCCGGGCAGAACGCCGTCGAGCTGCACCCGTGGTTCTCCCGCGTCGACCGGGCCGACCGGGCCGACCTGCTCGCCTTCGACCTCGATCCGTCGGGTCCGCAGCCGCCCGTGACGGTCGCCGCGCATCGCCTGCGCGAGACGCTCGGCGACCTGGGCCTGTCGGCGCTGGTCAAGACGAGCGGCAAGCGCGGCCTGCACCTGTACGTCCCCGTCGAGCGCCGCTACGACCACGGCTTCCTGCGCGGCTTCTGCTTGGCGGTGGCCCGCGCCTGCGCCGCGCGGCACCCTGACGACCTCACCGTCGAGATGCGCAAGGCCGACCGCGGTGACCGCCTGCTGATCGACTGGTCGCGGGCCGGGCAGGCACAGACGCTGGCGGCGCCCTACAGCCCCAGGGTGCACCCGGCGGCCACCGTGTCCACGCCGCTGGCGTGGGAGGAGGTGACCGACGACCTCGACCCGACGGCGTTCACGGTGCACACCGTGCCCCAGCGGGCGGACCCCTGGGCGACCGCGCCGGCGCCGCACCGGCTGGAGGCCGCGGCCGCCGCGCTGACCGAGGCCGGCTTCCCACCGGTGGACCGCAGCCCCCGAGCGCGCACCACCGTCGGCTGACGCCGGGGCTCCCGGCCGCGCTCGCCGGAGATGGCACGCTGCGCGCGGCCGCTAGCCTGCGCCCCGGACGGTCCCTCCAGAAAGGCTCTCGCATGGCAGCAGCGGTCGTCGGCGTCGTCATGGGCAGCGAGTCCGACCTGTCGGTGATGCGCCCCGCGGTCGACGCGCTCGCCGAGTTCGACCTGCGTTGCGAGGTGCGGGTGCTGTCGGCGCACCGCACGCCCGACGCGGCGCTCGGGTGGGCCCGCGAGGCGGCCGACCGGGGCCTGCGGGTGCTGGTCGCCGGCGCCGGCGCCGCGGCGCACCTGCCAGGGGTCCTCGCCGCGGTGACCTCCCTGCCGGTGATCGGCGTCCCGATCGCGGCGACCGCCCTGGCCGGCGTCGACAGCCTGCTCGCGATCGCGCAGATGCCGTCGGGGGTTCCCGTCGCGACGGTCGCCGTGGACGGCGGCCGCAACGCCGGCCTGCTCGCGGTCCGGATCCTCGGCGCCGGCGACGAGGCGCTGCGCGGCCGCTCCGACGAGTTCCGCGCCGCCCAGGCCGCCCAGGTCGCCGCCGCCGACGAGCGCATCCGCGGCCAGTTCGACCGCGACCCGGCCGACCGCGAGAACCTCGGCTTCCGCTGACCGCCCCTCCCACCCGAGGTGCCGTGGATAGGCCACCGAAACGGTGGGGAAGCCACGGCACCCCGGGTCACGGCGAGTCCAGGGCCTCGAGGCGGTCGCGGACGACACCGTGGCGGGACAGGAAGCGAGCCGGGTCGAAGGCGCCGGCGGGCACGTCGACACCGGCGTCGGCGAGCGTCGTGCGGAAGTCGGTGCCGGTGGAGAAGGTGCGCATCGCCGCGGACTGGACGACCGCGTACGCGTCGTCACGCGCCATGCCGGCGTCGACCAGCGACAGCAATACCTGTGACGAGTACACCAGCCCCCCGGTGGCCTCGAGGTTGGCGCGCATGCGCGCCGCGTCGACCGCCAGCCCCTCGACGACGCGGGCCGCGAGGTGGAGCTGGTAGTCCGCCGCGATGAGGCTGTCGGGAAGGATCACCCGCTCCACCGAGGAGTGGGTGATGTCGCGCTCGTGCCACAGCGCGACGTCCTCCAGCGCCGCCACGGCGTTGCCGCGCAGCACCCGCGCGAGCCCGCAGATGCGCTCCGCCGTGATCGGGTTGCGCTTGTGCGGCATCGCCGAGGAGCCCTTCTGTCCGGCGTGGAACGGCTCTGACGCCTCGCGCACCTCGGTGCGCTGCAGGTGGCGGACCTCGAGGCCGATCTGCTCGACGGTGGCGGCGAGCACCGCCAGGGCGCACAGCAGCTCGGCGTGACGGTCCCGGGCGACGACCTGGGTGGCGGCCGGCTCCACCCCGAGCCCGAGGCGGTCGCAGACGTAGGCCTCGACGAACGGGTCGATGTTGCTGTAGGTGCCGACCGCCCCCGACAGCGACCCGACCGCGACCGCGGCGCGGGCGGCTCGCAGCCGGGTCCGGGTCCGGTCGACGGCGAACGCGAACTGCGCGAGCTTGTGGCCGAACGTCGTCGGCTCGGCGTGGACGCCGTGGGTGCGGCCGACGCAGACGGTGTCCCAGTGCTCCAGCGCGCGGTGCTTGAGCACCTCCACGAGCCGGTCGGTGCGGGCGAGGACGAGGTCGGTCGAGCGGGCGAGGGTCGCGCCGAGCGCGGTGTCGAGCAGGTCCGACGAGGTCATGCCGTAGTGCACCCAGCGCGACGGGTGCGGGGCGTCCGGTGGCGCGCCCTCCGCCGGGGGGATCGTCTCCGCGAAGGCGCTGAGGAACGCGATGACGTCGTGGTCGGTGGTCGCCTCGATCTCGCTGACGCGCTCCGGCGTGGGCGGCGACCCGCGTTTGATGGCCGACAGGTCCGCCGCCGGGACGACTCCGAGCTCGGCGTGCGCCTCGCACGCGAGCACCTCGACGTCGACCCACGTCGCGAGCCTCGCGGCGTCGGTCCACAGCGCGCCCATCTCCGGCAGCGTGTAGCGGGGGATCACCCCGGCAGCATGCCACCCGCCGTGCCCCTCACAGGCCCGCGTACCCCTGCGCACCTCCACGGGTATCGCTCGTCCACTGTCGTCCCTCAGATGAGGCCGGGGCCTGCAGCCAAAGCTTGAAGACTCCGGTCCCCATGCGAACCAAAGGATTCAACCTTCGGCGATGAGCCGCCTCGCGGCGGGATTCGGCGCCGGGTCGTGCGTCTGAGGCACTCGAGCCGGTCTAGGACGCACCTCGAACGTCGGGCCGCGCATGTCCAACGACTCCCTTCGGGAGACAGGCCTAGAAGTACCAGCCCGACGGCAGCCAGGGACCCGGGACGCGGCCGCCGGCGACGAACAGCGGGCCGGCGGGGGCGACGGTCAGGCGTGCCGCCAGCGCGACCCCCACCGCCCAGCCCTGCGCCGCGGTCCAGCAGTAGCAGTCCACGTCGGCGTCCTCCTTCGCGGCGGCGAAGGCCTGCCACAGCAGCGCCTGGGCCGTCGCCGGGTCGTCGGCGCCCAACAGCAACGGGTTGCCGTCGCGGACCACGACGAAGCCGCGCCGCCCGCCGCGGTCCACGACGGTCATCCGCGCGCCGACAGACAGCAGGAACCCGACGTCGCCGGCCCGGCTGGCCCCGCGCAGCGGCAGGTCGACCGCGGTGACGAGATCGAGGTCGGTCTCGTCACCGTCGCGGCCCGGCAGACCGCTCGGAAGCGCCCGACGGTCGACCTTGCCGGCCGCCTTGACCGCCGGGTGGATGTCCAGACCGGCCAGGGCGTAGCGGCGCAGCGCCCGGGGGTCCTGCGAGGTCATGATCATCCGGACGGACGCGCCCTCGGCGTAGGCCAGGCACCGGTCGAGCAGCGACCGCCCGATCCCGCGGCTCTGGCGGTCGGGGTGCACGAACAGCATCGCCAACCCCCAGAAGCCCTCGCGGCGGATGGCCTGCCCGAAGCCGAGGAGGTCCCCGCCGGCCCGCGCGACCCAGGCGCCGTCGGGGTCGGTGAGGGCGAACCGTGCCAGCCCCTTCACGAACCGCTCGTGGCGCTCGGGGAGCCCCGGCGCCGGCGGTTCGCGCCCGGCCGCGCGCGCCTCGGCCGCGGCTGCTGCGTCGACGATGTCGGCCAGCGCAGGCGCGTAGCCCTCGGTCATGGGTCGCAGCCGCACCGGCTCGTCGCCGGCCGGCCGGGTCCCCTCGACCGACGCTCTGGCCTGGTCGCCGGCCGGCGGCCGGGCCTCCTGGACCGGCGCCCCTGGCTCGTCGTCGATCACCGCACCTCCTCCAGCACGCTTGTCCCGGTGCCGTCCCGCGAGTCCCCTGCCCAGGTCTCGTGCAGGGGCACGCGCCCGTCACCGACGACCTCGATGCGGTCGGTCGACGCGCCGGTCGCGGTCTCGCCGGCGCGGGTGACCTGGGTGTAGCGCAACCGCACCGTCGTCCCGTCCGAGGTGCCCACGAGCAACCCGAGCCGGATGTTGCCGCCCGAGTAGCGGCCCCACACGAGGTCGGCTGACTGGCGGAACCGGAACTCGGTCTGCTCGTCGACCTCGCCGCCCTCTGCCGCGCCGGCGGCGCGGAACACCCGCCCGTCAAGGTCGACCATCGCACCTCCCCGCTCTCCCGTGCGCCACAGCCCGTGCGTTATAGCCGGTGGGTGCACGACGTCGCGTCGTGACCGGGCGCGGGCGCGGGGCAGCACAGCGCAGCGCCGGCGTCCAGGTCGGCGGAAGCGGGGCGTCGGGCCGGCGTCAAGTCGGCGGCAGGATGGCCCGGGCCGCTCCAGGCCGACCGGGTGCAATAACGGGCGTCTGCGCCCGAACCTGCACCCGCTCGAACAGGGTCTCAACGTCGGCGCCGTGACCGGGTGCAACAACGAGCGTCTACGCACCAAACTGCACCCGCTCGCCGATCCTCGGCCGGCGCGCGCGGCCGCGGCGCAGGGTCAGGAGGCGATGTCGCCGCGGCGGTGAAGACCGTCGAAGCTGATCCGGTCGGCGGCGGCGTAGGCGACGGCGCGGGCGTCGGCGACCGTCGTGCCCATCCCCGTGACGGACAGCACCCGCCCGCCGGCGGCGACGACCGCGGCGGCCTCGCGCCGGGTGCCGGCGTGGAAGACCGTGGCGCCGGCCACCCGGGACGCGTCGTCCAGGCCGCTGATCGGCAGGCCGGTCCGGTGGTCGCCGGGGTACCCGCCGGAGGCGAGGACCACCGTCACCGCCGCGTCGTCGCTCCATTCGGGCAGCGGGGCTGCGGCGAGCCGGCCCTCCGCGCAAGCGAGGAGCAGCGCGCCGAGGTCCGAGCGCAGCCGCGGCAGCACGACCTGCGCCTCGGGGTCGCCGAACCGGGCGTTGAACTCCAGCACCCGCGGCCCGTCGGCTGCCAGCAGCAGGCCCGCGTACAGCACGCCGGTGTAGCGGGCACCGCGCGACGCGAGCTCGGCGAGCACCGGCCGGAACACCGCGTCGGCAGCCCCCTCGACGAGCCCCTCCCCGACCGGCACCGGCGACACCGCCCCCATGCCGCCCGTGTTCGGCCCGCCGTCGCCGTCCAGGGCACGCTTGTAGTCGCGGGCGGGCGCGAGCACGCGGACGTCGGAACCGTCGCACAGCCCGAACACCGACAGCTCGGGCCCTTCCAGGAACTCCTCGATCACGACCGTCGACCCTGCGGCGCCGAGCAGCTGGCCGATCATCAGGTCGGTGATCGCCGCCTCGGCCGCGCGCCGGTCGGGGCAGATCCGCACCCCCTTGCCGGCGGCCAGCCCGTCGGCCTTGACGACATACGGCGGCTCGAACCCGTCGAGGGCCGCGCGCGCCCCCTCCGGGTCGCGCCCGCTCCAGTAGCGCGCGGTCGGGACCCCCGCGGCGTCCATCACCTTCTTGGCGAAGGCCTTCGACGCCTCGATTCGAGCCCCCTCGCGGGTAGGACCGAACACCGGGACCTCGGCGGCCGTGAGCGTGTCGGCCACACCGGCGACGAGCGGCGCCTCGGGGCCGACGACGACGAGGCCGACGCGCTCGCGCAGCGCGACCTCCCGCACGAGCGCGGGGTCGGGGGGGTCGTGGGCGAGGTTGGTGGCGACCTCGGCGGTGCCGGCGTTGCCCGGCGCGCACAGCACCTCGTGGACGGACGGCGACCGTGCCAGCGCCCAGCACAGCGCGTGCTCCCGCCCGCCCGTACCGAGTACGAGAACCCTCACGCCGCCGCCGCGAGCTCGGCGATCAGCACGCCCAGCGCGGGCCCGGAGACCTCACCCCGTACCGTCACCTCGGTGCCGCCGTCGACCGGCTCGAGCAACACCGTGAAGGTGTCAGTCCGTCTGGCCAGCAGGAACAGCAGGCCGAGGAACAGGACCACGAAGACGCTGACGAGTGCCGCGACGAACGCGGCCGGGGGCAGGTAGCGGTGGCGGACGACGAGAACTCCGGGAGCGGCTGTCTCGACACTGTGTCGGGGCAGCAGCGCGAGCGCGGCCGTCAGCGATCGTGCCGTCGGCTCGGCGTCCGAGCTCACCCGCCAGCGGCGGTCCACAGTCAGGCTCGCGCGCCTCATGTCCGGACTCCTGCGGTCAGCTGCGTTCCAGGGTCTGGGAGCGCGCCGGACCGACCGAGACCCAGCGGATCGGCACGCCTCCCAGCTCTTCGAGCCGGTCGACGTAGGCCTGCGCGCCGACGGGCAGGTCGGCGTAGCGCGACACCGCGGTGAGGTCGGTGCACCAGCCGGGCAGCTGCTCGTACACCGGCTTGGCGTGGTGGAAGTTCGCATGGTGCGGCGGGATGTGCTCGTACTCGTCGCCCTGGTAGCGATACGCGCGGCAGACCTTGAGCGACTCGAACGCGGACAGGACGTCGAGCTTGGTCAGGAAGTGCTCGGTGAGCCCGTTGACCCGCGCGGCGTAGCGGGCGAGCACCGCGTCGAACCAGCCGACCCGCCGGCGGCGGCCCGTGGTCGTGCCGTACTCCTTGCCGACGGCCGTCATCTCCTCACCGACTGCCGCGTCGGAGTCCCGAGCCTCCGCCGAGCGCTGCCCGCCGGCGGCGCCCCTCAGCTCGGTGGGGAAAGGCCCGGAGCCGACCCGCGTCACGTACGCCTTGGTGATGCCGATGACGCGCTCGACGTGGCGGGGACCGAGCCCGGAGCCGGTCAGCGCCCCACCGGCGACCGGGTTGGACGAGGTCACGAACGGATACGTCCCGTGGTCGAGGTCCAGCAGCGTCCCCTGCGCCCCCTCCAGCAGCACGTTGCGGCCCCGCTCGAGCACCTCGTGCAGCAAGCGACATCGTGTCGGCGATGTAGGGCCGCAGCCGTTCGGCGTAGACGGCGTACTCGGTCTCGATGTCGGCGGCCTTCATCGGCAGACGGTTGTAGACGCGCGACAGGACCGCGTTCTTCTCCTTGAGCACGACGTCGAGCTTCTGGCGGAAGATCTTCATGTCGTACAGGTCCTGCACGCGCAGGCCGACCCTGGCGGCCTTGTCGGCATACGCCGGCCCGATCCCGCGCTTGGTGGTCCCGAGCTTCTGGCGTCCGAGGTACCGCTCGGTGACCTTATCGAGCTCGCGGTGGTAGGGCATGATCAGGTGGGCGTTGCCGCTGATCTTCAGCCTCGACACGTCCAGCCCCTGGTCGACGAGCGTGTCGAGCTCCTCAAGAGCACCCCGGGTCGAGCACCACGCCGTCGCCGATCACGGGGGTGACGTGCGGGTACATCACGCCGGACGGGACCAGGTGCAGCTTCAGGGTCCGGTCGCCGACCACGATCGTGTGGCCGGCGTTGTTGCCGCCCTGGTAGCGCACGACGCAGTCGACGTCGTCGGCGAGCAGGTCGGTCGCCTTGCCCTTGCCCTCGTCACCCCACTGCGTGCCGACGACGATCCACGCCGGCATGCGCTACCGCTCCAGCCGGAAGCGGATCCGGATGTGGGTCTGGTACTCGCTGATCCGGTTGTCGGTCACGACGGCCGAGGTGTCGAGCACGTCGAAGCCCTCGATGCCGCGCAGCGTCCTGCCGGCCTCCTCCAGCGCCTTGTGCGCCGCGTCGCGCCACGACTCGGTGGACACCCCGACGAGGTCGATCGTCTTGATGACGGCCATCTGCCCCGCTCCTTCCTCGCTCGACGAGGGAGCGGCGAGCCTAGCCCGGCGGTCCCCCCGCACAACGGAACGGCACGGCCCCGAAGGAGCCGTGCCGTACTGCGGTGCGGTCGGGCGGTCAGGCCCTGCTGCGGCCCTTGTTGCCTGCGACCGCTCGGTAGATCGCGAGCAGGATGATCGCCCCGATGATCGCGGTCAGCCACGAGCTGATGTCGAAGAACTCGTCCATCGGCTGCGCGTTGAACAGCGCGGCGGCCAGGAAGCCTCCGAGCAACGCGCCGACGACGCCGATGATCATCGTGACGACGATCCCGCCGGGGTCATCCCCCGGCATGACGGCCTTGGCGATCGCACCGGCGATCAAACCGAGGATGAGGAACGCGATGATGCCCAACTGGACTCCCCTCCGCCCCCGTGGGGGCTGTCACTGACTGCGAGCATCGAAACTCGCGGTGACATCATTCCCGCTCACAGTGAATCACCAAACCCGCGGCCGCGGCAGTACCTTCCCTGCGCCCGCTGTCCCGACCCGGCCGGGCGTTCGCTAGGCTCCGCGCACGCCGACACGACGACTCGAACGGGCATCCTCATGGCACTGGGCTACTCCGGCAAGCTGTACATCCTGGCCTTCGACCACCGGGGGTCGTTCAAGAAGACCGTCGTGGGCAGCAGTGGAGACCTCACCGACGAGCAGACCGAGAAGGTCCGCGACGCCAAGCGGCTGATCTTCGACGGCATGGTCATCGCCGCCGAGGCCGGTGAGGACGCGTCGGTGCTCGGTGTGCTCGTCGACGAGGAGTTCGGCTCGGACATACCCCAGCAGGCCAAGCGGCACGGCCTGAAGCTGGCGATGCCGGTCGAGAAGAGCGGCCAGGACGTCTTCGACTTCGAGTACGGCGACGAGTTCGGTGAGCACATCGAGCGCTTCGACCCGGACTTCTCCAAGGTGCTGGTCCGCTACAACCCCGACTCGCCCGACCCCGAGACCAACGTGTTGCAGCTGCAGCGGCTCAAGCGCCTCGCGGACTGGCTGCACGGCCGGAACCGGCTGTTCCTGTTCGAGCTGCTCGTCCCCGCCGAGCCCGACCAGCTGGAGTCGGTGGGCGGCAGCACCGACCGCTACGACGCCGAGCTGCGCCCGGAGCTGATGGTCCGAGCCATCCGCGAGATCCAGGACGCCGGCGTCGAGGTCGACATCTGGAAGATCGAGGGCCTGGACAGCCGCTCCGACTGTGCCAGGGTCGCCGAGCAGACCCGCGCCGGAGGCCGCGACGAGGTCGTGTGCGTGCTCCTGGGACGCGGCGCCAACGATGAGAAGGTCGACGCCTGGCTGACCCAGGCGGCACCGGTCGACGGCTTCACCGGGTTCGCGATCGGCCGCAGCATCTGGTCCGACCCCCTCAACGCCTACCTCGACGGTTCCCTGGATCGCGAGAAGGCCGCCGCCAAGATCGCTGAGAACTACACCCGGTTCATCTCGGTCTACCGCGGCGCCGAGTAGCCCGCAGCTTCACCGCAGCGCGTCGACGACGCCGGCGGCCAGCGCGTCGGCCCAGAAGCCGTAGCCGACGGGCGCGGGGTGGAAGCCGTCAGGCGACATCGCCTCGGGCACGCCCGCGAAGCGGGGGCTGGCCTCGGTGGCGATGTTGACGAACGTGACGCCCTCGACGTCGGTCGCGGCGGCGCGCTGGCGTGGCCGCAGGACGTCGGCGTAGCGGTCGACGAACCAGCGCAGCGGCTGCGCGAGCGCGTCAGCCGACCCGAACAACGGGATGCCGCCGAGCACCACCGCCGCCCCGGGGGCCTGCTCCCGCGCGGCGCGAAGCAGCGCGCGCGTCTGCTCGGCCATCGCGCTCGGGGAGGTGAGGTGGGTGACGTCGTTGGACCCGACGACGATGACGACGACGTCGGTGTCCTCGTCGGCCATCCGAGGAAGCTGCTCGCTGCGGACGGTGGCGGTGCGGGCGCCGGACACGCCGAGCCCGCGGACGTCGACCGGGCGGTCCACCGCGTCGGCCACCCGCCGGGCGACCTGCACCGGCAGGGAGTCGGCGAGCGCCGGTGACCCGACGCCGGCGACGGTCGAGTCGCCGAGCATCACCAGCCGCAGCGGGTCGCCCCCACCGGCCCGAGAGTCCGACGCCACCGTCGTGGCGATGACGTAGCCGGGGTCGCCGGGCAGGTACTCACCCCGCGCTGCGAGCCACGCCTCGACACCCAGGACGGCCAGCAGCGCCAGGGGCGTCCCCACGGCGGCGAGCACGATCGCGCGCCGGCGCGTCACGGGACCGGCAGCTCGCGCAGGAACGCCACGACGGTGGCGACGAGCTCCGGCGCGGCGAGCAGCGAGCCGGCGTCGCCGGGGACGGTCACCAGGTGCGCGTCGTGGAACAGCGCCGCCAGCCGCGGAGCGCCGCGGCGATGGGGGTCGTCGCTGCCGACGGCCAGCAGGACCGGGGTGCGCAGAGCCCCCAGCCGCGCCGCCGCCGGCCACTGCGCCTGCCGTGCCCAGTGCGCGAGCGTGGGCAGGTGGTGGCGCCGGTCCTTGCGGGCGCGGGCGACGGCCGCCGCGGCGTCGGCGTGCCACACGCTGGCGGCGGGGTCGGCCAGCGCCGTCGCGACCTCGTCGCGCTCCGCCAGGAACGGGCCGTCGTCGCAGCCGACGAGCACCAGGCGCGCCACCCGCTCCGGCGCCCGCGCGGCGGCGTGCCCGGCGACGAGGCATCCGGCGCCGTGCCCGGCGACCGAGAAGCCGGCCACCCCCAGGCGATGCAGGTCGTTGAGCATCGTCGCGGCGGTCCAGGCGGCGGGCTCGGCGTCGGGCGGCACGAGCACGTCGGCGGACTCGCCGTGCCCGGGCAGGTC
Organism: Egibacteraceae bacterium; assembly: GCA_030446775.1. Lineage (GTDB taxonomy): Bacteria > Actinomycetota > Nitriliruptoria > Euzebyales > Egibacteraceae > JAUJMQ01. The sequence continues at coordinate 14,749 of JAUJMQ010000028.1, forward strand.
GGCGACGTAGAGGGCCAGCCCCGCGCGCTCCAGCGCGCCGATCCAGCCGGCGTCCTGCCACGAGGCGGCGTCGCTGCCCCAGTCGTGGGCGAGCACGACGGCGGGGCCCGCCGGGGCACCTCCCCGCTGCCACGCCAGGATCGTCACGCCGGTTCCAGCGCCTGGCGCAGGTCGGACCACAGGTCGTCGACGTCCTCGCAGCCGACGCTCACGCGGACCAGGGTGGGCGGGGTCAGCTCCTCGTTGGGGTGGCGGCGCCGGCGCTCGAGGGTCGTCTCGACCCCGCCCAGGCTGGTGGCGTGGGTCAGCAGGCGTACGCGCTCGCAGACGCGGTCGGCGGCCGCGACCGTTGCGGTCTCGAACGCCAGCATCGCCCCGAAGCCGCGCATCTGGGCGGCGGCGCGCCCGTGCCCGGGGTCGCTCGGCAGGCCGGGGTAGCGCACCCGCCTGACCGCCGGGTGGTCGTCGAGGCGCCGGGCGAGCTCCGCGGCGTTGGACTGCGCACGCTCGAGGCGGACCGGCAGCGTACGCAGGCCCCGCAGCGCGAGGTAGGCGGCCAGCGGGCCGGGTACCGCGCCGAGCATCGTCCGGCGGTCGGCGAGACGGGCTGCGCGGTCCGCGTCGGCCGTGACGACGGCGCCGAGCAGGACGTCGGAGTGCCCGGCGATGAACTTCGTGGCGGAGTGCACGACGAGGTCGGCGCCGAGCTCGAGCGGCCGCTGGAGCAGCGGCGTCGCGAAGGTGTTGTCGACGACGAGGACCGTGCCGCCGGCGCGGGCGCCGGCGGCGAGCGCCGGCAGGTCGGCGACCGCCAGCAGCGGGTTCGTCGGCGATTCGGCCCACAGCAGCGCGGCACCCTCGCAGGCCGCCAGCGTCGCGTCGGTGTCAGCGACGTCGACGAGGCGCACCCGCAGCCGCCCGCGGGCGTCGGCGTCCTCGAGGTAGCCGCGTGTGCCGGTGTAGGCGTCGGCGGGTGCGACGACGACCGCGCCGACGTCCAGCTGCTCGAAGACCGCGGTCGCGGCGCCCATCCCGGAGGCGAAGACGAGCGCCGTGCCGCCCTCCAGGGCGCCGAGCGCCTCCTCGAGCGCCGTCCACGACGGGTTGCCCTCGCGGGCGTACCCGACGTCGCCGCCCGCGGTGTACATCGAGGTCAGGTGCACCGGGACGTTCATCGGTGCGCCGGGCTCCCCCGACCCGCGTCCGGCGGTGATCGCGACGGTGGCCGGGTCGAGCCCGCGCAGGTCCGCGGAGCCGTCGAGGGAGCGCAGGTGGGCGGCCGGCATCACGACGATGGTAGGTGCTGCCCTGCGCCCCAGCCGGGAGGGTAGGGGTCGGTCGCCGCGGGTAACCGTGTGCCGACCGCTGCGCCGCGACAAGGAGACACCGTGCAGATCGACAAGTCCCAGATCCTGGACCTGCTACGCCAGCAGGGTAAGACGTCCGAGGCTCAGCAGGCCGACTCCGAGCTGCCCCAGCAGGTCGACCCCCAGCAGGACAGCGGGCTGCTCGAGAAGTTCGGGCTGAGCCCCCAGGACCTCATCTCCAAGTTCATGGGCGGCGGCGGGCTGCCCAAGCTGTAGTGCTGCTGGACAAGGCCGCGCTCGTCGAGCAGTTCCTGGCCGCCGGTGACATCGAGCGCGCCGAGCGCGCCGACGCCGAGCTGCCCGACCGGATCGACCCGAGCGAGCATGCGCAGGTCCTGCGGGATCTCGGCATCGACCCGGGGCTGCTGCTGACCTCGTCGGCCAACCTCGAGGACCAGCACCCCGACGACCCCGCGCCCGCCTGAGCACGGCGGCGCGGCCGGGTGCCCCGGGGGGCTCATCCCTCGTCTGAGGCGGCGCTTGGGTCCAGCACCGGTGCTGGCAAGCCTGCTGTCAGGAAGTCACACGGCGGCCGACAGCGCCCGCGCCTCGGCGGGCACCACGCTGGTGACAATGAGCCCCGATCCCGTGCGCCGCAGCCCCATGCGGATCGCCAGCGCCTCGCACAGCCCGGCCTCCACCATCAAGCTGCGCGCCTCGGTGAGGTCGTGCAGCGCGACGGCAGCGATGTGGGAGCACAGCTTGGCCTCGTCCCGGCGGATGATGACCGCTCGGGCGAGGCGGGCACGGATCACGGAGGTGTCGCAGCACGCAACGGCGCCGGGAAGGGCATCGGCGGCGGCGGCATCGTCGTCCCTGTCGAGAGCGGCGCGCAGCGGGGCGAGCGCGGGTGGTTCGAGTCTCGGCAGGGGGACGAGGAACGCGTCGTCGGTGATCGCCAACCCCACGAGCGCTCTGACGAGCTCCCGCTTGTCGTGGAACTCCAGGGCCTCGGCGAGGTCCGGCGCCGCCGCCTTGCGCTGGGCGTGCAGGAACGCCGTTGCCAGGCTCGCTTCACAGGGACCGCGCTGCTGACGGCAGCAGTGCTTGACCTTCCGTCCGCTCCCGCATGCGCCTGCTTTCCATGACGCGCACCTGCTCGGCCACAGCAACTTGCGGAGGCCATGACGCGCGACCTCCCCGCGGGTGGACCGCTCGGGCCACAGCAAGTGGGTGTGTGGTGCGCTAGTACCCCGACTGCGCACGCGCGGCTGGCACGCGGTGGCACGAACATCGTCCAGAAGCTGCGCGGCAGGATCGTCGATCGCCAGCTCGTCGCCGGCGACGTCGATGGGGATTGCGCACTACTATGAGATGGCCAAGGCAGTCGTGCGTGGAATCCCTATCGACCTTGACGGTGTCGCCTTCGGCGAGGCGGCCGTCGAGGAGGGCGAGCGCCACCTTGTCCTCCAGCTCGCGGCGCAGGACCCGCTTGAGCGGCCGGGCGCCGAAGACGGGGTCGTAGCCGCGCTCGGCGAGCCAGTCGGCGGCGGCGTCGGTGAGCTCCAGCGACAGGTCGCGCTGGGCGAACCGCTCACGCACCCGCCGCAGCTGGACGTCGACGATCGCGCGCAGCTGGTCCTTGTCCAGCCGCGAGAAGATCAGCACCTCGTCGAGCCGGTTGAGGAACTCGGGCCGGAAGTGCTCGCGCACCGACACCATCACGCGGTCGCGAACCTCGTCGGGACTTCATCGTCGGGTCGAGCAGGAACTGCGACCCGAGGTTGCTCGTCATGATGACGACGGTGTTGCGGAAGTCCACGGTGTGGCCCTGCCCGTCGGTGAGGCGGCCGTCGTCGAGGACCTGCAGCAGCGCGTTGAACACGTCGGGGTGGGCCTTCTCGACCTCGTCGAGCAGCACCACCGAGTAGGGGCGTCGGCGCACCGGCTCGGTGAGCTGGCCGCCCTCCTCGTAGCCGACGTAGCCGGGGGCGCCGACGAGCCGCGAGACGGTGTGCTTCTCGCCGTACTCGCCCATGTCGAGGCGCACCATCGCCCGCTCGTCGTCGAACAGGAACTCGGCCAGCGCCCGTGCGAGCTCGGTCTTGCCGACCCCGGTCGGGCCGAGGAACAGGAACGACCCCAGCGGACGGTCGGGGTCGGCGAGCCCGGCGCGTGACCGCCGCACCGCGTCGGCGACCGCCTTGACGGGCTCGTCCTGACCGATGACGCGCTCGCGGAGGGTGTCCTCCAGGCGGACGAGCTTGCCGCGCTCGCCCTCGAGCAGCCGCGCCACGGGGATGCCGGTCCAGCGGCCGACGACCTCGGCGACGTCCTCGGCGTCGACCTCCTCCTTGAGCATCCGCTGGTCGGCCTGCAGCTCGGCGAGGCGCTGCGTCGCTTCGGCGAGCTCGCGCTCCAGCGTGGGGATGCGGCCGTACCGCAGCTCGGCGGCGGTCTGCAGGTCGCCGTCGCGCTCGGCGCGCTCGGCGCGCTCGCGCGCCTCCTCGATGGCGGCGTTGCGTTCCTGGACGGCGCCGATCGCGGACTTCTCGGCCTCCCAGTGGGCCGTCGGGGTCGCGAGCTCGCCGCGCAGGGACTCAAGCGACGACTCGATCTCGCGGAGCCGGTCGGCGGCGCCGGGGTCGTTGTCGACGTCGCCGCCGATCGCGGCCTTCTCGATCTCGAGCTGCTTGACGCGCCGGTCGAGGACGTCGATCTCCGACGGCATCGAGTCGATCTCGATGCGCAGCCGCGACGTCGCCTCGTCGATGAGGTCGATGGCCTTGTCGGGCAGGAAGCGCTCGGTCAGGTAGCGGTCCGACAGCCGGGCGGCGGCGACGAGCGCCGAGTCGGTGATGCGGACACCGTGGTGGACCTCGTAGCGCTCCTTGAGGCCGCGCAGGATCGCGACGGTGTCCTCCACCGACGGCTCGCCGACGTGGATCGGTTGGAAACGGCGCTCCAGCGCCTTGTCCTTCTCGATGTCGCGGTACTCGTCGAGCGTCGTCGCACCGATCATGCGCAGCTTGCCGCGGGCGAGCAGCGGCTTGAGCATGTTGCCGGCGTCCATGGCGCCCTCGGCCTTGCCCGCCCCGACGATCGTGTGGAGCTCGTCGACGAAGGTGATGATCTGGCCGTCGGACGACTCGATCTCGGCGAGCACGGCCTTGAGCCGCTCCTCGAACTCACCGCGGTACTTCGCGCCGGCGATCATCGCGCCCAGGTCGAGGGCGACCAGCCGCTTGTCCTTCAGGCCTTCGGGGACGTCACGGGCGACGATGCGCTGGGCCAGCCCCTCGACGATCGCGGTCTTGCCGACCCCGGGGTCACCGATGAGCACCGGGTTGTTCTTCGTGCGCCGCGACAGGACCTGGATGACGCGCCGGATCTCCTCGTCGCGGCCGATGACCGGGGTCCAGCCGCCCGTCGCGGGCGGCGGCGGTCAGGTCGGTGGCGTACTTCTCCAGCGCCTGGAAGGTGTCCTCGGGCGTCTGGCTCGTGACCCGCTGGCTGCCGCGGACGTCACGGAGCGCGGCGAGCAGCGCGTCGCCCGTCACGCCGGCGTCGCGCAGCACGCGGCCCGCCTGGCCGGTGTCGGCGGCGAGGGCCACAAGCAGGTGCTCGGTGGAGGTGTAGTCGTCGCCGAGCGTCTTGGCGGTGGCCTGCGCGCTGTCGAGCAGCGCGCGGCGGCGCGCGACAGGCCCGCCTGCCCGCTGGCTCCGCGGGCGGACGGCAGTGTGCCCAGTGCGGTCTCGGTCGCCCGGCGCACCGCCGTGGGTGTGGTGCCGAGCTTTTCGAGCACCGGGAAGACCGGCCCTCGGCCTGCCCCAGCAGCGCGTGGAGCAGGTGCAGCGGCGAGATCTCGGGGTTGCCGCGCTCCCCGGCGAGCGCGATGGCGTCCCGCACGACCTCCTGAGCCTTCAGCGTGAAACGTTCGAAGTCCATGCCACCTACTTTACCGTGTCGTAGAGAACCTGCGCCTGTCCATATCAAGATGTGCGCGACGCAGGTCTGGGCCGTGGGGCCACGTGGGGGCAGAATCCCCAGCCATCGTGACTGTCCTCCACGGCACCGCCGTCGAGCTCGACGACGTTGTCGCGCGGCTGCGGCGCGCGGGTGCTCGCTTCGCCTTCCTCCACGGCAGCCGGGCCACGCGAACGGAGCGACCGGCCTCCGACGTCGACGTCGCCGCCTGGTTCGGCGACGAGGACGTGGACGCAACGTCCCTCGCGGCCGACCTGCCGGGAGCCGTCGACCTGCTCGTGCTCGACACGGCCCTCGAGCTGGCCGGGCGGGTCGCTCAGCACGGGGACCTGCTGTTCGACGACGACCCGACGGCGCGGGTCGCGTGGCAGGCCGCGACGCGCAAGACCTACCTCGACGAGCGTCCGCGCACGGACCGCGCCCGGGAGGACTTCGCGCGGGCGCACCGCCGTGGTTGACCCCGAGCGCCTCCACCGTCTGCTGCGGCGGGTCACCGCGGACCTCCATGCCTTGCGCGGCTACGCCGCGATGGAGCCCGCCGATGTGATGGCGGACGCCGCCCGCCTCGGTCACGTCAAGTACCTGTTCGTGACGGCCCTGGAGGGCTGCATCGACGCGGCGCACCACGTGGCGGCCTCGGAGGGGCTCCGCCCGGTCGACACGAACGCCGACGCCATGCGGGCCCTGGGCGAGCACGGCGTCCTATCGCCCGACCTCGCCGGTTCGATGGCCTCCGCGGTGCGGTTCCGCAACGTGCTCGTCCACGGCTACGCCGACGTGGACGACAGCCGTGTGGTGGGCTACCTCCAACGCGTCGGCGACCTCGAGGGCTTCGTCGCAGACATGGCACGGCTTCTCGGCGACTGAAACCGGTCGGCGGGCGGAGGTCAACGCCGGCCCGAGCCTGTGTGGCGCTCGATGGCGGTCGGGCGGTACAGCACGATCTCGGTGCCGCGGCTGCGCAGCGCGTCGGCGACAGCCTGGCGGGGCGTCGCTGCGCAGCTGCGTCGCGGCCGCGCGGCTGCGGTCGAGCTGCTCGCTGAGGCGCTCCACATCGTCTTGCAGCGCCAGGATCCGCAGCACGCCCGCGAGGTTGACCCCGTCGCGCTGCGTGAGCTCCTGGATGAGCAGGACGCGCTCGACGTCGCGGGCGGAGTAGCGGCGGGTCCCCCGGCGGTGCGGGCGGGCTTGAGCAGGCCCTTGCGCTCGTAGGCGCGCAGCGTCTGGGGGTGCACGCCGGCGAGCTCGGCCGCGACCGAGATGATGTAGACGGCACGGACCTCGCCGCGCCCGTCGACGTCGCCTCCCACGGCCCCGGTCGCGGTCATCACGGCGCCCCGCTGAGCGCCTCGTCGAGATGGCGGCGCAGCGCGTCGCCCTCGGTGGCCGCGTAGTCCTCGAGCATCTTGCGCTGCGTGCGGGTCAGCTTGCGCGGGACGGCGACGTCGACGGTGACGAGCATGTCGCCGCGCTTGCCGTTGGCCGCCGGCGCGCCCTTGCCCTTGACGCGGAACGTCTTGCCGGTCTCGGTGCCCGCCGGCACCCGCAGGGTCACCGGCTCGTCGAGCGTCGGCACGGTGATCCGCGCGCCGAGGGCCGCTTCCGCAAAGCTGATGGGCACACGCAGCGTGACGTGCTCGCCGCGGCGGCCGAACAGCTCGTGCGGCTCCACGTGGACGTTGACGTAGAGATCGCCCGCCGGGCCGCCGTAGCTGCCGGCCTCCCCTTGCCGGCATGAGCCGGATCCGCGCGCCGTCCTTGACGCCAGCCGGGATTCGCGCGCGGATCTCACGCGTGCGGCTCTCCACGCCCGAGCCGGCGCAGTTGGGGCACGGGTCGGGGATCTGCCGGCCGGTGCCGCCGCAGGTGGGGCAGGGCTCGGAGAAGCTGAACAGCCCCTGGTTGTTGGAGATGACCCCCGCACCGCCGCAGGTCGGGCAGCGCACCACCGACGTGCCGGGCCGCGCCCCGAGCCGCCGCACACCGAGCAGGCCGCCCGCCCGGCCACCCGCAGCGTCGTCGTGACACCGGCCATGGCGTCGGCGAACGACAACCGCAGGTCGGTCTCCAGGTCGCGGCCCTTGCGCGCGGTGCTCGCCGTGGAACGCCGAGCGCCGCCGAAGTTGCCGGCCGCCTGCCCGAACAGGTCGCCCAGCAGGTCCTCGACGTTGACGTTCTGCCCGAACCCGCCCCGCCCCGAGGCTCCGCCTCCGCCGGGGAAGCCTCCGAACCCGCGGAAGCCCTGCGAGCCGACCATCTCGCGGACCGAGTCGTACTCCTTGCGCTTGTCCGCGCTGGCCAGTACCGAGTAGGCCTCGCTGACCTCCTTGAACCGCGACTCCGCCTGGGCGTCGCCGGGCCGCGCGTCGGGGTGCAGCTCGCGCGCGAGCTTGCGGTAGGCCTTGGCGATGTCGGCCTGGCTGGCGTCCTTGGCTACACCGAGAACGCCGTAGTCCTTCTCGAAGTAGTCCCTCTGACTCATGTCAGCGCGCGACCTTGACCGACGCCGGCCGCAGCACCCTCCCCTTGAAGCGGTAGCCCGGCCGCAGGATCTCCACGACGACCGGCTCGTCGACGGGCGTGTCGCTGTCCACCGACAGCATCGCCTCGTGGTGCAGGGTCGAACACCGACCCGACTCCCGGCACGTCCTCCAGCCCCACACCGCGCAGCACGGCGACGAGCTGGTCGTGGACCATCTGCACGCCCTTGGCCAGCGGATCACCGTCGTCGCGCTCGGCGGCCGCGCCCAAGGCGAAGCCGAAGTTGTCGAGCACGCCGAGCAGGTCGGCGACGACGCGCTCGGCGCCCCGGTCCAGCGCGTCCATCCGCTCGCGCGTCGAGCGCCTGCGGAAGTTCTCGAACTCCGCGCGCTCACGGCGCAGGTGGTCCAGGTACTCGTCGCGCTCCCGCTCGGCCACGGCGAGGGCGGTGGCGTGCGCGTCGGCCTCCGGAGGGAAGTCCGAGGCATCGGCCGGCTCCCCGTCCGGCACTGGGCCGGCGCTGAGTCGCCGGCGGTGGCCGGGTCGCCGGCGCTGCCCGTGTCACCGGGGCGGGCCGAGAGCGGCGGGCTGGGGGCAGGCTCGGGGGCGGGCGTTGACGTCGCGGGAGGGGCGTCCACGTCGACGCCCGGCGTGGGGGGGCGTTGCCTGGCCCCGGGTGGGAGCGGCGTTGGCGCGTCCCCGGGAGCGGCGCCGGCCGCTCCCGGGGCGGAGGGGTTCGTGGCGTCGGCCATCGGCCAGGCCGCGCCCTTGGTGTCGTCGCCCTCGTCGACGACCTCCGCGTCGACGATGTCGTCGTCGTCGCCGCCCGAGGCGGCCGCCGAACCCGGCACCGCTCGCGGCGCCGGCCTGGTCGGCCGCGCCATGGCGTACAGCGCCTGGCCGACCTCGGACAGGACGCGCATCAGGTCCTCGTCGGCGCTGCGGATCGCGTCGGCGTCGGTGCCGTCCATCACGGAGCGCACCTTGCCCTGCGCCTCCTCGATGCGGACCTTGTTCTCCGGCGAGATCTTGTCACCGTTGTCCGCGACCAGCTTGTCGGCCTGGTACAGGTGCGTGTCGGCGTTGTTGCGGGCGTCGGCCTCGGCGCGGCGGCGGCGGTCCTCCTCGGCGAAGGCCTCGGCGTCGCGGACCATCCGGTCGATGTCCTCCTTGGGCAGGGCGGACTGGCCGGTGATCGTCATCGACTGCTCCTTGCCCGTCCCCCGGTCCTTGGCCGAGACGTGGACGATGCCGTTGGCGTCGATGTCGAAGGTGACCTCGATCTGGGGCACGCCGCGCGGCGCCGGCGGGATGTCGACGAGCTGGAACTTGCCGAGCGTCTTGTTGTAGCCGGCCATCTCGCGCTCGCCCTGCAGGACGTGGATCTCGACCTGCGGCTGGTTGTCGTCGGCGGTGGTGAACACCTCGGACTTGCGCGTCGGGATGGTGGTGTTGCGCTCGATGAGCTTGGTCATCACGCCGCCCTTGGTTTCGATGCCCAGGCTGAGCGGGGTGACGTCGAGCAGCAGGACGTCCTTGACCTCGCCCTTGAGGACCCCGGCCTGGAGCGCGGCGCCGATGGCGACGACCTCGTCGGGGTTGACGCCCTTGTGAGCCTCCTTGCCCCCCGTCAGATCCTTGACGAGGTCCGCGACCGCGGGCATGCGCGTCGAGCCGCCGACGAGGATGACGTGATCGATGTCGTCGGCGGTCACGCCGGCGTCCTTGATCGCCGCGTGATACGGCGCCTTCGTGCGGTCGAGCAGGTGGGCGGTCATCTTCTGGAACTCCGACCGGGTCAGGGTCTGCTCCAGGTGCAGCGGCCCCTCGGCCGTCGCGGTGATGAACGGCAGGTTGACCGAGGTCTCGGTCGTGGACGACAGCTCCTTCTTCGCCTTCTCCGCCGCCTCCTTCAGGCGCTGGGCGGCCATCTTGTCCTTGGACAGGTCCACGCCGTGGTTGTCCTTGAACGTCTTGACGAGCCAGTCGATGACCGCCTGGTCCCAGTCGTCGCCGCCGAGGTGGGTGTCGCCGGAGGTCGACTTGACGTCGAACACGCCCTCGGCGATCTCCAGGACCGACACGTCGAAGGTGCCGCCGCCGAGGTCGTAGACGAGCACGGTCTGCTCGCCCTCCTTGTCCAGCCCGTAGGCGAGCGCCGCGGCGGTCGGCTCGTTGACGATGCGCAGCACCTCAAGGCCCGCGATCTGGCCGGCCTCCTTGGTCGCCTGGCGCTGCGCGTCGTCGAAGTACGCCGGGGTGGTGATGACCGCCTGGGTCACCTCCTCGCCCAGGTAGGCCTCCGCGTCGCGCTTGAGCTTCATGAGGATCCGCGCGCTGATCTCCTGCGCGCTGAAGGTCTTGCCGTCGATGGACGCCTGCCAGCTCGTGCCCATGTGACGCTTCACCGACGCGATGGTGCGGTCGGGGTTCGTCACCGCCTGCCGCTTGGCGACCTCGCCGACGAGCACCTCGCCGGACTTGGAGAACCCGACCACCGAGGGCGTCGTGCGCGCGCCCTCGGCGTTGGCGATGACCGTGGATTCGCCGCCCTCCAGGACAGCCACCACGGAGTTCGTGGTGCCCAGGTCGATGCCTACTGCCTTGGCCATGTTCGTACCTCCGCCCTCCCGGGCACGTGTCTGCGCGTGTCCTGCTTGCCGTCGCCGACAGCGTAGCGCGGACGGGCGCCACCGGCAAAGATCTCAGCGCGGAAGACTCAGGTTCTATGCCCCCGATCGCGCAGGCTCGGCGTCGCGTTGTGCGTCGCGGTCCGCCAGCGGCGGGACAGCCGCCGGCCGCGGCCGTCGCTGACATCACCGCCGTTGAACAGGGCGAGCAGGACGAACGGCACGAGCACGGCCGCCACGGCGATCGCGGCCATCAGCGCTGGCGACACGGGGCGGGCTCCTTGCTCGGAGGGGCTGCCGCCTGAGGCCGTGGGCGTCAGTCGGCGGCGGTCAGGTGGCTGGCGGCGGGTGGCCGCCGGTCAGGCCGGCGGAGGTCAGGTGGCCGGCGGCAGGCCGGGAGCCTCCTGGACGCGCCACCCGGGCCGCAGACCGATCTCGTCGAGAAAGCCCTGGTTGACCTCCAGCGCCGTCCGGTAGGTGACACCGGGGTCGTAGACGGTGCACGGGTCGGCCTCGCACGGCTCCATGTCGAGCACCGCCAGCACCTCTCCGTCCGCATCGATGAAGGCGATGGACAGCGGGATGAGGGTGTTCTTCATATAGAAGCCGGCGCGCACGTCACCGGGGAACCGGAACAGCATCCCGGCGCCGGCCGGCAGATCCTCCACGCCCATGAGCCCGCGACCCCGCTCGGCCGGGGTGTCGGCGACGTAGACGGGCACGTCGCGCCCGGCGCCGCCCTCCGGCCCGACGAGCGTGACGCGCGAGCGCTCGAACGGCGGCATGTCGGCAAGCTCGGGAGCGGGCGCGTCGGAGCCGGGGGTGGGCGGTGAGGACTCCTCGCCTGTCATGCGGCCGGGGTCGGCGGACGGTGCGGTCGCCGGTGCCGGGGCGCCGGCGGGGTCCTGGGTCGCCGTCTCTGGTGACCCGCACGCAGCGGCGGCGATGGCGAGGGCTGCGAGCACGACCATACGCCCCAGGTGCACAGACACGCGCGGCAGCGTATCGGCCGTCGGGGACGGGCGGCGGCGGCGCGGCGCCGCGCCGGCGGGCGCTCCCGCCGCACCGGCAGGCGCTCCCACCGCACCGGCAGGCGCCAGCAACCGGGCCGCCGGCGGCCGACCGGGTGCAGAAGGGGGCGTGGACGCCCGCAACCGCACCCGCTCACAGCACCGGACCACCCGCCGGACCCAAACCCGCCGGACCACCCGCCGGCGGCCGACCGGGTGCAGAAGGGGGCGTGGACGCCCGCAACCGCACCCGCTCGCAGGTGACTGGCCGTCGCCGCGGTCCCCCCCGGTCAGGCAGCCGCAACCCCGCGCTCACCGCCGTGACCGCACGATGATGGGACTCCCGACCGGTCAGCCGACCGTGACCGTCAGCCTTTCCGAACGGCCCGTGCCGTGGCGGTCGTCGCCGGGGATGACGACGCGGTAGTCGTCGGTCCCCCGCGTCCGGGGATGCCAGCGCAGCGTGAAGCGGTCGCGGCTGTTGAGACGATCGGTGGTGACGGTGCGCCAGCCGCCGCCGCTGCGCCGTTCGAGGCGCACGACGGCGCCGGCGCGTGCCGGGCGGACTTCACCGCGAGCCACCGCGGCCGCCCCGCGGCGCACGGTCGTGTCGGCCGCGTGAGCGGTGACGACCGGGCGGTGGCGCAGCAGGCGGTCACCGCTGGCACCAGTCGCCCATGTGAGGGTGCTCCCGGAGCGCAACGTGTAGGTGACGTTGCGAGACGGCTGCACCCGGACCTTGATGCGCCCGCCGTGGGAGGTGGCCCGGGTCGTGACCTCGTGCCACTGCCGCGCGCCCGCCTTCAGCCCCCACACCGTGACGGGCATGCCGGCGATGGGAGCGTCACTGCGCGCGTCGCGCAGCACGCCGCTCACCACGGCCCGGCGACCGTCGCGCACATCGTGCGGCACCTGCAGTGTCAGCGTCGTGGCGCGCGGCCGGTCCGGCACGTCAAAGCTCACCGACCGCGACATGCTGGCGGTGAGCCCCGCGGAGTCGGTCACGCGGGCAGTGATCTCGGCCTGACCGGCCACGGTGACCGGGCACGTCCACGTCGTCGTCGCCGCACGGGCGTCGGCGAACCTGCAGTCGTCGCGGGTCGAGGACCACACGAGCCCGGCACGGCGCCCGGCGGGCAGCTCGACGGCGGCACGGATCCGGGTGCGGGCCCCGGCCAGGAACTTGCCCGGCACCGCGACGCTCAGCCTCGGCGGTGGCGGCGGGCTGTCGACGACCTGCAGGAAGCGGCTGGAGGCGGTGTTCCACTTCGTAGCGAGGTAGCTGCCCGCAGACGGGGCGGGGTCGAAGTAGTCGTCGTGCCCGCAGTCGACCTGGTGCTCGGACGCGGCCGGGCACAGCAGGCTGGTGGCGGTCCCGGTGCCGTCCACGTAGCACATGACGTCGCGCTCGTCGGTGCAGTGGCCGGCGCCGTTGGAATGGGGCGCGGAGTCCTGGACCGCTCCGAGGGTATGCAGCAGCTCGTGGGTCACCGCGTGCGGCCAGCAGCGGGTGTCGACCCGCGAGTACATCGCCCGGCCGCCGTTGTTGGCGTTGTGCGCTCCCGGCCGGTCGTCGCCGAAGACCTCGCCCAGGCCGCAGATCCCCACGGCCGCATCGACGAAGACGAGGTACTTGCGGTCCGGGGAGGCGAGGCCGCGCGCACGCAGCTCGTCTCTGGTGTCGACGAAGGTGTCGTCGCCGGCGGGCGACAGCTCGACCCGGGCGACGTCGACCTGGCAGTCGGGGCCCGTGACGAAGCGCACGCGCCGGCCCTGGCCGGCCCGACCGGCGCTCGCGTTGATCAGGTCGTCGGCGTCGGCGGCGTACTGGCGCAGCAGCGGCAGCACGGCGTCGTAGCGGCCGGGGTGGTCAGAGGCCCGGGCGTAGACGACCTGGACGCGAGGTCCGGAGGTGCCGTCGCCGATGCAGGCCACACGCCGCGCCGCCGAGGGGACGGGCGCCATGGCGACCTCGCCTGCGGCCACGACCGGTGCCTCTTCGCCGAAGCGGGCTTCCCACAGCTCGTCGGTGGTCGGCAGGTCCGTCGTGTCGGCTCCGGGCGGCGCCTCGTCGGTCCCGTGGACGCACGCAGCCGCACCGTCGGCGACCGGCGCCGCGAGACCGGGGCCGCACGGGTCGGCCGCGGCAACAGGCAGCACAACGCGCAGCGGAAGGGTCGCCAAGCCGAGGACCAGCAGGACCCCCGAGAGCCGAACAGACCGCGTCATGAGTTGGACTTCGACCGGGGTCCCGCCGACCTTGATCCACGACTTCGGGCACACACACCGGTGCGAGCCGACGACCCGCGTACCCTGCGCGCCATGGGAGGAGGTGAGCGCGACCTCGCCGCGGCGTTCACCTACGCCTGGTGGCTCACGGGCGACGACGACGCGGAGGCCGCCGTCCGCGCTGTCGCGCAGACCGGCGGAGACCTCGAGCTGGGGCCGCTGCCCGTCCGGGTGCGGGCCGGCGCGGTGCGCGGCACGACGATGTGCCCGCCGCCACCCGCCGCTGCGCCGGTCGAGATTCCACCCCGACGCACACCGCCCGAACGACCGATTCCACCACCGCGGCGCCGGCCCGGCGCGGCGGTGTGGGCCGGCGTCGCGGCACTGCTGCCCGGGATCGCGCTGCTCGTCGTCGCGCTCGGTGAGCCTGGTGACACGGGCGCACGGGCTGCCCTCGAGCCGACGAGCGCGTCGCGGCGAGCCGCCGGCCCCACAGCGCAGCCGAGCCCCCACCCCGTTGCGCGGACCCCCGAGCCCGCTCAGTCCAACCCCGAGCTCCAGGACGGCCCGAACCCCGCTCGGGACACTCCCCAGCCCGCCGGGCGCAGCCACGACCCGATGGCGATGACGGCGCCGGACGTGTCGGCCGGGCGCGGGGGCTTCGTCGTCACCGGGGCCGGCCTGCTTCCCGGCGGGTCGCCGTCACCGGTCCCCGACGGGGCGGTCGTCTCCCGCGACGAGCCGTTGCCCATCGCTGTGGACTACCGCGGAGCCACCGACGGCGTCGTCCTCACGGGCGACTGGAGGCTCGACGGGCGCCGCTTCCGCCGGCTGCGGGTGTTGCTGACCGGCCGGGAGAGCCGGCACGTGTTCGGCACGACCGTTCCCCCGGGTGGCTGGCCGGAGGGCAGGCACCGCATCGCCCTGCGCACCCTCGGCGAGACCGCCACCACCGTCACGTTCACCGTCGGCGCGCCCGAGCCGAAGGACCGACCGGAGCCGCCATGAGCCTGCTCGCCGTCACCGCGGTCGGCGCCGACCGTCCAGGGATCATCGCCCGTGTCACGCAGGTCCTCGTCGAGGCGGAGGGCAACCTGCACGACTCGTCGATGACGATCCTCGGCGGCCAGTTCACCATCGTGCTGCTCGTGCGCACCGACACCGAGGCGGCGGCGCTCGAGACCGCGCTGGTGGACGCGACGCGCGACCTCGACCTCGTCGTCACCGTCCGGCCGGTCGGTGAGGGTGCCGAGAGCCCCCCGCCGACGCACGTGCTCAGCGTCTACGGCGCCGACCGCCCGGGCCTCGTCGCGGCGGTCACCCGCGTCCTCGCCGAGGCCGAGGTCAACGTCGCCGACCTCACGACCCGCGTCCTGGGTGACGACCCACCCGTCTACGCGATGCTGTTCGAGGTCGCGATCCCGGAGCCGGTGACGCCCGACGAGCTGGTGGCCGCCCTGCGCGGCGCCGCCGACCTCGAGGCCGTCGAGGTCACCCTCAGCCCGCTCGACATCGCGACGTACTGACCATGGCAGCCGCCCCGTGCCGCGGGAGCCGCTGATGGCGGTCCGCGCGGTCCTGACGATCCCCGACTCGCTGCTCAAGCGCCCGTCGGACCCCGTCGGCGGCACCGACGACGAGCTGGCGGCCGACCTCGTCGACACGATGCGTGTCTCGCCGGGATGCGTGGGGCTGGCTGCGCCGCAGCTCGGCGTGTCGCGTCGCGCCTTCTGCGTGGACGTGTCGGGCCACCCGAAGGGCCGGCCGTGTCACGGCCTCGTCGTGCTGTTCGACCCTCAGGTGCTGCTCGCCGAGGGTGCCGAGGTCCGCCGCGAGGGGTGCATGAGCGTCCCGGACTTC
Source organism: Egibacteraceae bacterium (assembly GCA_030446775.1). Classification (GTDB taxonomy): domain Bacteria; phylum Actinomycetota; class Nitriliruptoria; order Euzebyales; family Egibacteraceae; genus JAUJMQ01. The sequence continues at coordinate 30,253 of JAUJMQ010000028.1, forward strand.
ACGGCGAACGTGCGGCGGGCGCTGCGGGTCGTCGTCCGCGGGATCGACGAGCACGGCGCCGAGCGCGTGTTCGACGCGAGCGGCTTCGAGGCCCGGGCGTTCCAGCACGAGGTGGACCACCTCGACGGCCTGCTCATCCTCGACCGGGTCGCGTCGCTGACCACCGACGTGTTCCGCCGCAAGGTCTACCGCCAGCCGCCGAGCGGCTGACACCGGCGCCGGCGCTGTCGGGGGGCAACCCGAGGTCGGACTGACCCGCCGGCGAAAAGAACGTTTGGTCACCATAGAGTGACCAACCTGCCCGGTCTCCCACCCGGCCCTGCTGCGTCCCCCTACGATTGCCGCCGGGAGCGTGGCCCGGCTGGGGGCCGCCGGTGAGCGCTGGGCATCTCGCATGGACACCCTCGTCGTCGTTCGGATCGTCGCCGCGCTGGCGGTCATCGCCGCCGGCGCGTTCGTGGCCGGGCGGCGGGCGCTGTTCCTGATCCGTCTGGTGCGAGCGGCCCAGCCGATGCCCGACCGTCGTGGGGGGGTGGCACGCAAGCTGCGGGCGCAGCTGGAGCAGGTGTTCGGCCAGCGCAAGCTGCTGAAGTGGACCGGCCCGGGGGTGCTGCATTTCCTGATCTTCTGGGGCTTTCTGATCCTGCAGAGCCAGTCGCTGGAGGCGATCGGCGAGGTCTTCGACCCCGACTTCGCGATCCCGCTGATCGGGCGCTGGCCGTTGCTCGGCTTCCTGCAGGACCTGTTCACCGTGCTCGTGCTCGTCGCGATCGCCGGCTTCGCGCTCTACCGGCTCGCCCAGAGCCCGCGGGTGGACGGCCGTCGCTCACGCTTCGCGGGGTCCAACCTCGACCAGGGCTGGTACGTCCTGGGGCTGGAGTTCGGGTTGCTCTACACCGTGATGGTGCTGCGCGCGGCGCGGGCCGCGAAGGGGACGCTGCCCTACCCCGACGGCGCG
>JAUJMQ010000001.1:0-80486 GCA_030446775.1 Egibacteraceae bacterium
TTGCCTGCGGGGCCGGTGGGATGGCGGTCGCGGTCGAGCAGCGCCGCGACACGGCCCGAGAGGTCCGCCGCCGTGGGGCACGGCGCAGGTGGTTCCAGATCCGGGGCGGTGTCGGGCACGTCGTCGGGCGTGGGACAGGCGGCCAGCGCCCCGCGCAGCGCCATGTCAAGAGGGCGCCCGGGATGGGTGGCGGCGACCGACTGGCCCAACGCACCAGCGCGGCGCAGACGGCCGGCGCGCTGCGGCGACCCACCCCGGGAAGCGGGCGGGTCAGCCGGCCGACCGCGTCAGCCAGGTCGCGGTCGTCCAGGGCGGCGGAGACGGCGGACGCCCAGGCGACCGAGGACACCTCACGCTCCCGCTGCTGCAGGTGCTGCTCCAAGGCGGTGGCGGCGTCGCACTCACGCGCTCGCGCCTTGGAGCGCACCCCCCGCGCCTCGGCGACCTCGTCGGATAGATCCCAACGGCCAGAGATGGCACGGACGAGCCAGCCGGCCGGGTTGTGCAGCCGCTTGGCGGCGACCGCCTCCAGGGCGTCACGGACCAACCCGGCCGGGTGCTCCCCGACCAGCCCGGCGGCCACCGACGGCGCCACGCCGACGGCCGTCAGCCCGGTGACCAGCTGCGGCCCGTCGGCCTCGTCGCGCCCGCCGGCGCGCAGCTGTTGTGTCTGTGGAGCAACAGCTTCTTGTTCTTCTGTTTGCTGTACCAGATCACCGTGTCCGGTGAACTGGTACACGGACCGTGTACCAGAAACTGGTACACGGCCATCCACCGGCGGGTGCCCGTCGTCTGGCGTGACTCCTCCACCGCCTGTCGGCCGGAGTCGTGGGCCCGGCGCGGTGGTGAACCGCTCGATGCACGCGGACGGGTCGATGACGTAGCGGACCTGCTCGTAACGACCAGAGTCTGCCTCGCGCGACTCCTCGTGGAACACGAAGCCGTAGTCCCGCAGCGCTGCGAGATGCTTCTGGACCGTGGTCTTGCTCAAGCCGAGGTGCGCCGCCACTTGGCGGACGTTGGTCTCGGCCACCAGCCGGCCGCGGTCATCCAGCCGCGCATCCAGCGCGATGTCCTCCAAGACCCCCCAGGCGAGCAGCCCGACGGCTCGCTTCACCGCGCGGCTGCTCGGGAAGACCTTCGCGAACGGCTCCGCACGGCCGACGATCCGCCCGTCGGACAGGACGCGGCCGACCTCCTGGCCGAACGCCATAACGTCCCGGGCCTGCGTGGGCTCATCCCCGCGCGAGGGCCGCGTCGCATCGGCCGACATCAGGACGCACCGCTCGCGATCGCGGCCTTACCCCCTAGTCGAGCCGAGGCTCGGGTCCGGCGGCCGAGGAGGCCTGCCAACCGGAGGGGCCTCGTAAGGGCCACCTTTGCCGCGAGTCGTGCGAACAGCGTGCGAACAGCCGCGCGGTTGTCGGAGGGGGCAGCTGAGAAGGGCCGCCCAATAGGGCAAAAGCCCTGGTCAGATGGGTGGAGCCGGGGAGGGGAATCGAACCCCTGACCTGCTCATTACGAGTGAGCCGCTCTGCCGACTGAGCTACCCCGGCGAGGGCCGACCCGCGCAGGGACCGCCTCTCGTGCGGACAGGCTAGACGACGGGCACGGGGCCGTCATCCCGGGTCGCCGACCCGTCCCCCGGTGACCGCACACGCCGCCGCGACGCACAGGTCACTCAGGGTGATCTCGACCTCATCACTCAAGGATCGGCTGCCCCCCGTCGACTGTCGAGGCAACCCTGGTCCGCGCGCCACGTGGCAGCGGACCGCGACACGGGAGCCCCCCATGCGAGTCCGCATCGCCGCGCTGTTCGTCCTGCTGGCGCTCGTCGTCCCCGCCGGCTGGAGCGCTCCGCCGGCCCGCGGGCGGTCGCCGGTGGCCACCGCCGCAGCCGCCGCCGCCCCGATCCTGCCCGACCCGCCCGCGGGCATCTACCAGGTCTGGGCGCGCCTCCACGCGGACGCGGCGCAGCCCTACATCAAGGCCGGCCAGATCGTGGTGCACTGGCGCGACGTCGAGCCGGCGCGCGGGCGCTACGACTGGACCAAGCTCGACGCGCTCCTCGCGCAGTACCGGTCGATGGGCAAGCGCGCCACCGTGCAGGTCGACGCCAACACCAAGCCCGCGTGGCTGTGGGACCACGTCGCGCGCTGCGGCACGGCCAACGGCTATGAGGTGCCCCAGTACTGGGACCCCCTGTACTTCGACATCCAGCAGCAGCTGGTGAACGCCTTCACCGCCCACCTGAAGGGCTCGCCGGACGTCGCCACGGTCGCGCTGGTGCGGGCCAGCCCCAACGCCCTCGGCACCGAGCTGACCGAGGTGCCCAAGGGCTACACCTGCACCCCCGCGACCAGCGGCCGAATCTCCGGCGTCGCCTGGACGGCCCAGATCGGCCGCGAGTACTACCTGAAGATCATGGGGGCCTACCGCACCGCCTCCTCCCCCGAGCTGCCCTTCGCGTTGCGGGTGCAGCTGTTCAACAACACCCTGCCGCCTCCGCCGCTGGACTGGCTCGGCGTCGACGACGCGTGGGTGTTCGGCACGGCGTCCGACATCGACGCCAACCCCACACGCGACGCCTACGACGTGTTCGCCAAGACCTGGGCCGGTGCCGGCAAGACCCAGGCGTACTGGGAGCCGCACCACACGAAGAACAAGAACCACCTCGTGTCGTGGAACTACTGGCGCCTGCTGCTGGAGCTGCACAAGGGCGTGTCCTACGTCGCGGTCTACGGCCAGGAGCTGCGCAACGGCACCCTGCCCGAGTACCGGGCGGCGTTCGACTTCGTCAACCGCTACGCGGGCAGCCACACCACGCCCGACCGCAGTCCCGGGGCGTGGGTGGCGCTCAAGCTCGGCCCCGGCCGCATGGCAGGCAACTTCAGCCGCTTCATGACCCAGCTCAACCCCGAGACGACGAGCACGCCGCTGGACAGCAACAACGGCGGCATGATCGTCGGCCCGACGACGCAGCGCTTCGGGCGCCACGCCCGCCGGATCGACGGCGGCACGTCCAAGAACCGGATGTACTTCCAGCTCGACCCCGCGTTCCGCGCGAGCATCGCCACGTCGGCCACCAAGGTGCGGGTCGTCTACCTCGACCGCGGCACCGGGCAGCTCCGCCTCAGCTGGGGCACGACCGCCGGCACCTCCCGGACGGTGACGAAGACGAACACCGGCGCCTGGAAGGAGCTCCTCGTCGACGTCCCGGGCTCGGCCCTGCGTGGTCTGCTCTCGCTGGGAAGCGACCTGACGGTGACGGCCCTGGGCACCGACAGCTCCATCGTCCACATGGTGGAGGTGCAGGTGCCCGGCCGCTGACACGGACGGGGGTCGCGTCGACGGTCAGGGACGCGAGCGCCGCCAGGCGGTGAACCGCAGCAGCGGCACGTACCCCATGCGCTCGTAGACCGGCCGGCCGTCGTCGCTGGCGAGCAGCACGGCCGGCAACGCCGGGTCGGCCAGCGTGGCCCGCCAGGTCATCGCCGTGCCGACACCGCGCCCGCGGGCCTCGGGCAGCGTCGCGACGAGGGTGACGTCGACCACGCCGGCGTCGACGAACGCCATCGCGGCGCCGACCGCCCGCCCGTCGAGCCGGCCGAGCCACAGCCGCAGGCGCGGGTCGGACAGCGCCGAAGGGTGCAGGAGCGAGAAAGCCGGCGCGCCGGCGAGCTCGGGCAGCGGGTAGCCGTCGACGCAGACGCGCTCGAACTCGCGCAGGGCCCCGGCTTCGGTGACGCCCTCCACGGCGAGCCGTGCGGGCTCGGGCGGCGGCGCCGGCGGGCCCGGCGGCCGCATCATCAGCGGCGGGTGGCCCTCGAGCACCCACCCGAAGGCCGACAGGTCCGGCGTCGGCCAGGCGCTGAACAGCCACACCTCGCCGGTGCCGGCGGCGTAGACCTCGTCGAGGGCGGTGGCGACCTCGACCGTGTCCTCGACCGCCAGGGGCCGCTGCAGCAGCACGGCGTTGAAGAACCCCGCCGGCCCCCCGCGATCGGTGGCCACGAGGTCGTCGCGGCGCAGCACCCGCCCGGCCGCCGCCTCGACGGGGGCGGCCGCGGACTCGGTCCAGTTGTGCAGGAACCGGCGCAGCAGGGTGTCACCGACGGGCGCGGAGGGCTCCCAGCCGGCCAGCAGCGCCGGGTCGCTGGCCACCGACCGGATCGAGCCGGGCCGGGGCGTCATCGTGGCGGCCGCACCACGGCCGGCGACGCCAGTACGTCGGGGTCGCCTGAGCGGTCCATCTCGGGCACCGGCAACGGCACCGGCTACGGCACCGGCGAGCCGCCGGTGACCGGCAGGACGGCGCTGGCGACGTAGCGCGACTCGTCCGACGCCAGGAACACGTAGGCGGGGGCGAGCTCGGCGGGCTGCGCCGGACGCTGCGCCGGGCTGTCCTGGCCGAACTCCGACACCGTGTCGGCGGGCATCGAGATCGGGATCAGGGGGGTCCACACCGGGCCGGGCGCCACCGAGTTGACGCGGATGCCCTTGGGCATGAGCTCCTGGCCGAGCCCCTTGGTGAAGTTCACGATCGCCGCCTTCGTCGCGGCGTAGTGCAGCAGCGTGGGAGACGGCTCGAACGCCTGCACCGACGACGTGTTGATGATCGCCGAGCCCGGCTTCAGATGCGGCACCGCGGCCTTGCACAGGTGGAACATCGCGATGATGTTCGTGCGGAAGACCCGCTCGACCTCGTCGCCGGGGATCTCGGTGATGCTGTCATGGGTCTGCTGGTAGGCGGCGTTGTTGACCACGACGTCGAGGCGCCCGAACTCGTCGAGGCAGCGCTGGACGAGCTGGCGGCAGTGGCTCTCGTCGCCGATGTCACCGGCGACGGTGACGCACCTGCGGCCGGACTCGGAGACCGCCCGGGCGGTCTCGGCGGCGTCAGAGTCCTCGTCGAGGTAGGAGACGAGCACGTCGGCGCCCTCGCGGGCGAACGCGATCGCCACCGCGCGGCCGATGCCGCTGTCCCCGCCGGTGATGATCGCGGCCTTGCCGTCGAGCTTGCCGGTGCCGACGTAGGACTGCTCGCCGTAGTCGGGCTGGGGGTCCATCTCGGACTCCCGCCCGACCGGCTCTTGCGTCTGTTCGGCGAACGGCGGTTGTGGGCCCTGCTCCAGCGGGTTCTGGTCGGACATGATCTGCGGATCCTTCCTCAAGGTGGGCGTGCGGTGAGAGCGTGTCGCACGGTGCGCTGCCGTGGGCTGCGCGTGCACGGTCGGGACTACCCGGTGCGGGGCATCGCTACGTCTGGACGTCGGCCGCGCGGTCGGAGGAGGGCTGCCCGGGTGCTACGTCGGGCGTCGCGTGGGTATTGACCGGTTGCCGACGGACAGGAGCGCCGCATGGAAGACAAGCAGCCCGAGAAGCGCGTCGATCACGCTGAGGTGCACCGGCGCGAGCAGACCTCGACGGACCCGGTCGGCCCGGGCAGCAGCACCGGCAAGCCGATCCTCATCGCGGGGTACGTCGTGGCCGGGCTGGCGATCCTGTGGGCGATCTTCTTCAGCGGCTTCGTCCTGTAGCACCCGTGGGGCCGGGCGGGCGAGAACCCGCCCGCCCCGCTCGGCCGGTGCACCACGCTTCGCCGCGGCGCCCGGCCGGCGCCGCACTACCGTGGGCGCATGCCTGCCGCAGACCGCGCGTTGCTCGACGACGTCGCCACGCGTCGCACGTTCGCCATCATCAGCCACCCCGACGCCGGCAAGACGACGCTGACGGAGAAGTTCCTGCTGTACTCGGGCGCGGTGCAGGAGGCGGGGGCGGTGAAGTCCCGCCGGCAGAGCCGGGCGGCGACGTCGGACTGGATGGAGCTGGAGCGCCAGCGCGGGATCTCCATCAGCTCCACGGTGCTGCACTTCACCTGGCGAGGGTGGAACTTCAACCTGCTCGACACGCCCGGCCACGCCGACTTCTCCGAGGACACCTACCGGACGCTGTGCGCGGCCGACGCGGCCATCATGGTGCTGGACATGGCCAAGGGCCTGGAGCCCCAGACCCTCAAGCTGTTCCGCGTCTGCGCCGACCGCGGCCTGCCGATCGTGACCTTCGTCAACAAGTGCGACCGTCCGGGCCTGGAGCCACTCGGGCTCCTTGACGAGATCAGCGACCGGATCGGCCTGCAGCCGGTTGCGCTGTCGTGGCCTGTCGCCGACGGCCCGTCGTTCGCGGGGATCGTGGACCGTCGCGCCGGTGAGCTCGTGCGCTTCGACCGGACGTCCCACGGCGCCCGGATGGGCGACGAGGAGCGGGTCGGGCTGGACAAGGCGCGCGCCGCCGGCGGCGACGAGTACGGCTGCCCGCCCGACCGCTGGGACGCCGCGATGGAGGAGCTCGAGCTCCTCGACGCCGAGGACGCCGCGCTTGACCGTGACGCCTTCCTCGCCGGCAAGCAGACGCCCGTGTACTTCGGCTCGGCGCTCGCGAACTTCGGCGTGCGGCTGCTGCTGGAGGGCTTCGCCGAGCTCGCGCCGGCCCCCGGCCCGCAGGTCACCGCCGAGCCGGGCGAGCCGCGCCCCGTCGACGCGCCGTTCAGCGCCCGGGTGTTCAAGATCCAGGCGAACATGGACCCGCGCCACCGTGACCGGGTGGCGTTCCTGCGGGTGTGCAGCGGCCGGTTCGAGCGCGGCATGACCGCCGTCCACGCGCGCACCGGCCGCCCGTTCGCGCTGAAGTACGCCCACCAGCTGTTCGCCCGCGACCGTGAGACCGTCGACGCGGCGGTCCCCGGCGACATCGTCGGGGTCGTCAACGCGACGGGCCTGCTCGTGGGCGACACGCTCCACGTCGGCCCCCGCCTGGTGTTCCCGCCGATCCCGACGTTCGCCCCCGAGCAGTTCGCCACGGTCCGCAACCGCGACACCTCGCGCTACAAGCAGTTCCGCAGCGGCCTTGAGCGCCTGGACGAGGAGGGCGTGGTCCACGTCCTGCGGCGCCCCGACCACGGCGACACCGAGCCGATCTTCGCCGGTGTCGGCCGGCTGCAGTTCGAGGTCGCCGCGTATCGGATGTCCACCGAGTTCGGCGCGGAGATCACGCTGGGCCCGGCGCCATGGCGCTTCGCGCGCTCGGTCGACGCCGCGGACGCAGCCGCCCTGCGCGGCCAGCGCGGGACGTTGCTGTGCCAGGACGCGGCGGGGGGCTGGCTGGTGCTGTTCGCCTCCGACTACGCCCTGCAGTGGGCCCGGGAGGACCACCCGGGCGTGACCTTCACCCCGCTCGGCCACACCGCCGAGGCAGCCTGACCACGACGCCCGCTCGCCGGCGCGGCGGTCAGCGCCTGGCGGCGAGCGCCTCCAGTGAGAACCCGGCCGGCAGCTCCAGGGCGTGGGCGGCGAGCAGCGCCTCGTCGGCGAGGACGTCGAGGATCGGCCCGTCGGCGACGACGCGGCCGCCGTCGATGACCACCGCCCGGTCGCACAGGCCGCAGGCGTAGGGCAGGTCGTGGGTCACCATGAGCAGGGTCTGGTCGAGCTTGGCGAGGATCTCGCCGAACTCCCGGCGCGAGCGGGGGTCGAGGTTGCTCGACGGCTCATCCAAGACGAGGACGTCGGGGTCCATCGACAGCACCGCGGCCGCCGCGACGCGCTTGCGCTGGCCGAACGACAGGTGGTGGGGCGGCCGGTCGGCGTACGCCCGCATCCCCACCATCTCCAGCGCGGCCGTCACGCGCCGCTCGATCTCGGCGCGGTCCAGCCCGAGGTTCGCCGGCCCGAAACCGACGTCCTGGGCGACCGACGGCATGAACAGCATGTCGTCGGGGTCCTGGAACACCACCCCGACGCGGCGGCGGACCTCCGCGAGCGTCCGCCCGTCCACCGCCACCCCGCCGACCTCGACCGCCCCCGACTGTGGCCGCAGGATGCCGTTGAGGTGCAGGCACAGCGTCGACTTGCCGGCACCGTTGGGACCCAGCACGGCGACCCGCTCGCCCGCCGCCACCTCCAGCGACAGCCCGTCGAGGGCGACGTGGCCGTCGGGGTAGGCGAAACGGACGTCGCGCAGCGACACCGCCGAGGTCACAGCAGCACCCGTGCGCCCATGACCGCCGCCGCCAGCGACGCGGCGAACGCGACGTCCACGCGGCGCAGGACGAGCTCGTCGCCGAGCGTCGCGGGCATCGCGCCGGTGAAGCCGCGGCTGGTCATCGCCAGGTAGACGCGCTCGCCGCGCTCGAGCGCACGCACGAACAGCGTCGCCATCATCGCCCCGACCGACGCCGCCTGCCACAGCCACCGCGAGTCGTCGCCGCGAGCTGTGCGGGCGGTGCGCATCCGGGCCGCCTCGTCGCCCAGGACGTGCAGGTAGCGCCACATGAACGACACGATGAGTACGAGGACGCGGGGGGCGCGCAGCGCCTCGAAGCCGCGCAGCAAGCGGGGGAAGGGCGTCGTCGAGCTCAGCACGACCATCGCGAGCACGCTGGTGGTGAGCTTGAGGGCGAGCGTCGCCCCGCGCGCGGCGCCGTCGTCGGCCAGGAACGGCAGCGCGAGCGCGGCGAGCAGGAACGGCACCTCCACGACCATGCGTCGCAGCGTGTAGCGCAGCGGCAGCCGCGCCGCGGCGGCGAGCACGACCGCCACCGCGAGGTAGGCGACCAGCGCCCCCCACGCGCCGACCGCGGTCGTCGCCGCGACCACCACGAGCCCGATCAGGCCCACGATCTTCACCCGCGGGTCGAGCCGGTGGACCGGCGAGGCTCCCGCGGCGACCGCCTCGACGCCGCCCGCCGCGCCCGCGCCGTGCCCGCCGCTCACGTCGGGCTGGACTCCGGCCGGCCGGTGGGCACGCCGCCTCCGGAGCGGACCGCAAGGACCGCCCCGGCGCCGACGGCGAAGCAGGCGGCGACCCCGACGAGCCCCGACAGCCATCCGACGGCGTAGTCGGGCAGCGGTGCGGCGCCGAAGACGGCGTCGCCGGACGCCTCGGCCAGGCACGCGTCCTGGTCGGAGGCGTCGGCGCAGGCGGTGGCCAGGACCGACGCCTCGAGCCCGTCGGGCTGGGAGGAGGCGAGGTAGGACAGCCCCATGCCGGCGACGAGCGCCGCCAGCAGCCCGGCGACGACGATGCCGCGCACGGGCGTCCGGCGCCGCCGGCGCTCGCGGGCGCCGAGCCGGTCGGCGTTGGCGACGAGGTCGGGTCGGGTCGACAGCACGGCCGCGACGACGGCCGTGGTGATGAACGCCTCCCCGATGCCGATGACCGCGTGCACGCCGAGCATCGCCGGGAAGAACGCGCCGGCGAGCGCGGCGCCGGCGAAGCCGCCGTAGGTGATGTAGGCGGTGCACACGGCGCTGGCGACGAACACCGTGGCCCACGACGTCAGCGCCGTCGCCACCAGAAAGCCGCTGCGCCCCCGCGGGAGCAGGCCGCTGAGGACCCGGAACAGGTAGTAGCCGCCGACGGCGGCGACCAGGCCCATGAGCGAGACGTTGGCGCCGAGGGCGGTGATCCCACCGTCGGCGAAGCCGATGGCCTGCACCCCCAGGACGGTGGCCAGCACGAGCAGCCCCATCCCGGGGCCGAGCAGGATCGCGGCGAGCGCGCCGCCGACGAGGTGCCCGCTGGCGCCGGGAACGACCGGGAAGTTGATCATCTGCACCGCGAACACGAACGCCGCGGTGACGCCGACGAGGGGGATCTGCCGGTCGTCCAGGCGTGACTTGGCCGCCCGCAGCGCGTAGGCGACACCGCCGGCCGACACGGCGCCGGTGGCCACCGCCGTCGGTGCGCTGAGGAAGCCGTCGGGGATGTGCATGCCGCCTCCGCGCGTCCGGGGGAGGGAGAAGCCGGCTCCCCCCGCTTGTTGCAACTGTATCGCAACAGCGAAGGCGTGGCAGAACCGCCCCGGCGCCGCGTCAGGTCATCGCGACGGTCGACAGCTCCAGCAGCAGCGCCTCCAGGGCCAGGCCCTGCTGGACGTTGAGCTCGAGGCTGTCGCGGGCGGCGAGCACGTGGTCGACGGAGCGCAGGAGCCGCGCACAGCCGAGGGCGTCGGCGTCGGCCCGCAGCGCGTCGCCGGCGTCGGCGTGCAGCACCGCCTCCACGGCGCCGCCACCGGCGACGAGGAGGCAGTCGCGGTACCACCCGAGCAGGTCGTCCAGCGCCGCCTGCAGCGTGGCGACGCGCGCCTCCCGCTCCCGGCGGGTGTTGCGGTCCTCGACCTGCCTGACCAGCCCCCGGGGCAGCGAGTCCCCCGCCCGCTCCGCCAGCTGCTCGAGCTCGGCGCGCCCCTCGGCCTTGACCGCGGCCAGGCGGCGCTTGACCTCGTCGTCCAGCGCGCGGGTCACGAGCAGCGCCGCACCGGGGCCCTCACGGCGCAGCCGCGCGGGGATCGAACGGTGAGCGCGCAGGTCGTCAAGCCCCCCCGGCCAGGCCAACCGCCGCAGCGTCAGCGGCGACCCCAGTGCCGCCCGGACGGCCAGCGCGCGGTCGGTGGGGTCGTCCAGCCCGAGGCGGAGCGCCTCGGCGTCGAGGTCGTCCGGCGACCAGGCGGCGAACCGCACCGAACGGCAACGCGACCCGATCGTGTCGGGCAGCTCGTCGGGGTCGGCGACGTCGAGGATCCACACCGTCTGGGGGGGTGGCTCCTCCAGACCCTTGAGGAAGGCGTTGGCGGCGGCCTCGTTCATACGGTCGGCGTCGACCACGCGCAGCACCCGCCAGCTGCCCTCCACCAGGGACCGGGACGCCGTCCGCAGCCAGCGCTCGCGGACCTCGTCGACCCGGTGGAACGACCCGGTCGGCACGAACTCGTCGAGCGCCGGGTGGGCGCCACGCAGGCAGCGGTCGCACACGTCGCACGCACCGCACGGCGGCTGGAACGAGCCGCAGTTCAGCGCCGCCGCCAGCCAGCGGGCCGCGCGCCTGCCCGACCCCGGTGGACCCACGAACGCCCACGCGTGGCTGACCTCGCCCCGCTGCACCGCGCTGCGCAGCACATCGACGGCGAGCTGCTGCCCCGGCACGTCCCACGGCTGTGCCGCGACGGGCGCCGCAGCGCTCATCGTGGCCCCTCCGCCGTGCCGCTGGGCCCCGCGCCGCCGGCTCCGGCCCGCCGCTGCCCCTCCGACGGCTGGTCCGGCCGCTGGGGCTGGGGCAACGGCAGCCACGGGTGGAGTGCCGCGCGCACCTGGCGGGCCACGGTTGCCGGGTCGGCGCCGGCGTCGACGACGACGAAGCGGCCGCGGTCACGCCGAGCCAGCTCCCGGTACCCGCCGGCGACGCGGCGGTGGAACTCGACGTCCTCGGCCTCCAGCCGGTCGGCCGCGGCCTGCTCGCGCCAGTCCTCGTCCTCGGTGAGCCGCAGGGGACGGGGTCCCGTCCGCCCGACCTCGGCGCCGAGGCGCGAGCTGCGCGCGCGCACCCGGCGCAGGCCCTCGTCGGCGTCGAGGTCGAGCAGCACGACGACGTCGGGCATCACCCCGGCCACCGCCCAGCGGTTGATCTCCATCACGTCGCTGTCGCCCAGCGCGCGGGCGAACCCCTGGTAGGCCAGCGAGCTGTCGACGAAGCGGTCGCACACGACGACCCGGTCGGCCTCCAGCGCCGGCGCCACGACCCGGCGGACGTGCTCGGCCCGGGCGGCGGCGTACAACAGGGTCTCGGTCCGCGCGTCCATCCCGTCGCTGTTGGGGTCCAGCAGGACCTCGCGGACGCGCTCGGCGACGGGTGACCCGCCCGGCTCGCGCGTCACGACGACATCGCGGCCCTCGGCGCGCAGCGCCTCGACGAGCGCCCTGACCTGCGTGGACTTGCCGGCCCCCTCCACGCCCTCGAAGGCGACGAACACCCCGCCGGCGCGGGACGCCTCGGGGAGGCCCGCGAAGTGCAGCCCGCGCTGGGACTCCGCGCGCAGCGCGGCGTACATGCCCCGCATCGACGACAGGGCCGCGAACAGCGCGACCATCGCACCGAGGAACAGCGTGATGCGGATGCCCGACAGCAGCAGGTAGCGCCGGTTGATGAACAGCGACCCGCTGATCGCGCTCGCCAGGAACGGGGCCACCCCGAGCGCCGTGAACAGCGCGATGCGGGTGGCGGTGTAGAAGGCCGCCATGGTGCGACCGCGGACCTGGTCGGTCGTGTAAGAGTGCAGCAGCGTGTAGCCCATGACGAAGCTGATCCCGGCGGCGGCGCCGAGCACGGCACCGAGCACGAGCGCGAGCCCGAAGTTCGGCAGGGCCGACATGACCGCGGTGATCGCGCCGGTCGCGGCGAGCGCGATCGGGAACAGCCGCTCCATCGAGAAGCGTCGCGCCAGCGCCGGCACCGACAGGATGCCCGCGGCCAGGCCGGCACCGACGGCGGTCATCAGGCGGGGCCAGTCGGTCTCGGGGCGCCCCAGGCTCGTGCTGACGAACTGCGGGCCGAGGGTCACGACGACTCCCGCGCCGAACGACACCCCGACGACGCCGAGGATGAGGCTGCGCACGATCGGCAGGTCGCGGATGAACCGCGCGCCCTCGCGCAGCTCCTCGAGGACTCCCGGCGCGTGCTCGACGTCCTCACTGACGCGCGGCCGCTCGGGCAGGTGCAGCCGCGCGAGCAGCGCGGCGGCGAGCAGGAACGTGGCGGCGTTGATCAGCAGCAGCGCGACGGTCGCGTCCTGGCTCTCCAGCCCGAACCCGACCAGGACGGTGGTCGCGGCGGTGGCGATCACCGCACCGAGCGGCAGCGTGCCGTAGGCCAGCAGCAGGTTGAGCTGGTTCGCCTCCGTCAGGTGCTCCCGGCGGACGATGACCGGCAGGGTGGCGTCCTTGGCGGCCAGGAACAGCAGCGACATGCACTCCACGGCGAAGGTCAGCGTGACCAGCGCAGCCAGGCTGTCGGCGAAGGCCAGGAAGACGAACAGGACGCCGCGGGCCACGTCGACGGCGACCATGAGCCGCTTGCGGTCGTAGCGGTCGGCCAGCACCCCCGCGACGGGGCCGATGGCCAGGCTGGGCAGCAGCCGCGCCATCATGATCCCGCCGAGCCCGAACAGCGCGAAACGCGGGTTCTCGGCGTACAGCGACGACACGAGGACCTGGAGGGCGACCAGCCCAGTCCAGTCGCCGAGGCTCGAGATCAGCGACGACGAGAAAAAGTAGCGGAAGTTGCCGTTGCGCAGCAGCTCCCGGTACGCCGAGCGGTCCTCGACGAGCGGGCTCGGCGTGTCTGCCGGCTCGCTGATGTCGGTCGCCTCTCGCCTCGTCGCCTGCCGGAGGATCCCGTCCCCCGGCCGGTAGCCTGCGGCTCGTCAAGACTAACCGGTCGGTCCGGCCGGGACGCCGCATGCCATTACCACCTCGGAGCGACGCGCACCGTGCCGACCGACGAGCTGCACCCGCCGCTGCACGACCTCGCCAAGGCGCTGCGCGAGGTCGAGCCGTGGCTGTCCGCGGCGGCCGGCGCGCGGGGGGCCACCTACGTCAACCACGAGGGCGGCGACGTCGGCGGCCACTCGACCGAGCGGTCGCTGTTCCGCCACGTCGCGAACTACCTCGCGGTGGCCGAGCTCGGCGAGCGGTGCGGCGTCTCCGACAGCCTGCTCGACGTCGGCAGCGGCACCGGTGCGTTGGCGGCGTGGGTGGCCGCGCGGCTCGGCGCCGAGCTGCACCTGGTCGACCCCGACCCGGCCGTCCGTTCGGTGGCACTGGCGGCGTTTCCCCACGTCAGCGTCCACGCCGAGCTCGATGAGGTCCCACGCCGCACCGTCGGTCTCGTCGCGGCGATGGAGGTCGTCGAGCACATCCCTCCGAGCGACCAGGGGGCGTTCGTCGAGGCGCTGTTCGCGCGCGTCGAGCCCGGCGGGCTGCTCGTGCTGTCGACCCCCGACGAGTCGGGCTACGTCGGCGGCTGGTCGGGCTACGCGCCCCACGTGGGGCCTGTCGACGCCCGGCGCCTGCGCGACCTGCTCAGCCGCGCGACGGGATCGCCGGTGCGGGTGTGGCGGATGGAGGGCGACGCGTTCGCGTCGGGGCCCGTCCGCCGCGTGCTCCAGCCGCTGGCGAACCGGACCTGGACGCGCCTGTCCCCGGCGCTCGGGCCGGTCGCGAGCCGCCTGGCCCGCCCGGCGGCCGCGGTGGCCGACCTCGCCCGCCGCCACGCGGGGCCGGATCTCGTCCCGGCGGTGCGGGCCGTCGCACCCGACCGGGGGCGCGGGACGGGGCTGCTCGCCGTCGTCCGGGCCACCTGACCCCCGCGCCGCCCCCTGCATCCGAGAAGGCTTGGTCACGATAGCGTGACCAACCCTTCTCTTTGGGGGCTGGCCGGGCTGAGGGCTGGCCGGGCTGAGGGCCGGCCAGCGGGGTCAGGCGCCGGCGGGCTCGCGCCGGGGCACGTACTCGGTGGCCACCGCCTTGGGCGCCTCGGCATCCACCGGGGTCTTGTGGCCGCACGCCGCGCACTCGCCCATCGGGTTCCTGGCGTTGCGGCGCGGCGCCTTGAGCGGCCCCCCGCAGTTCGGGCACGGCTGCGCGAGCGGCTGGCTCCACATCGCGAAGTCGCAGTCGGGGTAGCGGTTGCAGCCGTAGAACGGCTTGCCGTAGCGGCTGGTGCGCTCGGTGAGCTCGCCCTGGCGGCACTTGGGGCAGGTGAAGCCGATGCGCTTCTCGACGTTCGTGATGCCCTTGCAGTTGGGGTAGTCCTGGCAGCCGTAGAACGGGCCGAAGCGCCCGTCGCGGCGGATCATCGCCTTGCCGCACTCGGGGCAGATGACGTCGGGGTCGGGCTGCAGCTCCTCGACGGTGGTGACGTTGCCGTAGACGTCGAGCGGCAGCGTGCCCTTGCAGTCCGGCCAGCGGTGGCACGAGGCGAACCACTGGCGTGACTTGCCCGAGAACACCTTCTCCATCGCCTCGCCGCACTCCGGGCAGTGCCCCCTCGATGGGGATGCGGGGCCGCTCGGGCTTGCGCTCGGCGATCCAGTCGTCGACCTCGGTCAGGAAGCCCGAGACCATCGGGCCCCACGCCTCGGTACCGCTGGCGATCTCGTCGAGCTCGGACTCCATCCGGGCGGTGAACGAGACGTCGACGACCTCGGAGAAGTGCTGCTTGAGGTAGGCGGTGACGACCTCCCCGAGCGGCGTCGGCAGGAAGGCGCGCCCCTCCAGGCGCACGTACTCGCGGTTGAGCAGCACCCCGATGATCGACGCGTACGTCGACGGCCGGCCGATGCCTTCGCTCTCCAGCAGCGCGATGAGCGACCCCTGGTTGTAGCGGGGCGGCGGCTCGGTGAAGTGCTGCTCGGCGCGCAGGTCGGCGAGCGCGAGCGTCTGGCCGTCGGCGAGGTCGGGCAGCTCACCGCCCGCCTGCTCGCCCTCGCCGTAGGCCCGGCGGTAGCCGTCGAACTTCACGACCTGCCCCGAGGCCCGGAACACCAGCGGCGGGTCGCCGGCCGCGTCGGCGGGGACGAGGTCGGCGCGCAGGCTGTCGAGGACGGCCGCCGCCATCTGCGTGGCGACGGTGCGGCGCCAGATCAGCTCGTACAGCGCCCGCTGGTCGGAGTCGAGACGGGCGGCGACGCGCGCCGGCAGGCGGGCGGCGCTCGTCGGGCGGATCGCCTCGTGCGCCTCCTGGGCACCCTTGGCCTTGGACTTGAACACCCGCGGCCTGTCCAGCGCGTAGCGCTGCCCGAACTGCTCGGCGACGACGCCGCCCAGCTCGGCGAGCGCAGTGTCGGCGAGGTTGACGCTGTCGGTCCGCATGTAGGTGATGAGCCCGACCTGGCCTTCGGCCCCGAGGTTGATGCCCTCGTACAGCTGCTGGGCGACCTTCATCGTCCGCGCCGCCGAGAACCCCAGGCGGTTGCCGGCCTCGATCTGCAGCGTCGAGGTCGTGAACGGCGGCTTGGGACCCTGCTTGGTCTCCCGCCGGGTCGTGGCGGTGACGGTCCAGGCACCGATCTCGCGGGCGCGCCGCTGCACCCCGTCCGCGGCGGCGGCGTCGGCGATCACGAGATAGCGGTCGGCGGTGGCCTTGCCGGCGTGCTCGGCGAGCCGCTTGGGCGACACGAGGCGACGGCCGTCGACGCTGTGCAGCCCGGCTTCCAAGCGCGCCGCCTGGCGGGTGAACGCCCCGTCGACGGTCCAGTACTCCTCGGCGACGAAGCGGCGGATCTCGTCCTCACGGTCGCAGATCAGCCGCAGCGCGACCGACTGCACCCGGCCGGCGGAGATGCCGCTGGCGACGTTGCGCCACAGCGTCGGCGACAGCCGGTAGCCGACGATCCGGTCGACCGCGCGGCGGGCCTGCTGGGCGTCGACGAGGTGCGCGTCGATCGGGCGGGGACGGGCGAGCGCGGCCAGGATCGCGTCGCGGGTGATCTCGGAGAACACGATCCGGTTGTCCGCGGACGTGTCGATGCCGGCGACCTCGGCGACGTGCCAGGCGATCGCCTCACCCTCACGGTCCAGGTCGGTGGCGAGAAACACCCGCTCGGCGTCCTTGGCTGCCTTCTTGATCGTGCTGACGACCTTGGCCGATGCCTTGGGGACCTCGTAGCGCAGATGCACCTCGTCGCCGCCGACCTCGACGGCGAAGTCGCTGCGCGGCAGGTCGCGGACGTGCCCGACCGAGGCCAGGACCCGGTAGTCCGGGCCCAGGTACTTCTCGATGGTCTTCGCCTTGGTCGGCGACTCGACGATGACGAGGTGTTGTCCCATGGGTGAGTCTCACAGTACTCGCAGGGTTGTGCGTGGCAACATCGGGCCCATGGCCTCGGTGGACTGGGCGGCGGTGGAGGCGCGGGGCGGCGAGGTGGTGCGCCCGCTGCGCTGGCAGCTCGCGACGACGGCGGCCTGCCTGCTCGTCGGCGCGCTGCTGGCGGCGGGCGTGGTCGCCCTGCTCGCCAGCGACGGGGTCCGGGGCGCCGACCCGCCGTGGGTGGTGGTGTGGACGGCCCTGTCAACGCTCGCGCTCGGCCTGGCATTCCGCAACCTGCGCCGGCTGCTGCGCCGCGAGCCGCTCGTCGGATACGACGCCGACGGCCTGCACCTGCCGGGCGTGGGACTGGTGGCATGGGACGAGATCTCCGAGGTCCGCGTCGACGAGGTCGGCCGCGGCCGCTTCCCGCACGCGCTGGTCGGCATCTACCTGCACGATCCGGCGGCGGTCCTGTCGCGCGCGGGTCTGCGGTGCCGCGTCGAGGGGCGCATCGAGGCGGCCTCCCAGCGTGCGCCGCTGGCGATCCACCCGTTCAAGCTGCCGCTGGAGCTGTACGTGCTCGCCTCCCGGATCCAGCGGCGGCGGGAGGTGGCGCTGCGCGCACCGCGGCCTCGGCGAGATTCGGCCACCGCCGGCTGACTCCCGTCTCGGGAGACAGGGCCTAGAGCGCTGCCGGGCGGTCGCCGAACAGGCGCTCGTAGCGGCTCAGGGCGAACCGGTCGGTCATGCCGGAGACGTAGTCGGCGACCTGGGTGACCAGGTCGGCGCCCGAGTCGCGGTAGGTGGCGGGGATCTCGCCGGGATGGTCCAGGTGATGGTCGACGAGCCGACGGATCACCCCCGCCGCGGCGCGCTGCTGGGGCTTGTTGCGCGCGGTCGCGTAGACCCGCTCGAACAGGAAGGCGCGCAGCTCGTGCATCACGGCCAGGACGTCGGGCGCCATCGTGACCCGGTCGGCGCTGGCGCTCGCGTCGAGCACGGCGGTGACCATCCGCCCCACCCAGCGGCTGCCCGGCGGCCCCAGCACCCGCAGCACCGAGTCGGGAAGGTCGCCGGGTGCGAGCAGGCCGGCGCGGACCGCGTCCAGGGCGTCGTGGGACAGGTAGGCGATCCGGTCGGCGAAGCGCACGCACTCCCCTCGGCGGTCGCGGGACCCGGCTCGATGCGCCAGGTGTGCGCCCGGATCCCGTCGCGCACCTCCCAGGTGAGGTTGGCGTCCTCGAGGACGTCGAAGACCCGCAGGCTCTGGGCGGCGTGATGCCAGCCGCCCTCGAAGTACGGTGCGAGGGCCTCTTCCCCCGTGTGGCCGAAGGCGGGGTGCCCGACGTCGTGGCCGAGCGCGATCGCCTCGGCGAGCGGCTCGTTGAGGCCCAGGCCCACCGCGAGGGCGCGCGCGACCTGGGTCACCGCCAGCGCGTGGGTCAGCCGGGTGACGTAATGGTCCCCGCCCGGGTTGAGGAACACCTGCGTCTTGTGCTTCAGCCGCCGGAACGCCTTGCTGTGGGTGATGCGGTCGCGGTCGCGCTCGAAGGCGGTGCGGTCGGGGTCGGGCGGCTCGGGTCGCACGCGACCGCGGCTGGCCGCCGAGCGGGTCGCCGCCGCGCGAGCGCGGCCTCGGCGGCCTCCCGGTCGGTCCGCGTGCGGCGCAGGAAGGCAGGAGGAGCGGGGGCGACGTCATGTCGCACGCAGGGTAGCCGCGACCGCGGGCGGGCCGGCCGCGCGGTCGCGGGGTCCGGTGGACCGGCCGACCGGTTCCGCTGGGGTCCTGGCGCCGGGCGGGGTTGGTACCGTCCCCTCGAGCCCGCTTCGCACCGGTTGCGCCCGCGTGCCCGCGCACCGAAGGAACCGGTTCCCTGCCGGACGGAGATCTCGCATGGAATCGACGCCCTACATCAGCGCGCTGGCCGCCCTCGGCGGCCTGGGCCTGGCCGCCTACTTCTTCGGGGTGGTGAAGAAGGCCGACCCGGGCAACCCGCGCATGGTGGAGCTGATGGAGGCCATCCAGGCCGGCTCCAAGGCGTTCCTGCGGCGCGAGTACGCCTGGGTCGCGGGCTTCGTCGTCGTCATGACGGTGCTGATCTTCGTGTTCCTGGACTACGGCCGGCCGTGGGGAGCGATCGCCTACGTCGGCGGTGCGGTGCTGTCGGGGCTGGCCGGCTTCGTCGGGATGACGGTCGCGACCCTGGCCAACGCGCGCACCACCCAGGCGGCACGCACCGGACCGCAGCCGGCGCTGCCCCTGGCGTTCCGCGGCGGAGCGGTCATGGGCTTCACCGTCGCCGGCCTGGCGCTGCTCGGCCTGTCGCTGTCCTACATCGTGTTCGAGGTCGTGCTCGACCTCGACCAGTCGTTCCAGGTCATCACCGCGTTCGGACTCGGGGCGAGCTCCATCGCGTTGTTCAGCCGTGTCGGCGGCGGGATCTACACCAAGGCCGCCGACGTGGGCGCCGACCTCGTGGGCAAGGTCGAGGCCGGCATCCCCGAGGACGACCCGCGCAACCCCGCCACGATCGCCGACAACGTGGGCGACAACGTCGGGGACGTCGCCGGGATGGGCGCCGACCTGTTCGAGTCCTACGCCGGGTCGATCATCGCCCCGATCGCGCTTGCGGCGTTCGCGTTCTCCGGGCCGCTGCAGGAGGCCGGGTTGCTCTACCCGCTCGCCATCGGCGCCTTCGGCATGGTGGCGTCGATGCTCGGCGCCTTCACCGTCAAGGCCAAGCCCGGAGCCACCGGCAAGGACCTGTCGCGCGCCCTGCACCGTGGCACCAACGTCGCGGCGCTGATCACCGTCGTCCTGGCCTTCGTGTTCGGCTACGTGCTGTTCGCCGACGTCGTGGACAACTGGTGGGGCTTCCCCGTGGCGGTCGTCGCGGGCCTGCTCGTCGGCACCGGCATCGGGTTCGTGTCCGAGCTGTACACCTCCGACCACCACGGTCCCGTGCGCAACATCGCCGCGGCGTCGGAGACGGGCCCGGCGACCACGATCCTGTCGGGCATCTCCGCCGGGATGATGTCGGTCGCCTCGGCCGTCGTCCTGGTCGTCATCGCGATCGGTGTCGCCTACTCGGCCGCGAACTACGCCGACCCCGCCGACCCGCTGACCGGCATCTACGGGATCGCGCTCGCGGCGATCGGCATGCTCGCGACCACCGGCGTCGTCGTGTCCGTGGACGCCTACGGCCCCATCGCCGACAACGCCGGCGGGATCGCCGAGATGGCGCACCTGCCCCCGGAGGTCCGCGAGGTCACCGACAGCCTGGACTCGCTGGGCAACACCACCGCCGCGGTCGCCAAGGGCTTTGCGATCGGCTCGGCCGCCGTCACGGCGCTGGCGCTGTTCAAGGCCTTCGAGCAGGCCATCGGCGACGCCGGCGGCACGATCAGCCTCGACCTCGGCGACGTGCCGGTGTTCTCCGGGCTGTTCCTCGGCGCCATGCTGCCGTTCCTGTTCGCCGCCCTCACGATCAACGCCGTGGGGCGGGCGGCGAACAAGATGATCGAGGAGGTCCGCCGGCAGTTCCGGGAGATCCCGGGGCTACGCGAGGGCAGACAGGGCGTGGTCCCCGAGTACGCGCGCTGCGTCGACATCTCCACCGGCGCAGCGCTGCACGAGATGGTCGTCCCCGGCGGCCTCGCGGTCGCGGTGCCGCTGGTCATCGGCTTCGTGTCGATCGACGCGCTGGGCGGCTTCCTCGCCGGGGCGCTGGTGTCCGGGTTCGCACTGGCCATCTTCATGGCCAACTCCGGCGGCGCCTGGGACAACGCCAAGAAGTACATCGAGGCAGGCCACCACGGTGGCAAGGGCTCCGATCCCCACAAGGCCGCCGTCGTCGGTGACACCGTGGGTGACCCGTTCAAGGACACGTCAGGCCCCGCGATGAACATCCTCATCAAGGTCATGACCATCGTGTCGCTGATCTTCGCCTCGGCGTTCGTCTAGCTGTGGGTCGCAGCCCCCGCCTTCCTGTGCAGCGCGGTGGACCGGTGTCGCGCTGTTCCTGGTCGCGCCCCAGGTGCTGTACGCCGTGAACCGAGACGTCGACTTCGTGCCCTACGCACCAGCTTCCAGCTCGCCGACACCTCTGCGCCGGCGCCACTGGTCGCTGCGCTGAGCGGTCCCCGTCAGGGTGGACAGGCCCTACGACCCGCTCGACGATCCCAGGACGCGGTCGTACAGCGCACCGGTCGCCGCCGCCTGGACGAGCTTGTCGATGACGTCCACGGTCCAGTCCTGCCGCGACCAGCTGCTCGGCCGGTACAGCCCGAGCGCGGTGTTGAGCAGCACGTCGGCGGTGTAGACGGTCGCGAACACCGCAGCGACGGCCTTCGGGCCGCGCAACCCGGCGCGGGCCGCCAAGCCGTAGGCCGAGCCCCACATCGTCCCGAGGGCGAAGTGGGTCGTCCAGTTCAGCCTCTCACGCCCCTGCCTGCTGCTCGGGTGCACGGGGAGGACCTTCTCGGCGAAGCTCGCCGGCGCGTAGCTCGTCTCGCGCCCGCTGATGGGCATCTCGACGAGCTTCTGGAACGCGGTCATCACGGCCGTCCCGGCGACGCCCGCCACGACGCCTCGACCAACGGTTGCCGCCATGGACGGTCGCTGAGCGGACATGCCGGATCTTGTTGCCCGCGAATGTCGTGTCCAACCCTTGAGCCAAGAGCTCGCCGTCAACGGTGGCGTGCGAGCGGAGGCGCCGCACTCGCTTGCCGCATCCCGGGCGAGCGCACACCTGGCCGCGCCCATGGGGCACAATCCGTGCGTGGGGATGTCGGTGGGCACGCGGGAGCGCGGAGAGGCGGTGCTGTGGCTGCTCGGCTACGTGCTGTTCCTGGCCCTCATGTTGTGGATGAGCGCCCGCAACCCCTCCTCACCGCTCGGCCAGCCCGCCGACCCCACGGGCCGCATCGGCATCTTCTCGGTGCTCGTGCTTCCGCTGGCGCTGTGGCTGGGAACGGTGCAGGCGGGTCTGGACCACGACGCCGTCGCCCAAAGGGTCACCGTCGTCGTCATCCTCGCCGTGGTGGCCGCCGTCGCCGCCTCGATGATCGGGCTGCTGCCCGACGACCTGCGCAGCTGCCTGGCGCTGCGCCGGCTCCCCGAGATCCCTGAGCGGTGCCTGACGACCGCGGACCTGCGGCGCACCGTCGTGGTGGAGGCGACGCTCGTGTGGCTGGCCTTCGGCGCGAGCTGGGTGGCCGCCGCCAAGCGCCGCACCCGGCGCGACCGGGGGCGCCTGCGCAGGGCGAGCAGCGACGCCTCACACCGTCCAGGGCCACGAGACGCGCCGGGTCACGGGGCGGGCAGCCGTCCCCAGCCGTAGACCCAGGTGACATCGCCGCGTTCGAGCGGGTCGGGTCGCGGCTCGACCTCGACCTCGTCGTAGCCGGCGTCGATCAGCAGCGCCTTGAGCTGCCCCGCGCTGATCGTCGTCGCGTAGACCGTGCCTGCGGGGGGGTCGTCGACGGGCTCCAGCTCCGCCGAGCCCTCCCGGAACGTCACGAAGATCGGTCCCCGCCGCTGCACCCGTCGCCACTCGGCCAGAGCCCCGCGGATCTCGCGTCGCGGCAGGTGGTGCAGCGCCGCCGGCGCCCAGATGCCGTCGAACACCGCGTCGCCGAACGGCAGCCGACGGAAGTCCCAACGTGCGAGCGCGCCCTTCGGAAACAGCGTGTGGCCCAGGCGCATGGGCTCCGCCGCGAGGTCGCCGGCGTAGACCCGCAGGCCCGCGTCGCGCAGCAGCCTCACGTCCAGCGCCGGCCCGCACGCGACGTCGAGGACCCTGCCGCCACGACCCACCAGCGCGCCGAACTTGCGCACGGCGTCAAGCGGTCGGCGCCGGCGCCAGGCGTCCTGGTAGGCCTGCGCGGCGGCGTCGTAGGCGGCGACGGTCTGCGCGATGCGGCCCTCGGCGCCCGTGACGGTCCTCCTGGGAAGCGGCGGGCGGACATGTTACCGACCCTGCGGGGCTGCGCCGATCCCGTGCGGCGGTCCCTGCGCGCCTTCCGCGCGGGCCGACCGCTTCGGGGCCATCTAGATGAGGCCGGGCTCCCCGGCGGCGCCCGTCCTCTAGTCGCCCACGGCTCCGTCGCCGGTGAGGTCGACCGAGAAGCGCATCTTCACGACCATGCCGGCCTCGCGGCGGAACTCGACGTCGTCGGCCAGGCCGCGGATGAGCGTGACACCGAGACCGTTCTCCAGCGACCAGTCCCGCGACGAGTGGGCCTCGAGCGGCGGCGGCTCGAACCCCGGGCCGGTGTCGGCGATGGTCACGGCGAACTGGCCAGACCCGGTCGGTCCGAAGGCGAGCACGACCGGGGCCGGCTTGGCGGTGCGCCGATGCGCGTTGATGGCGTTCGTCGTCGCCTCGCTCACCGCGATCTTCAGGTCCTCCAAGCGCTCGTCGGCCATCCCGGCCTGGCGGGCGGCGACCATGACGACGAGCCGCGCGAGCCCGACGTAGCGCACGTCAGGGGGCAGGTGCAGCTCGACGTCGGTCACCGGCCCGGCCCTCGAGCCCGCGCATGCCGGCCGCGGATCACTCGCTGTCCTGCAGCGCCTCGTCGAGGGAGTCGTGAATGGGGAACACCTTGGTCAGGCCCGTGATGCGGAAGATCTTGAGGATCCGCTCCTGGTTGCACACCAGCGACAAGCTCCCGTCGTGGCTGCGCACCCGCTTCAGCCCGCCCACGAGGACGCCGAGACCGGTGGAGTCGAGGAACTCGACCTTCGTCATGTCCACGACGATCTGGTAGTGGCCCTCGCCGACGAGCTCGACGAGCTTCTCGCGCAGCTTGGGCGCGGTGTAGACGTCGACCTCTCCCCCTACCTCCAGGACGGTCCGGTCGCCTTCCTTGCGGTGGTTCAGGGTCAACTCCACAACAAGCACTCCTCGAAGGTTCAGCGGCACGAGCCGTACCGCAGGTACGGCGTGACGGCCTCGGTGACGTTCCCTGGGCTTTCCGGGGGCAAACGCCGCACGGCCCGCCGTCCACCGCCCCAGGACGCACCTCGAACGCCGGGCGGCCTACGCGCAACGACTCCTTGCGGGAGACGGGCCCTAGCCTGGCGTGCCGATGGACGCCGACGCTCTCCTGGCCCTGCTCGACGCCGCCCTGTCGGCCGCGGCGCCGGCCGCCGACGGGCGCTCCCGCATCGCCGCCCTGCAGCACCTTCCCGCGCGAGGCGCGAACACGGTGTCGCTTCCCGACGACCTGCCCGAGCCGCTCGGCGACCGACTGCGGCTGCTCGGCGTGTCGGCGCTGTACAGCCACCAGGCCGAGGCGCTGGCGACCGTCCGTGCCGGGCGGTCCGTCGTCGTGTCCACCGGGACCGCGAGCGGCAAGTCGCTGTGCTACCAGCTGCCGCTGGCCGAGCGGCTGCTGCGCGACGACAAGGCGACGGCGCTGTACCTGGCGCCGACCAAGGCGCTGGCGCACGACCAGCTGCGGGCGCTGCGCGCCTTCCGTCTTCCCCACATCCGGGCCGCGGCCTACGACGGCGACACGCCCGCCGGCGACCGCGAGGCGATCCGGCGGACCGCCAACGTCGTGTTGACCAACCCGGACATGCTCCACGTCGGCCTGTTGCCGTCGCACCGGCGCTGGGGGGACTTCTTCCACCGTCTCGCGCTCGTCGTCGTCGATGAGTGCCACGTCGCCCGGGGAGTGTTCGGCTCCCACGTCGCCGCGATCCTCCGGCGGTTGCGGCGCGTCTGCGACCGCTACTCGTCGGCGCCCGTGTTCGTGCTGGCGTCGGCGACGATCGGCAACCCCGGGGAGCACGCCCGCAACCTCACGGGCCTGGACGTCGCGGAGGTCGTACGCGACGGCTCGCCCCGCCCGCCGGTCGCCTTCGCGCTGTGGGAGCCACCGCTGACCGACGCCGACAGCGGCGCCCGCCGCTCGACCCTCGCCGAGGCCGCCGACCTGCTCGCCGGGCTCGTCGAGCGGGGACCCACGACGCTGGCGTTCGTCAAGTCGCGCAAGGGCGCCGAGCTCGTGGCGGGTGCGGCCAGCCGGCGGCTCGCGGCCACGGGCGCCGCCGGAGGCACTCCGGGCGGCGGGGCCGACCCCGCTCGGCACGCCGTGGCAGGAGCCGCGGACGGCGACGAGGGGGTCGCCGCGCGCCCCTCCGGGGACCGGGGCGCCGACCGCCACATCCTGGCCTACCGCGGCGGGCACCTGGCCGAGGAGCGGCGGGCGGTCGAGCGCGGGCTCATCGACGGCACCCTGCGCGGCGTCGCGGCGACCGACGCGCTGGAGCTCGGCGTCGACGTCGGGTCGCTGGACGCGGTCGTCATCGCGGGCTGGCCGGGGACCGTCGCCTCCCTGTGGCAGCAGGCCGGACGCGCCGGCCGCCGCGGTCGGGAGGCGGTAGCGATCTTCGTGGCCGCCGACAACCCGCTGGACCACTTCCTGCTCGCCAACCCCGCGGAGCTGTGGGGGCGGCCACTGGAGTCGGCCGTCGTGGACGTGACCAACCCGTACGTCCTCGTGCCGCACCTGCGCTGCGCCGCCTGGGAGCTGCCCCTGGCGCCCGACGACCCGGTGTTGACCGGTCCCGGCGGGGTCGGCGACGCGCTGCCGCAGCTGCTGGCGGACGAGGGCGCCGCCGGCCGGCTCCGGGAGCGGGCCGGACGCTGGCACTGGTCGGGCCGCGGCTCGCCCGCCGCCGCCGTGTCGATCCGCAGCGCCGGCGGGGAGCCGTTCGCGATCGTGGACGCCGGCACCGGCGTGCTGATCGGCGACGTCGACGAGGCGCGCGCCCACCGCAGCGTGCACGCCGGGGCGGTGTACCTGCACCAGGGGCGGACCTACCGCGTGACCGAGCTCGACCTCGCCGAGCGCGTGGCCCTGGCCCTGCCCTACGACGGCGACGAGTACACGACCCCTCGCAGCGACACCGAGATCGGCGTGCTCACGGTGCGCGAACGGGTGGAGTGGGGGCGCTGCGCCATGCACCTGGGGCGTGTGGAGGTGTCCAACCAGGTGCTCGCCTACGAGCGGCGGCGAATGATGACCGACGAGTCGCTGGGCGTCGTGGAGCTCGACCTGCCGCGGCTGCACCTGGTGACCCAGGCGCTGTGGCTGACGGTCCCCGACGCCGTGCTCGACACGGCGGGACTGGGGCCCGAGCGGGTGCCGGGTGCCGTCCACGCCGCCGAGCACGCGGCCATCGGGCTGCTGCCGCTGTTCGCGATGTGCGACCGCTGGGACATCGGGGGGCTGTCCACGCCGTGGCATCCCGACACCGGCGCGGCCACCGTCTTCGTCTACGACGGCTATCCCGGCGGAGCGGGCATCGCCGAGCGCGGGTACCGCAGCGACGACGCGCACCTTCGGGCGACGCTGACCGCGGTGGCGTCGTGCCGCTGCTCGGACGGCTGCCCGTCGTGCGTCCAGTCGCCCAAGTGCGGCAACGGCAACGAGCCGCTGGACAAGGCCGGCGCCGTCGCCCTGCTCACGGCGGTCCTGTCCGAGCGCGCCGACGGCAGGGCGCCGGCGGCGCTGTGAGGGGTGGACGCCGGCGGGTCAGCGGGCGGGGACGGCGGCCCGCGGCACGGCCGCTGCGCGCAGGCGACGCCTCACCACGGCGGCCCGGCGGCCGCTGCGCGCAGGGGACGGTTACTCCTCGGGCGGCCCCCGCGACGCCTGCCGCCGGTGCCGGCGGGCGGACCGCCGGCGGGCGGACGGCCGCTGGGTGGCGACCGGCGCGCGCACCGCTGCCGGCGGGCGGACCGCCGCGACGGCCGTCGCGGGCAGCCCGGCGGTGATGCCGCGCACCAGCGCGCTGCGCGGATCGACCTCCACCGTCACGGAGTAGCGCAGGGGCCAGTCCCGCAGGTCCTCGCCGACCACGCGCGCGCCGTTCGCCGCCGCGACCGCGCGCGCCCGCTCCCCGGACTGTTCCGGCCACCGGCCAGCGTGGAGGCGGCCATCCCGGCCAGCGCCGCGGCGTCGGCCGCCGTGCGGGCCCGCGCGGCGGCAACAGCGGCGTCGGTGACCGCCGCGACGGTGACCAGCGCGAGGGCCAGCGCGACGGTGGTGCCCAGCAGCGCCGTCAGCCCCGCGCCGCCGGCCTCCCCGCTGCCTGTGAGCGCGCCGCCAGGACAGCCGATCCGCCGTCCTGCGTGGTCGGATGGGACCTCTGCCTGTCGTCGGGCACGCGACGACGCAAGGGGGACGCGGAGCGCTGGGGCGCGCGCCGCCGTCGCCGTCTCATCGGTCCTCCACGAGCAGTGTCGCGCGGCCGGGCAGCTCGACGGTGACACCGAAGGCCGCGAAGGCACGGGTGCCCAGCCGCACCACCGCGGTGACGGGCTCGCCCGGGACCCGGACACCGGTCGGCGGATGGAGCACCACGGCCACCGGCCGGCGGCCGGCGGCCGCCCGCGCCGCGCTCCTGACGGCCTCGTCGTCGTCGACCGCGGCCACCCGCGCCGCCTGCAGCGCCACCGCCTGGGCGGCGACGAGGTCGGCTCCGAGCAGCGCGGCGTGCAGCAGCAGCGTCAGCAGCGTGACGACGACCGGGATGGCCAGCGCGAGCTCGAGCGTCTGCGAGCCGCGCTGGCCGCGGAGGCGGGAGAGGGCGGCGCGGCGCGCGCCGCCCTCTCCCTGTCGGCTCAGAACCAACTGGTCACGAGCTCGACGAGCGCCGACAGGAGCGTCTCGACCACGCGGTCGAGCAGCCCCGTGCGGCTGATGATGCTCCACAGCAGGCCGATGAGCCCGGCGCCCAGGCCGCCGATCATGGCGTACTCGACGGCCTGGGCGCCCGCTTCGCCGTCGTCGCGCAGCCGTTCGACGCGGCGGGACAAGGTCTCGGCGACCCCGTCGGCGGTGTGGCCCGCGGCGTTGCGGCCGGGGACGGAGACGGGCGTGGTCGGTGCCGGCTGATGCATGGCGATGCTCCTTGTCTCGGTGCCGTCCTGCCGTCATCGGGCGAGCGTCGTCCACAGCAGCGGTGGCACGACGCCGAGCACGAACGCCGGCAGGGTCAGCAGGGTCGTGGGGAAGACGAGGGCGAGCTGCAGCCGCTCGGCCGCCTCCTCGGCGGCGGCACGGCGGTCGGCGCGCAGCTCAGCGGCGAGGCGGCGCAACGCCACGGCGGCTGGGGCGCCCCACCGCTCGGTCACGGCCAACAGGGCGCCGAGGTCGGCCAGCCCTGTGCCGGCCAGCGCGGTGTCGACGCTGTCGCCGGCCGCCATCCGCCTCGCCGCATCGGCGAGCAGGGGGCGCGCCGGCGGCGGCGCGAGTGGCGCGACCGTGGCGAGCGCGCCGCGGACCGGCATGCCGGCGGTGAGCGCGACGGCGACGAGCTCGATCGTCTCCGCCGCTCCCCCTCGCGCCCGGCCGCGGTGCCGGGAGATGCCGCCGCGCCGCCGGCACCCCGCCGCCGGGCCGCGGTGCCGGGAGGTGCCGCCGCGTCGCCGGCACCCCGCCCGGGGCCGGCCGCGGCGGCCGCGCCGGGCGCCGGCACGCCCGGGCGTGCAGCCAGGACCGCGCCGAGAGCGCCGGCAAGGGCGCCGGCGGCAGGCGCGACGAGCCAGCCGGCCACGACCGCCGCTCCGGCGCCCACGGCGGCCCCACGGCGCCAGTCGCGGGCGGCCGGCCGCGCCGACAGCGGGTCTGCCACCGTCGCGGCGAGCTCCGCCGCCCGGACCATCCGGCGCATCCACCGCCATGCCGTGACCCCGAGGACCGCTGCGCCGACCGCGGTGGCCGCTCCGACCGGCGTCGCGTAGAAGGAGAGGGCAGCGGCGTCCAGCGCCACGAGCAGGGACCAGGCCGCCATCGGCACGGCCGCGAGGATGACGGCCGTGCCGCGTGCCTGGGCGGTGCGAACGGCCAGAAGCCGGCGAAGGTCAGCCTCGTCGCGCAACGCGACGAGCGCCTGCTCGACGGCCGCTCCGGCTCCCGCGCCGCTGCGCTCGGCCACCGCCAGGGCGCGGACGAGCAGGTCGGCAGCCGGATCGCCGCAGGCCACCTCGGCGGCGGTCTCGGCCAGGGAGCGCCCCAACCCCAGGTCCCGCGCGACGCCGGCCAGCGGCCCCGAACCGGCGGCGGCGACGAGCGCCTGCCCCGGCGCCGCGCCGGCGCTGAGCGCGGCCTGCAGCTCGCAGACCGCCGCGGACTCCAACTCGGCGGGGCGCTCACCAGCCGCTCCGCCGCCATAGCTCACGGGTGCGCAGGGGGCCCTCGCCGGACCGCCGCTGGACCTCGGACACCTGCACGACGCCGCGCCTGCCGTCGGGCGCGCGCGACAGCACGGCGAGGAGGTCAAGGCCGACCTCCAGCTGCGCCCGCGCCGCCGCCAGCGGCAGGCCGGCGAGCAGCGCCATGCCCTCCAGGCGCACGAGCGCCTCGTCGGCGGCGCGGGCGTGGACGGTCGTCATGCAGCCCTCGTGGCCGGTGGCCAGCGCCTGGAGCACCTCGACGACCTCGACGCCGCGCACCTCACCGACGACGATGCGGTCGGGCCGCATCCGCAGCGCCTGCCGGACGAGGTCGCGCAAGGTCACCTCGCCCGCCCCCTCGGCGTTGGGCGGGCGGCTCTCCAGCCGGACGACGTGCGCGCGCAGCGAGGACGCAGCTCGGGGGCGTCCTCGATGACGACGACGCGCTCGTCGTCGCCGACCTCGGCCAGGAGCAGGTCGAGCAGCGTCGTCTTGCCCGTCCCGGTACGGCCGCAGCACACGACCGCCCGGCGATCGGCGACCGCGCCGCGCAGCAGCGCCGCGGCGGGTGGCGGCACCGCCCCCGGCGGCGACGAGCTCGTCCCACCGGTGGGACACCGCGGCGAACTTGCGAACCGTGACCACCGGGCCGGCGGGCGCCAGCGGCGGCAGCAGCGCGTGCAGCCGGCTGCCGTCGGGCAGGCGCGCGTCGACGGCGGGGCGTGCGCGCGGTCCAGCCGCAGGCCCAGCGGCGTCACGACCCGCAGCACGGCGGCGTGCAGCGCGCCGGCGTCGGGGTAGCGCACCGCGGTCGGCTCCAGCCGGCCGTCACGCTCGACCCAGACCTCCTCGGGGCCGTTGACCATCACGTCGGTGACGCCCGGGTCGCGCAGCAACGCGGCGACGGGACCGAGGCCGGCCAGGGTGTCGGCGACCTCCCGGACGAGGGCCGCGAGCTGGTCTGGCGGCAACAGGACGCCTTCGTCGCGGACGGCACGAGCGACCGCGGAGCGGACCGTCGCCAGGGCCGGCGGCCCGACCGCGGCAACCACGAGCGGGTCGGCGGCGACCCGGCGCCGCAGCCGCTCCAGACCCGCGGCTCCCGACACGGCGGCCGCGGTCATCGCCGCACCGCCTTCAGGGCGCGACGCAGCGCGCTCATCCAGCTGCCCGGCAGCGAGGCGGGAACGCGCCCGGCAAGGCCGGCGCGTGCCACCCGCGCCGACTCGGGCAGCACGGCGACCGGCGCACGCCCGAGGAGCCGGCCGACCTCGGCCGCGGACAGCGGGCCGCCGCGCGCCACGATCACCGGCGCCGGTGCCGGTGCAGCCGCCGCCGCCGAGCCGTCCGCCCGGGTGACCACGAGGTCGGCGCCGCCGAGCGCGGCGGGAGCCCGCAGGTCGGCCACGACCAGGTCGAACGGCCAGCCACCGAGCGGCGGTAGCGCAGCGCCACCGCCGAGGACGGTCAGCCCCGGTACCCCGCGCACCGGCCGCACGAGCCTGCCGACCTCCGCGGCGGCGTCGGCGTCGGCCAGCGCCGCCAGCTCCGCGACGCCGGGTCCCGTCCACGGTTCCGCGCCGGCCAGCGCCAGCAGGTCGTCGCCGCCGACGACGAGCGCACGCGCTCCCGACCAGGCCGCCAGCGCGCCGGCGCCGAGCGCGACTGTGGAGGTGCCGGCGCCACCGCCGCTGCCCGCGATCCCCAGCGTGCGGCGGCGCCGCCGCCGACCGTGGGGCCGCGGGGACGCGCAGCGGCGCGGAGAGCAGGCGGGCGCGATCCTGCGGCCACGCGACGACGTCCAGCGCCCCGGCGAGCAGGGCGGCACGAACCGTGTCGGCAGCCGGCGTCCCGTCGGTCACCACGACGCAGGGAGGGCCGCCCCGTGGCCGGTCGGTGACCGCGAGGACCGGTCGCAGCGGGCCCTCGGCGCCGACGACCTGCCACCCGGCCTCGTCCTCGACGAACGCCGACACCTCGTCGCCGAGCGGGCCGGCAAGCTCGACGAGCACCGGCAGGTCCTGCAGTCGCGCCACGCCGCGTCTCCCCGGACGGTCCCGCCACGGTCGGCGGGACGACGGGGCGACGCTACGGCGCCGGCGGGCGCGGGGGCCGGGAAAGGCGATCCCGGCTGTGGAAGGCGCGGCCGGGGGCGGCGGACCGCGGTCAGCGGCCCCGGCGACGGACGGTCAGCGCCCGCCGCGGCAGCTCACTCGAAGCGGCCGCGCAGGTAGAGCACGTTGGCGATGTACTGCCTGGTCGACGGGAACATGCCGAAGCGGTCGACCGACGCCAGGCCCTGGTAGTAGCCGGCGAGGGTCTTGCTCGGACTGCCGCCCGTCAGCTTCCACAGGTAGGCCAGGAACGCGACGCCGGCCGTGATGTTGTCCTGCGGGTCGTTGAGGTCCAGCCGACGCCCGACGACGTACTGCGACACGAACCGTCCCGTGTCCGGCAGCACCTGCATGATCCCCACCGCCCCGGCGCTGGAGACCGCGGTGTTGTTCCACCCCGACTCCAGGTACGCAAGCGCCTTGACGAAGCGGGGTTTGAAGCCGTACTGCGCAGCCGTGCGTTCCAACATCCGCCCGACCTCGTCTCGCGACGCGGTCACCGTGACCGCGGGCGCCGCCGGCGCCGCCCCCGCCGACGAGCTCCCGGGGATGCGCAGGCGCTGGCCGGCATAGATCCAATGCGCGTCGCTGACCCCGTTCGCGGCGGCGATGCGCGAGACGGTGACGCCGTAGCGGATCGAGATGCCGATCAGCGTCTGCCCGGGCGCCACGAGGTGGGTGCTGCCACCGGTCGTCGCACGTGCGACGCCGCCACCGGCGGCGCCTGGCATGCGCAGCTGCTGCCCGGCGAGGATGTAGTCGACGTCGCTGATTCGGTTCGCCGCCGCCAGCGCGGAGATCGAGACCCCGTTGCGGGACGCGATCCCGCTGAGCGTCTCGCCGGGCCGGACGACGTAGCCCGCGCTGCCCGACAAGGTCATCGCCAGCACGGTGGTGAGGGTCAACGCACTCCGCACGGGCATGCGGCAGCTGACCGGTAGGCGTGGGGCCATGGGGAAGGACCTCCCGGTAGGGTTGGAAAAGTGGACGCTAGTGAACTGTTGTGATTGCAGTCAACTGTCGATATGCGCTGGAGGGTTCTGGCACCACCAGAAACAGCAACGCCACCCGCTCAGGGGTGGCGTTGCTGTGTGAGGCAATCGGCGCGCAAGCGCCGGGCGCTGCAGATCGTCAGTAGTAGTCGCGCTGGTAGCTGATCGCGTCGGCCACGTCGTCGACCTCGATCCAGCTCGTGCGCGGCAGGTCCTTCCAGCGCCGCCCCGCGGCGGTGTAGGAGACCGTCCACTCCACCGCCACGGTGCGCCCGTCGTCGGACTCCAGCATCCGTTTGACGTTGACGTCGAGGTTCTCGCGGGCCATGAGCCAGTCTTTGAGGTACGCCTGGATCAGGGCGTTGGTCTCGTGAGGCGGGTTCTGCGGCTCCAGCCACACGGCGTCGACCGCGTAGAGCTCGACGATCGCGTCGTCGTCGCGCCGCTCAACGGCGGTGCTCAACCGCTCCCAAAGGTCACGAGCCCGACCCATCACCCCTCCTGCGCGACGTCCCGTCCCGGCTCACGATAGCCGGGCCGCTGGCGTGCGAGCCACACCGCGGGCGCCGAGCTGCGGGGTCGGGCAGAGCAGGCCGGGCTACAGGTACTGGCCGGTGCCGGTGGCGGGGCCGTCGCCGGACGCGCGCGCGGAGTGGTCGGACACGCCAGCCGGCAGCCCCCGCTGGCGCATCTGCTCGAACTGCGCCCGCGCCTGAGCCTGCTGGTTGAACAGGGTCACCTGGATGCCCTGGAACAGCCCCTCCAGCCAGCCGATGAGCTGCGCCTGCGCGATGAGGATCTCCGACTCGGTCGGGGTTCCCTCCTCGAACGGCAGGGTGAGCTCGCCGAGCTCCTCACGCAGGTCCTCCGACAGCACCCCGCACAGGCCCGACAGGGCACGCTCGTGCACCACCCGCAGGCGCTCGCGGCCGGCCACGTCCGGTGCCGCCCGGCGGACCTCCCCCTGCAGCTCGCGCAGCATGATCGCGATGCGCATGAGCTTTGCGGGCTCGGTGATCGCCGAGGTGGGTTCGGCGTCTCGGTCCTCCACGATC
This sequence comes from Egibacteraceae bacterium, assembly GCA_030446775.1. Classification (GTDB taxonomy): domain Bacteria; phylum Actinomycetota; class Nitriliruptoria; order Euzebyales; family Egibacteraceae; genus JAUJMQ01. The sequence goes on from JAUJMQ010000001.1 coordinate 33,000, forward strand.
TCCACGTCGTCAGCCATAGCGACACCCTACCCAGGGGGTTCGCGGCCTAGAACAGCGCCGACGCCAGCCGCGGACGCCAGGTGCGCACGGTCTCGCTGTCCTCGCCGAGCACGGCGAACAGCTCCAGCACGACGGCGCGTGCCTCGGCTCGGGTCGCGGGGTCGCGGACGGCGTCGAGCAGGACGGGCAGGGCCCGCTCCGCGTCCTGAGCGGCGGCGAGAGCGCGCCCGTAGGCCAGCCGGGCCTGTGCGTCGCCCGCGGCCGCCGCGGCGCGCAGCGCGGCGAGATCCCCCCCGCCGGAGCGCAGCCGCAGCTCGGCGGCCAGCCGGCGCGCCTCGGCGGAGCCGGGCAGCCGCTGCAGCAGCATGAGGGCCTGGGCCTCGTCGCCTGCGTCGACGAGCAGGCGCGCGAGCTCGAGGGCGGCGACAGGGTGGTCGGGGCGGGCCTCCAGCGCGTCGCGCAGCAGCGCCTCCCGCTGGCCAGCGGGCGCGTCGGCGGCAGCTCGAGCGAGACGGTCCGCCGGTGACGGCGCGAGCGCGGCGAAGAAGCGCTCGACCACCGGCTCTGGCTGGAGCCCGGTGAACTCGGCCACGACCGCGCCGTCCCGGAAGGCCTTGACGGCCGGGATCCCCTGGATGCGGTAGCGCTGGGACAGCCCGGGCGCCGCGTCGACGTCGACCTGCTCGACGTCGACGTCGTCGGCGTGCCGGGCGGCGACGCGCTCCAGCAGCGGCGACAGCTGGCGGCACGGGCCGCACCAGGCGGCCCAGAAGTCCACCACGACGGGGCGCACGGCGCTGGCCTGCAGCACGGCGCTCGAAAAGTCGGCCTCGGAGACGTCGGCGACGCGGACGGCGGGCATGTCGGTCATCGGCCCCGATGATGCCGCGCCGCGGCCTCGGCGGCAGCGTTGCGGCGCCGTCCTTCTACGCTGCGCGCCCATGGACCTCCCCCCGACCTACCGCAGCCCGTTCGACGACCACGTGGGCTGCCGCCTGGTCGAGACGGGCCCGGACCGGGTGGTCGTGGAGCTGGCGGTCTCCGAGCGCCACCACCAGCCCGACGGGGTCGTCCACGGAGGCGTCTACACCGCGATGGTCGAGACCGCGGCGAGCGTGGGAGCCAACCTGTGGCTGGCGGAGTCGGCGACCGCCGTCGGTGTCGTCAACAGCACCGACTTCCTCAAGGGCGTGCGAGGCGGGACCTTGCGTGCGGAGGCGCTGCCTGTGCAGCGCGGCCGCAGCCTGCAGCTGTGGCGCGTCCTGGTCACCTCCGAGGATGGGGCGCCGGTCGCGTCGGGCACCGTGCGGCTCATGAACCTGCGGCGCTGACGCCCGCCGCCTACTGGTGGCGCAGGAACTTCTCGATCTCGTTGGCGATGTCCTCGCCGCTGGGCAGGGACTCGTCGTGGCGGCCCTGGTCGTACAGCAGCTCGAGCGCCGCGACCATCTCCCCCGCGTCGGGATGCTCGGCGACCGCCTCGGCGACCTGCTCGGTGTGCAGGGTGGCGGCCGCCTGCAGCTCGGTGGTGTCGACCTCGGTCCGCAGGGTCGCCGCGACGAGCTGGACGAGGGCCAGCGCGCCGGGCGGGTTCGGCGAGCCTGCGATGTAGTGCGGCACTTCGGCCCACAGCCCGATGGCGGGGATGCCGGCGGCGCCCAGCGCGTCCTGCAGTGCCGTGCCGGCGCCCACCGGACCGGTGTAGCCGGTGATCTCCCCCACGTCGGGGGCGAGGTCGGTGGCCACGCTGTTGCCCGCCTTGAGGATGCGGATCGGGCGGGTGTGGGGTGTGGCCGCCGGATAGGCGCCCAGGCCGAGCGATGTTTCGATCTCGAGCGAGCGGCACAGCTCGATGGTCGCCGACGAGAACGCCTCCCAGCGCATGTCGGGTTCCGGCCCGAGCAGCAGGACGACGTCATGGGGGGCCTCGACTTCGGCCGCGAACACCTCCAGGTCCGGCCAGTCGAGCCGCCGCAGCCGGCCGGAGTCGACGACGGCGGTCGGCCGGCGGGCGCGGTAGTCCAGCAGCGCGTCACGGTCGAAGCGGGCGATCGGCTCGGACTGCCAGCGGTGGCGCAGGAACGCCCCCGCCGTCGCCGCGACGATCCCTGCGTCGACGAACCCCTCGAGGGCCACGAGCAGGACAGGTCGGCGCAGCTGCGGCGGCTCGGCCACCCAGTGCAGCAGTCCGGACATGCCCGCCAGGCTAGCGGCCGCCGTCCCGGCACCAAAGGCCGCGCCGCGGTTGGGCCGACGTGCCGGTAGACGCCGCTCCCGGGAGGCGACCGCTCCGCGGTTACGCTGCCACGCACCTGCGGACCGGCGAGAAGTCGCCGGCCGGCAGCCCTGGAGGTGTCTGGGTTCCTGGTGGGCCCCACGGTCTTCAAAACCGATGAGACGGCCCTCGGTCGTCTGGCGGGTTCGATTCCCGTCCGCCTCCGCTATCCCCGGTTCGTGCTGGCCAGCGCGCTGTCGTCGTGCTGACAAGGCGAACCGGCAGTCCAGACCGACCCGCCACACTCGGCGTCGATGCGAGAGCCGGTTGAGCGCCACACGGGCGGCCGCCGCTGTTCGGGCCCCACGCGTCACGGGAAGGATCCGCACGATGAGCACAGACGCGGCGAGACGCGGGATCTGGCACGCCACGGCAACCACTCGCCGGCATCCCCAGCTGGAGGGGGGACACCGCGCGGATGTCGTCGTCGTCGGCGCGGGCATCACCGGCTTGACGACGGCGCTGCTGCTCGCCCGCAGGGGCGTAGACGTCGCTGTGGTGGAGGCGCTACGGGTGGCGTCAGGCGTGACGGGCCGCACGACGGCGAAGGTCACGTCGCAGCACACCTTGCTGTACTCCCAGATCGCGTCCAAGCACGGCGAGGAGACGGCGCGGACCTACGCAGCGGCCAACCAGGCGGCGGTGGAGCAGATCGCGGACCTCGTCGACGCTGGCGACATCGAGTGCGCGTTCGAGCGTCGCCCGGCGTACACCTACACGCGCGACGAGGCGACCATCGGCAAGGTGCGAGATGAGGCGGAGCTGTGTCGCCGTCTCGGCTTGCCGGCCTCGTTCACCGACGAAAGCGACGGGGACCTGCCGTTCGACTTCCTCGGTGCGGTGCGCTTCGATCACCAGGCGCAGCTGCAGCCCGTCGCGTACTGCGACGGGTTGGCGCGGATGATCGTCACCGCCGGCGGTCGGGTCTTCGAGGGGACGCGGGTCACCGACGTGACCGACGGTTCGCCGCTGACGGTGACGACGGAACGTGGGTCCATCACGACGGGCGCTGTCGTCATCGCGACGCACATCCCGTTCCTCGACCGGGGCTTGTTCTTCGCCAAGGTCGAGCCCACCGCCTCGCATGGCGTCGCGCTCGAGGCCGCCGGGCACCTCCCGCACGGCATGTACATCACCGCGGGAAGCCCGTCCCGGTCGGTCCGCTCGTTCCACCATGACGGGCGCTCCTACCTCATCGTCGTCGGCGAGGGCCACCGCACCGGCGAAGGCCGGCCGGTTGAGCATGAGCGTGCGTTGATCGACTGGGCGTCGCAGCACTGGCCGGCCGCGCAGGTGACGCACACCTGGATGGCGGAGGACTACACCCCCCAGGACTCCGTTCCCTACATCGGAAAGCTCGCGCGCACCGCCGGCTCCATCTACGTCGCGACGGGCTTTCAGAAGTGGGGCCTGAGCAACGGCACGGCCGCGGCGCTGATGCTGTCAGACCTCGCGGTCGGGCGAGACCACCCGTGGTCGTCGGTCTTCGACCCCAACCGGCTGACCCCCGCCGCGTCCGCCAAGACGTTTCTCGAGCACAACCTCAAGAGCGGTGTGCATCTGATCGGCGACCGCCTGCGGGGCACGTCGATGGCCGCGATCGACCGGCTGCAACCCGGCGACGGCATCGTCGCGGGCGTCGGCGCCAAGCACTACGCCGTTCGCAAGGACGACCGCGGTCGGATCACCGCCTTGTCCGCGACGTGCACGCACATGGGGTGCCTGGTCTCGTTCAACGCCGCCGAAACCACGTGGGACTGCCCCTGCCACGGGTCCCGGTTCGCCGCTGACGGCACCGTTATCCACGGCCCGGCGACCAAGCCCCTGCAGCGAGAGGAACTCCCCGAGCAGACCTGACGATGTCCACGGGTGCAACGACGAGGTGGTGACGCTCCCCGGCGAGCTCGGCGTGGTGCTCGACGACGGCCGACTCGTCGTTGCGCACGGCGGCCTCAAGGAGCGGTACCGGAACCGCTCGTCGCGCGGCGTCCGGGACTTCGCCGCGAGCGCTCGACCGGCTGCGTCAGCGAAGCCTGGGTGCCAAACGCCGGCCTGGCCTTCCGTGAGTTCGCACTGGGGGTGAAGGCGTTGCAGCTCACCAGCTCGGTGACCTACACGACGATCACGTCAACGAGCTCCGCGACAGATTGGAAGTCCTCGCCGTTGCGGGTATACAGCGGGAGCCCACCTGCGAGAGCTGTCGCCGCGATGAGGAGATCGACGGCCCGCGCTCCTCGTGCCTTCCGTCCGGCGGCGAGGACCGATGCGAAGAGCCGTCCGTAGGCGCGCGCCGCCTCGCCGTCGAAGGGTAGTGGGTCCAACGCCGCCTCGGCTCGCTGCAGGCGGTCCTGTCTGCGGCCACGTTCTTCGGGATCTGTCGTGGCGTGGGGCCCGGCGGCGAGCTCGGCCATGGTGATGGCGCTGACCGCGACCTCGCGTGGAAGCTGCGACGCCACAAGCTTGTCGAGATCAATGATCACCGAGGTGTCGACGACCCCTCGTTTCGGACGTTGATCACGCACGCGGTGTCGCGTCCTGGGGGGCGGCGGCATCAACGTCGGCACGGAAACGCTCGTAGTCGATAGCAGGCGCGGTTCGGAACAGCTCAACGGCAGCGTCGGCGGCGACGAAGCGACGGCGGCGCATGGGGGCGAGCTCGCCTACCGGCACGCCGTTGCGAGTGACGATGAACGTCTCACCTTCGTCGAGCTGGCGCATGATCTCCCCGCTGTCGTTGCGCAGCTGCCGCTGGCTGATTCTTCGGGTCATAGATCTGCCGTAGGGCGCGTGCTACAGCTCTGGTCCCCGGGCACTCGTGGCACCTCGCTTCCGAGAGTCCCCAGCCGCCACAGAATGCCGGGCCATCCGAGGTCATCGAGGTGCTCGGTGCGCAGGTGCTCGATCACCGTGACCTGAGCCGCTGACCGGCGTGCCCGTGCTCGCCCGCCACGGGGCGACGTCCCGGCGATCGCGGCGGTGCTGCTCGTGCGAGTCGGGTTGCGCGACTCGGGCGCCGACGCTCGCCGCGGAGAGCGCCGCGACGGCGGGTAGGCTCGCCCGCCATGGAGGCCATCGACAAACCCCCGCCACCGTACCCCGGCTACCTGGACCGGATGTTCTCCGCGGTCGCCCGCGACGTCGCCCGGGCCGAGCCGCTGCGATCCGAGCACGACGGTGCGCCGGCCGACCTTCGCCACGCGGTGACGGCGGCGGTGGAACGCCTCGCGGGCGACCTCGTCGCGCTGTCACACGACATCCACGAGCACCCCGAGCTCGGGTTCGCCGAGCACCGCTCCGTGCGGACCGTCGCCGACCTCCTCGCCCGCCACGGGCGCGACGCCGAGGTCGGCGCGTACGGCCTGGACACCGCGCTGCGCGCGACCGCCGGCGCCGGGCGCCCACGGGTGGCGGTGCTCGCCGAGTACGACGCGCTGCCCGGGATCGGCCACGCCTGCGGACACAACGTCATCTGCGCGACCGCAGTGGGCGCGTTCCTGGCGCTCGCCGAGGCCGCCGGCGACCTCGGCGGCTCCGTCGAGCTCATCGGCACCCCGGCCGAGGAGGGCGGCGGCGGCAAGGAGCTCATCGCGCAGGCGGGAGGCTTTGACGAGGTCGACGCCGTCGTCATGCTGCACCCGGCCGGGTTCGAGGTCGCCGCGCACCCGTGGATCGGGGTCCGGACCGTCGACGTCACCTACACCGGGTTGTCGGCGCACGCGTCGGCGATGCCGTTCCTGGGCCGCAACGCGCTGGACGCCGCGGTCGACGCCTACACCGGCATGGCGCAGCTGCGCCAGCACATGCTGCCCACCGACCGGGTCCACGGGATCATCACCGACGGGGGGCAGAAGCCGAACATCGTCCCCGAGCGGGCGGCCCTGACGTTCTACCTGCGCTCGGCCGAGCCCGAGACGCTCTCGGTTCTCGCCGACCGCGCGCGGGAGATCTTCGAGGCCGCCGCGGCGATGACGGGGACGTCGGTCGAGATCGGCTGGGACCCCACGCCGGTGTACCTGCCGGTGCGCAACAACGCGCCGCTGACCGCCCGGTGGGCCGAGAACGTCGCCGCCCGCGGCCGTCGCGCGCTGGCCGAGGGCGTCGTCCCGGGTGCACTGACCGGCTCGACGGACCTCGGCAACGTCAGCGTCCGCGTCCCCTCGATCCACCCGACCCTCGCGGTCGCTCCGCCCGGAGTGACCATCCACAACCCCGACTTCGCCGAGCACGCGGCGTCCGCGGAAGCCGACAAGGGCGTCGTCGACGGCGCGATCGGCCTGGCGCTGACCGCCGCGGACTACCTCGCCGACGCCGCGCTGCGCGACGCCGTCGCCGCCGACTTCCAGGCCGCGGGCGGGCGCCTCGACGTCGCCGCGCTGCTGTCCTGACGCCGGCGCACCGGCGGGGCCGCCGCGCGACCGGTGCCGACGCCAGCGCTCTCGGCCTGGCCGCGCTGCTGGCAGCTGCGGGAGTGGCCCATTTCGTCGTCACGGACGCCTACGCCCGCATCAGTCCCCGCGTGCTGCCGGCACCGCGCGCGCTGGTGTACGCCAGCGGAGTCGCCGAGCTCGCGTGCGCGGCGCTCGTCGCCGCCCGTCGAACCCGGCGGGTCGGCGGCTGGGTGACCGCCGCGCTGCTCGTCGCGGTGCTTCCCGCCAACGTCCAGATGGCGCTCGACGGCGGGCTGCCAGGCGCCGGTGGTCCGCTCGGCTCGCCGGTCGCCGCGTGGCTGCGCCTGCCACTGCAGATCCCGCTCATCGCCTGGGCCGTGTGGGTGGCACGCTCGCCGCGCCGGGGCCGCCGGCAGAGCCCCGGACCTGCGGCGCCTTGACCCCGCGGCGCCGAAGCCGCGCCGCCGAACCCGGGTGCCGAACCCGGGGAGCGTGGATCGGTATGCGTGTCGGTTGGAGATCCACGGCACTCCGGGGGCGACCCGGGGCTGCTTGCTACGGGGCCGGCAGCGCGTGCGGGTCGGGCAGCGCCCACGCCTGCATCAGGAACGCCAGCGTGCTGCGGCCAGGGGGCGAGGCCTGCCTCGAGGACGGCGCGGTCGGCGGCGGGCACGCCGAACCCCCGCATCCACGCGCGACGAAATCCTCGCTGCGGTCCAGGCTCGACCTCGCGCACCGTCAGGCGCGGTTGGGCGGCTTTCGTCCAACGACTCCCTCCAGGAGACAGGCTCCTGGCCGCCTGGTGGCGCGCTAGCGTCGCGGCCGTGATCTGTCCGTGACCGACGAACCACCGGTCGGCGTGGGTCCCTGGCGGGGACCCTGGCCCGACGACGAGCGCTACGACCGGGCCCTGCTGCGCGACGGCGACACGCGCAACGTCGTGGACCGCTACCGCTACTGGACGGTCGCGGCGATCGTCGCCGACCTCGACGACCGGCGGCACCCGTTCCACGTCGCCGTCGAGAACTGGCAGCACGACTTCAACATCGGAGCGGTCGTGCGCAACGCCAATGCGTTCGGCGCGCGAGCCGTCCACATCGTCGGACGACGCAGGTGGAACCGGCGCGGCGCGATGGTCACCGACCGCTACGTCGACGTGCGTCACCATGCCGACGTCGACGCCTTGGCGGCCTGGGCCGAGGGGGACGGCATTCGCCTGCTCGGCGTCGACAACCTCCCGGGCGCGGTGACGATCGACGCGGCGGAGATCCCACGGGAGTGTGTCCTGCTGCTGGGGCAGGAGGGTCCGGGCCTGTCGGACCCAGCGCGTGCGACGGTCGAGGTCGTGCTGTCGATCCCGCAGTTCGGGTCCACGCGCAGCATCAACGCGGGGGCGGCGTCGGGGATCGCGATGTACGAGTGGGTCCGCCGGCACGCCGGGAACAGCGGCGGTCGCTGACATGCGGCGGCAGGCGGCGCGTTAGCATCGCGGTGCGTGCCAGGTGGCGCCGCCTGCGAGACGGTCGCCTGGACCCGAACCCCCGACCGATCACGAAGCGCGGTGAGGCGTCCCATGGTGGACCAGCCCAGCAATCCCCAGTTCGGCACGAACTCCTGGATCGTCGACGAGATGTACCGCGACTACATCGCCGACCCGGAGTCGGTGGCGGAGTCGTGGCGGGACTTCTTCTCCGACTACCGGCCCGCGAGCGGGTTCGGTGCGATGGCGGCAGGGGGCAACGGCGCCGGAGCGGCAGCGCCACCCCGCCCGGCGCCCCCGCGCCCCGCGGCGCCCCCCGAACCACCCTCGGGCCAGCCCGCTGCCGCAGCGCCGGCACAGCAGCGCCGGCCGGCTCCGGAGCGTCCCTCCAGCGCGGGCTCGGCACAGCCCGACGCCGCCACGAGCGACGGCGCGCCGGAGGGCGCCGAGCCCCTGCGCGGCGTCGCGGCGGTCATCGCCAAGAACATGAACGACAGCCGGTCGATGCCGACCGCGACCTCGATCCGGGTGATCCCCGCCAAGCTGCTGGAGGTCAACCGCAAGATCGTCAACAACCAGCTCCAGCGCACCCGCGGCGGCAAGGTCAGCTTCACCCACCTCATCGGCTGGGCGATCGTCAAGGCGCTCGGCGAGCTGCCGGTGATGACGTCGTCGTACCACGAGGCCGACGGCAAGGCACTCGTCCGCCGCCCCGAGCACGTCAACCTCGGGCTGGCCGTCGACGTCGAGCGCAAGGACGGCTCACGGACCCTGCTCGTGCCGAACATCAAGGCCGCCGACACCCTGGACTTCGCGGCGTTCTTCGGCGCCTACGAGGAGATCGTCCGGCGGATCAAGGCCTCCAAGCTCGACCCGGAGCTGTTCGCCGACACGACGGTGACGCTGACGAACCCGGGCACCGTCGGCACGGTCGGCAGCGTCCCTCGACTCATGCCGGGGCAGTCGGCGATCATCGGGGTCGGCGCGATCGACTATCCGGCGGAGTACCAGGGCGCCGACCCCCGGACGCTCGCCCAGCTCGCGGTCGGCAAGGTCGTCACCGTCACGTCGACCTACGACCACCGCGTCATCCAGGGCGCCGAGTCGGGCCTGTTCCTGCAGACGATGCACCGGCTGCTGCTCGGCGAGCTCGACTTCTACGACGAGATCTTCGACAGCCTGCAGCTGCCCTACGAGCCGGTGCGCTGGCACCGCGACGAGCACATCGCCGGCGCCCCTCCCGGCAGCGCCGCGCACGCCGACAAGCAGGTCGCCGTCGGCCGTCTCGTCAACGCCTACCGCGTGCGGGGCCACCTCATCGCCGCCATCAACCCGCTGTCGCACACCTTCCAGCGCGTCCACCCCGAGCTCGACCCGGCCACCTACGGCCTGACGATCTGGGACCTCGACCGCGAGTACGCGACCGGAGGGCTGGCGGGGCGCACCCGCATGGCGCTCGGCGACATCCTCGGCCTGCTCCGCGACGCCTACTGCCGCACGGTTGGCGTGGAGTACATGCACATCTCCGAGCGCGAGGAGAAGGCCTGGATCCAGGACAAGGTCGAGGGCGTCAAGACCACCTTGTCCGTGGAGGACCAAAAGCACCTGCTCGGCCAGCTCAACAACGCCGAGGTGTTCGAGAAGTTCCTGCACACCAAGTACATCGGGCACAAGCGCTTCTCGTTGGAGGGTGCGGAGTCGCTGATCCCGATGCTCGACGCCTTGCTCAACAGCGCCGCTGACGACGGCCTGCGCGGCGCGGTGATCGGGATGGCCCACCGCGGACGGCTCAACGTGCTCGCCAACATTTTGGGCAAGAGCTACGACAAGATCTTCCGGGAGTTCGAGGGCGACGTGGACCCCGACTCGGTGCAGGGCTCGGGCGACGTGAAGTACCACCTGGGGGCGCGCGGGTCGCACACCAGCCCCGCCGGCACCACCATCCCGTTGACGCTGTCGTCCAACCCCAGCCACCTCGAGGCGGTCGACCCGGTCGTGGAGGGCATGGTCCGGGCCGAGATCGACAAGCTGCGGCAGGCCGGCGAGATCCCGGCGGACGACTTCTTGGCGGTCCTGCCGATCCTCGTGCACGGTGATGCGGCGTTCGCCGGCCAGGGCGTCGTCGCGGAGACCCTGTCGATGAGCCAGCTGCGCGGCTACCGCACCGGCGGCACCGTGCACGTCGTCGTCAACAACCAGGTCGGCTTCACGACCGGACCGCAGCAGGCGCGCTCGTCGACCTACGCCACCGATGTCGCGAAGATGGTCCAGGCGCCGATCTGGCACGTGAACGGCGACGACCCCGAGGCGTGCGTCCGGGTGATGCGCCTGGCGTTGGCGTTCCGCCAGCGCTTCGGCAAGGACGTCGTCGTCGACATGCTGTGCTACCGCCGCTGGGGCCACAACGAAGGCGACGACCCCAGCTACACGCAGCCGATCATGTACGCCGCGATCGAGAACCGCCGCAGCGTGCGCAAGCTGTACACCGAGGAGCTCGTCAACCGCGGCGACCTGACCGTCGAGGAGGCCGAGCAGGCGCTCGACGGTTTCCGCCTCCGGCCTGGAGGCCGCGCTCAAGGAAACCCGCGAGATGATGCCCCCGTCCAAGGCGCGGGCGGCCCGTCCACCCAAGCCCAAAGGGGTGCTGCCGTCGGTGGACACCGGCGTCGAGCGCGAGGTCCTGGACACGATCTCCGCGGCGGTCGCCTCGGCCCCGGACGGCTTCACCATCCACCCCAAGCTCGCCAGGCAGTTGGAGAAGCGCCGCACCCAGCTGGCGACCGACACCGTGGACTGGGCGATGGGCGAGGGCGCTGGCGTTCGGCAGCCTGCTGCGCGAGGGCGTTCCCATCCGCCTGGCGGGTCAGGACTCCCGGCGGGGCACGTTCAGCCAGCGCCACAGTGTGCTCATCGACTACCACACGGGCGCTGAGTGGACGCCCTGGACAACCTCGCGCAGGCCTTCGGTGCGACGGCGGACGGCGCCTCGGGCGGGGCGGCCGGCCGGGGGGGCTTCGGCAAGTTCATGGCCTACGACTCGCCGCTGAACGAGTTCGCCGCGATGGGCTTCGAGTACGGCTACTCGGTGGCCCGCAAGGACGCGCTCGTGCTGTGGAGGGGCAGTTCGGTGACTTCGTCAACGGCGCCCAGGTGGTCATCGACCAGTTCCTCGTCGCCGCCGAGGACAAGTGGGGCCAGACGTCCGGTCTCGTGCTGTTGCTCCCCCATGGCTACGAGGGACAGGGCCCGGAGCACTCCTCGGCGCGCAAGGAGCGGTTCCTCGTGCTCGCCGCCGAGGACAACATCCAGGTCGCCGAGCCCACGACCGCCGCGCAGTACTTCCACCTGCTGCGCCGCCAGATGCTGCGCGACGTGCGCAAGCCGCTCATCGTGTTCACCCCAAGCGGGGCTGCTGCGCGCCAAGCCGGCGGCGTCCGCGGCCGATGAGTTCGCCTGGGGTGCTTCCGCGAGGTCTACCCCGAGCGGGGCGGGCCCGAGCCCGACGCGGTGCGCCGGGTGCTGCTGTGCTCGGGCCGGGTCGCGTTCGACCTGATCAACGCGCGCGACGACGCCGGCGCCGAGGCCGCGGTCGTCCGCGTCGAGCAGCTCTACCCCTGGCCCGAGGACCAGATCCGCGAGGCGCTCGGGCGCTACCCGAACGCCACGGAGGTCTCCTGGGTCCAGGACGAGCCCGAGAACATGGGCGCGTGGATGTTCGTGCACGGTCGGCTGCACCGCCTGCTGCGCGACTCCTACCGGCTCGCCCACGTGGCGCGGGTCGAGAGCGCCAGTCCCGCGACCGGCAGCGCCACCGTCCACGAGCAGGAGCAGCGCCAGCTGCTGTCCGAGGCCCTGGACGGGCTCGGCGGTGAGCCCGACGGCGACCAGGTGGCGGCAAGCTCGCAGAGGCGGGGCTGACCCCGAGGATCCCGGGTCGTGCGTGTACGCCCCCTGGACCCGCCGCCCGCGCGGGCGCGGGCGTGCCGGTCGGACACGCGTCCGGCGGGAACCGAGCGCGCGGTCTGTAGGTGACGAGGTGACTGGGGCCGACGTCCCCGGGCGTGCGTCGACGAGCCCGGCGGTGCCGGCCGGCGCCCCGTCACCGTGCCGGTGACGCGGCAGCGGAGCCGCGTCCCATAGGTGGGAGGGATCGGAATGCGCAAGTTCGTAGTCGTGCTGGTCGCGATGGCGTTGGCGATGCTGTACGTCGCCCCCGCCAACGCCGACGGGATGCACGTCGTGTCGACCATCGGGCGCGACACGCTGTCGCCCAACATGTTCCTCAAGAGCACCCTGCGCTTCGCGCCGGGGACGATCACGGTTCGCAGCGGCGACACCGTCAAGTGGGTCGACCGCGACGCCAACCGCCAGGAGTACGCACACGGTCACGATCGTGAAGGAATCCGAGCTGCCCCAGACCGTCGAGGAGGCCTTCTCCGGCCAGTGCCGGTCCTGCAACACCGCCGGTGAGCGACACTTCGCCGGCGGAGAGCTCAAGCAGGTCGTCAACGTCGGCAGGGCCGGGCTCAACCGTCCGGGCGACTCGCGACTGTTCAGCCTGAACGGCGTCGGCGGCAGCTACGCCGCGAAGGTGTCGGCCAAGCCGGGCACGTCGCTGGCCTACCTGTGCATCATCCACCCCTGGATGCAGGGCCACATCAAGGTGACCGGCTAGACGCACGCACACCGGTCCACTGCGCTGAGGGCGGCCTGGAGGGCCGCCCTCAGCCGTTCCCCGCTACCTTGCAGCGGTGACCACCGAAACCGCTGCGACGCGACCCGACCTCGCCGACGACCTGCTGCGCTTTGTGGACGCGGCGCCCAGCCCGTTCCACGCCGTCGCCGAGATGGGCCGGCGGCTCGCCGAGACGGGGTTCACCACGCTCGACGAACGCCAGCACTGGTCGCTGGAGCCCGGCGACCGGCGCTTCGTCGTCCGCGACGGCGGCAGCATCGTCGCCTTCGTCGTCGGAGCCACCCCCGTCCCGGACGCCGGCTTCAGGCTGGTGGGCGCCCACACCGACTCCCCCACACTCAAGGTCCGCCCCGTGCCGGACGTGCGGCGGGCCGGCTACCGGCTGGTCGGCGTCGAGCCGTACGGCGGGGCGCTGCTGCACACCTGGCTCGACCGGGATCTCACGCTCGCCGGCCGCGTCGCGGTCGGGGGGACGGCGGTGCCGTCCAGGTTCGCCCCGTCCACCTGCCGGGGGCGTGCCTGCGGGTGCCGTCGCTGGCGATCCACCTGTTCCGCGAGCTGCGCGAGGAGGGGCTGAAGCTCGACCCCCAGCGCCATGTCGTCCCGGTGTGGGGGCCCGACGACGGCGGACACTGCTCGAGGCGGTCGTCGCGCATGTGGGGGTGGCCGCCGACGCGCTGCTCGGCACCGACCTCGTGGCGGCCGACACGCAGCCCGCGGCCCGCGGCGGAGCGGGGGGCGCGTACCTGTTCGCCCCGCGACTGGACAACCTCGCATCGTGTCACGCCGGGCTGCACGCCCTGCTGGCAGCGACCGAGCCGACCCCGCACACGCGCGTGCTCGTGGCCAACGACCACGAGGAGGTCGGGTCCGCCAGTGCCGAGGGGGCGCGCGGCTCGTTCCTGGCCGATGTCCTGGCCCGGGTCGCCGCCGCGACCGTCGACGACCGCTGACGCCCAGGCCCTGCCCATGGCGCTCGCGGTCCCGGCTGGTCAGCGCCGACATGGCCCACGCGGTGCACCCCAACTACGCCGACCGCCACGACGCCGAGCACCGGCCGCGGCTGGGCGGTGGACCGGTGATCAAGTCCAACGCCAACCAGTCCTACGCGACCGATGCCGGCAGCGGGGCCGCACGCTGCGCCGACGTGGGCGTCCGCCCGCAGGCGTTCGTGACCCGCGCCGACCTGCCGTGCGGCTCGACGATCGGTCCGCTGACCGCCACGCGGCTGGGGATCGCCACCGTCGACGTCGGCAACCCGATGCTGTCCATGCACTCGGTCCGCGAGCAGTGTGCCGCCGCGGACGTCGCGCCGATGGTCGCCGCGCTCACCGCGCACTACCGCGCAGCCGACGGCTGACCGGTCGGCCGTCGCGGCGCGGCGGCCCGCGGCGTTCGCGCGGTTAGGCTGCCGTCATGGCCTTCCGCCTCAACCCGCGTGAGCTCCTCGGGCGCAACGCTGCACCCCCGCAAGCCATGGACGACGCGGCGGCGGCGCGCGCCGCGCAGGCGGCCGAACAGGCGGTGATCGCCGAGCGCGAGGAGGACGAGCTCGTCCGCCGCCAGCCGCTGTCGCAGCGGCCGCTCGTGCGGGCCGGCGCGTTCTCCTGGTCGCTGGTGGGCGTCCTGCTGCTCGCGGCCGTCGCGCTGTTCGTGGTCGGGCGGCTGTCGGTCGTCGTCGTGCCGCTGGTCATCGCGCTGTTCCCGGCCGCGGTGCTCGTGCCTCCCGCGCAGCGGCTCAAGCGCCGCGGCCTGCCCGACTCCGCGGCGGCGCTGCTCGTGCTCGTCGGCGCCATCGCGCTGTTCGTGCTGCTGTTCCGCCTGCTCACGCCGTCGGTGGCCGGCGAGCTGGAGGGGCTCGGCGAGAGCCTCGACGCGGGCTACCGGCAGGTTCGCCGCATCCTGCTGTCGGGACCGCTGGGGCTTGACCCCGTACCGCTCGACGACGTCGTCGCGGGGCTGCAGGAGCGGTTCGCCGAGAGCAGCGGCGAGCTCGGCCCCCGGATCCTGGAGGCGGGCATCGTCCTCGTCGAGGGCATCGCCGGCCTCGTGTTGGGGTTGTTCGCGCTGTTCTTCTACCTCAAGGACGGGCCCAAGATCGCCGCGTGGATGCGTGACCTGTTCCCCCGCCGCGCCCGCGCCGACGTGCAGGCGTGCGGCGACCGGGTGTGGTTCACGATCGGCGCCTACATCCGGGGTCTGCTGGCGATCGGGCTCGTCGACGCGGTCCTGATCGGGGTGGGCCTGGCCCTGCTGCGGGTGCCGCTGGCGCTGCCGCTGGCCGTGCTCGTGTTCTTCGGGGCGCTGTTCCCCATCGTCGGGGCGTTCCTCGCGGGCACCGTGGCGGTGCTCGTCGCGCTCGCCACGAACGGTCCCGGCGCCGCCGTGGCGGTGCTGCTGCTCATCGTCGCGGTCCAGCAGCTCGAGGGCCACATCCTCGCGCCGATCCTCCTCGGCCGGGCGACCGAGCTGCATCCCCTGGCCGTCATCGCCGCGCTCACCGCCGGCGCCGTCCTCGGTGGTGTGCTCGGCGCCTTCCTGTCGGTGCCGATCGCCTCCAGCGGCGCGCGGGTCGTGGGCTACATTCGCGAGCGCGTGCCCGGCTGAGGCGCATACCGGTCCGGCCCGGTGGGCAACCTGTCGTCGTTGCAGTCCTAACGATCCGGCAGGAGCCCCCGCCATGGCTGAGCGCATCCGCTTCCACTTCGACCCGCTGTGCCCGTGGTGCTACCAGACCTCGCGCTGGGTGCACCGGCTCGTGGAGCTGGGCACCGTCGAGGTCGACTGGGCGGTGTTCTCACTGGAGCTCGTCAACGCCGGCAACGCCGACGTCATGGACAAGGGCCACGCGCGCTCCGCGGCGGCGCTGCGGACGGCGATCGTCGTGCGTGACGACAGCGGCAGCGGCGCGGTCGGGCGCTTCTACGCCGAGTTCGGCGCCGCGGTGCACGAGCGTGGCGAGGCGGTGGACGACCCCGCGGTGATCACCGCCGCGCTGGAGGCCGCCGATCTGCCCTCGGCCCTGCTGGACAAGGCCCTCGCCGACGACAGCACCTGGGCGGCGGTCACCGCCGAGCACACGGCACTCGTCGAGAGAACCCGCAGCTTCGGCGTCCCCACGATCGTGTTGGACGGGGGAGAGGGGCCGGCGATCTTCGGCCCCGTCGTCAGCGACGTCCCCGGCGACGACGACGCCGTCGAGCTGTGGCGCCACGTGGCGTGGCTGACCCGCTACGCGAACTTCTCCGAGCTCAAGCGTGACCGGGTGGCCGATCCGGACCTGGAGTCGGTGCGGCGCTCGAAGGCCGCCAAGAGCTAGCGCCGGCCGCGTCGGGCGTCGCGCAGCGCGACCGACAGCTGGTCGCGCAGCGGCGTCGAACCGTCGAACGGGGTGTCGTCGACCCGGCGCACCGCGAGCAGGTCGCGGATCGACGAGCAGACCATCACCTCGTCGGCCGCGAGGAGGTGATCCAGGGGGCGCGGCTCGACGACGACCCCGACGCCGGCCTCGTCGGCGAGCGCGATCACCGTGCGGCGGCTGATCGAGTCGATGATCCCGAGATCCGGCGGCGGGCTGAACAGGCGGCCGTCGGCGGCCCACAGGACCGCGAACGTCGGGCCCTCCAGGACCCAGCCCTCCAGCGACACGAGCAGCGCGTCGTCGCCGCCCGCGGCCCTGGCCGCACGGGTCGCGGCCATGTTCGGCAGGTAGGACATCGTCTTGGCGCCGGCCGGGCCGTACGTCCCCAGCGGCCGGATCCACGGCGCCGATCGGACGACGAGACGAGCCGGCGGGTCCCGCCGCGGCTGCTCGGTGACGGTGAGCACCCGCGTTCCCGACGCCGTGACGTACAGCCGCAGCGCCGCGTCGCCGTCGACCCCGTGGAGCAGGCGGGCGGCCTCCGCGGCGAGCATGTCGATGTCGGGAGCCGGCAGGTCGACGGCGGTGAGGGACACCGCCAGCCGGTCGAGGTGGTCGCCCAGCCGGAACGGGCGACCGTCCCACACGCCGACGGTCTCGAAGGCGCCGTCGCCTCGCGCGAAGCCCTCGTCGGTGACGGCCACGCGGGCTCGCTCGACCGCCGAGAGCTCCCCGTCGACCAGTGCCCTCGCGTCCATGGCGTCGCAGGCTATCCCCCGCCCTGCGGCACCTCGGCGCTCGTGCCCGCTGCCGGCCGCCCGAGCTGCTCCAGCAGCGCCGCTCCCACCGAGAAGTCGCCGCGGCGGCCCTTCCACACGTCGCCGAGACGGTCGTGGTCGACGCGTCCGGCGGCGTCGGGCGGCCTGCCTGCGAGCACCTCGGTCACCGCAGCCGTCAGGGCGGCCGGCTCCACCGGCCCGTCGTCTGCGGGGAAGACCTCCAGCACCTCCCAGACGTCGGCCAGGCGTCGCTGCTCGCGCCCCGCCGGGAACGCGTCACCGGCTGGGTCGGCGGCGGCGGCGAGGCCCTGCAGGACGACTTCGAACAGGTCGTGGGGGTTCACGCCCGGGGGCATGCGAAAGCGCGCGGGCGGGTGCAGCCGCCACTCCAGGCGCGCACCGCCGGGGCCGTTGTCCTCCAGCCACACCTGCCACCCTCGGGCATAGGAGTCCAGCGGCGGGCCCAGCCGCTCGTCGAGCAGCTCGAGGAGCGCCGGGTCCACGCGGTAGACGCAGGTCGCGGTGAGCGCCATCTACTCGGGCAACGTCAGCGTCGCGGGTTCCGCGGGGACGTCGACGCCGTGCACGGACGCTCCGCGCCACGACGTCGCGCGCCGGACTTGCAGGGCTCCGCCGCGGACCGCTCCGGCGAGCGCGACACCGACGGGCAGGCCGGCGTCGGTCGCCTCCAGCGCCACGACCGCGGGCGCCCCCTCCGCCGCCGCGCGGCCGGGGGGCAGCGTCAACGCGAAGCCCGCCCCCCACACGGCGGGGCCGATCTCCAGCCCCCCTGGTCCCGCCGTCGCCACGACGACGTCGCGCCGCCCCGCGAGCACGCGGCGGACGTCGGGGGCGACGACGACCGGCAGCGCCGGGGCGATCCCCGGGCCGGGCGACGGCCAGCGCACCGACCCGAGACGGTCCAGGCGCAGCCGCACCGCGACCCGGTTGCGTGGCAGGACGCGGGTCGGTGAGATCGGACGGCGGGAGATCGCAGCCACGAGGCGCGGGGCGCTGCGGGCGGCGAGCGCGGTCAGGGCGGCCGCGACGCCCGGGGCGTGCAAGGCGAGGCTGCGTGGGTCGTGCAGTCCGTACACCCGCGCCGTCGCCGCCACGACGACGGCCGGCTCGGCGGCGCCGGCGAGCACGACACAGGCGCCGCACGCGGGGTCGGAACGCAACGCGGCCACCTCGGCGCTGTCGGCGGGCAGCGACAGCCACAGCTGCGCGCCGTCGGACCAGAACGTCGTCGCCACGAGCAGCGGCCCCCGGGGGCCGCGGCAGGCGAGCATGCAGCGCGTGGCGCGGTCGAGCAGGGACGCAGCAGCCGGCTCGACGCTCGGCCCATCGGTCCGGTTCGACACGCATCCTCCACGGCTGAGGCTCGCGGGGCTGAGGCTCCCGGGCGGCAGCGGCTCTAGCATCCCCGGGGACCCGCCCGGCACTCACCCGAGGAACCCGTCAATGTCGTTCGTCGCGATCAACGTGCTCACCGTGCCGCCGCCCATGCGGGAGGTGCTCGAGCAGCGGTTTGCCAACCGCGCGGGCGCGATCGACGAGATGCCCGGGTTCGAGGCCTTCGAGCTGCTGCGGCCGGCGGAGGGGCAGGACGCCTACTTCGTCTACACCCGCTGGGAGAGCCGCGAGGCGTTCGAGGGCTGGATGTCGTCGCAGGCCTTCGGCCAGGGGCACGCGCAGGCGTCGGCCGACGGGCCCGCGGCCACGGGGTCGCAGGTGTGGACCTTCGAGGTGGCCCAGGCCAAGGCCCGCGCCTGACGCGGCCCGGCTCGACGGCGCGCGGGCGTGGGGCCGTGAGCAGCGACCGGCCAGCGAGGCCGACGTGGGCGCTGCACACACCGCTCACGACCGAACAGGTCAACCTGCGGCTCGTGGCGCTGGAGGCCGCCGGGCTGCTGGGGGTCGTCGAGGTCGACGGCCGCGCCACCGTCCATCTGCCGGTGCGCGCCGACGTCGGTCTGCCGGGCCGCTGGGAGGAGGTCCGCCCACGCGACTGGAACGCCCAGTGGAAGGCAGGCATCGCGCCGGTGACCGTCGGGGCGGTCACGATCGTGCCGCCGTGGCTGGCCGCGCCGGATACAGGTCCGGGCTCGGTGGTGCTGCGCATCGAGCCCGCCCAGGCGTTCGGCACCGGTCACCACGAGACCACGACCGGCTGCATGGCGGCGCTGCAGGAGATCGCCCTGCGGGGGCGCACGGTCCTGGACGTGGGCACCGGCACGGGGGTGTTGGCCCTGACGGCCGCGAAGCTGGGCGCCGGCCGGGTCGTCGCGGTCGACGTCGACCCCCTCGCGGTCGTCGCCGCGCGCGCCAACGCCCAGGCCAACGGCGTCCGCGTCGATGTGCGACCGGGCTCGGCCGACGCGGTCGAGGGACGCTTCGACGTCGTCGTGGCCAACCTCGACACGGCGACGCTGTCGCGGCTCGCCCCGGTGCTCGAGGCCATGTCGGCCCCCGCGGGCTCGCTCAGCGCGTCGGGCGTCGCCACCGCGCGGCGGGGCGACGCCGAGGTGGCGCTACGCGACGCCGGCATGGCCGTGCGCGCCCGGGCCGGCCGCGAGTGGACCGTCCTGCTGGCGCGCGTCGCCGGCTGACGGCGCCGGCGGTCGGCTGACGGCCCGCCATCGGTGCTGCGGCGCGGCCACCGGCTGGCGGCCGGTGGGGTCGTAAACGCCCGATACCCCGGCACATGTCCGGGGTCTCGAGTCCGCGTCGAGCCGCCGCGCCCGACACGGTGGGCACCTTGCCGGTCAGGCCGCCGCGCCAGACCGCCGGTGCTCGTGGTACCTCGTTGTTCTCCGCGTCGGGCACGGATTCCTGCTCGATCGGCGGAAAAAGACAAAA
The DNA here is from genome assembly GCA_030446775.1 of Egibacteraceae bacterium. Taxonomy (GTDB): domain Bacteria; phylum Actinomycetota; class Nitriliruptoria; order Euzebyales; family Egibacteraceae; genus JAUJMQ01. The sequence goes on from JAUJMQ010000001.1 coordinate 52,841, forward strand.
GGGGTCCCGATAGGGGTCCCGATGAGGCGCGCGGCTACCATCCCGGCATGCCGTCGACGGAGGTCGTGTCCCTGTCCGGGCTGGCCTTCGGCGGCGAGGCCGTCGGCCGGCTGGCCGACGGCTGCGCCGTGTTCGTCGCCTTCGCGATACCCGGCGAGACGGTGCGGGTCGAGGTCACCCAGCGCCGTCGGTCGTGGGCACGGGCCCGGCTCGTCGAGATCATCGAGCCGTCCCCCGACCGTGTCGAGCCGCCCTGCCCGTACTTCGGCCCCGGCCGCTGCGGCGGCTGCCGGCTGCAGCATGTCTCCGGCGAGCGGCAGGCGGCGATGGCACGCCAGATCGTCACCGAGACGCTGCAGCGGCTCGGGCGCATCGGCGATCCGCCGGTCGCCGACACGGTGCGCCCCGCCGGCTACGGCTACCGCAGCCGCGCTCGCTTCGCGGTCGACGACCAGGGCCGGCTCGCGTACCGCCGCGCCGGCAGCCACGACCTGCTGGCCGTCGACCGCTGCCTGCTGCTGACCGACGCCGCGCAGGCGCTGCGCGACGCCGCCGGCGACCAGTGGCGGGGAGCCGACGAGGTCGAGGTCCGCAGCGCCGGCCCCGCCGGCGCCCTCGTGATCCGGGCCGACGGCGACCCGCCACCGCTGCCGCCCGGCGACGTTCCGGTCGCGCTGCGGCGCGCGGGCGGCCGCCCCCGGGCGCTGCGCGGCGACCCCCTCCGGCACCAGCGCGGCGGTGGCGTCGACGTTCTCGTCTCGCCGGCGAGCTTCTTCCAGGCCAACCGTGCCGGTGGCGAGATCCTGCTCGCCCTCGTGCGCGCCGCCGCCGCGGTCGCGCCCGGCGACACGGCGATCGACCTGTTCTGTGGGGTGGGGCTGTTCGCGCGCGGGCTCGCCGCCGACGGTGCCGACGTGACCGCGGTGGAGGGCTCCGCCGCGGCCGTGGCCGACGCCGAGCGCAATCTCGCCGGGCTCGCGCAGGTCGTCCGCGCGCCGGCCGGCGAGGCGGTCGCGGCCCTGCGGGAGGCCGGCCGCACCGTGGACGTCGTCGTGCTCAATCCGCCCCGCAAGGGCGCCGGAGCCACCCTGACGACCGACCTCGCCGCCGTGGCGACCCGGACCATCGTCTACGTCGCCTGCGACCCGGCGGCGCTGGCCCGCGACGCCCGCACCCTCGGCGACGCCGGCTGGGCCCTGACCGAGGCCGTGCCCGTCGATCAGTTCGCCCAGACCGGTCAGATCGAGGTCGTGGCGACCTTCCGCCCGGCGGGCTGAACGCGAGCCGGCGACCGGGACTCTGCGGCGAGCTCACCGAGCCGGCACCGGCGACGGTGGGAGGACGTCGGCGGCTCCGGCCCGCCGTGCCGCCCCGCCCCCGGACCGGTGGGGCGGGCAGTTCCCCGCGTCGCACCGGCCGGCACCCGGGCCACTAGCCTGGCGTCGTGTGGCTCCGACTCCTCGCGCTCCTGCTCGCCGGCCTTCTCACCGGCACCGGCGCCGCGCTGGTGCTCGACCGGCCGGCCGGCAGCTCGTCCGCGGCCGAGCCGTCGTCGTCGGTGGCCTCGCCGTCGGGCGTCGAGCCCGGACCTTCTCCCTCCGCGACCAGCCGTTCCACGGCGCCGTCAGCGAGCGCCCTCGCGGTCGCACCCACCGGCCAGGCGCCGGCCGCGACGGCGTCTGCGGTGACCGGCTCCCCGGTGGCGCCGTCGCCGTCGGTCTCGTCTACCGCCACGCCTGCTCCCGCGGCCACGTCTCCCGCGGCGCCTTCTCCGACACCGGGCACGTCGCCGTCGGCGGTCGCCGCCCTCGACCAGCAGGCCCTCGCCGGCGAGGCGACGGCCAGGGCGCGGCTGCGGATCCGGCTCGCGCGCGTCGTCAGGCGCCACGGCCGGCGCGACGACGCCGCCGTCGCGGTCCTCGACGACCGCGGTCAGCCGCTGTACCAGCGCGAGAGCGCCCGCCAGGTCGTGCCCGCGTCGACCCAGAAGCTGCTCGTCGCCGGCGCCGCACTGGCCGTCCTCGGCGAGGACCACCGCTACGTCACCACCGTCCGCGCCACCGCTCGACCCCGTGACGGCGTGCTGCGCGGCGACCTCGTCCTGGTGGGCGGCGGCGACCCCGTGCTCGCGAGCCCCGAGTTCGCCAGGGCGGAGCCCGACCGGCCCCGCACCCCCGTCGCCCGGCTGGCGGCGCGGGTCCGCGCGGCGGGCATCCGCCGGGTGACCGGCCGCGTCATCGGCGACCCGCGGGTGCTGGGCGCCCAGCCGCTGGCCCAAGGCTGGCTGCCGCGGTACGTGGACAACCTCGACGCCACCAGGGTGTCGGGTCTCACCGTGGACGGGGGACGACGGCTGTTCCGGCGCGCAGGCGTGCTCCGCGGCGAGGCGGCCCGGAGCCCGGCTCGCCGCGCCGCCGCCGTCCTGACCGTGCAGCTGCGCGACCACGGGGTGCGTGTCGCGGGCGGCCCGCGTGCCTCCCGGCGACCCCCCGCCACGCCCGCCGAGGTGGCGCGGGTGCGCAGTCCCCGCCTCGCCGTGCTGCTGGCGACGATGGTGCGCGACAGCGACAACGGCATCGCCGACACCGTGCACCGCTCGCTCGGCGCGGCCGCGGGCGACCCCACGTGGTCGGGATCGGCCGTCGCCGTCGAGCGGGCCCTGGCTCCGCTCGCGCTGGACTGGACCGGCGTCGTCATGGCCGACGGCTCGGGGCTGTCGCGCAGCAACCGCGTCACCGCCGGCTTCCTCGTGCGGCTGCAGGAGCGGATGTGGTCGTCCAACCTCGGCCCCCGCTGGCGCTCGCTGCTGGCCGTGTCGGGACGCCGCGGCACGCTGCGAGGGCGGCTCGTGGGCACCGTCGCGGAGGGGCGCCTGTACGGCAAGACCGGATCCCTGCGTGACGTGCGCAGCTTCGTCGGCACCGTCACGGGCCCGCGCGGGGACGTCACCCTGGCCGTCGTCGGCAACGGGCTCACGTCGGCGGGTATGGAGCGCGTGCGCGAGCTGACCGACCGCTTGGCCGTCGTGGCCGCCGAGGAGGTCCTGGGCTGCCGGCGGGTCCGCCGCTCCGCCGTCGCCCCCGAGCGGCGTCGCCACGGCGAGGACTCTCCGGTGCGCCGCCGTGTCCGCGTCCGTCTGGTGTGCGACGCCGCGTGACCGTCGACGCGCCGGCGCTGGTCGCCGACCTGCTCGACGACCCACCCGCCGCGCTGACCCGCCACGGCGACGGCATCCCGGAGCTCGCCGCGATGCGGGGCTGCCCCCAGCCGCCCAACCACCATGCCGAAGGCGACGTGTGGACCCACACCCGCCTGGCGCTGGAAGCGGCGGCGGACCTGCCCGCCGCGGTCGACCGCCACGCCGGTGCCGCCCTTGTCGCCGCTGGGCTCGCGCCGCTGGCTTTGCCGCGGCGCACGTTGACCGCCACGGTCGCCGTCCTGCTGCACGACGCGGCCAAACCCGTCACCATCGCGGGCGGGGCGCAGGGCTGGACCTACTACGGCCACGACGCGGTGGGCGCCGAGCTCGCACGCGGCCTGCTGGGGCGCCTGCAGCTGTCCCGAGCCGCCGCGGCGGCGGGCGCGAAGCTCGACGTCGACGCCGTGTGCTGGCTGGTCCGCGAGCACCTGTTCTGGCTGAACACCGACGTCGGCCGCGTCACCGACCGGGCCGTGGCGCGCCGCTTCGTGCGTGACGACGGCCGCGACGAGGACCTCCGGCTGCTGTCGTGGTGCGACACCTTGGGCTCCCTGGGGCCTGACGGCCGCCCGGCGGTCGGACTGCTCGTCGACGCGGAGGCCCGTCTGGCCGCCAGCCGTGCCCGCGCCGCCGAGGCCGCCGCGCGCCCGGCCCCGCTGCTGGACGGCGAGGCGGTCATGGCGGCACTCGGCCTGGAGCCCGGGCCGCGGGTCGGAGCCGTGCTCGCCCACCTGAGACAGGTATGCACCGGGGAGGACAGCGCCCGTCGGCGGCTGCGCGACGACGCGGCGTGGCTGCGGGCCGCACCGCTGTCGGAGCTGCGTGCGCGCAACGCCTAGCTCGGCTGAAGCTGTGCCGCACGCTGGTACGCGTCGGTGACACCTCGTGCTACACCACGTGGTGCCGACCGAGTCAGGAGTGCCACCCGGTGCCCGACACCCCGCCGCCCGATGGGTTGCTGCTCACGCTCCAGGAGGCCGCCGACCGCCTCAAGGTCCACTACATGACGGCCTACCGGTGGGTGCGCAAGGGCCAGGAGCTGCCGGCGTTCAAGGCGGGCGGACGCCTGCGGGTGCGCGCGTCCGAGCTCGAGCGCTTCCTGCTCGACCGCCAGGCGGACGTCGCGCTGCCGGCGGGGTCTCCGCGCCGCACCCGCTGGGCGGCCCACGTCGACCGGCTCCACCGGCTGCTGCTGGACGGGCGGGCTGTCGACGCCGCCGGGCTGCTGCGGAAGGTCGTCTCGGACGGCGCGCCGGCGGGTGACGTGTACCTGTCGCTGCTGGCGCCGGCGCTGCACCGCGTCGGGGAGGATTGGGCAGCGGGACGGATCGGCGTCGCCGCGGAGCACCGCGCCACCGAGATCACGGCCGTCGCCATGGCCCGACTCGGGGACCACTTCCGGCGCCGCGGCCCCTCCCGCGGCGTTGCCGTGACGCTGACCCCGCCCGGCGAGCAGCACGGCCTCGGGTCGGCCATGGCGGCCGACTTCATGCGGGCGGCGGGCTACGACGTCCATCACCTGGGCGTGAACGTGCCGACCGGGGAGCTGCGGCAGTTCCTGTCGGTGGTCGCGTGCGACGTCATCTGCTCGTCGGTGACCACGCCGGGACTGGACCCCGGCTACTACCGGGAGCTCGTCTCGGTCTCGCGCGACGGCGGCCCGCCCGCGGTCGTCGTGATCGGTGGCCAGGGCGCCGACCCGGAGGCGGCCCGGGACGCGGGTGCGCTGCACGTCGCCGACCTGCGTGACCTGTCCCTGCGTCTGGATGCGATGGCGCGCTCCTAGCGGGCGGTGCCCCCATGGACAACCGCACCGAGCAGCTCGCCGACGGCGTCTGGCGTGTCGAGGTGGGCACGATGGTCAACGCCTACGTCCTCGCCGTCGACGGTCGCGGCGACGGCGACGGCCTCGCGATCGTGGACACCGGCACCGCCGGCGGTGGACCGCGGCTCGTGCGCAGCATCCGGCTGCTGGGCTTTGAACCGCGCGCGGTCCGCGAGGTGCTGCTCACCCACTGGCATCGCGACCACAGCGGCAGCGCGGCGCGCTTCGCACGTTCGAGCGCCGCACCGCGGGTGCGGGCGGGCGTCCGTGACCTGCCCGTCGTCCAGGGCCGGCAGCGCCGCCCGCAGCGCGAGGCGGCAGCGGGCGACGCGACGGTCCTGGGCCGGCTCGTGGGGCGGATCTCGGTTCCCGGGGCGCCGGTACCCGAGGCGAGCGCGCTCCACGGCGGGGCGCGGCTCGACATCGCGGGGGGAGTCCTCGTCGTTCCCGCGCCGGGCCACACCCCCGGATCGCTGGCGTTCCACCTGCGGGATCGTGGCGTGCTGCTGGCGGGCGACGCGGTGCTGACCGTGCCGCGCCTGTGGCGTGGGCCGCGCGCCTTGTGCTCCGCGCTGTCAGAGCAAACAACCAGCCTGCGCCGGCTCGCCGGGCTGGAGTTCGACGTGCTGGCTCCGGGCCACGGCCCGCCGCTCGCGCGTCGCGCCCGCGACCGTCTCGCCGCCCTCGCCGGTTGAGCCGTCCGCTCGGTCAGCAGCGAGCCGTCGGCAAGCGCGACGCTCGTGATGAGATCCGCCGGGTACCCGGCGTCTCCGGGCCGGGCGGTTGCTCCGGCGGCGGCACGGCGTTTCGGGCCTTCCTGTGCGGTCTAGGTTCCGCTCATGGAACGGATCGCGGTACTGACCAGCGGCGGTGACGCCCCCGGCATGAACGCCGCGGTGCGCGCGGTCGTCCGCGCCGCCGACGCCGCGGGGATCGTGTCATACGGCGTGCGCAACGGCTACGCCGGCCTCATCGAGGGCCGCCTGGAGCCGATGGACGCGCGCGCGGTCTCCGGGATCCTGCACCTGGGCGGCACGACGCTGGGCACCGCCCGGTCGCCGCGGTTCCGCACCACCGAGGGCCGGGCCGAGGCCCTCAAGCACCTCGACCTCGCCGGCGTCGACGGGCTGGTGGTGCTCGGCGGCGACGGCTCGTTCCGCGGCGCGGACGCGCTGTCGCGGGAGGGGTCGGTGACGGTCGTCGGCATCCCCGGCACGATCGACAACGACCTGTCGGGCACGGACTTCACGCTTGGGTTCGACACCGCCGTCAACACCGCCCTGGAACTGATCGACCGGATCCGCGACACCGCCGCGAGCCACGGGCGGCTGTTCTTCGTCGAGGTGATGGGCCGGCGCAGCGGCTGGTTGGCGCTGTACTCCGCGCTCGCCGGCGGCGGCACCGAGGCGCTCGTGCCCGAGCGGCCCACCGACATCGACGTCCTGCGGGTACGGGTGCAGCGGTCCTTCGCGCTCGGCAAGCGCTTCTGCCTGGTGATCGTCGCCGAGGGCGACGACGCCGGCGGCGCGTACGAGGTCGCCGCCCGCGTCTGCGAGGGCACCGCGGTGGACTACCGGGTCACCACGCTCGGCCACGTGCAGCGGGGCGGGTCGCCGACGATGCGCGACCGCGTCCTGGGCGCGGTGCTCGGGGATGCGGCGGTCACCGCCCTGCGCGACGGCGCCGACGGGGTCATGGTCGGCCAGCTGCGCGGCGACGTGGTGCGCACCCCGCTGGAGACAGCGTGGTCGCGGTTCGACCGGACGCCCGAGGACCTGCTCAGTCTCATGGACCGCCTGTCACGCTGAACGACAGTCACCAAAGACCCCAGCACCACACCGACGACGTCCCTGGCGGCGAGCTGGGCGACCCGGCCGCCGGTGGCGCCCGTCACGAGGAGTCCGGCGGCGCCCGCAGCTCACGCGGCCGGCTCCACCGCCGCCGGTGAGGTGGCCCAGCGGCCGTCGCGCAGGCGCCACACCGTCGCGGCGAGCCGGACCGCCAGGAGCGCCGCCATCCCGGCCCACACCCCGGGCAGGCCCCAACCCAGCCGCAGCGCGAGCAGGCTGACGGGGACGAGCGCGCCGAGGGCGGCCGCCGCGGTGGACACGAACAGGAAGCGGAAGTCCTCCGCCCCCATCAGCACGCCGTCGAGCACGAACACGACCCCGCCGATCGGCTGCAGCGCCGCGACGATGACCCACACGCCGCCCACCGCCGCCAGCACCGCCGGGTCGCTGGTGAACAGCAGCGGCAGCACGCCGGCCAGCGCCAGGTAGCCGCCGGCTATGACCGTCCCGGTCGCCAACCCCCACCACACGAGGCGGACGGCGATCACGCGGGCCTCGGCCGTCCGACCCGCACCCAACGACGTCGCGATGAGCGCCTGGCCGGCGATCGCGAAGCCGTCGAGGACCAGCGCCAGCATCGACCACAGCTCGCGGGCGATCTGGTGGGCCGCGACGACGACGGTGCCCATGCGCGCGGCGACGGCGGTGGTGATCAGCAGCCCACCGAGCAGCGCCGCGGTGCGCAGGAACAGGTCGCGCGACACCCGCACCAGCGCGCGCATCGCGACGGGGTCCACGCGCAGATCCGGGACCGGGAAGCGGCCGCGGGCCAGCACCAGGAAGGCGGCCGCCGCGCCGGTCTCGGCGACCAGCGTGCCCGCGGCCGCGCCGGCGACGCCCAACCCCGCGGGGTAGATCAGCAGCCACGACACCACGGCGTTGACGACGTTGGCCGCCACCGTCACCACCAGCGGCGTGCGTGTGTCCTGCAACCCCCGGAAGGCGCCGTGACCGACCTGGCTGACGAGCAACGGCACGGCTGCGAAGGCCCGCACCCGCAGGTAGGCCAGTGCGGGGTCGACGACCGGTCCCGACGCCCCCATCGCGCCGACGAGCGCCGGGCCGGCGGCCAGCAGCACGGCGGTCACGGCGAGCCCCAGGCCCAGCGCCAGCCACAGCGCCTGCAGCGCGTAGCGGGCGGCCCCTCGGGGGTCGTCGCCGGCCCGCAGCCGGGCGACGGCGGCGGTCGTGCCGTAGCTGAGGAAGTTGAAGGCGAAGAAGATCGTCGTGAACAGCGCGACGTCGATGCCCAGCGCCGCGAGCGGGACCGCTCCCAGTCGCCCGACGAGGGCCGTGTCGACCAGCGACAGCAGCGGGTCGGCGGCCAGCGCGGCCATCGCGGGCACTGCGAGCCCCAAGACCTTGCGGTCGACGGCGTTCAGGCGCGCGGGCACGGCCCGTACCGTAGGGCCGCCGGGCACGGCCCCGGCAGGAGGGCGACATGGCGGACATCCCGGTGACCCGCGACGTGGTCGTCGACGACGCCGAGCTCGAGTGGTCGTTCTCCCGCTCAGGCGGGCCGGGCGGCCAGCACGCCAACACCTCGTCGACCAAGGCCGAGCTGCGCTGGGACCTGCCCGCCTCGCCGTCGCTGACCCAGGCGCAGCGCGACCTGGCCCGCCGGCGGCTGGCCGGGCGCCTCACCGCCGACGGGGTGCTCGTGCTGCAGTCGTCCGAGCACCGCTCTCAGACCCGCAACCGCGAGGCGGCCGTGGCCCGCTTCGCGGCGCTGCTCGCCGACGCACTGCACTCCTCCCCGCCGCGCCGCGCGACCGGCCCGACCAGGGCCGCCCGCCGGCGGCGGGTGGAGGCCAAGCGGCGACGGGCCGAGACCAAGGCGCTGCGCCGCCGTCCCCCCCGGGAGTGAGCGACCAGCGCACAGTTCCGGGAGGCCGGGAGGAGACCGGGGCGGTGGCGGCGAAGACCGGACGCAACGCTCCTCCGCCGCGAGAGCCGCCGCCGACCCCCGCATCCCCACAGGAGAGCCGCATGCGCCGCAGCACGCTTCGCCTGCTCCTCGTCGTCGCCTTGTCGATGGGCCTGTTTCCTGCCGTCGCGCAGGCCGAGGAGCCCGGCACGCACAGCGAGAACATGTCCTACGTCAAGAACCTGCCCTACGCACCGGACAACGGCGGCAACGGCAACTTCGGCACCGACATTGAGTTCGGCAAGGTCGGCGGCCGCCAGTACGCCTTCGCGGGCTCCTACCGCAACGGCCTGCAGATCGTGGACATCACCGACCCCCGCGAAGCGACGATCGCGGCGGTCTACGACTGCGGCGTGACGCAAGGCGACGTGCAGGTGTTCAAGCGGGCCGACCTGCCCGGGCGCACGTTCGTGACCTACACCTCCGACACCTACGGCGACGGCACGTCGACGTGCTACCAGGAAGCGGCGGCGCTGGGCTTCTCGGTGCAGAAGTCCGCGACCCGCGGCAAGAACGGGACCTTCATCGCCGACGTCACCGACCCGCTCAACCCGACCACCGTCTCGTTCGTCGAGGTGCCAAAGGGCTCGCACAACCAGACGGTCCACCCGAGCGGCAGGTTCCTGTACACCTCCAACTCCGACCTGATCACGTCGGTCGGCACCCAGGCGATCGAGATCTACGACATCACCGACTTCGCCGCCCCCAGGCTCGCCAAGACGCTGGCGCTGCCGCCGCGCCCCGGGCTGGGCACCGAGTCCCACGACATCACCTTCAACGCCTCGGGCACCCGCGCGTACTCCGCGGCGCTGAGCCAGGGCGTCATCATCGACACGACGAGCCCCGCCGACCCCAGCATCGTGGCCAGCTTCCTGGACCCGGCCATCAACGTGTGGCACCAGTCGGACCCGTTCACGATGACCGACCCGGCCACCGGCGCCAAGCGAGACTTCCTCATCGTCGAGGACGAGGTCGCGGGCGCGATCGGGACCGGCCAGTGCCCCAACGGCGGCGTCCACATCTACGACATCACCGGAGCGAACGAGCGCAACCCGGTCAAGATCGGCTACTGGAACATCGACGAGCTCCGGCCGACCGACAGCGTCACCGACAGCTGCACCGCCCACGTCTTCGACATCCACGAGGACGAGGCGATCATGACGATCGCCTTCTACAACGGCGGCGTCCGCGTGGTCGACATCTCCGGGCTGATGGGCATCTCGCTGGGCAACACCGAGATCACCGGCGCGGGCATGGAGGAGATCGGCTTCTACCGCACCAACGGCGCCGACTCGTGGAGCGCCAAGACCCCGAAGATCTCGGGCAACGGTGACTTCTACCTGTTCGGCAACGACATCAACCGGGGCCTGGACATCTACAAGTTCACCGCGGACCGGCCGAAGTCCAAGAGCAAGGGCCAGTGGAAGAGCCCCAAGAAGGCCGAGGCCGACGCGCTGGCCACCCCGCGCGTCGCGCTCAGCGCCGAGACCGCTCCGTTCTGCCTGCTGCCGCAGTAGCCGAGTCCTCCAAGCCAGTCACGAACCGGCCTCGGGACGCTGTCCCGGGGCCGGTTCGTCGCGTCAGGTGGTCAACAGCAGCAAGACCACCGCCACGGCCGCCACCGCCGCGACCGAGAACGCCAGCGCCCGCGGCGCCAGCCCCTGACCGGGCAGCTCCGTGCGGAGGCGCAGCGCGTTCGTACGCGGCGAACCTGCGATAGCCGCCCAGCGCCGTCAGACCGGCCAAGACGGCGAGCGTGACCCCGACCACCGCCCCGGCGACGGCTCCGCGGGTCTGCAGCAGCTGCGGCGAGGCGATCCCGGCGGCAAGCAGGCCCAGCGCGGTACGGATCCAGGCGAGCAGCGTCCGCTCGTTGGCCAACAGGTCGCGGGCCAGTGACCCGGACCCCTCCCCCGACGCGCCGCCGCCGGCGTCGGTCACGATGCGGTCCCGCCCGGGTCGCGCACGCCGGGCGCGGGTGGCCTGTGGCGGGCCTCGTTGCGTCGACGCGGCGCCACTCGCGCGGGGTCGCGCCGGCGCAGCGCCAGCCAACACCGCTCCGCCGCCTGCCAGGCGTCGCCCAGCGGCTCGAGCACGTCGGCGACGGCGCCCAGGAGCTCCTCGAGCTCGCCTGACGACACCGCCACCTCCGCCGCCCGGGGCACCGCGGCGACGGCCTCCGCACCGGCGTCACGGCAGACGTGCCAGTGCCGCTCGACCTCGGGCACCCGCCACCGGTCCAGCTGTGACGCGACCGCGGCGACCTCGTCGCGCAGGACCTCCAGGCCGGCCGGCACCGGCGCCCGCTCGACGCGCCCCACCGGCAGGCACGACAAGACGACCTCCCGGGCCGCCTGCACCCGCCCGGCCTGCTCGCTGAACGCCTCCCAGGCGGGGCGCAGGTGCGCGGGCATCGTCTTGCGGCCGAACACCGGTGAGCCCTTCTGAGGTCGCCGCCGCGACGGGGTGGTCCGCGCCGCGCAGGTGGGAAGGGTAGTCGTGCCGCAGTTGCCGCCGAGCCCCGAGCCCACGGAGTGTTTCCAGATGCGCACCTACGACCTGCTGATCGACGGCGAGCACGTCGCCACCGACGACCGCACCGATGTCGTCAACCCCTACAACGGCGAGGTGGTCGGCAGCGTCGCTGTCGCCACCAGCGACCACGCCGAACGCGCCGTCGACGCGGCCGCCGCGGCGCTGCGGCGGGGGGCGCCGGCCCAGCACGAGCGCGCCGAGGCGCTGGAGCGGGCGCGGACCCTGCTCGCCGAGCGCGCCGACGACTTCGCCCGCTGCATCGCCGAGGAGTCGGGCAAGCCGCTGAAGACCGCCCGGGCGGAGGCGGCCCGCGGGCAGGACACGCTGCTGTTCAGCGCCGTCGAGGCGCGCAAGCTCGCCGGGACCGTGGTGCCGTTCGAGGCGTCGTCGGCCGGCGCGGGCAAGATCGGGTTCACGCTGTACCACCCCAAGGGCGTCGTCGCGGCCATCACCCCGTTCAACTTCCCGCTCAACCTGGTCATGCACAAGCTCGCGCCGGCCTTCGCGGCAGGCTGCCCGGTGGTCCTCAAGCCGGCCGGGGACACGCCCCTGACGGCGCTGCTGCTCGCCGACACCCTCGTCGAAGCGGGTTGGCCGCGCGGCTTCCTCAACGTCCTGACCGGCCCGTCGTCGCAGATCGGCCCGGTCATGACCGGCCGCGAAGAGGTCGCGGTGATCTCGTTCACCGGCTCGACCGACGTCGGCCGCTCGCTGCAGGAGTCCAACCCGCACACGCCCGTGCTCATGGAGCTGGGCAACAACACCCCGGTGATCGTGGACGCGTCCGCCGACCTGGAGCTGGCGGCGTCGCGCCTGGCGGCGACCGGCTACAGCTACGCCGGCCAGTCGTGCATCTCGGCCCAGCGGGTGTACGTGAACAGTGCGGTGGCCGACGACTTCGTCGCGCTGCTGACCGACAAGGTGTCCGCCCTCAAGGTCGGCGACCCGCTCGACCCCGACACCGACGTCGGCCCGCTGATCCGCCCCGACGACCGCGACCGCGTTGTCGAGTGGGTCAACGAGGCCCAGGAGCAGGGCGCCAAGCTGCGCCTGGGCGGCGAGGTCAACGACGACGGCACGCTGCAGCCGGTGGTGCTCACCGACGTCACCCCGCAGATGCGCGTCTGCGCCGAGGAGGTGTTCGGGCCCGTCCTGGCGGTGCAGGCCGTCGCCGACCTCGACGAGGCGATCCGCCTGGCCAACGACACGCCGTTCGGGCTGCAGGCCGGCATCTTCACCCGCGACCTGGGCGCCGCCCTGCGCGCCGCCCGGCAGCTGGTGTTCGGCGGCGTGACCGTCAACGAGTCCCCGACCTTCCGCGTCGACCAGCAGCCCTACGGCGGTGTCCGCGACTCCGGCAACACCCGCGAGGGCCCCGCCTGGTCGGTCCGCGACTACCTCGAGGAGACCGTCGTCATCATCCAGGCGGAGTAGCCGGGCGGGCGCGCCCATTGCCAACACGTGGCAGCGTTTCCGACGCGTGTTACCACGGGTGCCTTGACAGCCAAGAGCGATGCGACGTTTCTCTCTGCATCAACATGGCGGCCTAGTGCTCACGTTGACGTCCGGTTCCGTGGATTTCGTGCCTGGCGATGGCGGAAGCCATCTTCGTCGCGTCCGAGTCCTCGGTGGGATACCTACGACGATTACTGCGGTTAGTTAGGAGAGCACGACGGGAAGGCTGGGCTCCTTCCTCGAGCGACATTTTCTACACACGACGCCCATTGGGAGTGTGCGATGGCCAGAAGTGCCAAGCCCAACAAATGGGGTGCGCCACTTGGAGCCGCCGTTGTGGGATTACTCATCTGGGCCGCTTTCGTCGTGACTTCAGGCGCAACGAACATGTCCTGGGCTTTCATACCGTACGCAGCGATCCTGTGTGCGGCCCCGCTAGTGCTATGCCTGCTGTTCGACTGGAACCCTTACTCGTGGCGGCCGGGCTTGCTAGCAGCCAAGCGTTCGCATACTTGGTCGCCAACGGTGTTGGTGACCAAGGTCTAGGCGTTATTGATAGTACCGGTGATGACTATCACCGGGCTGCTTCTTGCGCTCTTGGGGTTACTAGGACGACTACTACGCCATCTGCTTTCAAGCAGCGACGGCTGAAGGCGAGACTGCCCGAAGGGTCGGTTCTGGCCATGCCCGGCGTCCAGCGTCGCGGCGGACGACCATTTTGACCGTCTCGCCGTCATGAAGGTGGAGGGCTGGTCGGTGTGACGTCTCGGGAATAGGGTGCTGCGATGACACGTGGGGTCAGGTCCATGTAGCCAAGGTGGACCTCGCTGGCTGGATTTCTGCACTGGCGCGAATGCGTGTAACAATGTATACGTAGCAAGATATAGCTTTAGAGGATATCAGTATCCGTGCCGCCTGCATCAAGGGGAAGATCCCAGTCGCTGCATACAGAGCCGCCCTGGCTGGGGGAGCTTGAAGCAGGGCACCGGGCACGACCCCCTGCGTGTCGGCGGCGACTTCGCAAGCTTGCACTACTACCGGCAACGCCTGCTCCGGCTGCGAGGACTGAAGTGGCAAGACGTAGCCGCAACGGCACCATGCCGCATGAAATGGTATACGCGAGGGCGTGACGATTGATGACCTTCCGGACTTCCGCCGGGAGTTGTTTATCGACGCGCTGGCGGTGGCCTGGCATGACCATGACCCCTCCAATGAGTGGGGGCCTTCGCCGACGCGGCTTGGTGGGGAGGCAGCGCTGGCGTCGGTTTCGTCGACCGGGAGCCGTGGCCCGAGGAAGTGCCTCGGCCGGCACTGGTGGGCGACGAAGGTCACCCGGCTCAGCGGGAAGGCGACGACCTCCCGCGCGCCAGGCCGCATGAGCACGGTGTCCGGCCCACGGGGGGAAGCCCAGCGGCTACCGGCCGCCCGTCGAGTACGAACAGCAGTTGACCGTCAACCAGCGGCACGTAGGCTCCCGCCAGGCCGCATAACCCGTGTCCGGGCAACGGGGGGAACCATCGGCGGTGTTGGCAACGTGTGGGTGCGCATGAAGATCGACATCGACGATGAGCTGCTTCGGGAAGCCCAGCGGCTCGCGGGTGCGGCGACGAAGCGGGAGAGACGGTCGACCGCGCGCTTCGTGAGCTGATCGCCCGGCACCGCCCGGGGAATCCTCGAGCTCCGTGGCAAGGTCCACTGGAGCGGAGACCTGGACGAGAGCCGCTCGGATCGAGGATGAGCGTCGCCGACGACCAGCGTCCGATCCACGTGCTCATCGACGACGACTCGATCCAGGCGCAGCGGTTCGTCGAGCTGCTCGAGTTCGGCACGCTGGCGCCGCTCGGCGTGGTGCTCACCGCGGTGCTGCCGGGACTGCGGCCGGGGAGGCGGTAGTGAAACTGCCTTGCGGTTACACCCCTTCCAATCGTCCGCTGACGTGCCGCTTGCCCTGGCGGGTGGGCGGCCAGGCTCGACGCCGGACGGTTCACGGCGGCGCCGGTGGAACGGGTTGGCGGGGACGTCCGGATGCGCCCCATCACCCCAGCGCGTCGGCCTCTGACCGAGGGGCCGCCAGCCGGAAGGGCCGCATTGCCATGGCACTCCCTGACCTCGACCGCTACGTGAGCGACGCCGTCCTGCGGGACGGCCGCACGGTGCTCATCCGGCCGATCCGGCCGGAGGACAACGAGCAGATGCTGGCGATGTGGTCGCGGCTGTCGCCCGAGACGATCCGGCTGCGGTTCTTCGCCCCGCGCACGATGGACGCCCAGCGGATGCGGTTCTTCACCGAGGTCGACTACGTCAGCCGCTTCGCGCTCGTCGCCGAGACCGGCGGGCGGATCATCGGGGTCAGCCGCTTCGACCGCCCCGACACCACCGCCACGATCGCGGAGTTCGCGGTCCTCGTCGAGGACGCCGAGCAGGGCCGCGGTGTGGGGACGGCGCTGCTGCGCGCCCTCGTCGAGCCCGCCGGCGACCTGGGGGTCACCGGGTTCGAGGGCGAGGTGCTGCGCGAGAACGGCCGCATGATCAGGATGCTGCGTGATGCGGGCTTGGAGCCGGCGCGTTCAGCGACGACGGCCCGGTGGTCCACACGACGTTCCGCTCCACTCCCACCGAGCGCTTCCTGGCCACCGGTGACGAGCAGGACCGCCCGCCGCGGTCGCGGCGCTCCGGGCGGTGTTCACGCCCAGGTCGATCGCGGTCGTCGGTGCCTCCCGCGATCCTCAGACGATCGGCGGGCTGGTCTTCGACAACCTCCTGCGCGGACGGTTCGCCGGTCCCGTCTACCCGGTCAACCCGTCGGCGGCGCACGTCCAGTCCGTCGCCGCCTACAAGTCGGTCGCCGACTGCCCGACCGTCCCGGAGATGGTGCTCGTGTGCGTCCCCGCCCCCGCGGTGACCGGGGTGGTCGCCGAGGCCGCGCGGCTGGGGACGAAGGCCGCGGTCATCATCTCGGCCGGCTTCAACGAGACCGGCCCCGACGGCGCGGCCCGCGAGCGCGAGCTCATGGAGGTCGTGCGCTCCCACGGCATCCGCGTGATCGGGCCCAACTGCATGGGCGTGCTCAACGCCAGCGACGACTACCGCATGAACGGCACCTTCTCGCCGGTCTTCCCGCCGGCGGGGCGGGTCGCGTTCTCCAGCCAGTCCGGGGCGCTCGGCCTGGCGATCCTCGCCGCGGCGCAGCGGCTCGGCCTGGGCCTGTCGTCGTTCGCGAGCGTCGGCAACAAGGCCGACCTGTCGGGCAACGACCTGCTGCAGTACTGGGAGGCCGACCCCGACACCGACGTCATCCTGCTGTACCTTGAGTCGTTCGGGAACCCGCGCAAGTTCGGGCGGATCGCGCGGCGGATCGGGCGCACCAAGCCGGTCGCGGCGGTCAAGTCCGGTCGCAGCGAGGCCGGGGAGCGCGCCGCCTCGTCCCATACCGGCGCGCTCGCCGCGGGCGACGTCGCGGTCGAGGCCCTGTTCCGCCAGGCCGGGGTCATTCGCACCGACACGCTCGAAGAGCTGTTCAACGTCGCGACGGTGCTCGCCAACCAGCCGATCCCGCAAGGCAACCGCGTCGCGATCCTCACCAACGGTGGCGGCCCCGGCATCCTCGCCGCCGACGCCTGCGAGGCGAACGGCCTGCGGGTGCCCGAGCTGTCCGCCGCGACCGTCGCCCGCCTGGCCGAGTTCCTCCCAGCCGAGGCCGGGATCCGCAACCCCGTGGACATGATCGCCTCGGCGACGGCGCGCAACTACGGTCGAGCGATGCGGGTGCTCGCCGCCGACCCGGAGGTCGACGCGCTGCTGGTCATCTTCATCCCGCCGGTCGTCACCCGGCCCGAGGACGTGGCCCGGGAGATGGCGGCGGCGCGCGCCGACGTCGACGTCCCCGCCGTGAGCGTGTTCATGTCCGAGCGCGGGGTCCCCGCAGCGTTGACCGACGCGCGCATCCCATCCTTCCGGTTCCCCGAGGGCGCGGCGAAGGCGCTCGGGCACGTCGCCCGCTACGGCTCGTGGCGGGCGAAGGACCTCGGCAACGTCGTCGAGGTCCCCGACGCCGACACCGCCACCGCCCGCGCCGTCGTCGACGGCGCTCTCGGGACGCCCCCGACGCCGCCGCGTGGCTGGACGCCGCCGCGGCGGAGCGGCTGCTCGCGGCCTTCGGGATCACCACCGCGCGGTCGCGTGTCGTCGCCACGCCGCAACAGGCGGCCGCCGCGCAGGCCGAGCTGGACGCGCCGGTCGCCGTCAAGACGGCCGCGCCGGTCCACAAGACCGAGCTGGGTGGGGTCCGCCTCGGGCTGACCCGGCCGGAGGAGACCGCCGACGCCGTGGCGGCCATCACCGCCGACCTGCGGGCCGCCGGCCGCGGTGACGTCGTGGCGGCCGGGTTCGTCGTCCAGGAGATGGTCGGCGACGGCGTCGAGATGGTCGTCGGGGTCAGCTCCGACCCGACGTTCGGCCCGATCCTGCTGGCCGGCATGGGCGGCACCCTCGTCGAGCTGCTCAAAGACGTCGCGGTGCGCATCCACCCGCTGACCGACGTCGACGTCGACGAGATGCTGGCCGGCCTGCGCGGCTACCCGCTGCTCACCGGCTACCGCGGCTCGGACCCCGTCGACGTCGAGGCGTTCAAGGCGCTGCTGTTCCGCGTGTCGGCGCTGGTCGAGGTCGTCCCCGAGATCGCCGAGCTCGACCTGAACCCGGTGTTCGTGCGGCGTCGCGGCGTGGCGGCGGTCGACGCGCGGATCAAGCTCGCCCGCGACCACCGCCGCCCGCCCCGCTCCCACCGCTGACGCCGCGCCCACAGCCAGGAACCCCTCATGCCCTCACGCCCCGCCGTCGTCGCGTTCGACGTCAACGAGACCCTCGTGTCGCTGGAGGCGGTCGCCCGCATGCTTCCGGACGGGGCCATGCCGCTGTGGTTCGCCCGGGTCCTGCGCGACGGGTTCGCGCTGGCCGCCACCGCGGGCTACGCGCCGTTCGCCGACCTCGCCGCCGGCCACCTGCGCGACCTCGTCGACGACCCCGACGAGGTGATCGCGGCGTTCAGGCAGGTCGACGCCCATCCCGACGCCCGTCCGGCGCTGGAGCGCCTCCGCGACGCCGGCGTCCGGGCGGTGACGCTGACGAACGGCTCGACCGCGGTCACCGAGGCCATGCTGGAACGCAACGGCCTGCGCGACCTCGTCGAGGCCTGCCTGTCGGTCGACGCCGTCCGCGCCTGGAAGCCGCGGCCCGAGCCGTACGTCCACGCGGCGCGGTGTGCGACGTCGCACCCGCCGAGGTCGCGCTCGTGGCGGTGCACTCCTGGGACGTCCACGGCGCCGCCCGGGCGGGTCTGACCACCGGCTGGTGCAGCCGCCGGGAGGGCCGGCCGGTCGCGGGCCTGCAACCCGCCGACGTCAGCGGCGACGACCTCGTCGAGGTCGTCGAGGGGTTGCTGGCGCTACCGGGCTGAACTGACCGCTCAGGCCTAAGGCCTGTCTCCCGAGGGAGTCGTTGCACATGAGCCGCCCGGCGTTTGAGGTGCGTCCTAGGGGCGGCTGCGGTCGCGAGGCTTGGAGACGGTCGCCTCACCGTTGTCCCACTCCGCCCAGTCGGTGCCCTCCTCGAGCTCCTCACCGACCGGGTCGTCAGCCTCGGCCCGCTCCAGCGCGTCGACGTCGTCGGGGATCTCGACCAGCGACAGCAGCCCGTCGGCGCAGTCGAAGCACACCAGGGCCGCCCGGGCCCAGCAGCCGTCCTCGTCGGGCAGCCACGCCATGCCGCACGGCGAGCCGTCGAGGAAGGCGCGGGTGAGGATCGCCC
Organism: Egibacteraceae bacterium; assembly: GCA_030446775.1. Classification (GTDB taxonomy): domain Bacteria; phylum Actinomycetota; class Nitriliruptoria; order Euzebyales; family Egibacteraceae; genus JAUJMQ01. Next base: position 71,437 of record JAUJMQ010000001.1, read on the forward strand.
CGGGTGAGCGCCGCCAGATCGCGTCGAGCTCCTCGGCGAGGGCGGCCGCCCCGTCGCCGTGGACGTCCGGGCACTCGATGTCCGCGCTCGCCAGCGCGAGGACCGCCTCCAGCTCGCGCGCGTTGACCGCGTCGACGAACTCGTCGCGCAGCGCCTCGAGCTCGTCTGACCCCCGCTCCAGGCGCGGTGGCGCCTCCCGGTCCTCGTCGGGCTCGACTGAGTCGACGAGCCGCAGTCCGTCCTCCGGCGTGACGGTCATCACAGCCTCCATGCGGCTTTGGGCGCGTGGCGGGGCGTACACAGCCTGCCAGATGCTCGTCCGCTTGTGAACCCGGAAGGCAAGCATCCGCAGCCGGCCGCCTACGATGTGCGGCGATGTCGGACTTCCTCACCGCGGTGTCGCAACGGGTCGTCGTGTTCGACGGCGCGATGGGCACGTCGATCCAGGAACGCGACCTGGGACCGGCCGACTTCGACGGTCTCGACGGCTGCAACGAGGTGCTCGTGCGCACCCGGCCCGACGTCGTCGGCGACATCCACGCGGGCTTCCTCGCCGCGGGCTGCGACGTCGTGGAGACCGACACCTTCGGCGGGGCTCCGTGGGTCCTCGACGAGTACGGCCTGGGCGCGGACACCGAGGCCCTCAACGAGCTCGCCGCGCGGATCGCGCGGGACGCCTGTGACGCTGCCGGCGGCGCCCGCTGGGTGGCCGGCTCCATCGGGCCGGGGACGCGCAGCCCCACCCTGTCGCTGGGCAAGGACCCTGCCAGCGCCCGCGACTTCATCGACTACGACGGGATGGTCGCCGGCTACACCCGCCAGGCACGCGGGCTGCTCGCCGGCGGCGCCGACGTGCTCGTCGTCGAGACCGTCTTCGACGTGCTGCAGGCCAAGGCCGCGCTGTGGGCGTGCCACGAGGCGATGGCCGCCGAGGGACGCGACGCCGCGCTGCTCGTGTCGGTCACCATCGAAAAGGACCTCAACACGATGCTGCTCGGCACGGAGGTGGGCGCCGCCCTCGTCGCGCTCGAGCCCCTCGGCGTCGACCTGTTCGGCCTGAACTGCGCGACCGGGCCAGAGGACATGCGCGAGCAGGTCCGCTACCTGTCGCGGCACTCGCGCCTGCCGATCAGCGTCATGCCCAACGCCGGCATCCCGACGATGGTCGACGGTCGGGCGGTCTACCCGCTGACCCCCGAGGGGCTGGCCGAGGCGCAGGCCGAGTTCGTCGAGTCGTTCGGCGTCGCGGTCGTCGGCGGCTGCTGCGGCAGCACCCCCGAGCACCTGCGGGCCGTCGTCGCCCGCTGCGCCGCCCTGCGGCCCGCGGCCCGCGACCCCCGCCCCGAGCCGTCGCTGGCGTCGTTGTACGCGCCGGTGCCGCTGGCCCAGGAGACCTCCTTCCTCGTCGTCGGCGAGCGGCTCAACGCCAACGGCTCGCGCAGGTTCAAGCAGCTGCTGCTCGACGGCGACACCGAGGCGATGACGCAGATGGCCCGCGAGCAGGTGCGCGAGGGGGCGCACACCCTCGACGTCTGCGTCGACTACGTCGGCCGCGACGGCGTGGCCGACATCACCGCCGTCGTGGACCGGCTGGCGACCGCATCGACGCTCCCGCTCGTGATCGACTCGACCGAGGTCGCGGTCGTGTCCGCCGCGCTGCGCCGCATCGGCGGGCGGCCGCTCATCAACTCCGTGAACCTCGAGGACGGCCGCCGCAAGGCCGACGTGCTGTTCGCGCTCGCCCGCCAGTTCGGCGCCGGGCTCGTGGCGCTGGCGATCGACGAGGAGGGCCAGGCGCGCACCGCCGACCGCAAGGCCGCCGTGTGCAAGCGGATCGCCGACATCGCCGTCGACGACTTCGGCCTGGATCCGGGCGACCTCGTGTTCGACACGCTCACGTTCCCGCTGGGGTCGGGCCAGGAAGACCTTCGCCGCGACGGGCTCGAGACGCTCGAGGCCATCGCACGGGTCAAGGCCGAGATCCCCGGGTGCGCCACGATCCTGGGCGTGTCGAACATCAGCTTCGGGCTGTCGCCGGCGGCGCGGCAGGCGTTGAACTCGGTGTTCCTGGCGATGGCCGTCGAGCGGGGGCTGGACGCCGCGATCGTCAACGCCGCGAAGATCCTGCCGCTGCACCGCATCGACGACGAGGTGCGCCAGGTGTGCGCCGACCTCGTCGCCGACCGGCGCCGGGAGGGCTACGACCCGCTCGCGGAGCTGATGCGGCTGTTCGAGGGAGCGACCGAGAGCCGGGCGTCCGCCGAGCAGCTCGCCGCCCTGCCGTTGCCCGAGCGCCTCGAGCGGCGGATCGTCGACGGGGACCAGGACGGCCTCGGCGCCGACCTCGACGCCGCGCTCGCCGCGGGGATGGCACCGCTGGACGTCATCAACACCCACCTGCTCGCCGGTATGAAGGTCGTGGGCGACCTGTTCGGATCGGGTCAGATGCAGCTGCCGTTCGTCCTGCAGTCCGCCGAGTGCATGAAGGCCGCGGTGGCGCACCTGGAGCCGCATCTGGAGGCCGCCGAGGCCGGCGGCGGCCCGGCGGCGGGCCCCAAGACCCGCATCGTGCTGGCGACGGTCAAGGGCGACGTCCACGACATCGGCAAGAACCTCGTCGACATCATCCTCACGAACAACGGCTACGAGGTGCGCAACCTGGGGATCAAGCAGCCGATCGACGCGATCGCCGCTGCGGCCGAGGACTTCGGCGCCGACGCGATCGGCCTGTCGGGGCTGCTCGTGAAGTCCACCGTCGTGATGCGCGACGACCTCGAGGAGCTCAACCGCCGCGGCCTGGCCTCCTACCCCGTGCTGCTCGGCGGGGCCGCGCTCACCCGCGCCTACGTCGAGGTCGACCTGCGGACGCTGTACGACGGGCCGGTCTTCTACTGCCGTGACGCCTTCGAGGGCCTGCGGACGATGGACGAGGTCGCCGCGCGCAAGGCGGCCGGGGCCGCGGCGGACGACGTTTGGGGCCGCGTCGTCGCCCAGCGGCGGACCAAGGGCGGCAGCGCCCCGGACGAGGGTGACACGTCGGACACGACCCGGTCGGACGTCGCCACCGACGTCGCGGTGCCCTCGCCGCCGTTCTGGGGCACCCGGGTGGTGCGCGGGCTGCCTTTGGACGAGGTCGCGGCGCTGCTCAACCGCACGGCGCTGTTTCGCAACCAGTGGGGCTTCGACCGTGACAGCGTGCCGGACGCGGAGGCGGCGCTGCGGTCCACGCTCGCGCTCGCGAGGGCGGAGTCGCTGCTCGTGCCCGAGGTCGTCTACGGCTACTTCGCGTGCAACGGCGACGGCAACGACCTCGTCGTCTACGAGGCCCCGCACAGCGACACGGTCGCCGCGCGCTTCACCTTCCCCCGCCAGACGCGCGGCCGGCGGCTGTGCATCGCCGACTTCTTCCGGCCGGTCGCGTCAGGGCAACGCGACGTGCTCGCGGTGCAGGCCGTCACGGTGGGGTCGCGGGTGTCGCGGCGCGCGGGGGAGCTGTTCGCGGCGAACCGCTACACCGACTACCTGTACCTGCACGGCCTCGGCGTGGAGATGGCCGAGGCGCTCGCCGAGCTGTGGCACCAGCGCGTCCGCCGCGAGCTCGGCATCGCCGGCGACGACGCCGACACCCCAGCCGGGCTGTTCCGCCAGGGCTACCAGGGGTCGCGCTACAGCTTCGGCTACGCCGCCTGCCCGGACCTGGAGGCCCGCAAGCCGCTGTTCGACCTGCTCGACGCGGGCCGCATCGGCCTGGAGCTGTCCGAGGAGTTCCAGCTCCACCCGGAGCAGTCGACCGACGCGCTGGTCGTCCACCACCCGGAAGCGAAGTACTTCAACGCGCGCTGACTCTCCCACACCGGGCAGCCGGTTTCCTCGGCGCTCAGCGATGGCAGGCCCTACACCCCCCACCAGGTCAGCCCGGCGAACGGGTAGTGCTCGATGTCGCCGGCGCGCAGCGCCTCCAGGAACTCACCGAAGTTGTACCGCGGCCGGTAGCCGAGCTCGCGGACGGCCTTGTCGACCGACCACACGTTGCGTCCCCACATGAGGTTGTTCACGTCGAGGTCTCGCTGCTCGACAACGTCCCGGCACCCGGGCCAGTACCGTTCCAGCACGTCCAGCGGTCGAGCCTGCAGCTCGGCGGCGTCCTGCGGCGTGAACGGGACTTGCGCGAAGATGTTGAAGGTGTCGAAGAAGGCGCCTCCTTCACTGGATCGGTGGGTCAGCGCGCGGACCACTGCCTGGGCGACGTCGCGGTCGTCCACTCCGCCGAACAGCAGCCGGAAGCCGTAGCGCTCGAAGGTCTCCGGAACGAACATCCCCAGCCGTAGCGCCACGGAGGTGACGTCTCCGCGTCGCGCGTAGTAGGCGCCGAGGTCCTCGCAGACCTGCTTGGTCGACCCGTAGACGTCGTTCGGCAGCGGCGGGGCGGCGTCGGTGACGAACCCCCAGGCGCCTTCGGGCGGCTCGGCGCTGCGGCCGTACACCGTCATGGTGCTCGACAGGACGCAGCGGCCGACGCCCGCCTGCCGGGCGGCCTCGTAGACGTTGAACGTCCCGGTGGCGTTGATCGCCCAGTAGTCTGCCGGCGACCACGCTTGCTGGTGGATGCCGTGCAGCGCCGCCGCGTGCACCACGGCGTCGACGCCCTCCATGGCGCGGGCCACGTCGGCGGGATCACGGACGTCGCCCTGGACGAACTCGTGGTCGGTAGCCAAAGGGCGGAAGTCGAACAGCACCGGTCGATGCCCGGCCTCGGCGAGCGCCGGCGCCACGACGCGTCCGAGGTTGCCGCCGGCGCCGGTGATCAGCACGTCCACAGGTGGCCCCTTCTACGGCCAGTTCGTCTCGTGCAGCGGGGCGACGACCGCCTCATTGAGCACGGCGGCCGACGGGGCGGTGACGATCCATACCAGCAGCTCAGCGACGTCGCCGGGCGGCAGCGCGGTGTCCGCGGGCGCCGCGCCGTCCGGCTCGTCGTGCCCGTGGGCGCGGCGCTCCTGCGGGGTCCAGTTGCCCCAGTCGGTCGCCATCGCGCCGGGATAGACCACGCAAGCGAGGATGCCATGCCGCGTGCCCTCCGCGGCGAGGGCTTGCGTGAAGCCGGTCAGCGCGAACTTCGACGAGCAGTAAGCCGCCGCGTCGGCCCAGCCGCGCTTTCCCGCAACCGACGACACGTTGACGATCGTGCCGCCCCCGCCGCGCGCAGATGCGGAAACACCACCTTGCTCAGCACGAACGGCGCCCGCAGGTTGACGCCCAGGACGCGGTCCCAATCGTCGACGCCCAGCGCCTCGACCGGTCCAGGTGCATCCGTCCCCGCGGCGTTGATCAACACATCCACGCCGCCGAGGCCGGCGATGAGCCGCTCGGCGGCCGCCGCGGTGCCGGCCGCGTCGACCAGGTCCACGGGCTCGACCAGCGCGCGGCGTCCCGCCTGCCCCACCTCCTGCGAGACCCGTTCCAGGTCCTGCCCACTCCGGGCCATGAGCCCGACGTCCGCACCCGCCCGCGCCACAGCCAACGCCGTCGCCCGTCCCAGCCCACTGCTCGCGCCGGTCACCAGCGCCACACGCCCGTGCAGCTGGTTGCCCGCCATCGCCATCTCGCCGTGACTACCCCGCCGGCCGGTCTGATACCCGCGCGAAAACGGCCATCGACGGCAGCTCGTCAGGCGCCAATCCGGTGAGCGCTGCCCTCGGCGCCCACCGCGCGCCCGCAGAAAGATCTCCGTCTTCTGATCAGAACGGGAACACGCGGGGGATGAGCAGCACGGACAGCACGACACAGATGAGGTTGAGCGGCACGCCGAGGCGGGTGTAGTCGGAGAAGCGGTAGCCGCCGAGGCCGTAGACCATGAGGTTGGTCTGGTAGCCGATCGGGGTGAGGAACGACAGGCTGGCGCCCAACGTCACGGCGATGACGAACGGCCGGGGGTTGAGCCCCAACGCCTCGGCGGTGGACAGCGCGATCGGGAACAGTAGCGCCGCGGCGGCGTTGTTGGAGATCAGCTCGGTCAGCGCCATGGTGGCGAGCAGCACCCCGGCGAGCGCCCCGACCGGGCCCAGCGGCCGTAGCAGGTCCACGATCAGCCCCGCGACGACGTCGCCGAGCCCGCTGGCGTCGACCGCCGCGCCGAGCCCGAACGCCGCCGCGATCAGCACGAGGATGTCCAGGTCGAGCGCGTTGCGGGCCTGGCGCAGGGTGAGCACGCGCGTCGCCACCAGGGTGAACGCGACCAGCAGCGCGGCGTGCAGCAGCGGCAGAACCTCCAAGGCGGTCAGTGCGACGAACGCGACGGTGATGGCGGTGACGAGCGCCGCCTTGCGCGGCTGTGTCGGCGGGATCCCGCCCAGGGGGGCCACGACCAGAAAGTCGCGGGAGTCGCGCCAGCGGTCGCGGAAGTCGGACTCGGCCAGCAGCAGCAGGGTGTCGCCCAGACGCAGCTCGACGTCGCCGAGCTTGCCCTCGAGCCGATGGCCGGCGCGATGGATGGCCAGCACCGCGGCGCGGTAGCGGCCGCGGAAGCCGATCTCGACCAGGCTCCTGCCCAGCAACGCGGACTCGGCGCCGACGACGACCTCGAAGAAGGAGTGCCCGCCGCCGTCGAGCCGGGCGAGCTGGCGCTCCTCGCCCGACACCAGGCCCCGCTGGCGCTGCAGATCGACGATGTCGTCGACGCGCCCGACGAAGAACAGGACGTCGCCGCCGCGCAGCACCTCCTCGGGGGCGACCGGTGCGATGACCGAGCCGTCGCGCTCCACCTGCACCAGGAACACCCCGCGCAGGTGGCGCAGCCCGCCCGCCTCGACCGAGCAGCCGTCGAGGGGTCCTTTGGACACGACCCGCATCGAGACGCTGAACTCGCGCACCTGCTCGTCCATCGCACCCTGGGCCGTGCCCCGGTCGGGCATGAGCAGCCCGGCGAGCAGCACGATGGCGCCGGTGCCGGCCAGCGCGATCGGCAGCCCGACGGGGGTGAGCTCGAACAGTTCCAGCGGCTCCAGGCCGGCGTCGCGCAGCAGCCCCGAGATGGTGAGGTTCGTCGAGGTGCCGATCGCGGTGATGACCCCGCCGAGCACCGCGGCGTAGCTGACCGGGATGAGGAACCGCGACACCGCCAGGCTGCGGCGGGAGCTCAGCTCCACCACCGGCGGCACGGTCATCGCGACGAGCGTGGTGTTGTTCAGGAACCCCGAGAACAGCGTGACGGGGAACAGCAGCCGCGCGAGCAGGCCGCGCCCCGTCGACCGGCCGAACAACGCGGTGACGACCGGCTCCAGGATCCCCGACACGTCCACCGCGCGGGCCAGGACCAGCAGCGCGCCGACGACGAACGGGGCCTCGTTGGAGAACCCGGACAGCGCGGTGTCGGCGTCGATGATGCCCAGCAGCAGCAGCACGACGACGGCTCCCATGACAGCCAGCGCCGGAGCGACGAGCTCGCGGGCCAGCGCTACGACGGTCACGACGATGACCGCCAGCGTCAGCCACGCCTGCAAGCTCATCGCGCGTCCCGGCAGCCGGGGACGCCGGCGCTCACGTCACGAGGCCTCGCTGCCGCAGGTACGCCATGACGCGCCCGGCCGACTCCTCGGGCGTCTCGCGATCGGTGTACAGGTGCACCTCCGGCGCCGCCGGCGGCTCGTAGGGGTCGCTCACCCCGGTGAAGTTGGGGATCTCACCGCGGTCGGCGCGGGCGTACAGCCCCTTGACGTCGCGGCGGCGGACCTCCTCAAGGGGCGCGTCGACGAAGACCTCGACGAAGTTCGTGGCCATCGCGCGCGCCTCGCCGCGGACGTCGGCGTACGGCGAGATCGCGGCGGTGATGACGCCGACGCCGTGGCGGCTGAGCAATCCCGCCACCCAGCCGATGCGACGCACGTTCGTGTCGCGATCGGCCTTGCCGAAGCCCAGCCCCGCGGACAGGTGAGTCCGCACCTCGTCACCGTCGAGCACCTCCAACGGCGCCCCCACCGACCGCAGCTGCGCGGCCACGATGCCCGCGATAGTGGACTTGCCCGCCCCCGACAGGCCCGTGAACCACAGCACGTATCCGTCTCGGGTTCGCGTCGTCGTCGCCATGAGCAACAACTGTGCCCGCGAAGCACCCGCAGGGGCAAACCGCCGCCTGCGGCCGCCGTCGCAACGTCGCGAACAGCCGCTGGCGCGATCGGACGGCATCGCTGTCCCGCACCCCCTGCCAGAAGTGCTACTTTCCCGTCCGGTTGTAGTGACGCGACGCAAGGAAAGAGGAAACGTATGGCAAGCTCAAGCGCCGAATCGGCGATCCGCAACTACCTCACCGCACTGCGGGACCCGTCGTCGCTGCGCGACGATGACAACATCAACGAGCTGCGCAGCCAGCTCGAGAGCGCCGACGACGAATTGGAGCGCCTGCGGCTGCGCCAGCAGATCCTTGACAGCGAGTCACCGTCGGTGGAGCGCTACGAGGACGACTTCGTCACCCACGCCAAGTCGTGGGCCGACGAGCACGGTGTCAGCCCGAAGGCGTTCGAAGCCGAGGGCGTCAGCGGCGGCGTGCTGCGCAAGGCCGGCTTCGCGGGCGTCGGTCGCGGCGGTCGGCCCCGGGGCGGCACCTCAGGGCGGGGCCGCGGCGGCGCACAGGGCCGCACCCGCAGCCGCGTGACCGTGGACGAGGTGCGTGCGGCGATCCCGAAGGGGACGTTCACCATCAAGCGCCTGCAAGAGCTGTCGGGCGCCTCCCCGGCGGTCGTGCGCAAGGTCGTCCAGTCCGAGCTCGCCTCCGGTGGCATCACCGAGCAGGGGGCCGACCCCGATCACCGCGGCCCGGGCCGCGCCCCGACGCTGTACAAGCGCGCCTAGGGCCCGTCTCCCGAAGGGAGTCGTTGGACGTAAGTAAGGCGCCCGGCGGTTGAGGTGCGTGCCGGCGTTACGGCTCGCCTGCCGGTGACCACCGGCGGCTCGGCGCCGCAGCGGCCCCCGGGCCCGCCCCGACCGTACGACCGTGGAGGGCCCGGGGGGGGGCGGCATAAGGTTCGGAACCACCCCGGGCGGGGGAACGCCGCGGT
>JAUJMQ010000001.1:80496-220622 GCA_030446775.1 Egibacteraceae bacterium
CGCGCCCCGGCCCCGTCGCCAGAGGGTTGTGGTTGCACTAAAGAAGGGCCCCCGGCTTTTGCGGGGGGTGCCGGTGTTCCGGCCCGCCTGCCGGGGACCCCGGGGGGGTCGCCCCCCCCGCGCCCCCGGGCCCACCCCGACCTGCCCCAGGGGCTCGCCCCGGGGCTGCGACTGCTTCTGGTCGGTATCAACCCGGGGCTGCGCTCGGCCGAGGTGGGCCACCACTTCGCCCGTCCCGGCAACCGCTTCTGGCCGGCGCTGCACGCCGCCGGGATCACGCCTGTCCTGCTGGCCCCGGCCGAGCAGGACAGGCTGCCCCTGTTCGGGGTGGGGATCACGAACCTCGTCGCCAGACCGTCGGCGCGGGCCGACGCCCTCGACGCCGCCGAGCTGCGGCGGGGAGCCGAACGGCTGACCGCCCTGGTGGCGCGGCACCGTCCCCTCGTCGTCGCCGTGCTGGGGGTCACCGCCTTCCGCACGGCGTTCGCGCGACCGAAGGCCGGGATCGGGCGTCAGGCCGACGACCTGGTGGGCGCGCAGCTGTGGGTGCTGCCCAACCCCAGCGGGCTCAACGCCTGGACCCGGCCCGCCGCCCACGCCGCCGGCCTGCGGGAGGCGGCCCAGGCGGCGGGAGTGCGGCTGTGGTCATCGGCTCACGCCGTTTCCTCGCCATCCGCCGACGCCGACGGGCCTGCAGGGAGTCGAGACGCACAGGCCCGACCACGCCCACGGACCGGAAAGAGCAATCCGGACGGCCCGGCGCCGCGAACCCGGCATGATAGGGGCCATGAGTGATCCCCCGTCCGACGATGAGCAGGAGACGGAGGATCCGATGGCGGCGGGAGGTGCGCGGCGGGCGTTGCGGGCCGTCCCCTCGGGCGTCGCGGCCCCCGGTCTGCCCGCACCCTCCAGCGAACGCCTGCTCGCCCGCACCGCGCGTGGTGACAGGACGGCGTTCGCGGCGTTGTACGACCGGGTCAGCGGTCAGGTGTACGGGTTGGTCCGTCGCGTGCTCCGCGACCCCGCGCAGTCGGAGGAGGTGGCGCAGGAAGTGCTGCTGGAGGTGTGGCGCAACGCCAGCCGCTTCGACGCGGCGCGCGGCAGCGCGAACGCGTGGATCCTCACCATGGCGCACCGGCGCGCCGTGGACCGGGTCCGCAGCGAGCAGGCCGCCCGCGACCGCGACGACCGCGCCGGCGTGCGCGACGCGGGTGCCGCCGGCTTCGACGTCGTCGCCGAGGAGGTCGAGGTCCGCCTCGAGCACGAGCAGGTCCGCGCGGCGCTGGACGGGCTGACCGACCTGCAGCGAGAGGCCATCGAGCTCGCCTACTACGGCGGCTACACCTACCGCGAGGTCGCCGAGCTGCTCGACGCGCCACTCGGCACCGTCAAGACGAGGCTGCGGGACGGCTTGATCCGGCTGCGCGACACGATGGGGGTGATGGCATGACCGCCGACACCCACGCCCTGGCCGGGGCCTACGCCGTGGACGCGCTTCCCCGCGACGAGCGCGCGTTCTTCGAGCGGCACCTGGGCGCGTGCGACACGTGCCGCAACGAGGTCGACGAGCTGCGCGAGACCGCCGCGCTGCTGGCGCTGGTGTCCGTCGAGCCCGCGCCACCGGCGCTGCGCGAGCGCGTCCTGGCCGCCGCCGACGTGACCCGGCAGCTGCCGCCGGAGCCGGTCGCTGGACCCCGTGGTGGTGGCATGGGGACGCGGCTGCGGCCGTTCCTGGCGCCCGTGGCAGCGGCGCTGGCCCTCGCCGTCGTCGTCCTGGGCACCATCACCGCCGACCTCAACCGGCGTGTCGACGAGCTCGGCGACCGTGTCGTCGCCGCGCAGCAGGACTCACAGGTGCTCTCGGTGCTCGCGGCCGACGACGCGCAGACCGTCGAGCTGAAGACCACCGGCGACGCGACCGTGCGGTTGCTGTACTCACCCGAGCTGGACCGGGCGGTGCTCGTCACCGACGGCCTGCCGGCGCCGGGCGAGGAGAGCGTCTACGAGCTGTGGCTCGCCCACGACGGCGAGCCGGTGCCCGCGGGCCTGTTCCGCCCCGACGACGAAGGGCGCTCCCTGACGGTCGTGGAGTCCAACGTCAGCGGCGCCGAGCTCGCCGCGATCACCGTCGAGCCGCGGGGCGGCAGCGCCGAGCCCACAGGCCCGTCCGTCGCCCACACGAAGCTGTAAGTCCCGGCACTCCCGACCCGCCAGGAAGCGGACGCTGACCCCGAGTGACTAGCTCAGCCGGGGGGCGTGCGCTGTCTTCGTGGGCCTAGGGTGTCGCGCGCCCCGAGTTCAGGGGTGGGGCCGACGGTTGCCTTCAGTTCCGGCGCGCGGCCGCCGACAACCCAAACGACACCATCCTCCTAGGTCAGGAGCCTTTGATGACGTCGTCTCGTCGTGCGCTGTCACGGATCCTCGCCGTCGCCCTCGCCGCGCTGCTCACCATGACGCTGTTCGCGCCGGCCGCGTCCGCCCGGGACCGCCCCAGCGCCGGTCAGATCCGCGACCGGCTCGAGCGCCTCGTCAACCAGGACCGCGACCGCGCCGACCTGCCGCGCATCCGCGTCCACCGAGGGATGCAGCGCCACGCCCGGCGTCAGTCCCGCCAGATGGCCAAGGCACGAGCGCTGTTCCACGACCCCCGCCTCAGCCACGAGGTTCCCCGCGACGCCCGCATGTGGGGAGAAAACATCGGCCGCACCGCCGCTCGGCAGGCCCCTCGACACATCCAGCGCCTCTTCATGGCCTCCGCCGCCCACCGCGCGAACGTCCTGCGGCGGGGATGGACCCACATGGGCATCGGCGTGTACAAGCGCGGCGCGTACGTGTACTTCACGCAGCGCTACGTAGACCGCCGCTGACCCGGGGGCTGCTCGGCGGTGACCCCGGCGAGGGGCGACGCTACTGCACGGTGGCGACGACGGCATCCGGCAGGCCGCCGTGCCTGCGCATGTACTCGATCCGCTCTTCCTTCAGGGTGGCGACCAGCTGGGCATACTCGTCGGAGCGCCCCAGCCGCTCGTAGAGCCGGTGGGGTTGCAGCAGCTCGGGGTCGTCGAGGCCGGGTACCTGTGTCGCGACGAGGTAGCCGAAGTCCGGGTCGGCCTCCCAGGTGATCGTGTCCTCGGCGATGCCCTTCACGATCGCCGAGCTGTGCGGGATCTTCACCTTCTTCGACCCCTCGACGTCCTCGCCGCCGCCCACCCGGCCGGTCGACAGGACATAGACCCCGAAGTCGTAGTCGAAGGTGTCGAGCAGTGCGAGCAGGCGGGTGCCCTGCAGGTGCTCGTGGCCCATGAAGAACGGGTTGGTGCCCGGGACCCGCAGGGACTTGCCGGCCTCGGCCTTGCCACCGGCCGACGTGCCCCTCGTCTCACCGAGCATGAAGTAGGCGACCGCCTGCTCCTTGGACGCCATCTTGGCGACCGCCGGAGCGATCGTCTCGTTGCGGTTGAGGATGAGCAGGAAGTCGCCCTTGCCGAGCTTGCGGGGGTCGAAGTGCTCGATCGCCGACAGCGAGAAGGTCCCGCGCCCGTTGGCCGTGTAGCTCGCGTCGAAAAAGTCCACCTGGCCCTCGTCGTCGACGGCCACGTTCTCCAGCCAGCCCTCGGGTGAGGCCAGCGCGTTGTAGATCGTGGGCTCGTATCGCGGGTCGAGCCCGTAGGTCTTGGCGAAGCACCCGTTCTCCGTCGAGAACACGTCACCGCCCTCGACGAGGGCGACGATGTCGTCCTGCACCGGCAGGGAGCCGTTCTGGCGGGTGAACGTCGTCGTGGTCTTGCCGGTGCCCGACAGCCCGATGATGAGCGCGACCTTGTCCCCGCCAGAGGTCGGGATCACCTTCGCGCCGGAGTGCATCGCGAGCGCTCCCTGCCGGTAGACCCACTCCATCCACATGCGCAGACCACCCATCTTCGACTCACCGAAGTAGTCGATGTTGAGCACGCGCGTGACCTCCCCCTCGAGGTCGATCGTGACGAGACGGTCGTCGGGGAAGCCGTCGGCCGGGCAGTTGGGCGTGTAGATGACGGTGAGCGCGTCGGACTCCCGCCAGTCGGCGTCCTTGGGGTAGTACAGCTGTTGCTGCATCGCGGGGATGTTGGCGTTGGAACGCTCGATGAACAGCCGCGTCGCGCGTCGCAGGGGGCTGTTCTCGGGGCCGATGTACCCCTCGATGAGGATCATGTCGGCCTCGGCGACGTAGGCGTCCTGCCGCTCGACGACCGCCTCGTAGTCCTGGCGCGACATCGTCGGCTTCGACAGCGAGGAGGGGTCGTCACAGACCACGAAGCTCGATCCCGCCGACCGGGCGGTGACTCGGGCTTTGACGTTGTAGTTGCCGAACTGCGTCTTCTGTGCGTTGGGCATCCGCTCCACCCAGCCGCGCAGCTCTTCCTGGGTGGGGTTGACCGCGACCGACTTCGCGCGAGGGAGGGAGATCGCCACGACGGCTCCTTGAAAGGCCTACGCGGCTGCCGGCAGGCGCCGATGCCCGTCGCTACGGCAACCGCGCCGTCGAGCCTACCCAGGGCGGGCGCACGCCGATCACCCGGGGTGAGGCACGCAGAAGCCTGCGTCACCGGCACTGCCGCCCGGGCTCGCCGTCCGGTGCACGCGGCCCTCGGCGCGCAGCTTGTCGAGGTGCGCTCGCACCGTGCGCTCCGCCGCCGGATGCAGGACCGGGTCGACGTCGGCGTACACCCGGGCCACCACCTCCGCGGGCGTGGCGTCGCCCGCTGCGAGGGCCGCCAGCACCTCGCGCTCGCGGTCGTGTCGGTGAGCGAGGTAGGCGTCCAGCGTCCCCTGCGGGTCATCCACCACGGGCCCGTGGCCGGGGTAGAGCGCCGACGGGGCGAGGTCGCGCACCCGCCGCAGGGAGTCCAGGTAGTCGGCCATGTTCCCGTCGGGCCAGGCGACGACGGTGGTGCCGCGACCCAGGACGTGGTCGCCGCTGAGCACGACGTCGGTGGGGACGACGCGCAGGCACAGGTGGTCGCTGGCGTGCCCGGGCGTGGCGACGGCCTCCAGGACGATGCCGGCGCGCGACAGGCGCTGGCCGTCGAGCAGCGGGGCGGCGGGCGCGTCGACCAGCGCGGGCGTGAACGCGAAGACCTCCGCCCCCCAGTCCGACGACCAGGCGACCGCCTCGGCGTGGTCGGCGTGGTGGTGGGTGACGACGACCGCGACGACCTCGGCGTCACGGGCGGCGAGCGCCGCGTCGACGGCGTCACGGTGGGCGGCGAGGTCGGGGCCGGGGTCCACCACGACGACCGCGCCCTCGCCGGGCGCGCCCAGCAGGTAGGTGTTGGTGCCGTCGAGCGTCAACGGCGAGGGATTCGGCGCGAGCACGACCTCGGTGAGCTCGTCCAGCCGGCGCAGGGTCACGCCGGCACCGGCTCGGCCTCGGGCTCGTCGGGGTGCCGGAGCGCGACGACCCGCCCGCCGGCGTCGAGCACCGCCGTGGGCAGGACGCTGCGGACCGTCGGCTGTGCCGCCGCCGCGGAGATCAGGTCGCCGACAGCGCCGCCCCCGGCCAGCCCGCGCAGCGCTCCGCACAGTCGGAAACATCATCCGCAGCCGGCCGGCGCGGTGCTCGGCGAGCGCCTCGGCGGGCGCGCACCAGCGCCGCTCGGTCGTCTCCACCCGGTCGGGGTCGGCGACCTGGCCCTCGGGAGCCCGGGCGAGGAAGAAACAGGTGTCGTAGCGGCGGGGCTCGACCACCGGGGTCACCCAGCGGCTGAGATAGGTCAGTGCCCCGAGGTCGGCGACGAGGCCGCCGCCGGCCAGCATCGCGGCGAAGCGGTCACCCGGCAGGTCCCCGGCGGCGCCGGCTCGCAGCCGCCTGGCGACATCCGGCCGCACGCGGGCGCCCGACGCGTCCCGCGCGAACAGCAGTCCCGCCTCCTCGAAGGTCTCACGCACCGCGGCGACGTGGAACGCCAGGGTCTCGTCCGGGGTCGCGGCGAACCGTGGCGCAGCCGCCGCGGGGTCCAGACCCCGGTAGGAGCCGGGGAGCAGCGCGTCCGCGGGGTCGACCACCCCTCCGGGGAACACCCAGGAGGCGGCCGCGAACCCGCTGCCGGCGTGGCGGCGCAGCAGCAGCACCTCCGCGGCGCCGGCACCCTCTCGCAGGACCACCACGGTGGCGGCGGCGCGGGCAGCAGCTGGAGCCGGGACGGACATCGCGGCAATCCTATGGGGACCGCCGCGCTCGTCAGAGAGAGCCGGTCGCAGGGGAACAGCCACAGCCATGGCGATCCCCGCTCCACCGTCCTCACCGGGTCTTCACCGGCCTGGTCGCCCAGGCGCGTGCAGGGGGCGTGGACCCCCGACCCGGGGTGCCGTGGATCGCCCACCGATTCGGTGGTGGATCCACGGCACCCGGCTGGGAACCGGCGCTAGGCTGCCCGCGACCGGACGGCGCGACAGGGCGGTGGGCGATGCGGGTCGTGATCGCGGACGACGACGACGCGGTGCGCGAGGCGGTGGACGCCGTGCTCGTGGACGCGGGCCATGAGGTCGTCGGTGCGGTCAGCGACGGCCGGGCCGTCGTGGCCGCCGTGCGCGACCGCGAGCCGGACGGCGTCGTCCTCGACCTCAGCATGCCGGTGGTTGACGGCATCAGCGCGCTGCGGCTGCTGCGTGACGCGAGCCCGTCGCTGCGGATCGTCGTCTACACCGCCTTCGACGACCCGGACGTGGCCGCCGAGCTGCGCGCCGCCGGAGCCTCGGCGGTCGTCGCGAAGTCCGCCGACCCGCTCGAGCTGCTCGACGCTCTCGACGACGACGTGCAGGGCGGTTGACGCGGATGCCCGACCGCGCCGTGCGGCTGGCGGCGCTGCCCCGCATCGACGACCTGGCCCGGGCCGGCGCGGAGCTGCAGCGGCGCTACGGCCGGCGTGTCGCCACGGACGCGCTGCGGGCGGCGGTGGAGCGCGCCCGGGCGGCGCTGCTCGCCGGCACGGCCGACCTCCCGCCGGTCGACGCGCTCGTGGCCGAGGCCGGCGCCGACCTGGCGGCGCGGCGGCCGGGCCGCGCGCCGTCGTCAACGCGACCGGCGTCGTCGTGCACACCAACCTCGGCAGGGCACCGCTGTCGACGGCCGCCCGGCGCGCCGTCGACGCCGCCGCCGGCTACTGCGACCTGGAGTACGACCTGGAAGCGGGACGCCGTGGCTCCCGCGCCGCCCGGCTCGACCCGCTGCTGGCCGAAGCCGCCGGCGCCGAGGCCGGCATCGCGGTCAACAACGCCGCCGCGGGCCTCGTGCTGTGCCTGGCCGCGCTCGCCGCAGGGCGGCAGGTCGTCGTCAGCCGCGGCGAGCTCGTGGAGATCGGAGGGTCGTTCCGGCTGCCCGAGATCATGGCCGCCGCCGGCGCGCGGCTGGTCGAGGTGGGCACGACGAACCGGACCCGCGCCGGCGACTACCGCCACGGCGACGACGTCGCGCTGCTGCTCGTCGTGCATCCCTCCAACTACCGGGTCGTGGGGTTCGCGCAGACTCCGGCGCTGGCCGAGGTCGCCGCTGTGGCGCGCGAGCGCGGGGTGCCGCTGGTGCACGACGTCGGCTCCGGGCTGCTCGAGGACCGCCCGGAGGCCTGGGCCGCCGGTGAGCCGAGCGTCCGCGGATCGCTCGCGCAGGGCGCCGACCTCGTCGTGTGCAGCGGGGACAAGCTGTTGGGTGGACCGCAGGCGGGCCTGGTCGCCGGCCGGCGCGACCTCGTCGCGGCGTGCGACGGCCACCCGCTCGCCCGCGCGCTGCGGCTGGACAAGCTGCGCGTCGCCGCGCTGGTGGCCACCCTCGAGGCGCACCTGCGCGGCGACCTCGCCGAGCTGCCGGTGTGGGCGGCGTTGCACGCCGATCCCGCCGTGCTCGCCGCCCGCTCGCAGGCGCTCGCGGTGAGGGTCGGCGGGCGGGTGGCCGAGGGCGCGAGCCTCGTCGGCGGCGGTGCCGCGCCGGGCCGGGAGGTGCCGGGACCGGTCGTGCGCGTGCCGTGCCCGGCACCCGCCGACGCCGCTCGGAGGCTGCGCGCCGGCGACCCGCCGACGATCGTGCGCGTCGCCGGCGACGCTGTAGAGCTCGACCTGCGGACCGTCGCCCCCGCTGACGACGGCAGCCTCGCCGAGCGCGTCGCCGGCGCGGTCACCGGTCCGGGGTGAGCCCGCCGGCCCCCGCACCACCAGGGTTTGTTCTGGTCCGCCTGGCCGGCCAGGCGGTTCAGAACAAACGCGGGGGTGTGGGACCGTGATGGGCGTGGGGTGCACCGCCGGGCACGTCGACCGCGGCCAGGCGCCGCGCGTGCGCGGCCGGGCGGGCCTGGGGCCCGACCGCTTCGCCGCGGGCCGCCGGCGGGGGCTGACGATCGACCTGGGGTTCGCGTGGACCGACCTGGCGGGGCCGTCGGGTCCGCCGCGCACCGTCGCCTTCGTCGACCTGCCGGGGCACGAGCGCTTCATCGGCAACATGCTCGCCGGCGCCGGTGCGGTCGACCTCGCGCTGTTCGTCGTCGCCGCCGACGAGGGCTGGATGCCCCAGAGCGGCGAGCACCTGGAGATCCTCGACCTGCTCGGGGTGACCCGAGGGTTGGTCGTGTTGACGAAGGCCGACACCGTCGACGACGACACGCTGGCGGTGGCCGCCGAGCTGGTCGCCGAGCAGCTCGCCGGCACCGCCTTCGCGGGCGTCGAGACCGTGGCGGTCTCGGCGGTCACCGGCGCCGGGATGCCGGAGCTCGTCGCGCGGCTCGTCGCGGTGGTGGACGCCGCACCGCAGCCGGTGAACCGCGGCCGGCCACGGCTGTGGGTGGACCGCTCGTTCACCGTGCGCGGCGCGGGCACCGTCGTCACCGGCACCCTGGCGGGCGGACCGGTCGCCACCGGTGACGAGCTCGCGGTGCTGCCCGCGGGCCGGCGGGTGCGGGCACGGGGGCTGCAGTCGCTCGGCGCCGCGGTCGCGGTCGCGCCCGCCGGCAGCCGGGTCGCGGTCAACCTCGTCGGCGTGGACCGCGCGGACGTCGTGCGCGGCGACGCGCTCGGCACGCCCGGCCAGTGGCTCGCCGCGGACGCGCTCGACGCGCAGGTCCGGGCGCTGCCTGGCCGCGAGATCGGGCGCAGGGGCGCCTGGCACGTCCACGCCGGCTCGGCGGAGCGGCTGGCGCGCGTCGCCCCGCTGCTGGGCCGTCCCGTGACCGGCGACGGGTTCGTGCGCGTCCAGCTCGACCGGCCGCTGCCGCTGACCGCCGGTGACCGCTTCGTCCTGCGGGAGGCGGGCCGGCGCGCGACCATCGGCGGCGGGGTGGTGCTCGACCCTGACCCGGTGCAGCCACGCGGCCGGCCGGCCGGTCGGCTCGCGCGGACGCCCTGCGCCGCCGCGCCGCCGCGCTGGAGGCAGACGACCGCGCCGCCCTGCTGGCGCTCCACGTCACGGAGCGCGGCGCGGCCGACGCCGCCCGTGCGGCCGCCGGGGTGGGGCTGACCGCCGGCGACGCCGCGGCGGCGGCCAGGTCCGCCGGTCTGCTCGCGCTCGGCACCGCGTGGGCGTCACCCGCGGCGGCGGCCCGCTGGTCGGCAGCGGTGACCGAGGCGCTGCGCGCGCACCACCGGGCCAACCCCGTCGACCGGGTGGCGCCCAAGGACGTCGCGGTACGCGCGGCACTGGCGGCGGGCTGCCCGGCAGACCTCACGCCGGCGCTGCTGGATGTGTTGACGGCTGTGGGCCGGGTCGCGACGGAGCGCGGCGGTGTCCGCGACGCCGGCCACGCGGTCCGGCTGGACCCGCGGCAGGCGACCGCCCGTGACGCGCTGCTCGCCGCGCTCGCCGCGGACCCGTTCTCACCTCCGGGGCTGAACGACGCCGCCGCCCGCGCCGGCGCGGCCGCCCCCCTCGTGCGCGAGATGGAAGCCGCCGGCGACCTCGTCCGCCTCGCCCCGGACCTCGCGGTCACCCCTGCCGCCCTCGACGACGCCCTGACGCGCCTGCGCGACGCCTACCGGACCGAGGGCCCCCTCACCGCCGCCCGGGCCAAACAGGTCCTGGGCACGTCCCGCAAGTACGCCCTGCCGATCCTCGAAGAGCTCGACCGCCGCGGCGCGACCCGCCGCAGCGGCGACACCCGCAGCGTGGTGCAGCCGCCCTGACGGCGCGGGATGCGCCGGGGCGGGCGCCGGCCCAGGTCAGTCCCCACCGCTCGAGACAGTGACCTGGACCCCGTCGGCGTGGTGACTCGAGATCCGAGAGCCGTCCTCGTCGCAGTCCTGGCCTCCGAAGACGACGACCGCCGCACCGGTCCACCGAGGCGTCCGCATCGCAGCGCCCGGCCGCGAGGCCGACGTCCGACGCGGCGATCACGTCGCGGTCCGGCCGGTAGACGAAGCTCCCGCCGCCCATCCCGCCGAGAACGACGAGCTCGGTGCCCGTCCACGCCAGCGCGCTGCGGTAGTCGACAGCCATGGGCAGGGGCGGCAAGGACCGCCACGAGTCGGTCGCCGGGTCGTACGCGGCGGCGTCGCGCCGCATGTGCGGGCCGGCCGAACCGCCCAGGACGACCATCTGCGTCCCGGTCCACGCGGCGACGTGGCGGTGGCGGGCCGGCAGCGGGGAGCGCGCCAGCCGACGCCAGGTGCCGTTCGCGGGGTTGTAGGCCGCGCCGTCGGCGAAGTCCCCGGCGGCCAGGTCGGTGCCGCCCCACACGAGCAGCTCGCGACCGCTCCAGACCGCGGTGTGCCACTGCCGACTCGCCAGGGGACCGGCGGGAAAGGTGGCCCAGCGATCGGTGGCGGGGTCGTAGGCGGCGGCCTGGACCGGCAGCTCCGGCTGGTGGTCGACGCCGCCCCACAGCAACAGCCGCTGGCCCGTCCATGCGACCGCCACCGCGGCTCCCGCCCGCAGTGGTGGCGCCGGAAGCCGCCGCCATCGGTTGTCTGCGGCGTTGTACGCCGCCCCGCGCAGCCCGCCTTCGCCCCAGGGCTGTCCGATGACGACGACGTCCTCACCGGTCCACACGGCATGGTCGGCGTACCCGCCTGGCCAGGGGACGTCCGGGAGGCGACGCCAGCGGGAGGTGGTGGGGTCGAAGGCCGCGGCATCGTCGAGCAGTCGCGCGCCGAGCATCGTCTTGGTCCCGGTCTCGGGGCTCCAGCCGTATCCCGCCTCGGGCAGCTCGCTGGTCTCGTCGACCGCTTCGATCCGCAGGCCGCCCAGCACGACGAGCTCCTCACCGGTCCACACGCTGGGACGCGAGCCGGCTGCGCCGGCCCGCGTTCCTACCCCGTGCATCCATGTCTGCCGGACAAGACGCCTGCCGGGCGGGCGACGTTCACCCCGGCCCGCGTACCCCGCTCGCAAGACCGGCACGTCGCCGAGGGCTTGAGGGGCCGCCACACCCGCCTTGTTCGGATCGGTTTCCTCCCGGAAACCGATCAGAACAGACTCCAGGGTGGGGCGGGTCAGGTCACCTCGACGACGGCCTCGACCTCGACAGGGGTGTCCAGCGGCAGGGTGGGGGCGCCGACGGCCGATCGGGCGTGAACGCCGGCGTCGCCGAAGACGTCCACCATGAGCTCGGAGGCCCCGTTGGCCACGATGTGCTGCTCGGTGAACGACGGGTGGCTGGAGACGAACACCGTCAGCTTGACCACCCGCCGCACCCGCGACAGGTCGCCGAGCGCCGCCTTGAGCTGGGACAGGACGTTGATCGCGCACTGCCGGGCGCAGCGGACACCGACGCCGGTCTCGACCTCCGCGCCGAGCTTGCCGGTGGCCACCAGCCCGCCGTCGCCGACGGCGACCTGCCCGGCGGTGAACAGCAGCGACCCGGTCTGGACGGTCGGGACGTAGGCGGCGGCCGGCGCGGGCGCCTCGGGCAGCTCGATGCCGAGCTCGGCGAGACGCTCCTCGGGGGTGGCCACCGCTAGCCCTTCGGCCGCTTGAAGTAGGCGACGTTGTCGACGACGGCGACGAGCTCGTAGCCCTCGTCACCCCAGTTGTTGAGGATTTCCTGCAGCGCGTGGCTGATCAGCGGGGCGGTGGCGTACTCCCACTTGGGCATCGCGAGGCTTCCTGTCGCCGACGTCGGGTCGGCGCAACCTACTCCAGCCGGGCCAGGGACTGTCTCCCGAAGGGAGTCGTGGAAACGAGCCGCCCGCGTTTGAGGTGCGTGCTAGCCCTCCGCGTCGTCCTTGGCCCGCGCGGCGCCGTCGACGATGGCGCGGTCGCCCACGGGCGCGGACAGCTCCACGGTGGCCCGCTTGGCGAGCGCGATCGCGATGCACGCGCCCGCGTCCGGCTGGGCGCCCTCGCGCACGGTGACGACGATCCGCCGGCGGGTCTCGGTCACGTCGACCTCTGCACGGCTCGACGCCCGACCACCAGCGGACCGTCACCTGCCGGCCGCGGGCGCGCGCCCGTTCCCAGGGGACCGGGTGGACGTCGGTGAGGCCCTCGGGTCGCGGCAGGACGGTCACGGCCGTGGGCTCGGACGGGGGCTCGGCTGGGGGCTCGCCCGGCGCCGGGCAGTCGGGGGTGTCCAGCACGGCGGGGTTCGCGGCGTCGTCGTGCGGGCAGAGGATCTCGCCGCTGCCGACCGATCCCGCCGAACCCCCACCCGTCGGCGCCACGTCGGCCGGCCGGCCCGTGTCGCCGGGACCGATGGTCACCGACGTGCCGGCGGTGGTGCCGCAGGCGGTCAGGACCATGGCGAGCAGGACAGCGGTGACGATGGCGCGCACGGGTTCCTCCCTCGGCGGTCGAGGGGGTACGACGTCACCGCTGCCGGCAGGGTTCCCGCCGCCCACCCCATAGGGCCGCCGGCCGAGCCGACCCGTGACAGTCCCTACGACGCGACGCGCCGGCCCGCCAGCAGGTGCTTGCGCTCGATCTCGGAGCGGCCGCCCCACACGCCGTGCGGCTCGCGGACCGTCAAGGCCCAGTCCAGGCACTCGACGCGGACAGGGCAGCGCTCGCAGATGGCCTTCGCCTTGGCTTCGCGGGCCTCGCGCTCGGGCTTGTGCTCGAAATGGGAGGGCGGAAAGAAGACGGTGGAGTCCTCCGCCCGGCACAGGCCGCGCTGCTGCCACTCCGTCCTGGGCGCCGCTCCCAGCTGCGCCACTGCTGCCATCGCTGCCTCGCCGTCGAATGCGGTTTCCGTCACCGAGGGTACGGCCGGGCCGCCCCGTTGTATAGAGGCAGTTAGAGGGGCAGGTCCGCGGCCGCTCAGCGCTCCTGGCCGCCGAAGGCCGCCTTGAACGGCCCGAGCAGCTCGATCGGAATCGGCAGCACGAGCGTGGAGTTCTTCTCAGCGGCGACCTCGGTCATCGTCTGCAACATCCGCAGCTGGTAGGCGATGGGGTGCTCGGCGATGACCGCCGCCGCGTCGGCGAGCTTCTGTGCCGCCTGGAACTCGCCCTCGGCGTTGATGATCTTCGCGCGTCGGTCGCGCTCGGCCTCGGCCTGGCGCCCCATGGCGCGCTGGATCTCCGTCGGCAGCGCCACGTCCTTGATCTCCACGAGCGTGACCTTCACGCCCCACGGCTCGGTGAGGTCGTCGACGATGGCCTGGATCTGGCTGTTGAGCCGGTCGCGCTCGCTGAGCAGCTCGTCGAGGTCGGCCGTCCCGCACACGCTCCGCAGGGTCGTCTGGGCCACCTGGGAGGTGCCGAACAGGTAGTTCTGGATCGCGACGGTCGCCTTGACCGGTTCGAAGACGTTGAAGTACACGACCGCGTCGACGCGCACGGTGACGTTGTCGCGGGTGATGATGTCCTGCGCCGGCACGTTCATCGTGACTGTCTGCAGGTTCACCTTCTGCATGCGGTCGATGAGCGGGATGATGAAGAACAGTCCCGGCCCCTTGGCGCCGGCGATGACGCGCCCGAGGCGGAAGATCACCCCTCGCTCGTACTCCTGGACGATGCGGATCGACGACGCCAGGGCCACGAGCAGCACGAACGCGATGACAGCGGTGGCGAGCAGGCCGGTGGTCACGGGTTGCTCCTTGCGGCTGGTTGCGGCGGCTTGACGGCCGCCGCCTCACCCGACCGTAGCCGAGTCCGGCTCTTCGACGAGCTCGACGTCCAGGGTGAGCCGGTCGTTCATCCCGAGCACGCGCACCTTCGTGCCGGTCGGGACCCGCCCGGCGCCGTCGGGAGCGCGGGCCCGCCACAGTGCCCCGTCGACGAAGACGTGGCCCTCGGGGTTCAGCATCGACCGCACGACGCCCACCTTGCCGGGCAGCGACTCCGCGCCCACGAGCGCCTGCGTGCCCTGGGCGCGCAGCACCGTCGTCATGATCACGACGAAGAACGCGACGGTGAACGCGACCACGGGCAGGATGACCCACGCCGACACCCGCAGCACCTCGGGGCCGGTGAACAGCAGGAACGAGCCGACGGTGACGGCGATCGCTCCCCCCGCGGTGAGCGCGCCCAGGCCGGCGACGGCCAGGTCGATCGCGAGCAGCGCCAGCCCCAGCACGAGCAGCCCCAACGCGAGCCAGCTCACCGGCAGCACCGACAGCCCGTACAGCCCCAGCCCGAGCAGCACGAGCCCGCAGACCCCGGCGACGCCGAAGCCCGGCTGGAACACCTCGAACAGCAGCGCCAGCGTGCCGCCGATCAGCAGCAGGTAGGCCAGCGTCGGGTTCGCCACCGTGTGCAGCACCCGGCGCACGAGGCCGAGGTTGTTGAAACGGACGTTGGCGTCGGTCGTGTCGACGTCCAAGGTGCGCTCGACAGGCGCGCCGTCCCCGCTCACGGTCACCTCCCGTCCGTCCAGGGCCGCGAGGACGTCGGGCAGCGTGGCGGCGACGAGGTCGACGACCTGCTCGTCGACCGCCTCCGAGGCGGTCAGGATCCGGACGTCGTCGCGGTCGATCCCGGGCGGCAGCAGCGCGTCGGCAGGCAGCGCCGGCGCGTCCCCGACGGCCACGACCGCGCCGTCGCGCACGGCCGCACGCGCGAAGTCCTCGCTGCGCCCCCGCAGGCGCGCCAGCGCCACCAGACGGGCCTCGGCGCTGTTGACGGCCTTCGCCGCGAGGTCGTCGCCTCCGAGGTCGACAGGCGTCGCGGCACCGATCGTCGTGGCGGGGGCGACGGCCAGCACGTGGGAGGCGTAGGCGATGTAGGTACCGGCGCTGGCCGCCTGCGCGCCCGACGGCCCCACCCACGTGACGACCGGCACCTCGCTGGCCGTGATGACGTCGACCACCTCCTGCATCGACACGCCGAGCCCGCCGGGAGTGTCCATCTGCACGACCACGGCCTCGACGTCCTGGTCTGCGGCCACCGCGAGTCGCTCGCGCAGGAAGTCGGCGATCGTCTGGTCGATGATCCCCTCGACCTCGACGACGTCGATGACGGTGCCCGAGCCCTGCGCCGACGCCGAGGACGAAGGACCCGCGACGAGCATGCCCGCGAGCACGAGCAGGGCGCCAAGCCGGACACGGACGCGGCGGCCCTGGCCGCCTCCAGCACGACGGGAGGACATGACCCCAGGGTAACCGCCACCTGCGACCGCTCCGGCGGGAGCGACGGCCGGCGGCGGGGTACATCCTGGGAGGCCGCGCACCGTCACGACCCCCTCCCCCGCCGGAAGGTCGCCTCCGCCCGTGGACCTGTCCAACCTGCTCGACCCACGGCTGCTCATCGTCACCGGCAAGGGCGGCGTGGGAAAGTCATCGGTCGCCGCGGCGCTCGCCGTCGCCGCCGCGCGCTCGGGCCGGCGCACCTGCCTGGTCGAGGTCGAGGGCCGCCAGACCTTCTCCCGGCTGTTCTCGACCCCCGCCTGGAGCTTCTCCGAGACGGAGTTCCGTCCCGGGTTGTTCGGGCTGTCGGTCGACCCCGAGGCGTCGCTGCGCGAGTACCTCGACATGTTCTACGGCGCGCGCCGGGTGGCCCGCTTCGTGTCGCACAACTCGGCGGTGGAGTTCGCCACCGCGGCCGCCCCCGGCATCAAGGACGTCCTGCTGATCGGCAAGGTCAAGGAGATGGAGCGTCGCCGCCGGCCCGACGGGCACTTCACCTACGACCTCGTCGTCCTCGACGCGCCGCCCACCGGACGCATCGTCAACTTTCTGCGCGCCCCCGACGCCACCACCGAGCTGGTCAGCGTCGGCCCGATCCGTCAGCAGGCGCAGTCGCTCGTCGACCTGCTGCTGGACCCGGCCCGGACGGCGGTGACCCTGGTGACGCTGCTCGAGGAGATGCCGGTCACCGAGACGGCCGAGAGCGCCGCCGCGCTGCGGGAGCTGGGCGTGGCGGTCGGCCCCGTGCTGGTCAACCGGGTGCTGGACGAGCGCATCGGCGACGCGGAGGCCAAGGCGCTGGCCGAGATGGGGGCACCCGACCTGCGCGAGCTGCTCGCAGCCGCCGACCTGCCGGTGGACGACGCCGCGGCGCAGGCCCTGCTCGAAGCCGGCGACGGGCACCTGCGCCGGGTGGACCTGCAGCGCCGGATGCGGGGCGAGCTGTCGCGGCGGGTCGCGCTGCCCACGCTGGAGCTGCCCTACGTGTGGGCCGACAGGTTCGGCGACGCGGAGGTCGGGCGTCTCGCCGACGTCGTCGAGACCGCGCTGGGAGACGCGTGACAGGGCGCGACCGGCTCGCCGCCGCCCGCGCCCGGGCCTCGGGCGAGGTGGTGGACCGGCGCCACATCATCGAGTGCACGGGCTCGGGCGGGGTCGGCAAGACGACGGCCCCCGCGACGCTCGCCCTGGGCGCCGCGCGGGCGGGGCGGCGGACGATCGTGCTGACGATCGACCCGGCGCGGCGGCTCGCGCAGTCGCTGGGCCTGAGCTCGCTGGACAACCGGCCCCGGCCCGTCGCGGGCGTCGACGGGCTCGACGCGATGATGCTGGACATGAAGCGGACCTTCGACGAGGTCATCGACCGGCATGCCGGTGACGCCGGCCGCGCCGAACGCATCAAGAGCAACCGCTTCTACCAGCAGCTGTCGGACTCGCTGGCCGGGACGCAGGAGTACATGGCCATGGAGAAGCTGGGCCAGCTCAAGAGCGAGGCCGGATTACTTGGCGTTGGAGAAGCTGCACGACCTGCACTCGGCCGGCAGCTACGACTGCATCGTCATCGACACGCCCCCGACGCGCAACGCGCTGGACTTCCTCGACGCGCCCCGCCGCCTCACCGACTTCCTCGAGGGCCGCTTCCTGAGGATGTTCCTCGCGCCGAGCATGGCCGCGGGCAGGCTCGCCACCCGGGCGGTCGGGCTGGGCACGGGGCTGTTCATGCGCGCCGCGTCGCGCATCACCGGCCAGGCGCTGCTGGCCGACCTCGCCGAGTTCTTCCAGTCGTTCGAGGGGATGTACGAGGGCTTCAAGCGGCGCGCGCAGGCCGTCTACAAACTGCTGCAGAGCCCCGGGGCGGCCTTCGTCGTGGTCGCCACCCCCGAGGTGCCAGCGCTGCGTGAGGCCCGCTACTTCCTCGAACGCCTGGAGTCCGACGGGATGCCGACCGCCGGGCTCGTCGTCAACCGGGTCACGCCGCCGCCGCCGGCCGGGCTGGCGGCGCTGGACCGCGCCGACGCCCTCGCCGCCGCGTCCCGGCTCGACGGCGGCGGTCCCGAGCGCCGGGCGGCCGCCGAGCTGCTGCGGCTGCACGTCGACCGGCTGGACGTCACCCGCCGCGAGCGCAAGGCGATCGCCGCGGCGTTGCACGGCATCGACCCGCAGATCCTCGTCGAGGTCGACCTGCGCGCCACCGACGTCCACGACCTGGCCGGCCTCACCGCGGTGGGCCGCCAGCTCTACGGGACCACCTGACGGGGCTACGACCTCGGATCCAAAAGGTCCGAAAGCCCTTGACGGGGGCGGCGGCGGCCGACACGCTCCACCGGTTCGCCGACCGACGGCGGACCGCCAACGGGCCCGCGCGGGTTCCGGTACGGGGGACCGCATGCGTCTGTCAGCTCTCGTCCGGTTCGCTGCCGCGTCCGTCGCTGCAACACTGGCGCTGGCCGGGTCACCGGCCGGCGCGGCCCCCGTCGAGCGTGTGACGCTCGTGTCCGCGCGAGCCGACGGGGTCAAGGCCAACGGCGTCAGCTATGACCCGTCGCTGTCGAGCGACGGCCGGCGCGTCGCGTTCACATCCACCGCCACGAACCTGCACCCGGCGGACACCGGTGATGCGTCCGACGTCTACGTGAAGGACCTTGTCACCGGCGCGGTGCTGCTGGCATCCGCGGCCGCCGACGGCAGCCGGCTGGCGGGGGAGGCCTTCGGTGGCGTGCTGTCGGGTGATGGCACGAAGGTCGCCTTCGCGCTGGCCCCCGAGCCACAGGGCAGCGAGCCGACGCAGGTGTACGTCAAGAACCTCGACAGCGGAGAGCTCACCGGGTTTGGGCGAGGCGGCGCCCCGACCCTGTCTGACGACGGCACCACGCTGGCTTTCCCCAGATTCTCCGGGTCGGGGCCACAACCTGTCGTCGTCATAGCGCTGTCCGAGGGGCAGTCGATCCGTGTCCCCGAGGTCCTGGCCTTCCCCTCGCTCTCGGGCGATGGGTCTCTGCTGACCGGCTTCGGCCGCCGAGACGAGTTCGGCTTGAACGACGTCCCCCTCGTGAACCTGGCGACGGGCGAGTACACGGGGTTGGTGGGGGTCCATTCCTTCGTTTCGGCGGCCATCATCTCCGCCGACGGCAGCACGGTCGCTTTCTCGTTCGCCGGAAACGACAACGCCAGCTTCCCGTTCACCGTCGACGTCGAGACCCTTCGGCTCGACGAGGTCGGTACGCCGTCCACTGAGGTGCTGGGCGACTTCAGCTTCGACATCTTCAATCCCTTCGTCGACGACCTGTCGGCCACCGGGGACATCGCCGCGGGCACCCTCCAGCTGCTCGGGTTCGACTTCGACCGCAACGAGGCGTTCGACCGCACGAACGTCTTCGTGACCGACCGGGTCACGGGTGACAGCCGGTTCGTGGCGGTGCGGCCCGACGGGGCGATCACGACCGGGACGAGCGAGGACGCGAGCCTGGACGCGAGCGGGCGGCTGGTGGCGTTCACGTCGACCGCGACCGACCTCGTCGCCGCCGACACCGACCCGGGATCCGACGTCTACCTCGCCGACCTGGGTCCCCGCAGCGGCGGCGACCTCGGCTGCACGGTCTTCGGCACCTCGGCAGACGACGCGCTGCGCGGCACGCCCGGCGACGACGTCGTGTGTGCGGGGGGCGGCGACGACGTGGTCACCGCCGGCGGTGGCGACGACGTCGTGTACGGCGCCGACGGTGCGGACCGGCTCTCCGGCGGCCCGGGTGACGACCTGCTGTACGGCATGAACGGCGGCGACAGGGTCTACGGCGGGCGCGGAAGCGACCGCGTCCAGGGTGACGCCGGCGCCGACACGGTCTTCGGCGGCCGCGGCAACGACCGCATCTGGGGCGGCGCCGGCGACGACGTCCTCCACGGGGGGATCGGTGACGACGACGTGCGCGCGGGCGGGGGCGCGGACCATGTCCGCTCGGGCCCGGGAAGGGACTACCTCGAGGGCAACGCCGGCGACGACGACATCCGCGCCGCCGGCGGTGACGACCGCCTGCACGGCAACACCGGCGACGACCGCCTCGTGTGCTACGCCGATCCGCGCACCGCGAGCGGCGTGGCCAACGGCGGAGCCGGGGTCGACACCGCGACGCGCTCGTGCGGGCGGCTGCTGAACGTCCCCTGATCTCCACAGGCCGGGGAACCGAGCCCGACCACTCCCGGCTACCCTGGCTCGACCGGCCGTGAGAGGCCGGTCGCTGCCCATGTCAACGATCTCCCGCCTTGACGCCGTCGCCGAGCGCCTCGGTCGCCCTTCGACCTGGGGTCGTGCCGGCGCGCGCTTCGTCGGCTTCGTCGCCGTCATCGTCGGAGCCGGGATGCTGCTGGCCGCGAGCGTCGCGCCGACGACGAGCCTGGCGGCGACGGTGGTGGACAGCGTCGAGCAGCGGCTGATGTTCGGCCCGCCGCCCGCCTCGCTGGGCGAGCTGCCCGAGCGCAGCGTCGTCCTGGACCGCGACGGCCGCGTCCTGGCCGTCCTGCACGACATCGAGAACCGCAAGCGCGTGCCCCTCGACGCCGTCCCGCTGCACGTGCAGCGGGCCGTGCTGGCGACCGAGGACAGCGCCTTCTTCGAGCATCGTGGCGTCAACTGGCGCGCCATCGCCCGCGCGGCGGTGGGCAACTGGCGGGCGGGCGAGGTCACCTCCGGTGCATCGACGATCACCCAGCAGCTCGTCAAGAACCTCGTGCTCCACGACACGTCCCGGACGCTGGACCGCAAGCTGCGCGAAGCCTCCTACGCCACCGCGCTCGAGCTGCGGATGTCCAAACGCCAGATCCTGACCGAGTACCTCAACCTCGCGTACTTCGGCCACGGGGTCTACGGCATCGGCACGGCCGCCGAGTACTACTTCGGCGTCGAGGTCGGCGACCTCGACCTTCCCCAGGCCGCCCTGCTCGCGGGCCTCATCCGCGCACCGGAGGTCAACGACCCGATCGATCATCCGCGCGCCGCCAGGCAGCGTCGTGACATCGTGCTGGCCCAGATGGTCGACGCCGGCTTCGTGACCCCTGCCTGGGCGCGCCGGGCGACCGGCAGGCCGCTGGGACTGGATGCTCCGCGGCGACCGCCGTCGGGCAACTCGATCTTCGTCACCTACGTCCGTGAGCTGCTCAAGTCCGAGCCCGCGCTGGGAGCGACGCGCCGGGCGCGCGCCCGGGCGCTGCTGCGGGGCGGTCTGACGATCCGCACGACGCTGGACCGTGACGTCCAGCGCCTGGCCGACGCCGCGATCCGCGACGTCCTGCCGGGGCCGAAGGGTCCACAGAGCGCGGTGACGGCGCTCGACCCGCGCACCGGCGAGATCCTCGCGATCGGCACGGGACCGCGCCGCTTCGGCCGCGGCGCGGGTCGCACGCAGGTGACCCCGGCCGTCCCCGGTCTCGGCGCCGGGGTCGGGCGCCAGCCGGGGTCGGCGTTCAAGGCGTTCGAGCTCGTCGCGGCGCTCGAGTCGGGCATCAGCCCGACGTTCACCTACCAGGCGGGGGCTCGCTACCGGTTCACCCGCACCAGGTGCCCGTCGGGCTACTGGCCGGGCAACTACGCCGACGCGAGCATGGGCCTGCTGGACATGTCCGCGGCCACCGCGAGGTCGTCGAACACCTACTTCGCCCGGCTCGCCGACATCACGGGTCCCGACAAGCTCGTCGAGGTCGCCGCCCGGATGGGTGTGCGCGCCCCGCTGCAGGGGCTGTGCTCGACGGTGCTCGGCAGCGAGGAGGTCCACGGGCTCGACCTGGCCTCGGGCTACGGGACGCTGGCGAACAACGGCGTGCTGTGCGCTCCCTACGCCATCACCGAGGTCACCGACCGGCGCGGCCGGACCATCGTCCGCCGTGGACCCACCTGCCGCCGTGCCGTCGAGTCCGGGGTGGCGCGCCGCGTCACGCAGCTGCTGCGCGGCCCGCTGGAGTCCGGCACCGCCGCCCGCAACGGCCCGATCGGCCGGCCCGCCGCCGGCAAGACCGGCACCACCGACGACTACGGCGACGCCTGGTTCGTCGGCTACACACCGCAGCTGTCCGCGTCGGCGTGGGTGGGTCATCCCGGCAGGGTCCGGGAGTTGCGCGACCCCCGGTGCCCCGGAGGCCGGGTCACGGGGGGGTGCCTGCCGACGATGGTGTGGGCCAAGTTCATGCGGCGTGCCACCGCCGAGCTGGAGCTGCCCACCACCGACTTCCGCAAGCCCCCGCCGCTGCCTCGCGGCCGCGTGCCAGATGTCGTCGGCCGGCCGCTGGCGACCGCCGAGCGGCTCCTGCGACGCGTGCCGCTGACCGCCGTCGAACGGACGGTCGCCGACCACCGTCCCGCCGGCACCGTCGTCGCGCAGGCCCCCGAGGGCGGGCGCCGCGTCACGGTCGGCGGAGCCGTCGTGGTGGCGGTGTCCGACGGCAGCATCCGCCTCACGCGCGTGCCCGACCTTGCCGGGTTGACCCGGTCGCTGGCGGCGGCGAGGGTGCGCGCTGCCGGGCTGCGGCCGATAGTCGTCGACGTCCCGGTCCTGCAGCC
This sequence comes from Egibacteraceae bacterium, assembly GCA_030446775.1. GTDB lineage: Bacteria > Actinomycetota > Nitriliruptoria > Euzebyales > Egibacteraceae > JAUJMQ01. The sequence goes on from JAUJMQ010000001.1 coordinate 102,562, forward strand.
CGAGCGTGCCGGTCAGGTCGTGAGCCAGCAACCCGCAGCGGGTGTCGACACGCGCGGGGAGACGGTCACGGTGCAGGTCGGACGGGCCGCCCCAGGCGTGGCGCCCCCGCGGGCCCGCGCCGGCGGTGACCGGCGCCGGCGCGACGCTCGGGACCGCGAGCGTCCGCGACGGTGAGCGCCGCACCCGTGAGCTGCTCCGCGACCGGGCGGCGGCGGTGAGCGCACCCGTCATCGGTCCGCCGACCCGGCCCGCCTCCGGCTCGACGGCGCCGCACGCCGGCCGCGCCCGCGCGCCGGTGCCCGCGTCGCTGCCCGGCGTCGCGGGCGTCGGGGCGACGGCGGGCGCGGCCGCTCTCGCGTGGGCAGGCCTGGTCGAGCGGCGCTGGTACGCCCTGCGCCACGTCACCGCACCGGTCCTGCGCAGACCTGCGACGGCGGCGCTGCGGCTGCTGCACCTGTCCGACCTCCACCAACTGCCCGGGCAGGCCCACCGGCTCGACTTCGTCCGGCGGTGCGCCGCGACGGGGCCCGACGTCGTCGTCGTCACCGGGGACCTCCTGGAGTCCGACGACAGCATCCCCGAGGTCGTCGGCACCCTCGCCGAGGCGGCTCGGGGGCGCGTCGGCGTGGCGGTGCTGGGCTCCCACGACTTCTGGGGGTCGACGGCGCGCAACCCGATGGAGTACCTGACGGCTCCGGCGCGGCGCCGGTACGGGCGGCCGCTGGCGACGGGACGGCTCGTCGACGGGCTGCGCGAGGGCGGCTACACGGTGTTGCACAACACCCGTGCCCGCATCACCACCCGGGCTGGGGACCTCGACGTCGCGGGCCTCGGCGACCCGCACGTCGACCACGACCGTCCCCCGCACATCGACTGGAGGCCACCGACCGACGGGGTGGCGCTGCGCCTGGGCCTGGTCCACGCCCCGTACCTGCGAGCGCTGGAGACGTTCGACCGCCACGCCTTCGACCTCGTGCTGTGCGGGCACACCCACGGCGGTCGGCTGCGCCTGCCCGGCATCGGGGCCCTGACCAACAACAGCGACCTGCCGTTGCGCCAGTCCCGCGGCCTGTCGCGGTTCGGCGCCGACCTGTGGCTGCACGTGTCCGCCGGGCTCGGCAACTCGCGCTACGCGCCGATCCGCTTCGCGTGCCGGCCGGAGGCGACCTTGCTGGACCTCGTCCCACGGGACCTTTGAGGGGGGCGGCGTCACCGGGTACGCTGGCGGGCGTCGCACCGGGATGTAGCGCAGCTTGGTTAGCGCGCCACGTTCGGGACGTGGAGGCCCCGGGTTCAAATCCCGGCATCCCGACCAACCGCACCCTCGGACGCCCGCCCGCGTGGCGGGCGTCCGCGGTTCGCCGACGGGGAGCAGCGTGGACATCGCGGAGTTCCAGCAGCGCATGCGGCTGCTCTACGGAGAGCGCGACGCCGGCCGGGGGCTGGCCCGCACGTTCGCCTGGTTCACCGAGGGTGCGGCGAGCTGTCGCGGGCGCTGTTCCGCGGCGACGCCGCTGAACGCGAGCGCGAGTTCGGCGACGTGCTGGCCTGGCTCGCCTCGCTGGCCGTCCAGTCCGGCGTCGACCTCGACGCCGCCGCGGCCCGCTACGCCGCCGGCTGCCCGCGCTGCGGCGCGAGCCCGTGCCGGTGCGACCCGCAGCACCGGCACGCCGAGCCGCCCGGCGTCTGAGGTGCAGGCCCCAACCGCCCGGCGTGTGAGGTGCAGGCCCCAACCGCCCGGCGTTGGGGATGCCCGACCGACACGCGCCCCGGGCGGTGTGCGGGGTCGACCAAGCGCTCGTCAGGAGGCGCCCGGGCGGACCGGCCCACACCCGGCGCCGGTCGCCTCGACGGCGGCGGCGATCCGGTCGAGGTCGTCGCTGTCGAGCACGAGGTCGGCGGCGGGGAGCCAGCCGTCGACCTCGCGCGGCTCGCGAGCTCCCACGATCGCCCCTGACACGCCGGGCCACGCGAGCGTCCACGCGACCGCGACCGCCGGGACCGCCACGCCGTGGCGCTGGGCCACCGGCTCCAGGGCCGCTGCCAGCGCAAGGTTGCGGCGCAGACCCTCACCGCTGAAGTCCGGCGAGGTCGAGCGCCAGTCGTCGTCGGGCAGCGCGTTGACCATCTCGACGGTCAACGCGCCGGTCAGCAGCCCGGACTGCATCGGGCTGTAGACGACGACCCCGGTCCCGTGGTCGGCGCACCAGGGCACCAGGTCGGCCGCCGCGGCGCGGGCGATGAGCGACAACGGCGGCTGCAGCGCGTCGACATGGCCGATCGCCTCGGCCGCCCGCACCGCCGCCAGGTCGTGGTTGGACAGCCCGACGGCGCCCACCCTGCCCTCCTCCCGCAGCTCGAGCATCGTCGACCAGTACGCCTCCAGCGGCGTCCCGTCCAGTGGTGGCCAGTGCACGAGGTACAGGTCGATGCTGTCGACGCCGAGCCTGCGCAGCGACGCGTCGAGCTCGTGGCGGACACTCGCGGCCGCCATCTCGTTGCGGGGCGCGGGGTCTGGGTCGTCGTCGCGCCAGGTCAGGCCGCACTTGGTGAACACCCGGGGCCGGTCGGCGGAGGGCAGCTGCGCCAGGGCGCGACCCAGCACCGCCTCGGCCCGCCCGCGACCGTAGATCGGTGCGGTGTCGATCCAGTTGACCCCCGCCGACACCGCCCGGTGGATCGCGCGGATCGAGTCGGCGTCGTCCTGGCCGCCCCAGCCGAACCGCCAGCCGCCACCACCGGCGGCCCAGGTGCCGAAGCCGACTCTGGTGATGTCGATCCCGCTGGAGCCGAGCCGGGTGGTGGGCAGATCCATCGAGATGTCCTGACTCCAGGGCCGGCGGACCGGAAGCCCGACCCCGAGGCTGCGCCGCCGTTCAGCCGCCGCTGGAGGAGAAGTGCTGGTAGTCCTTCAGGGAGCGGTAGTCCCCGCCCCAGGTCCAGCCGATCTTGCGGAAGGCGCGGACGACCGGGCCCGGGCGCACGATCATGCCCGTGCGGGCATCGCTGCGGTCCAGGTACGCGCGACCGGCGCGAGGCTGGACGGTCGCATCCTTCACGTACGGGTTCTGCACCGGGTTGACGTCGATGGCGGTCCCGTAGGCGTGCTCGGAGAAGCCGCTGCCTCCCGTGACGGTGCGGCAGTTGAACGCCGAAGTGTTGTTGCGTCGCATCGAGCGCCGGTCCGACCCGTCGTACGCCTCGACCAGCCGCATGCGCCGGATCGGGTAGCCGGCCCGGTAGACGCGCCGGAAGGCGGCCAGCACGTCGTCGGCGACCGTGGCCGCGACCACCATCCGGCCGGCGTGGACCTCGCCGTCGAAGCCCCGGTGGCGCATGCGCAGCAGCCGCAGGTCGCGTCGCGGGACCGGGCACCCGGGTCGCCACGACACCCCGCGCATCCGCCGGCGGAGGTCGCGCGGGAGGGGCTGCACGCTGCCCCGGAACGGCGGAGGATCACCGACGTCGGCCGTCGAGGTGCTCGCCTCAGCGGCGCGGGCCACGCCAGGGCCGCCACCCGGCGCGGGCGGCTGGCCCGTCGCGGCCATGACCTGCGCGCCCACGAGCACCACCAGTGCGACGGTCGCCACGGCGGCGGCCGCGACGCCGCCGGCTCGCGCGGTGGGAGCACTCACGACCAAGCCCGCCTCAGAGTATCCCGCGGGCGACGAGCAGCTCGGCGATCTGGACGGTGTTGAGCGCCGCGCCCTTGCGCAGGTTGTCGCCGACCACGAAGAAGCTCAACGAGCGCGGGTCGTCCAGGTCGGGCCGCAGCCGGCCGACCGCCACCTCGTCGCGTCCGGCGAACTCGAGCGGCGTCGGCACATCCTCGACGACGAGCCCCGGGAACGCTTCGAGCCGCTCGCGTGCGGCACGCAGGTCCACCGGCTCGGCGAACGTCGCCCGGACCGCCACGGCGTGCCCCACCACGACCGGGACCCGCACGCAGGTCGGCGCCACGCGCAGGTCGGGCAGGCCGAGGATCTTGCGGGACTCGTTGCGCAGCTTCAGCTCCTCGTCGGTGTAACCGTCCTGCGCCTCGGTGCCCAGCCACGGGACGACGTTGAACGCCAGTGGCGCCGCGTGGACCCGGTGGTCGACGAGCTTGGCGGCCGCGGCGCCGTCGGTGCGCAGCAGCTCGACGTCGGCGGCCAACTGCCCGACCTGCCCGGCAAGCTCGTCGATGCCCTTGTGCCCGGCACCACCCGCGGCCTGGTAGCTCGTGGCGACCACCTCGGTCAGGCCGAACGCGTCGTGGAGCGCCTTGAGCGGCAGCATCGCCACCATCGTCGTGCAGTTGGGGTTGGCGACGATCCGCCGCCCGCCGCCGTCGAGGAGGTCCAGCGCGCGCGGGTTGACCTCGGACACGACCAGCGGGACATCGGGGTGCATGCGCCACGCCGACGAGTTGTCGACCACGACGGCGCCCGCGGCGACAGCGCGGGGAGCGTGCTCGAGCGACGTTGTGGCCCCGGCCGAGAACAGCGCGACGTCGACGCCGTCGAACACCGTCTGCTCGTCGATGCTGTGCACGGTCACCGCCTCGCCGCGGAACCGCAGCACCCGACCGGCGGAGCGCGGCGACGCGATCGCGACGAGGCGGTCGCAGGGGAACCGCCGCGTCTCGAGCAGGGTCAGCAGGTCGCGGCCCACGGCCCCGGTGGCGCCCGCCACAGCCACGGTGGGCCGGGTCACGCCTGCGCCTCGGTCACCCGGCGGCCCCGGCCGGACGCACCGCTCACCCGGCCACCCACGCCGGCCACGTCCGGCTCGGCCAGGCCGAAGGCGTCGTGCACGGCCTGGACCGCAGGGGCGACCGCGTCGGCGCGGATCACCACGGAGATCCTGATCGTCGAGGTCGAGATCATCTCGATGTTGACGCCGGCGTCCGACAGCGCCGCGAACATCGTGGCCGCGACACCGGGATGGGTCTTCATCCCCGCGCCGATGAGCGAGACCTTCGCGACGTCGGTGTCGAAGGTGATCTCCTCCGCGCCGATCTCGGGCAGCAGCGCCTCCAAGAGCAGCTGCGCCCGGGGGCCGTCGGCGAGCGGCAGCGTGAAGGAGATGTCGGTCGTGCCGTCCGAGGAGACGTTCTGCACGATCATGTCGATGTTGACGTTGGCCCGGGCCAGATCGGTGAACACCCGCGCGGCGACCCCCGGCTTGTCGGGCACCCCGCGGATGACGAGCTTGCCCTCGCCGGTGTCGTGGGCGACACCGGAGATCATCGCCTGCTCCATGTCATCTCCGTTGTCGACCCAGGTTCCCTCGCTGTAGCTGAACGAGCTGCGCACGTGCACCGCGACGCCGTGGTTGCGGGCGTACTCGACGCTGCGCACCTGCAGCACCTTCGCGCCGCCGGCGGCGAGCTCGAGCATCTCCTCGTGGGACACGCGGGCGAGCTTGCGCGCGCCCGGCACGATACGCGGGTCGGCGGTGTACACGCCGTCGACGTCGGTGTAGATCTCGCACACCCCGGCGTCCAGGGCCGCGGCGAGCGCGACCGCGGTGGTGTCGCTGCCGCCGCGGCCCAGGGTGGTGACGTCCTTGGAGTCCCGGCTGACACCCTGGAAGCCGGCGACGATGACGACGTGGCCCTCGTCCAGGCCCTGGCGGATCCGCCCGGGGGTCACGTCGATGATCCGCGCCTTGCCGTGGACGGCGTCGGTGATGATCCCCGCCTGCGAGCCGGTGAGGCTGCGGGCGGTGTAGCCCAGCTCGTGCATGGCCATCGCCAGCAGCGCCATCGAGATGCGCTCGCCGGCGGTCAGCAGCATGTCAAGCTCACGACCGGGCGGGATGACGGAGATCTCCGAAGCCTGCCGCAGCAGCGAGTCGGTGGTCTTGCCCATCGCCGAGACGACGACCACGACGTCGTGGCCGCCGCGCCTGGCGGCCGCGACCCGCTGAGCGACCCGTTTGATGCGGTCGGTGTCGGCGACGGACGACCCGCCGTACTTCTGGACGACGATCACACCCGCAGGCTACCCAGGCGCGGCGCCGTTCCCGGTGCCCCACCGACCGGCGCGCCCGGCTACAGGTCGCGGCGGCCGGAGAAGGCGCGGCCGAGGGTCACCTCGTCGGCGTACTCCAGGTCCCCGCCGACCGGCAGGCCGGACGCGATGCGGCTGACCCGCACCGGGTGGTCGGCGGTGCCGACGCTGCGGAGCAGCCGGGCGAGGTAGCTGGCCGTCGCCTCGCCCTCGATGTTGGGGTTCGTGGCGAGCACGACCTCGCTGACGTCCTCGTCGACCATGCGCGTCAGCAGGTCCTTGATGTGCAGGTCGTCGGGACCGACCCCGTCGATCGGCGAGATCGCGCCGCCCAGCACGTGGTAGCGGCCGCGGAACTCCCCGGTCCGCTCCAGCGCCATGAGGTCACGCGGCTCCTCGACGACGCAGACGACGCTGGGGTCACGGCGGGTGTCACGGCAGATGCGGCACTCCTCGAGCTCGGAGACGTTCCAGCATCGCGAGCAGAAGCGGACCTTCTCCTTGACCGCGAGGATCGACGCGGCGAGCCGCTCGGCGTCCGCCGGGTCGACCGTCAGCAGGTGGAACGCCAGGCGCTGGGCGCTCTTGGGGCCTATCCCGGGCAGGCGGCCGAGCGCTTCGATCAGATCCTGGACGGGTCCCTCGTACATCGGCGGCGCCCGGGGGCCTAGAGCATCCCGGGCGGCAGGCCCATCCCGCCGGCGAGACCGCCCATGAGCTCGTTCTCCATCTGTTTGGCGGCTCGCAGCGCCTCGTTGACGGCGGCCACGACCATGTCGGCGAGCATCTCGACGTCGTCGGGGTCCACGACCTGCGGGTCGATCGTGATCGCGCGCACCTCGCCCCCGCCGCCCGCGACGACCGCGGTGACCATCCCCCCGCCGGCGGTCGCCGTGACGTCCTGTCGGGCGAGCTCCTCCTGGGCCTTGGCGAGCTTGCGCTGCAGGGCCTGCGCCTGCTTCATGACCTGGTTCATGTTGCTCACGGCGGCCTCGCTCTCCTCGGCGGGCGGTGCGGCCAGCCTACCGGGAGGCGCCGTCGCGCCCCGCGCACCGGCGCCACGGCGTCACGCGGCACTGGCCTCCGGCTCGGCCGGATCGAAAGGCGTGTGGTGTCGCAGCAGCACCGCCACGCGACCGACCGCGATCAGCGACAACGTCACCAGCGCGGAGCCGAGCAGCAGCGGCGCACGCAGCCCGACCGCGGTGGCCACGAGACCCCCGACGAGCGTCCCCAGCGAGCTGCAGCCGTAGCTCACGAGGTAGTGCGCGCCGGCGATCCGCCCCAGCATCCGGTCAGGGACCAGCGACTGGCGCAGCGACACCGTGACCACCGCCCACAGGCCCCCGGCGAAGCCCATGAGGCCCTGCATGACCGCGGCGACGGCCGCGCTGGAGGTCAGGCCGGTGACCATCAGCGTTGCCGCCAGCGTCGAGGACGCGACCAGCAGCGTCGCCCCGCGGCCCAGGCGCCCGGAGATCTCGGCGGCCCCGAGCCCGCCGAGCACGCCGCCGACCGCCCATGACACGAGCAGCACGCCGTAGCCCGCCTCGGTCAGGCGCAGGACCTCCAGCGCGTAGAGCACGAGGATGCCGACCATCGCGTTGATCGCGAGGTTCATCACCGCCGACAGCCCGGTCAGCGCGCGCAGCACCGGCGATCCCCACAGCCACCGCAGCCCCTCGGCGATGTCGTGGCGCAGCGAGGCGCCGCTCGGCCGCACCTCGCCGCGCGCCGGTGGCCGCAGGGCGAGCACGAGCGCCCCGGCGCCCGCGAGCAGGAGGCTGTCGAGCAGGAACGGCCCCGCCGCCACGGCGCTGAACACCGCGACGCCCAGCGCCGGCCCGGCGAACTGGTTGGTGATCGTGACGGTGGCCTCCAGCCGGCCGTTGGCGCGTTCGAGGTCCTGGCGCCGGGTGACTGCCGGCAGCAGCGCCGACGCGGCGCTGTCGGCCAGCGTCTCGGCCGTGCCGAGCGCGAAGGCGACGCCGTACAGCAGCGGCAGCACGACGGTGTCGGTCGCGACGGCCGCGGCGACGATCCCCATGAGCGCCGTGCGCCCCAGGTGCACCATGCCCATGAGGCGGCGGCGGTCCAGCCGGTCGGCCAGGGCGCCGCTCACGAGGCTGACGAGCAACCACGGCAGCTGCTGGGTGAAGTACAGCCCGGAGATCTGCACCGGGTCCCGCGTCAGGGTGGCGGCCAGCAGGGGGATCGTCGCAAGGCGGATCCCGTCGCCGAGGTTGGCGAGGCCGGCGGCGACCCACAGCTTGCCGAACTCACGACCGAGCGTGAACCCCGCCCTCATCCTCATCGTCCTCGCGGCGGCCACTGACACGCGTCCAGGTCTCCGCGACACGGGCTGCCCGCTCGCGGGAGCCTCAGCAGCGGCGCGACCCGGTGGCACGTCTGGCCCCTCGGGCGCGGAGGCAGACTAGTACGTCGCCCGACCCCGGTCCTCGACGACGGTGGCGCCCAGGTCGCGGGTCAAGGTCCGCACGGCCACGTCGTGGGCCTCGGACTCGTCGGGGAGGTCGCCCGCGGCCTGGGCGGCCTCGCTCTCGAGCACCGCCGCGGCCTGCTCGTCCAGGGACACCGCGTCGTCGGCGACCGCCGCGACGACGTCGTCGCCGTCGCCGCCGTCGACGAGGGTGCAGGTGACCCCCAGACGCACCCCGAGGACTTCGTCGAAGACGTCGCCGAGCACCCGTTGGCTGTCCTCGCTCGCGCAGTTGTCGGCGTGGAAGCCATAGCGCGAGTGGAACGCGAGCTCGACGGTGGTGTTCCGGACGCCGACCGGGCGGCCCATCATCAGCCAGGCGTCCAGGGACCGCTTGCGCCTCTTGACCGCCTCGCGGACCGCGTCCCAGCTGCGCTGGACGAGCTCGAGATCGACCGCCCCGGCCACGGACGTGGCCGCTGCCTCCGCGGCGCCGGGGGGATCGGGGTCAGCGGGCTCCGGCGGGCGCCTCGGCGGGTCCGCCGGCTCGCCGCCGGCGGCTGGGCCCGGGGGCCGAGCGGGCTCGGCCGGGGACTCGGCCACCCGATGCCCGGGCGCGTCGGCCGGCTCCACAGGGTCGGCACCGGCCGCCGGGTCGGCGGTGCCGTTCGGGCGCATCCCGGTGCGGCGCTCGAGCCGGTCGAGCCTGGCCGCCAGCGCAGCCGGATCGCCGCACGCCTCCGGCAGCGCCGCCTTCACGAGGGCGATCTCCAGCGGCAGCCGCGTGTTGCCGCGCCGCATCTGCGCCTGCGCCTCGGCCAGCAGCTCGACGGCGCGCAGCAGCTCGACGCGCCCGAGCCGGCCCGCCTGCGCCTGCAGGCGGGCGAGCCGCTCGGGCGTGGTCTCGACGAGTCCGGCCGCGGGGGCGACCTGCAGCAGGAACAGCTGGCGCAGGTGCTCGACGGTGTCGCGCGCGAAGGCCCGCAGGTCGTGCCCGGCGTCGGCGAGGCGCCCGACGAGCACGCAGACGCCGGCCACGTCACCGGCCGCGAGCAGGTCCGCGGCCTCGACGAGGAGCTCGTCGGGGACCGCACCGAGGACGTCGGTCACGCCGCGCAGCGTGACGGTCGCGCCGGTGTACGCGACGACCTGGTCGAGCACCGACAGCGTGTCGCGGGCGCTGCCGTCGCCGGCGCGCACGACGAGGTCGATCGCCCCGGGCTCGAACGTCAGCGCCTCCCGCGCCCCGATGTCGGCGACGTGGGCGGCGAGCACGTCGCCGCCCATGCGCTTGAAGTCGAAGCGCTGGGTGCGTGACAGGATCGTCTCGAGCACCTTGTGCGGCTCGGTGGTGGCGAAGACGAAGACGACGTGGCCGGGCGGGTCCTCGACGGTCTTGAGGAAGGCGTTCCAGCCGGCGGTCGACAGCATGTGGCACTCGTCGACGATGTAGACCTTCTTGCGGGCCGACGCCGGGGCGAAGGCCACCCGGTCCCGCAGGTCGCGCACGTCGTCGACGCCGCCGTGGCTGGCCGCGTCGATCTCGATGACGTCCACCGACGAGCCGTTGGTGATGGCGACGCACTGCGGGCAGACGCCGCACGGCTCGGGCGTGGGACCCTGCTCGCAGTTCACGGCCTTGGCCAGGATCCGGGCGGTGGAGGTCTTGCCGGTGCCGCGCGGGCCGGTGAACAGGTAGGCGTGGGACAGCCGGTCCTCGACGATCGCCTGGGACAGCGTCCGGGTGACGTGCTCCTGGCCGAGGACCTCGGCGAAGGTCTGCGAGCGGTACTTGCGGTACAGCGAGACGTAAGCCACGACAGCGATTCCCCGCGTCGGTCGGGCACGGCCGGGACCGGCCTGGGCGGCCGCCGGCCGGCGTTCGGGGCCCGACGGCCCTCAAGGTGCGCCGTGAGCACCACCGGACGGGCGACGGCGCGGCTGCTCCGCGGCACCCGTCACAGACCGCTTATGGCTGCTGCCTTCCGGCCCTGACCAGGTTCACGGTGCGACGTCGCACGGGACCTCGCTGCCCACCCGCCCGGTGCTGACCACGGCGGACCGCGGAGTCTAGCAGTCAGGCGGTCTAGGCCTGTCTCCCGAAGGGAGTCGTTGCACGGAAGCCGCCCGGCGTTTGGTGTGCGTCCCACGCCCCTGTGGCGGCGAAGGGACACGCGGCGCGCTCGGCGGGCGCGGCCGGAGCGGCGTCGCCGGCCGTGTCCAGCAGCACCTGCCGGGCGGCCTGGAAGTCGCTGACGCCCAGGACCTGCATCCGCGAGTCGGGTCGCAGCCCGCTGCGCGCCTGGGCGAGCTGGCCGGCGGGGGCGAGGAACACGTCGGCGCCGGCGTCGCCGGCGGCCAGGACCTTCAGCGCCACGCCGCCGACCGGCCCGACGTTGCCCTCCAGGTCGATCGTGCCGGTGCCGGCGACGCGCCGCCCCGCGGCGAGGTCGTCGTCGGCGACGGTGTCGTAGACGGTCAGGGCGATCATCAGGCCCGCGCTCGGACCGCCGATGCTGCCGGACGCGACCGACACGGGCACGGGCAGGTCGACGCGCTGGTGGAAGGTCTGCGGCTCCACACCGATGATGCGGGCGCCCTGGAAGTCCACCGGCGTGATGTCGACCTGGCGCCTGGCCCCCTCACGGACGAAGACGACCCGCACCGGCTGGTCCGGCGGGGCGGCGGCGACCGCGGCACGCAGGTCCGCGTCGACGTCCACCGGCCGGCCCGCGGCGGCGATGATCACGTCGCCGGCCGCGAGCACGCCGTGGGCGGGGGTCTCGGGGATGGTGCGCACGACGAGCACGCCTTCGCCCTGCACGTCCGCCTCCAGGCCGGCGGCCTCGAGCCCGACGGCCGCGGCGATGTCGGCGGTCGTGGCGAACACGTCGGCCTGCTCGGCGAAGAACGTCGGCACCTCCTGACCGGGAGGGATGACGTCGCGCTGACCCAGCACCGCGATGTCGTCGTCGACGACGCCGCGGACCGCGTCGACGGTGGTCGCCCGCAGCAGGTTGACCGTCGTGAGCAGGTAGTCGCCGGCAACCGCCCCGGAGTCGCCGGCGTCCACGTCGACGCAGTCGGCCAGCGACAGCGAGCGCCCTGGCTCCTCGAGGTACAGCGGCAGCGGCACCACGACGGCCGCAGCGACCAGCGTGACCACCGACAGCGGCAGGAACATGGCCCGCAGCAGGCGCATCAGGGGAGCAGCGGCCCGGCCAGGCTCGGGGTGAGCAGGCCCACGGCGCGGCCGTCGCGCACGACGAGCAGCATCGTGCCGGGTGCGGACGCCATCCGTTCGAGCGCGTCGTCGAGGGGCGTGGTCGCTTCGACGGTCACGGCGTCGGCCGGGCCGGCGACCTCGCCGACGGTGGTGGCCGCCCAGCGGTCGGCGGGCACCGCGTCGAGCTGTGCCAGGCGCAGGACAGCCGACACCGGATCCCCGACCGGCCACAGCAGCGACGGGCGCTCCTGCACGCGGACGATCGCCTCGGCCAGCGACGCGGTGGGCGACAGGGGGGCGGGGACGCTGCCCATGACGTCAGCGACGGTCCGGCGGCCCACCCGCTCACGCGTCCTCGCCCGGCGGTGGCTGTCGGTCGCGCCGCGCAGGAGGAAAAAGCCGATCAGCACCTCCCACAGCCCGCCGAGACCGCGGCCGCCCGAGTCGACGAACAGCAGGATCCCGATGCCGATGACGAGCGCGGCGAACACCTGGCCGACCCGCGCAGCCCAGCGCGTGGCCTTGTGCGGCTGCCCCGTTGCCCCCCACAGGACCGCCCGCAGCAGCCGCCCGCCGTCGAGGGGGTAGCCCGGAACGATGTTGAAGATGGCCAGGCCGATGTTGGCCCACGCCAGGTACCCGGCCACGGCGCGCGGGACGACGGTGCCCTCCAACGCCGCCGCGACCAGACCGAAGGCCGCTCCCAGGACGAGGCTGATGAACGGCCCGATCCCGACGATGACGAACTCGTCGCGCGCCGAGCGCGCCTCCCTGGTCGACTCGGTCACGCCACCCATGGCGAACAGGGTGATCGTCAGCACGGGGATGCCGCGGTCGAGGCTGGTCAGGGTGTGTCCGAGCTCGTGCGCCAGGACGCTCGCGAAAAACAGCAGCACCGCGGCGACCGCCGCCGCGACGACGACGGGCGTCGGCGACTCCCGCAGCACGATGGCCAGACGCCCGAAGAACAGATAGGTCAGGAAGCCGGCGATGAGCAGCCACGAGCGGTCGATGCGGATGGGGACGCCACGAACGCGCGCCACCGTCCACGCATGGGGGAACGCGCCGGCCCCAGCCGGTCGGTTCGAACGGGCGGTCGTGGAGGTGTCGGTCATGGGCCCTGGGACAGGGGGGCATGCGGGCAGTGGCCGCGAGGCGTGCGCGGCAGCCACGGCGGCCGCCGGCGGACCGGTTGGCGCCCCGGCACCGGGGTCCCGGCCCCGCCTATACTGCCGCGCGTCGCGAGTCGACGTTGGAGCCGTCGCCTAGTCAGGCCTATGGCGCGGTCTTGGAATGGCCGTAGGGTGGCAACACCCTCGAGAGTTCGAATCTCTCCGGCTCCGCTTTCCCTCAGGCGTGTGCTGTCGAGCTGCCTGCTCCAGGTGGAGTCTGCGCAGGTGTGTGCGCACCCCTGCTCGGGAACAACCTGACGCAGTCGTCAGTTTTTGAGGTCCCCGTGGAAGTCGCCCTGCAGCTGCACCTGCCCGCACAACGCGACGCGCCGGCGTCCGCGCGGCGCGCGCTGGCGGGGCTGACCTCCTACCTGCCCTCAGAGCCGTTCGCGTCGGCCGAGCTGCTCATCAGCGAGCTCGTCACGAACAGCGTCCGCCACGCGGGGCTGAGCTCGGCGGACTGGGTCGAGGTCCACATCCGCGCGGACGGCCGGACCCTCCACGTGGAGGTCGCCGACCCCGGCGCCGGCTTCGACGTGCAGATCCGGCAGCCGGCGACCGGCGCGACCGGCGGCTACGGGCTGTTCCTCGTCTCCGCGCTCGCCTCCCGCTGGGGCGTCCGCCAGGAGGGGACGACGGCGGTCTGGTTCGAACTCTGCATGGGCTGACACCGCTGTCCCGTGGTCGGTCGGGTCGCCACGGGATGCCGAGCATCGCGTGACACGGAGAAGGGTTGGTCACGCATTCGTGACCGACCCTTCTCGGCGCGCGGGTGAGGCGTGGCGGGTGGCGATGGATCCCGCGTCGAAGTGGTGGAGGTGGGATTCGAACCCACGAAGGGGTTGCCCCCTTACGGCATTTCGAGTGCCGCGCACTAGGCCGGTCTATGCGACTCCACCGCTCGCGGCCGGAGGCTACCAACGTCGCCTCGGGGCCGCGACCGGGCGCGGGCGGCCCGGAAGAACGTCGTCAACAGCGTTGCGCACTCGTCAGCGAGGACACCGGCGGTCACCTCGACGCGGTGGTTCAGGCGCGGCTCCCGGGCCAGGTCGTACAGCGAGCCGACCGCGCCCGCCTTGGGGTCGGCGGCGCCGAAGACGAGCGCGGGCAGGCGCGCCAGCACGAGCGCGCCGGCGCACATCGTGCACGGCTCCAGCGTCACGTACAGGGTGCACGCCTCCAGCCGCCAGGAGCCCAGCGCCGCCGCAGCCGCGCGAACGGCCAGCATCTCGGCGTGTGCGGTGGGATCGGCGTCAACTTCTCGGCGGTTGTGGCCCGATGCGACGACCACGCCGTCGCGCACCACCACCGCCCCGACCGGGACGTCGCCGTGGGCCGGGGCCAGCCTCGCCTCGGCGAGCGCCCGGTCCATCCACAGGCGGTGGGTCAGCTGCGCCACGCCCACCGGCTTCCGGCCCGCCCCGCGGCGCGCGTGACGAGGTCGTTGTCGCTCCTGCCGACCACGCGACCGGCGACGAGCCCGGCCACGGCGGCGGCCGGGAACGCCGAGGCTTCCGGCCGCCGCGATCGTCGTCCGGCGGCGGTCTGGACCCGCCGCCGGCGCGTCACTGCTGCGACTCGACGCGGACGGACTCGCCCTGCGAGGCGCCCGAGCCGACCTCGACCTGCACCTTGTGCGGGCGCCGCTCCGGCGGGTGGGGGATGTGCAGCTCGAGGACCCCGAGGTCGAACGAGGCGGTGATCGCCGACGGGTCGGTTCCCTCGGGCAGCGAGAAGCTGCGCTCGAAGGCGCCCACGGCCCGCTCGCGGCGAACCCACGAGTCCTCCGATACACCGGCCTCGACCTTGCGCTCGCCGGCGATCGTCAGCGTCTGGTCGTTCACCGAGACGTCGACGTCCTCGGGGCGCATGCCCGGCAGCTCGATGCGGACCACGAGGCCCTCCTCGGTGCGGAAGGCGTCGATCGGCGGGATCAGGCCGCCGGCGCGGCTCGGCACCTGTCGGCCGAGCAGGTGGTTCACGTCCTGCTGGAGAGCGGACAGCTCGCCCCACGGGTCCCAACGCAACAGCGCCATGTCTGGCTCCTCCTTCACGTGTGTCGATGTTGGACAGATCTGAGCCCTATGCGCTCAGTATAGCGCACTCATGGCGTGGCAAACCTGTGTCGAAGCCGAAACGTTGACGGCCCCGCGACGACGAGGCGGAGGCAGGAGGGGCAGCGCAGCTGCGCCCGCGGACGTCGGCGCCGCCGGCTGACCGGAGCACGCAGCAGCCCGCGGTCCGCCGCGGGGCTGCTGCCCCGGCGGCGTGCCAGGTCAGGCGGCGCCGCCCTCGCGCAGCGGGGCCGCAAGCACGCGCAGGGCCGCGTCGATGGCGGACACGGTGCCGCGCGCGGCCTCGCAGGCCTCGGCGTCCGGGGCATGCTCGGCGAGCATGCACAACTCGTCGCGCAGGGCGTCCAGCGTCCCCCACGCGGCTTCGGCCGGCACGCGGCCGGACTCCAGCCAATCCAGGAGCGCACCGGCCTCGACAACGAGCTCGTGGATGCGCAGGGCGTCGTCGTCCACGTCGAGATCCTCCGGTCGAGCGTGATCGCAGCCTGCCACAGGGGGTGTGACACCTCCGGGGAGGTGACACGGGTGCCCGTCGCTGCTAGCCGGGCGCGCCGGCACGGGCCCGCAGCCGGGCGCGCTGCTGCCCGACGACGTAGCGCGGGTCGGCAGCCGAGGCGAAGCCGGCCCGGTACACCGCCCAGCGCTGGCACACCGACCCGGCGAGCACCAGCGTGCCGCCGACTGCTGCCGGCAGCCGCCCACGCCGGCCCGCCAGCGCGACCAGCATCCCGCCGGCCGCGGTCAACAGCCGCGAAGCTCGCGCGAACCGGCCGGCGTCGCCCTGCTCGTAGGGCTCGCCGAGGTCGCCGAGTCGGTGGCGCATGACCTCGGCGGCGCCGAGCTCCAGCGCCGAGCCGAGCAGCGTCAGGCGGCGGGCGGGCCCGGCGTGCCGCGGCGGCGTGGTGATCGCCGCGAGCGCCCCGGCGCTGGCGGCGGCGCTGCCGGCGAACACGGCCGGCAGGTCGCGACGGGCCTCATGCCACACGGGCACCGCGGTGTCGGCGAACAGCACGGCGGTGTAGGTCGCCATCCCCGGGCCGAGCGCCGCCGCCACCCCCTCCGCCACGCGCTGCAGGCCCGGCAACCACCTCAGCTCGGCCAGCGCCGCCGACCCGACCGCGGCCGGCCCGAACGTCGTGAGCACCCAGGTCCCCATGCTCATCGGCGAGGTGGGCTTGAACACCCGCAGCATGTGGTGGAAGCGGGCGGGGCGTCCCAGGTCGGCGACGAGCAGCGCCGGGCTGACAACGGTCGCGGCGCCCGCCGCGAGCCGGGCCGACCGGGCCAGCCGCCCCTGGCCCGCGATCCGGGCGCCGGCGGCCAGGACGGCCGACGCGCCCGCGAGCCCCCCGACGAAGAAGTACCAGGGGATCTCCCAGGTCCACACCGGCGCCTTGATCACCGGCCGGTCGTAGTAGGACCGCAGCTCGGCGGCGGGGACCACGGAGCCTTTGGGCGGGCGGACGACGCGGTCGCCGGATGAGCCCGATGCGCCAGTCGCGGCGCCGGTCGCGGCCGTCGCGCCGGGTGGGCCGGACGCGCCGCCTGGTGAGCCGGACGCGGTCAGCGCCGGCCTCCCGTGCACGCGGCGGCGACGGCCGCAAGCAGCAGCCCGCCGGCGACCGCCGCCGCGCGCCACATGCTCGGCAGGTGCTTCGTCGTCGCGATCGGGTCGGGCGGCAGCCCGTAGACCTCGGGGTCGTCGAGCAGCAGGAACAGGGCGCCGGTCCCGTCCACGCCGTGCCCGTTGCCGCCGGGCTCGCCGTACAGCTGCGCGCCGGGAACGCCGGCGGCGACGACCTCGTCGAGCCGCTCGCGGGCCATCGTCGTCATCGCCTCCAGCGTGCCGACGTTGATCGAGTCGGTGGGGCAGGCCTTGGCGCAGGCCGGCTCGGCGCCGACCTTGAGCCGGTCGTAGCACAGCGTGCACTTCCACACCCGCCCGTCGTCGGGTCGGCGGTCGATGACCCCGTAGGGGCACGCGGGCACGCAGTAGCCGCAGCCGTTGCACACGTCGGGTTGCACCACGACCGTGGCGAACTCGGTCTTGAACAGCGCCCCCGTCGGGCACACGTCCAGGCAGGCCGCCGTCGTGCAGTGCTTGCACACGTCCGAGCTCATCAGCCAGCGGATGTCACCACCGGCCGGGCTTCCGACATCGCCTGGCGAACCGGCGCCGGGATCGCCGGCCAGCCCGCTGGTGCCGACCCCGGCGAGGTCGACGCGCTCATCGCCCGGCGCGGCGAAGCGTCCCTCCTGCGCCTCGCGGGTGATCTGGGGCAGGCGCTGCTCGATGAAGGCGACGTGGCGCCAGGTGTTCGCGCCGAGGGCACTGGTGTTGTCGTAGGACTCCCCCGTCCAGGCGAACGGCGTCTCGGGGATGTCGTTCCACTCCTTGCAGGCGACCTCGCAGGCCTTGCAGCCGATGCAGACGGTGGTGTCGGTGAAGAACGCCATGCGCGGCTGGGGCGGCTCGTAGCCGGGCGCCGCCAGCGGCAGCGTCCGGCGGCCCTCCGGCACGTCGACGGCGGCGGTCACGTCGTCACCGTCCCGCGGCGGTGCGCCGGGTAGTTCGACGGGTGCCGCTCGACGAGCGCCCGGAGCGCCTCGCCGTGCGGCCGGCGGCCCGCCAGGACGTCGCACGTGGCCGCCTTGACCTCCTGGATGTTGACGTTGGGGTCCAGCGCCAGCCCGAACAGGTCGTTGGCGGCGTCGCCGGTCACCAGGCCCTTGGAGCCCCAGTGGTAGGGCAGTCCCACCTGGTGCAGCGTGCGGCCGCCGACCCGCAGCACCGGCACCCGGTCGGTGACGAGCACCCGCGCCTCGATCGCGGTGCGCGACGACACGATCGTGGCCCAGCCGCCGTGCTCCAGGCCGCGCTCGGCGGCGAGCTCCGGTCCCACCTCGCAGAACATCTCCGGTTGCAGCTCGGCGAGGTGCCCCAGCGTGCGGCTCATCCCGCCGGCGGTGTGGTGCTCGGTGAGCCGGTAGGTGGTCATGACGTAGGGGTACGCCTCGGCGCCGGCTTCGCCTGCGGTGGGGTTGTAGGCGTTCTCCTTGCGGTCGTACAGCACCCGGGCGGGGTTGGCCTGCTGGCCGTCGAGGGGAGTGGCGACCGGCGACTCGTGGGGTTCGTAGTGGGTCGGCAGCGGCCCGTCGACCAGCCCGGTCGGTGCGTACAACCAGCCCTTGCCGTCGGCCTGCATGATGAACGGGTCGCCGCCGCCGATCGCGTCGACGCCCTGCGCTCCGGGCTCGGCCTCGGTGCCCGGCGCGAGCGTCGCCGGGAAGTCGGGCACGTCCTGGCCGGTCCAGCGCCCCGCCTCGGCGTCCCACCACACGTAGGCCTTGCGCTGCGACCAGGGGCTGCCCTGGGGGTCGGCCGACGCGCGGTTGTACAGCAGCCGACGGTTGGCCGGCCAGGCCCACCCCCACTCGGGCGCCACCCACGTCTGCTCGGCGCCGGGTTTGCGGCGGCGGGTCTGGTTGACCCCGTCGGCGTAGCAGCCGGCGTAGATCCAGCAGCCGCAGCTGGTGGAGCCGTCGTCGCGCAGGTCGGCGATGCCCGACACCGGCCTGCCGTCGGCACGCACGCCGTTGATCTCGCGCAGGACCGCGTCGGCGCTGGGGTCGTCGTGCGGCCCGTCGACGGGGTAGTCCCAGGTCAGGTCGAGCAGCGGCCGGTCCTTGGGGTCCGGGCCGGCGCCCGCCTTCGCCGCCAGCCGCTCGCGGACCAGCCGGCCGAGGTGGAACGCGAACCACAGGTCGCTGCGGCAGTCGTCGGGGGCTCGAGCG
This sequence comes from Egibacteraceae bacterium, assembly GCA_030446775.1. Lineage (GTDB taxonomy): Bacteria > Actinomycetota > Nitriliruptoria > Euzebyales > Egibacteraceae > JAUJMQ01. Next base: position 121,267 of record JAUJMQ010000001.1, read on the forward strand.
CCTTGTCATGCCACTGCAGCAGCCGCTGGGTCTGGGTGAACGTGCCGTCCTTCTCGACGTGGGCGGCGGCGGGCAACAGGAACACCTCGGTGCCGATGGCGTCGGTGCGCAGCTCGCCGGTCTCCAGCTCCGGGGCGTCGTACCAGAAGCTCGCGCTCTCGATCTCCACGAGGTCGCGGACCACGAGCCAGTCGAGGTTGGCCATCGCGAGGCGGTGCAGCCGCCCGTTGGACGACCCGACCGCGGGGTTCTGGCCGAACAGGAAGTAGCCGGCGACCTTCCCGTCGAGCATGTCCAGCGTCGTCGCGTACGTCGAGTGGTCGCCGGAGATGCGGGGCAGGTAGTCGAAGCAGTAGTCGTTGTCGGCGGTGGCCGCGTCCCCCCACCAGGCCTTGAGCAGGCTGACGAGGTAGGCCGGCATGTCGCCCCAGTAGCCGGTCGGGGCCGCGTTGCGCGCGGCGTAGTCGCCGAAGCTGTCGTAGTGCTCGGCGTGGGGCATCGGGATGTAGCCGGGCAGCAGGTCGAACAGGGTGGGGATGTCGGTCGACCCCTGGATGCTCTCGTGGCCGCGCAGCGCCATGATCCCGCCGCCGGGCCGGCCCATGTTGCCCAGCAGCAGCTGGATGATCGCCGCGGTGCGGATGTACTGCACCCCGACCGAGTGCTGGGTCCAGCCGACGGCGTAGCAGAACGCGCCGGTGCGCTCGCGCCCCGAGTTGTCGCACAGCGCCTCGGCGACCCGGGTGAACAGCTCGACGGGGACGCCGCAGACGTCGGCGACCAGCTCGGGGGTGTAGCGCGAGAAGTGGCGCTTGAGGATCTGGAACACGCAGCGGGGGTCGGTCAGCGTCGGGTCGCGCTCGATCGCGTCGGTCCCGTCCATCTGCGCGCCCTGCCCACCGGTGGTCTGCGGGGTCTTGGCCTCTCGCTCGCGCTTGCCCGACGCGGCCGACGTGCCGGCGCCGGCGTACTGCCACGACGAGCCGTCGTAGGCGCACGCATCAGGGTCCCAGCCCGAGAACAGCCCGTCGAGGTCCTCGGTGTCGGCGAAGTCGTCCCGGACGATGGTCGCGGCATTCGTGTAGGCGACGACGTAGTCGCGGAACTCGCGACCGTTGCGCAGGATGTGGTTGACGATCCCGCCGAGGAAGGCGATGTCGCTGCCCGCCCGGATCGGCACGTGGAGGTCCGCCAGGGCGCTCGTGCGCGTGAAGCGGGGGTCGACGTGGATGACCGTCGCCCCGCGACGCCTGGCCTCGACCACGTACTGGAAGCCCACGGGGTGGGCCTCGGCCATGTTGCTGCCCTGGATGACGATGACGTCGGCGTTGGCGAGATCCTGCTGGAACGTCGTGGCGCCGCCGCGCCCGAACGAGGTCCCCAGACCGGGGACGGTGGAGCTGTGTCATATCCGGGCCTGGTTCTCGATCTGCACCGCGCCCAGCGCCGTCCACAGCTTCTTGATGAGGTAGTTCTCCTCGTTGTCGAGCGTGGCGCCGCCGAGGCTGGCGATGCCCATGCATCGCCGCAGCGGGTTGCCGCGCCCGTCACGGTCCTGCCAGCTCGCCTCGCGGGCGGCGACGACGCGGTCGGCGATCATGCCCATCGCCGTGTCGAGGTCGAGCTCCTCCCACCGCGTGCCGTACGGGCGGCGGTAGCGCACCCGCGTCACGCGGCTGGGCCCGGTCACCAGCTGCTTGGTCGCCGAGCCCTTCGGGCACAGCTTGCCCTTGGAGATCGGCGAGTCGGGGTCGCCCTCGACGGCGATCACCCGCTCGTCGCGCACGTACACCCGCTGGCCGCAGCCGACGGCGCAGTAGGGGCACACCGACTGCACGACCCGGTCGGCCTCGGCGGTACGGGCCGTCAGGCTCGCCGAGCGCGGCGACCGCACCGCGGCGCCCCGCCCCAGGGGGTCGCCACCTCGCGCCTGGCGCACGACCGGCCAGGCGTTGAGGAGGGTGCGCAGCGTCATCTGGCCTCCCGTCGGGCGAGGGGGCCGACACGAAAGCGCGTCACTGTGACGCGGTCAAGACCTCCTGTCGTCCGGCCACCGCACGGAATAGGGCACAATCGCACTCATGGGACGAAGCACCCACGTGTTCGCCGTCTACGGCGGAGCCTGCGCGAGCGTGCCGCGATGACGGACTCCTCGCCGCTGGACGTCGATCTCCCCGGACCCGCGCCGGCCGCCCGCCCGGTGGCGGCGACGCCGGCACCGCCTGGAGTGGGTCCACCCCCCGCCGGCATGGAGGCGGTGTTCCGGCCCACCCGTGTGCTCGACATCGACCTCGACCAGCCGCCGTCGGACCTGGGAGATCTCAGCGGGTACGCCGGCGTGCGGGCGCTGGTGTGGCTGCACGACGTCCCGGTCGGCACGGTCGGCCTGCCGGTGCACAACGGCCGCTGCGATGGGGCGACACTGCGCCGGGCGCTCCTCGAGCAGCTCAGCGGGCCGGCCGTCACCCACCTGCTCGCCGACCGGCTGGCCACCGCCGCTTCCGACGGTCCCCCGGCGGCGCTCGCCCGTGTCGAGCATCCACCGGCGGCATCGCCGCTGCCGTCGCTGACGATCGCCGTGTGCACGCGGGACCGCACCGCCTCGCTGCGCGACTGCCTGACCGCGCTGGTGGGCCTGGACTACGGCGGCGACCTCGAGCTGCTCGTCGTGGACAACGCGCCGTCGGACGACGCCACCGCGCAGCTGGTGGCCGGGTCGTTTCCCGGCGCCCGCTACGTCCGCGAGCCGCGGCCCGGGCTGGACTGGGCCCGCAACCGGGCAGTGGCCGAGGCCCGCGGCGAGGTGCTGGCGTTCACCGACGACGACGTCGTGGTGGACCGGCGCTGGGCCCGCGCGCTGGGCGCGGCCTTCGCCGAGGCCGCCGACGTCATGGCCGTGACCGGGCTGGTCGAGCCGTTCGAGCTGGAGACGCCCGCGCAGGAGCTGTTCGAGCGCTACGGCGGCTTCGGCCGCGGCTACACGCGGGCCTGGTTCCGGCTGGGGCCCGGAGACGTCGACCACATCGGTGCCGGCCGCTTCGGCACCGGCGCGAACATGGCGTTCCGGCGGCGGGTCTTCGACGAGCTCGGCGGCTTCGACCCGGCCCTGGACGTCGGGACGCTCACCAACGGTGGTGGCGACCTGGAGATGTTCTTCCGGGTCCTGCAGGAGGGCCACACGTTGCTGTACGAGCCGGCCGCGGTGGTCCGCCACCGACACCGCCGCGACCTGCCCGCGCTGCACGCCCAGATCACCAACAACGGAGTCGGCTTCTACGCCTTCCTTGTCCGCAGCGCGCTGGCCTACCCGCAGCAGCGCGGCGCGATCGTCGCGTTCGGGCTGCGGTGGTGGTGGGGCTGGAGCGTGCGGCGCTGGCTGCTGTCCCACGTCCGGCCGACCCGCTTCCCGCGCGACCTGATCGTCGCCGAGCTGCGCGGGTCGCTGCGGGGCCTCACCCGCTACCCCCGCGCGCGTCGCGTGGCGCTGCGGGCGTCCACGGGCCGGCCGGTGCCCGTCGCACGATGAGACGGCCGGGGCCGCTCACGGTCGTGCGCATCGTCGAGCTGCGCGACGGTGTCGGGGACCTGACCGACGTCGCCGGCGCGGAGCGGGTACGGGTCTACGCCTCCTGGGACGGGCGGATCCTCGGCTACGCCGAGATCCTCAACCGGCGGCAGGCCGTGTCGGCGGCGCGTCTGCGGGCCGCGCTCGCGGCGGCGCTGCAGGTCCGGCTGCTCCCGCAGGCGTGGCAGGTGGGCGACGCCATCGTGTGGGCCGAGCTCGTGTCGGCGCTCGCCGGGCGGATGCAGGACGGCGGCCCGGCGCCGGTCGCTGCGCGGCCGGCCCGCCCGGGGCCGTCGGCGTCGGTGGTGGTCGCCACGCTGGACCGCCCCGACGACCTGCGCGAGTGCCTGCGCCAGCTGCGCGAGCAGGTGACGGCTTCGCCGGTGGAGGTCGTCGTCGTCGACAACAACCCCGACTCCGGCGGCACGGCTGCCGTGCTCGCCGAGTTCCCGGACGTCGTGGCGGTCAGCGAGCGGCGCCGCGGCCTGTCCTACGCCCGCAACACCGGGATCCGCGCTGCCGGCGGGGAGATCGTCGTCATGACCGACGACGACGTGCGCATGCCGCCCGACTGGCTCGACGCGCTGCTGGCCCCCTTCGCCAGACCTGACGTCTCCGCGGTGACCGGGAACGTCCTGCCGCTGGAGTTGCGGACCCGCTCCCAGCGGCTGTTCGAGATCTACGGCGGGCTCGGGCGCGGGTTCGACCCGCAGGAGTTCGACGCCACCTGGCTGGAGCGGTTCCGTTCGGCCGCCCCGACGTGGAAGCTGGGAGCGACCGCCAACGCCGCGTTCCGGGCGTCGGTGCTGCGCGACGTCGGGCTGCTGCACGAGGCCCTCGGCGCGGGGATGCCCGCCGCCGTCGGGGAGGACACGCTGCTGTTCTACCGGGTGCTCAAGGCCGGCCACACGCTGGTCTACGAGCCGCGGGCGCATGTGTGGCACCGCCACCGCCCGGACATGGCCGGGCTGCGCAAACAGCTGTACGGCTACAGCAAGGGTCACGTCGCCTACCACCTGACGACGCTCGTCGAGGACCGGGACCTGCGGGCGCTGCACTACCTGCTGGTGCGCCTGCCCAAGGTGCACGTCCGCCGCATCACCGAGCGCTTGCGGGGGCGCGCGCCGTACCCCCTGCCGCTGAACCTGCTGGAGATCGCCGGCAACCTGGCCGGGCCGGCCGCGTTCGTGCAGTCCCGCCGCCGCGTCCGCAACAACGCCGCAGCTCATCGCGGCGAGGAGGCCTGAATGCGCTACGAGCTGAAAGTCGAGCTCCTCAAGAGGCCGTGGGCGAACGTCCGTTGGCGCTACTGGCGGGCAAGCCGCGGTGACGACGTCGGCGCCTACGATCGGCTGCCCGAGCTCGTGCGGCAGTACGCACCCGGCGGCAGCTTCGCCGACATCGGCTGCATGTGGGGCGTCAACGGCGCCTATGCGTTCGTCGCCGAGGAGGCCGGCGCGGCGCCGGTCGTCGGCGTGGACGTCTTCGGCCCCACACCCGAGTTCGAGCAGGAGCGGTCCCAGCGCGGGTCGTCGGTCGACTTCCTCCTCGGCGACGTGACCGACACCGGCACCCTGGAGCGGATCGGCACGGTGGACACCGTCCTGTGCGCCGGGGTGCTCTACCACCACCCCAGCCCCTTCGACGTCCTGGTCGCCCTCCGCGCGATCTGCCGGCGCACGCTGATTCTGCGGACCTCGACCATCCCGGAGGTCGACGGCCTGCCGGGAGCGGCGGTGTACTGGCCGCTGCTGACCGAGCGCCAGCGGAGGCGCTGGAACCTGCGCTCGCTGGGTGTGGAATCCCAAGTCGGCATCAGCGGGCCGTTCGACCCGGAGCAGGGCTACGGCAACTGGTTCTGGGGGCTGACCCCGAGCTGCCTGATCGCGCTGGCCCGCACCGCCGGCTTCGCTGTGGAGCGCCGGCAGCCCGAGGCCTTCGCGCAGACGTTGATCTGCACGCCGGTGCAGCCGCCGTTCACCCATGTCCTGCCCGACGCCGCTCGGGCCCGGCAGATGGCCGCCGAGGTGTCACGCGCCAGCCGCGCGCGTCCCGCCTGAGGCGCAAACCTGTCTCCCGCAGGGAGTCGTCGGACGCAAGCCGCCGGCGTTTGCGGTGCGTCCTACAGCCCGTCTTGGCTGTGCACCAGGTCGGCGACGAACCCGGTGACGATCGTGGGGATCCGCCGCACGTCCAGCACGAGCTTGCGCAGGTCACGCTGGCGGCCGTGGAGGGCCGCCACGCCGGCGGCGCGCTGGAGGGTCCGCCGGAGCACGTCGGCGCGTGACTGCTCCAGCTCTGGGAACATCACCTTGAACCCGGCGTTGACAGCACGGTTGCGACGGTACTGGTTGCGCGCGGTGTGCGGCGCATGCCACACCGCGGCGGTGGGGTCGAACACGACGCTGTAGCCACGTCTCATGGCCTCGCGTCCCCAGGCCTTGTCCTCCGCGGCTGGCACGTCGACGTCGAAGGGGAACTGCTGCCACAGGGCACGCCGTAACGCCGAGTTGCCGTTGGACAACCCGAAGCCCCGGGTGGCGAGCGTGTAGCTGCCGGGCTCCTGGCGGACCGGTGGCCCGGGGGGCGGGAAGGGCTTGCCGGGCGGGCGCCCCGGCCCCCACGCGGCGGCGACCGACGGGTCGTCGAAGTGGCGGAGCAGCTTGGCGAGCCACTCGCCGTCCAGGGGGACGCAGTGGGCCGACAGGCACACGAGGATCTCGCCGGACGCATGCTCGGCCAGGACGTTGAGCGCGTGGCTGTAGCCCCACTCGGCCGGATCCAGATGCAGGATCTTGACCGGGTACCGGGCCGCGACCTCCAGCGTGCGGTCGGTGGAGCCGGAGTCCAGCACCAGGACCTCATGGGGGTCGACGCTCTGCGCGAAGACGCCTTCCAACGTGGGCCCGAGGCCCTTCTCCTCGTTCTTGGTCCGGATCAGGATCGATGCGGTCCTCATGTCACGCTCCACCGGTGCGGTGGGGCCAGCGGCCCGGGGACCGAAGCGCCGACCACCTCGAAGGGGTAGGCGTGCCAGCGGTAGTCGTACGGGCGGTCCCAGCCGGCCTCGTAGATCCCGACATCGAGCCGGTAGTCCCCGCCGACGAGGTCGAGGCGGTCCAGGTGCAGGCACACGCGCCCGGAACCGGACAGGGGGCCGACGGTCTGCCCGTCGGCGGCCGTCGACAGGTCGAAGCACCGCTCGCCGCTGCCCTCGGTGTGCGCGCTGACTCCGAAGATGGCGCCGGGCACCGGCTCGTGGACCAGGTACTCGATCTCGACGGTCATGCCCTGGCCGGCGACGACGCGCTCGCCTGGCCGCCCCGCGGCATCGAGCAGCCGCACGCCGACGATCTCGACCTCACCCGAGCCCATCCGGACGCTGCCGTCGGTGCCGGCCACGCTCGGCACGCCCTCGGTCATCGCGCGCTCGTAGCGGTCCACGACCTCGTCGACGGGCCCGACGGCCCGGCGTTGCCCACCCGACAGCCACACGACGCGGGAGCACAGCCGGCGGACCTGCGCCATGTAGTGCGACGTGACGACGATCGTCACACCGACTGACTGCATCTCCTCGAGCCGGACGAGGCACTTCTCCTGGAAGCGCAGGTCGCCGACCGACAGGATCTCGTCCACGAGGAGGATCTCCGGCTCGACCGCGACGGCGGTCGCGAACGCCAGGCGCAGCCGCATGCCGCTGGAGTAGGTGCGCAGCGGCTGGTCCATCTCCGCTTCGAGCTCGGCGAAGCCGGCGATCTGGGGCAGCCGGGCGCGGGCCTGTCGCGCCGTCAGGCCGCCGAGCAGCGCGAGGGTGAGTGCGTTCTCCTCGCCCGACAGCAGCGGATGGACGCCGTCCCCCAACGACAGCAGCCCGCTGACCCGGCCGTGGACCTCGACGCGGCCCTCGGTGGGTCGGGTCAGGCCGGCGAGCAGTCGCAGCATCGTCGACTTGCCGCTGCCGTTGCCGCCGATCAGCCCGACGGTCTCGCCGCGGCCCACGTCGAACGAGACGTCGCGCAGGGCCCACGAGTCGGTGCGCGCCCGCCACTCGGGCATGCTCCGCAGCGTCCGGGGCCGCCCGCTGGGGTCGCGGCGGTAGCGCTTGCCGACGCCGGCGACGGTGATCGCGCTCACAGCTCGTCCACGAACGTCGGGCTGGCGGCCCGGTAGACGGCGTAGCCGGCGGCGCACACCGCTGCGCACGCCAGCGTCAAGCCCAGGAACGCCCCGGGTGCGGGCAGCGTGCCCTGGACGAGGATGGCCCGGTAGGTGCCCAGGAGGCTGGCGACCGGGTTGAGCTGCACGAGCAGCGGATAGCGCCCGAGGAGCTGCTCGGCGGGGTAGAACACCGGAGTGAGGTAGAAACCCAGCAGCAGCGCGAGGTCGACGAACAGCCGGACGTCACGGAAGTAGACGTTCGCGGCGCACAGCAGGTAGCCCAGCCCGACGGTCAGCAGCAGCTGGGCGCCCATGACCAGTGGCAGCGCCAGCGCCGTGAGCGGGATGCCGTCGCCCAGCAGCAGGAAGACGAGCAGCACCGGCAGGGCGGCCAGGTAGTCAAGCCCGTCGGTGAGGACGCTGACGACCGGCAGCACCGCCCGCGGCACACCAGGTCGCAGGAGCAGGTCGCCGCGATCCACGGCGCTGGACGTCGCCGACGCGACACCCGAGCTGAACCAGCTCCATGCGATCAGGCCGGTGAACAGGAAAGCGGGATAGTTGGGGATGTCCAGCGGGATGATCCGCGTGAAGATGAACCCCAGGATGAGCAGGCGCGCCAGCGGCTGGCCGACCGCCCAGACCCAGCCGAGCAGCGCCCGCCGGTAGCGCAGGCGGAACTCCCTCGCGACCAGATGGGTCACGAGGTCCACGGCGTAGCGCCGGCGCTCCAGCGTTGCGTTCACGACCCTCCACGGGCTGGGCGCCATCGCCGCGGAAGGCCGACGTCACGCCGTCATCGAAAGAGGTCGGCGCGCGGAGGGGCTGCCTGTAGGCCGGACCCCCCGTGGTCCGCCTACCTGTCGCTCAGTGAGCGACCAGTCACTCACAAGCATACCGCGTTACGGTCCTGACGAGGAACACGCGCCGGTCCCACGGCGAGCCGCCCCACCACAGCGGCGCGGGCCCCAGCACGGTCGGGCCCCTCCGCACGGCCACCGGCGCGGCGTGGTCCGCCGCCGGCGACGGCCACGAAGGCGAGTCGAGGTCGAGGTCGGCCCCGGTGCGGGCGGCCCGCCGGCCCTCGTCTAGCAGCCGTCGCACCGCCCGTGGCCCGCCGGCGCCCGCGCCCACCCCGGACCAGTAGGCGGTACGCACCAGCACGCTCAGCACCGCGGCCGCCGCCGGCCGCGCGCCGACGCGATCCAGGAGGGCCACCGCCGGCGGCCCCAGCAGCGACGCTCCGCGCGCTGCAGGGCGGGCAGGCGCACGGCGCATCGAGCCACCTTCTGGGCGGCGGCCGGCAGGTCGTCCAGCGCGGCCAGCGGCAGCCAGCCGAGCGCCTCCGGGTGGGCTCGGGCGAAGGCGACGTCGCCGGCGCCCTCCGCGAAGCGCGCGCACAGGCCGTGACGCAGCCGCAGGTCGGCGTCATGGATGACGGCCGCCTCCGGAACGCCGCGCACCGGTACACCGGCCAGCGCGAGGCGGTAGCCCAGCTCCCAGTCCTCGCGGCGCGGAGGCGGGAGAAGCCTCCGGCGGCCTGGAACGCCGTCCTCGGCAGTGACAGGTTGGAGGTGCAGGCGTCGGCGAAGGTCAGCTCCCCGCCGCCTGCGAGGTGGGTCGAGTAGCGCGCCCACCAGTTGCGCAGCCGCTGCTCGTGGATGCCGGTCTCGCCGCCCAGGCGGGGCACCGCCGGCCCCACCACCGCCGCCGCACCGCCGGCGGCGGCCCGGGCGTGCGCCAGCAGCACGCCGTCGTCGACCGGGATGACGTCGTCGTCGAGGAACACCAGGAGCTCACCCTCACAACGGGCTGCCGCGGCGTTGCGGGCCACGCCGGCGCCGTTGCCCTGCCGCGACCCCGGTGCGGCCAGCTCCACGATGAACGGGCGTCGCCGCAGGCCGGCGCGCCGGATGGCGGTGACCGACCCGTCGACGTCACCGTCGGCGCAGACGACGATCTCGAGCCGCGCGTCGGGGTAGCGCTGCGCGTCCAGCGCTCGCAGCAGGCGCACGACAAGCTCCCGGCGGCCTCGGGTGGGCACGACCACCGACAGCGCCGGCAGCCGCTCGGCGGCCCGCCCGGTGCGAGCGGCAGCCGGCGCGGCTGCGGCGGGCAGGGTCGGCGGAGCCGGATCGGCGACCGGCGCGGCCGCGGCGGGCCGGGCGGCGGGAGCCGCGCGCTCGGTGGGCCGCCACGCGCTCGCGGCCGGCTCGGACGCCAGCTGGTAGCCGGCCCGCAGCACCGCCGCGGGCACGGTGGCGCGCGCGGCGGCACCGTCCCAGGCGGTCGGGTCGGGCCCCAGGGCCAGGGCGAGAAAGGCACGCCGGACGACCAGGGGGGCGTCGGCCTGCCACGGCCGGGCCGCGCGCACGTGCGCCCGCGTGCCGTCGACGGTTCGCTGACGCAGCTCGGCCCTCAACGCGCCGATGCCGTCGGGGGCTACCCGGCGCGGCAGGGCGGCGCCGCGGACGGCCATCACGAGCGGGTCGGCGAACGCGTCCTCCAGCGCCGCCGCCCAGCGGCCGTCCAGCTCCCATCCGGTGGGAACGAAGGCCACGATCTCCGCCCCTTCCGCCGACGCCGGGGTTCGCTGCGCGCCTGCCCCCACCGCGGGGTCCTGTCCGGCGCGCAGCGGCTCGACGGCGCCCAGGGACGCCAGCAGCCGCCAGCGCTGCAGCGCGGGTCCGAAGCGCTCTGCCACCCCGTCGTCGCCGACGTCAGGTCCCGCCGGTCCCCGGTGGACCACCGCCCCGAGCGGTCTTCCCTGCCACCGGGCGACGACTACGGCCGCTGCCGGCACACGGCCGCCCCCAGGGGCGCCCACGTCGTCGAGGTCGACGAGGACGACCGGCAGCGGCGTCGCCGAGCCTGACACCTCGCCGGTCCTCCTTGTGCTCCGTGGCGTTGTCCGGAGCCCTCCGGACGGTAGCCGGACGAAAGGCGCGCGGGCTTCAGCACCTCCAGGGCCGCGCCGAGAACGAGGGAGCGGCCCGGCGGACGCAGCAGCCGGCCAACACAGGAGCAGCACAGCATGCAACCCGCATCCACCACGCCGGCGTTCGCGGTCATCGCGGTTGTCGCGGCCATCGCGGCCCTGCTGGCCATGCCGGCGCCGGCAGCGGCCGCCACCGGCGACGGCGCGAGCCCACCGACCGCGACCACGTACTACGTCAGCGCCGCGGGAGACGACGCCGCGGCGGGGACCAGCCCGCAGGAGCCCTGGCGGACCCTGTCGCGGGCGAGCCGGGCGGTGCTCGGAGCCGGGGACCGCGTGCTGCTGGAGGCAGGGGTGACCCACGCTGGCACCCTGGTCATCGACGCCGCCGACGGCGGCACGGCACAGGCTCCGATCGTGGTCGGCAGCTACGGGGTCGGCCGGGCGCGGATCTGGGCCGGCGCCACCGACGGCATCCGGCTGCTTGACACCGCCGGCGCCCAGATCAGCGACTTGGAGATCGTCGGCTCCGGCCGGGCCGACAACACGGGCAGCGGGATCTCGGTGTACAGCCGCCGAACCGACGTGCCGGTCCTGGCGTACCTGAGGCTCCGCGACATCACCGTCCGGCGTTTCGGCGCCTGGGGCGTCATCATCGGGGCCGAAGCCGGCGCCGCCGGCTACGCCGACGTGCGAGTGGAGCGGGTGACTGCCTCCGCCAACGGCGAGGGCGGCATCCTCACCTGGGCCGGCGCGCCGCGCACCCACCGCGACATCGTCATCGCGGACTCGCGCGCCTTCGCCAACCCGGGCGTGCCCGGGATGGCCAAGAACTCGGGCAACGGCATCGTGCTCGGCAGCACTGCGGGCGGGGTGATCGAGCGGTGCCTGGCCTACCGCAACGGCGGCCTCAACGACGGCCCGGAGGGCGGCGCGGGCATCTGGACCTACGACAGCGACCGGGTCCTGATCCAGCACAACGAGTCATACGCGAACCGCACCGGCGGGCCGACCGACGGAGACGGCTTCGACCTGGACCAGAACACCACCAACGCCGTGGTGCAGTTCAACTACTCGCACGACAACGACGGAGCCGGTTACCTCCTGGCGCACGGTCCTGCCGGCGGCGCGCACAGCGGCAACGTCGTGCGCTTCAACGTCAGTGAGAACGACGGTCGCCGCAACGGCTACGGCGCCATCCAGCTGTGGGGACGGATCACCGACGCCGAGATCAGCCGCAACACCGTCTTCCTCCGTCCTCCAGCGCAAGGCCGCCCGGAGGCGCTGTCGGTGGGCAACTCGTCGGTGGAGGACCGCGACGTCCGAGCGGTGGCCGTGCGCGGCAACATCTTCCAGACCACGGGCGGCCTGCGGCTGCTCGAGGTCACCAGGGGCCAGGTCGACGGGATGAGCGATCTCACCTTCTCCGGCAACGCCTGGTCCCCGTCGGGGTCGTCATTCGACGTGGGCTGGGGCGGGCGCTCCTATCCCAGCCTCGCGCGCTGGCGGTCGGGCACTGGGCAGGAGACGTCGGGCGGCATCCCGACCGGGTGGCAGACGCATCCGGGACTGGCTCGGCCAGGGGCAGGGGTGACGCTGGCTGACCCGGCGCTGCTCCCGACGCTGGACGGCTACCGGCTGCGTGCGGGTTCACCTCTCGTCGACCGCGGTCTGGTCCTGCCGCCTGCTGTGTCGGCCGCCCCAGCCCCCCACGACTTCGCCGGTGGACCGGTCGTGGCCGGCGCCGCGCCCGACGTCGGCGCGCTCGAGCGCTGACGCCCGCGTGGAGCCACCTGGGAGCGGCGGCACAGCGACGCGCGGGTCCCGGCGCTGGCAACCGCGTGGTTGGCGTCCACGTGGGCCCGGCGACCCGTACGGCCGCGTGGGCCCGCCTGGTCCGCCCCGGCGCCGGCGGTCCGTTGCGTGCGTCGATTGGCGTGTTTGCGGGGCCGGTCGACGCACGCGTCGGGTCGCTCGCCGCGCCGTCCGGCGCGGCGGTGTCGCCTAACGGTGCTGCCCGCGCACGGCTCCGGCCGCAAAAACCGCGGTGTGGACGTTGACGTAGTAGTCGGCGGGGTTGGCGGAGATGTCGACGAGCAGGCTGCGCTCGACGTCCTCGACACACCCCGACGCCGTGCCGTCGGCGCCCGGCGCCTCCAGCGGCACCACGACGGGCCCGCTGACGCCGGCGGGCGCCTCGTGCACGTGCGCGCCGGCGGCGGGAAGCCCGATGCCCTCCACGGCGATCTGGAAGCACAGCGTGCCTGCCGTGACGTTCACCGTCACCGAGGCGGTGCCCGCACCGTCCGTGTCTCCGACCCCGAGCTCGCCTGTCTCTGGGTCGACCTCCGTCGCACCGGTCAGGGCGGTCTCGTAGACGACACCGAGGTCCTGCTCGGTGTTGAGCAGTCGCTCGCAGGCGACGGCCGAGTCGCGGCCCGCGGCACCGTTGCACACGTCGGTCCCCGTGCCGCCGTCGGCAGCGTCGTCGCCCTGGCTGCCGTGCAGCAGGTCGTCGCCCATCTCGCCGTGCAGGGAGTCGCGGCCGCGGTCGCCGTAGACGTCGTCGTCACCGGTGCCGCCCGACAGCATGTCGTTGCCCCGGCCACCGCGGACGTCGTCGTCACCGGCGCCGCCGTGGAGACGGTCGCGGTAGCGCCCGCCGTTGAGCAGGTCGTCGCCCTCACCGCCGAGCAGCTCGTCGGCGCCCCGGTCGCCGAGGACCCGGTCGTCCCCGCCGCCCGCCCAGACGGTGTCGTTGCCGTCGCCGCCGCGCACCGTGTCGTCGCCGTCCCCGGCGAAGACCACGTCGTTGCCACCGCGGCCCGACACCTCGTCGTCCCCCTCTCCGGCACAGATCACGTCACGCGCCTCGGTGCCACGCAGGACGTCGTCACCGGCCGTCCCCGCGATGGTGCACTCGGGGAACAACGCGTTGCGGACCGCGACCGCGATGTCGGGGTTGTCGGTGAAGACACCGTCCACGCCGAGGCGGAAGAACAGCCGCAGCTCGGCCGCGAGGTCGCCCGGGAGGCGGGGGAAGTCCCCGTCGGAGGGGTCGCCGAGCTGGAAGTCGGCCGGCAGGAACACGTTCTCCCGCCGGAAGGTGTACGGATGCACGACGAGTCCCTCGGCGTGCGCGTCAGCGACGAGCGTCGTCGCCTCGAGCAGGCGGTTGAACGCGTCGCGGGGCACGATCCGGCTCTTGTCCGGCCCGATGCCGTCGGCGTAGGTGGCGATCTCGGCGAGCCCCGCGGGCGTGACGAGGTCGGCGTAGGTGCGCGGGTCGCCGGCGGCCACCAGGTCGGCGGGCGCACCGCTGCCGCCGATCAGCTGCACGAGCGGCAGGTCGGTCATGGTGTTCAGCTCACGCAGGTTGGCTGTCTCGAACGACTGCACGAACACGAGCGCGTCCTCGCCGCGGTAGCCGTTGGCGTGCAGCGTCTCGACGAGCGGCTCCTCCAGCGACAGGCCGATGGAGTCGAAGTACGTCGGGTGCTTGGTCTCCGGGTAGATCCCCACCGGACGGTCCGCGCTCTTGACGAGGTCGATGATCTCCTGCAGCGTCGGGATCTCGAACATCCCGTTGAAGGCGGTGTTGTCGGGGCGGATGTCGGGGATGCGCTCGACCGCCCGCAGGGTCTTGAGCTCGGCGAGCGTGAAGTCCTCGGTGAACCAGCCGGTGAGCTCGACGCCGTCGATGACCTTCGTGGTCCGGCGGTCGGCGAACTCCGGATGGTCGGCGACGTCGGTGGTGCCGGAGATCTCGTTCTCGTGGCGCGCGACCAGGACGCCGTCGGCGGTCGACACGAGGTCGGGCTCGACGTAGTCGGCTCCCTGCGCGATCGCCAGGCGGTAGGCCGCCAGCGTGTGCTCCGGGCGGTAGCCGCTGGCCCCGCGGTGGCCGATGACGATCGGCGCGTCCTCCGGACGCTCTCCGACGGTGGGCTGAGCGAAGGCCACTGCGGGCAGCAGGATCGCCCCGGCGAGCAGCAACGCGGCCACCGCGAGCGGTCGGTAGAGCAGAATGGACATCGGATCCCCCAATAAGCCCCATGGGCGGTCGGTGGCGCCGCACGCCGCGGCCCGACAAACCCTAGAGCGTCCGTGTGACGACCGCGCGACCGGGCAATGGCCGCGACGCGTTGCGACGGTGTCGGTCGGGGGTATGAAGACGGGCCTGACGAGGCGGACCCGAGAGAGGCCATGGACACCTTCACGGCCCGCCGGCTGCTCGGGCTGGGTGCCGACGCCGACCGGACGCAGGTGGACGCGGCCTTCCGGTCGCTCGCGCGCCGCCATCACCCCGACCGGGGCGGAGACCCGTCCCACTTCCGCTTGCTGCTGGAGGCCCGCGCCACGCTGACCCGTGGCCGGCCTCCGCCGTTGCGCGTCGTTTCGTCCCCGCCCTGGTGGAGGATGCTGGTCTTGTCACTGCTCAGTCGCCTGTTGCGGGAGCCGCCTCCGCCGCCTCGAGCGCGCTGACCGATCCGCTGGAGAATCCATGACGACGCCACGCTTCGCGACATTCGTCGGCTTGATCATCGGCGCCGTCTGGGCCCTCGCCGGCTTCGACGGCGCGCTGATCACCGCCGTCCTGGGCGGCGGGGGCTACCTCGCCGCGATGGTGGTGCAGGGCCAGCTCGACCTGAGCGACCCGTTCGGCAACCGCAACCGGTCGACCTGAGCGACCCGCTCGGCAACCCGTCCGACCACGCGCCGAGCGCCAACCCTGTTGACCCCCTGTAGACCAAGGAGCTTGTCATGAGCACGACCCCCCAGTCCTCCGACACGTCGCCAGGCGCGACGTCGTCCGGCGGCAGCTCGGTAGCCTCGCTGCAGACCGAGCACGGCACGACCACGATCGCCGACTCGGTCGTCGCCAAGATCGCCTCCCTGGCCGCCCGCGAGGTTGACGGCGTGTCTGACCTCGGCGGCGGCGTCTCCAACGCCGTCGGCAGCGTCGTCGGCCGCATCCGTGGCGCCGAGCACGCGACCTCCGGTGTCGGCGTCGAGGTCGGCACCACGCAGGCCGCCGTCGACCTCGTGCTGAAGGTGCTGTACCCGGCGTCGATCCACCAGGTCGCCGAATCGGTGCGCCAGAACGTCATCAGCCGCATCGAGTCCATGACCGGCCTGGAGGTCACCGAGGTCAACATCAACGTGTCCGACCTGGCCTTCCCCGGCGCGGAGAAGCCCGAGCAGCCCGAGCAGCCGCCGAGCCGCGTTTCCTAGGCGTGCCGCAGGCAACCGTCGCACCGATCGCCGTCGCCCGTGTCGTACAGGCGGCGGCGGTCGAGGCGCCAGGCGTCGTCGCGCTCCACGGCGGCGCCGTCGGTGAGCTGGCCACCTACGGCGACGGGGCGAGGGTGCCCGGTGTGGCGGTGCGCACCGGCGCGCGGCCTTCCATCGCGGTGCACGTCGTGGCCACCTTCGGTGCGGCGCTCGACGCGCTCGCCGACGACGTGCGGCGCCGGGTCACCGAGTCGCTGGCTGCCGGCGCGCCGGCTGCGGCCGCCTGGCCCGTGGACGTGCACGTCGCCGACGTCCGCCTCGGCACGACCGACGCGCCCGAGCTGCCGAGGCGAACATGAGACTCGTCAACCGGGTCCTCGCACTGCTGCTGGGCCTGGCGTTGGCGGCCGGCGGGGTCATCGTCCTGGTGGAGGCCGCGCTGCGGCCGCTCGGGCGGGCGCCATGGCTCGTCCCCCGTACCTCCTGGGACCAGCAGCTGCGGTCGGCCGGGTGGGATGAGCCCTGGCTGGTAGCCGGGCTCGTCATCGCACTGTGCGCCGGGCTGCTGCTGCTGGCGGCCGCGTTGTGGCCGCGGCGCCCCGACGTCCTGGCCCTGCGCGAGAGTGCGCCCGACCGCACGGCGGCCCTCGACCGGCGCGGCCTGCAGCGGCACCTGCGCCAGGTCGCCACCGGCGACGACGAGGTCGTCGGCGCGACCATCCGAGTCCGCCGCCGCCGTGTCAAGGTGCGGGCCGACGTCCCTCCCGACGTGGACGCCGGTTCGGTGCGCACGCGCCTGCGCGAACGGCTCACCTCGGCCATCGACCGCCTCGAGCTGCAGAGCTCCTACCGAACCTCGGTGGACACGCGTCGGGTCAAGGAGCGCGTGCGGTGATCGACTCCGTCAACCGGGTCGTCCTGGCGGTCGTGGGGGTGCTGCTGGTCACGGCGGGGGCCGTGGGCCTGCTCGCCGCCGCCGGCGCGATCCCATGGGACCCTCCGTCGGACCTGTACGCCTCGGTGGCGTCGGCTTTCCAGGCGCGCCCGTGGCTGTGGTGGGTCGTCGCCGCCGTGGCCGCGCTTCTCGTCGTGCTGGGGCTGACCTTCGCCCTGCGTCAGCTGTCGCGACCCGCCGGGCCGGCGCTGGACACCATCGTCGTGCAGCGAGGTGGCCGCGGGCGCACCGCGGTGCGCGCCGTCGCCATCGCCGACGCGCTCGAGCAGGACCTGCAGCGCCTGCCCGCCGTCACGGGCAGCCGTGTACGTGTCGCGCCTCCGTCGTCACGCCCGACGTTGAGGGTCTCGCTCGACCTCGGGTCGGACGCCGACCTCCACGCGGTGCGCCGGTCCGCCGAGGAGCCGCTGCGACGCGCGCAGCACGTCCTCGGGGCGGAGTCCCTGCCGGCCGAGCTGCGTCTGCGCCACACCGCCGCTCCGCCGCGCCGCGTGCGCTAGGCCCTGTCTCCGAAGGGAGTCGTTGGACATGAGCCGCCCGGCGTCTGAGGTGCGTGCCAGCACCCGCCCGTGGCGGAGCCCCGGGTGGGAGGCCCGCGTCGTGCCACCCCCGGGCCGCCTGCGAGTCCTGGCGGCCTCGATGGGGGACACTGCATCCGAGGCCGACCCAGGGGGCACGTCGTGATGCCGAGGCGCTGGATGCTGCTGCTGGCCGGCCCGGTCCTGCTCGCCGGCTGCAGCGGGGACGGCGGGGCCGCACCGACGGAGAGTGCGGCGCCTCCCGCGACGGTGACGGAGGCGCCCGCGGATGCCGCGAGCGAGACGGAGTCGCGCAGGCCGAGCCAGCGGCAGCGGACCTACACCGTCAAGCGCGGTGACACGCTCAGCGCCATCGCGGAGCGGTTCGACACGACCGTGAGAGCGCTCGTCAGGGCCAACGACCTCGACGACCCCGACGCGATCGTCGTCGGCGAGGAGCTGAGGATCCCCACGCCGTAGAGACGCCGGCGAGCCGCACCTGGCCTGCCCGCTCGGCGCATCGTGGCCATCCCCTAGCCTGCCCGCGTGCGTCTGTCGCCCCGTCCCCTGCAACCCGCCGAGATCCTCGCCGTCGCGCGCCGCCGGGCGCCCGTGGATGTCGACGCGTCCGTCGCCGAGTCGATGGCGCCCGCCCGCCGCGCCGTCGAGCGGGCGCTGGACTCGCAGGAGGTCGTCTACGGGGTCACGACCGGGTTCGGGGCGCTGGCCGACACCGTCGTCCCCACCGAGCAGGCCGCCGAGCTGCAGCACGCGCTCGTGCGCAGCCACGCCGCCGGCGTCGGGGAGCTCGTCGACGACGAGGTCGTGCGCGCGATGACGTTGCTGCGGGCGCGGACGCTCGCGGCCGGCTACAGCGGTGCCCGCCCCGAGCTCGTCGATGCGCTCGTCGGACTGCTGAACTCGCCGCTGCAGGTAGCCGTGCCGGCCCACGGCTCGCTGGGCGCCAGCGGCGACCTCGCGCCGATGGCACACGTGGCGCTCGCGCTGACGGGTGAGGGCTGGGTGCGCGGAGACGACGGTCGCACCGCCCCGGCCGGGCCGGCGCTGGCGACCGCGGGGCTGACGCCGCTGCGGCTGGGTGTCAAGGACGGCTTGGCGCTGCTCAACGCCACCGAGGGCATGCAGGCACTGCTCGTGCTCGCGTGCGCCGATCTGGCCGTGCTCGCCGACACCGCCGACGTCACCTGCGCGTTGTCGCTGGAGGCGCTCATGGGCACCGACCGGCCGTTCGCGGCGGCGCTGCAACGCCTGCGTCCCCATCCCGGGCAGGCACGCTCGGCCGAGAACCTGCGGACGCTGCTGGCGGGCAGCGGCGTGCTCGCCTCCCACCGGCACAGCCGCCACGCCGTCCAGGATGCGTACTCGCTGCGCTGCGCGCGCAGGGCACGCAGGTGCCGCGCGCCGGACGCGACACCCTCGCGCACGCCGCGACCGTCCGGGACCGCGAGCTCGCCGGCCGCGGTCGACAACCCCGTCGTCATGCCGGACGGCTCGGTGGAGTCCAACGGCAACTTCCACGGCGAGCCGGTGGCGTTCGCGCTCGACTTCCTCGCCGTCGCCGCGGCCGAGCTGGGCTCGATCAGCGAACGCCGCACCGACCGGCTGCTGGACCCCGCCCGCTCCCATGGCCTGCCGCCGTTCCTGGCGCCACGGGCGGGGCTGCACTCGGGGTTCATGCTGTCGCAGTACACCGCCGCTTCGCTGGTCGCCGAGAACCGCCGGCTGTCGGCGCCGGCGAGCGCCGACTCGATCCCCACGTCGGGGATGCAGGAGGACCACGTCTCGCTGGGCTGGTCGGCGGGCCTGAAGCTGCGGCGGGTGATCGGCAACCTGGCGGCGGTGCTCGCGATCGAGGCGCTCGTGGCGGCGGCCGGCCTGGATCTGCGGCTGGCCGCCCTGCGCGAGGCGGCAGCCGACCTCCGCCCCGCCCCTCGCACCGGGGCCGTGCTGACGGCGATCCGCGCGCGGGTGCCCGAGATGCCGGTCGACCGCTTCCTGGCAGCCGACATCGCTGCGGTCCGCGACCTCGTCGTCGACGGGGGGCTGGTGCGGGCCGCCGGGCTCGACGCGACGCTGGTGTGACGGCCGGCCGGTCACCGGCGGGAGGCACGGCTCAGCGGCGGCGGCGGCGGCCGAGGCTGCGGTAGGCCAGCAGGGCGAGGACGGCGCCGATGACGGCGCCGATGAAGTTGTTGCTCGCGCGCAGGTTCAGCTGGCCGTAGAACAGCAGGCTCGCGAGGAACCCGCCGACGAACGATCCCACGACGCCCAGCAGGATCGTTCCCGCACAGCCCATCGGGTCGCGGCCCGGCACGAGGAAGCGCGCGAGCGCACCCGCGAGCAGCCCGACGATCAGGAATCCGAGCAGGGTGAACATGACGAGCTCAGCCTTTGGCCGACGCCGGTGGACGCGGCCACCGTAGGGCATCAGTCCGCGCTGCGGCGAGGCCGGGGCGGCGGGGGACGGCGCGGGCCGGGGGAGGCCGGAAGCGGCGCCTACCGCCGCCGAAGCGGCGCCTCGGGGTCGGCGGCAGGCCGCGAAGGCGGCGTCGCGCCCGGCGCCGCGCCCGGCGCCGCGCCCGGCACCACGCCCGCCGCCGCAGCCGAGCGGGCGGCGAGGTAGCCGCCGATGGGGTCGGCCGCCCGCATCAGCAGCGGGCCGACGATCGCGAGCAGCAGCACGTAGGTGGCGGCGAGCGGACCGAGCTGCGGCTCCAGCCCGGCGGCGACGCCCAGACCGGCGATGACGATGGAGAACTCTCCGCGCGCGACGAGGGTTGCGCCGGCGCGCACACGGCCACGCAGCCGGACCCCGATGCGCGCCGCCGCCCACCAGCCGGTGGCGATCTTCGTCGCGGCGCTCGCCGCACCGAGAGCGAGCGCGAGCACGGCGACCGATGGGATCGTGGCGGGGTCGACCTGCAGGCCGAAGAACACGAAGAACACCGCCGCGAAGAGGTCGCGGAGCGGGCCGAGCAGCCCCCGGGCGCGGTCGGCGACCTCGCCCGACAGCGCGATGCCGACCAGGAACGCCCCGATGGCGCTGGAGACCTGCAGCCGCTGCGCGGTTCCGGCGACGAGGAGCACCGCACCGAAGACGGTGAGGAGCAGCGCCTCGTTGGAGTGGCTCAACACGGCCCGGCTGACCGGCTCACCGAAGCGCAGCGCCAGGACGAGCACCGCGACCACCGCGGCCACCGCGATCGCCAGCGACAGCAGGCCGGAGGCGACCCCGCCGCCGACGAGCAGCACGGCGACGAGCGGCAGGTAGACCGCCATGACGAGGTCCTCCATGACGAGGATCGACAGCACGGCGGGGGTCTCCCGGTTGCCGAGCCGGTCGAGGTCGGCCAGGACCTTGGCGATGACGCCCGACGACGAGATGTAGGTAACCCCTCCCAGCAGCAGCGCGGTGACCGGCTCCCAGCCCAGGGCAAGGCCCAGGGCAAGCCCCGGCGCGAAGTTGACAACGAGGTCGACCGCACCGGTCGCCATGCCGGTGCGCAGCCCCGACGTCAGCTCCTCGGCGGTGTACTCCAGACCGAGCATGAACAGCAGCAGCACGACGCCGATCTCGGCGCCGACGGCGACGAACTCTCGCTCAGCTCCAGCGGCAGGAGCCCGCCGGTGCCGAAGGCCAGCCCCGCGAGCAGGTACAGCGGGATCGGCGAGAAGCCGAGCGCGGCGGCAAGGCGGGCGAGCAGCGCCAGGGACAGGAAGATCCCGCCGAGCTCCAGGAACAGCAGCGCGGTCTCGGCGGAACCGGCCGCGACGACCGCAGCCGGCATGGGTCAGCCGCCCTGCAGCAGCGCGACGGCTTCGGAGATGCCTCCAGGGGTCCCCACGACGACGGCCGTGTCACCGTCGCGCAGGTCCTGCGACGGCTCCGGTGAGGGGATGGTCGTGCCGTTGCGCAGGAGCGCCACGATTGAGACGCCGGTGCGCCGGCGGAGCTGGGTGTCGCCGATGGTGCGCCCCGCCGCGCTCCAGTCCGCGCGGATCGGCACCCAGTCGATGGCCAGGCCCTCGACCCACTGGCGCAGGTCCGCGACGCTCGTGCTGACCTGCGACCCGCCGAGGATCTCCACGAGCGCGGAGCTGTCGGCCTGATCGAGGTCCACCACCTCGGTGCATGCGTCGGGGTCGTCGCGGGCGTAGACCAGCAGCTCCCGACGTCCGGTGCGGTGCGCGATCACCCCGACCCGCCGCCCGGACTTCGTCACGAAGTCGTGCCGCAGCCCGACCCCGGAAGCCGGGTCTCCTCGACGTGTGCCATGGCTGTTCCGATCCTCCTCGGGGCGGCCCGGCTCGTCGGGCTGCACTCGTCCGCGCCGGCGCGGCCGCCGGCCACCCCTCATCCGACCACACCGCGCCACTCCACGCCGTCGGGGCGAAGCCGAACGCCGCCGGCGCAAGGATCTGGTCGACCAGGTGACCATTGAGCTCGTGCGCCACTGTGGCCGAGGAGGCGGAGGTCTACCCGGCGGTCAGGCAGAAGGTGAGCGAAGCCGAGGCCGAGCGGGCCAGGCACGAGCACGCCGAGGCCCGAGGAGACGATGAAACGACTGGAGGGGCTGGAGCCGGACGACCCGTCCTTCGACGAGCACCTGACCACGCTCATGCGCGAGGTCCGCGACCACGTCGCCGAGGAGGAGGGCGAGATGTTCCCGCAGACGCGGCGGGTGTTCAGCCAGAGGAGCTCGTGGAGCTCGGCGCCAAGGTCGAGTCGGTCAAGAGGATCGGGCCGACCCGCCCGCACCCGGCCGCGCCGGACCAGCCTCCGGCGGACAAGCTGCTCGGCCCGGTCGCCGGCCTGTCGACCGCCTGCGGGACGCGGTGAGCAAGCGCGGCACCGAGCGCTGAGGGGCGTGGCTGTCGGGAGGTGAGGACGTCGCCGACGGCGGCGGGCGCCAGGTCTCGTCTCCAGCGCGTAGGGGTAAGGACCACAACCAGACGACCCGACGTCCAGGAGGAGCACCATGGCCAGCAGCAGCGAAACCGGAACCGTCACCGGCACCAAGGACAAGGACTACAACCTCATCTGGTTCACCGAGGCGTGCCTGAGCAACGCCCTGCGCCTGGAGACCTACATCCAGGACGCCGACCGCGACGGCGACAGCGAGCTCGCCGACTTCTTCCGCCGCGCACCGAAGGAGAGCCGCAAGGGCGGGGAGCAGGGCAAGCAGCTGCTCGCCAGCCGACTTCGCGGGTGACCCGCGCCTGACCGGGGCACGCGGGTCCGCCCCCGACGAGACAGTGGGGGCCGGGAGTCCGGGATGAGGTCGACGCTGAGACGGCCGTACGCGGATCGCGACGAGGCGGGCCGGGTGCTCGCAGCGCACCTCGGTGGCTACGCCGGTCGCGACGACGTCGTCGTCCTCGGGCTGCCGAGGGGTGGGATCCCGGTCGCGGCCCGGGTGGCGGCGGCGTTGGGCGCACCGCTCGACGTGCTCGTCGTGCGCAAGCTCGGCCTGCCGGGCCGCCCCGAGCTCGCGATGGGGGCGATCGCCGGGGTGGGAGACGCCGTGGAGGTCGTCCGCAACGACAGGGTCCTGGCCCAGGTCGGGGTGTCGCAGGACGCCTTCGACGACGTCCACCGGCGGGAGGTCGTCGAGCTGCGGCGCCGGGAAGTGACCTACCGGGACGGGCGGGCGCCCGTGCCGATGCACGGCCGGGTGGTCATCGTGGTCGACGACGGGCTGGCGACCGGGTCGACGATGCGGGCGGCGGTCGCCGCGGTGGGCCGCCAGCACCCGGCCCGGCTCGTCGTCGCCGTGCCGGCGGGCTCTGTCGAGGCGTGCAAGGCGCTGCGCGAGGAGGTCGACGACGTCGTGTGCGCGTGGACCCCCCGGCCGTTCTTCGCCGTCGGGCAGGCCTACCGCGACTTCAGCCAGACCGGCGACGCGCAGGTCCCCCGTGCCCTTGCCGACGCCGCGCACGGCGCCGACCGCCAGGCCGCGCGTGAACCGCCCGACTGAGCAGGCGCGTCGCCTGGCGCTGCCGTTGCGCGACGACGCCGACCTCGACCCGCTCCTGGAGCGGGTCGGTGACGCCCGCTACGTGCTGCTCGGCGAGGCCTCGCACGGCACGCACGAGTTCTACGCTTGGCGGGCGGCGGTCACCCGCCGCCTCGTCACCGAGAAGGGATTCAGGTTCGTCGCCGTCGAGGGCGACTGGCCCGACTGCTACCGGGTGAACTGCTCGGTCACCGGGGCGCCCGGGGCGGCGCACGACCCCGCCGACGTGCTCGCCGACTTCGATCGCTGGCCGACGTGGATGTGGGCCAACGAGGAGGTGGTGGCGTTCACCCGCTGGCTGCGTCACCACAACGCCGACCTGCCTGCGCGCCGGCGGGTCGGGTTCTACGGCTTGGACGTCTACAGCCTGTGGGACTCGCTGCGCGGCATTCTCGGGTACCTCCGTGAACACGAGCCTGCCCACATCGAGACGACGATGGCGGCGTTCCGGTGCTTCGAGCCATACGCGGAGGACCCCCAGGCCTACGCCCGCGCGACCCGGCTGGTCCCGACCAGCTGCGAGGACCGGGTGATCGCGATGCTCGCCGACCTGCGCCGGGTGACCGGCGACGACGGCGCCCCCGGGGCGGACGCCCGCTTCGACGCCGAGCAGAACGCGCTCGTGGCCGCCGGAGCGGAGGCCTACTACCGGGCGATGGTGGAAGGCGGACCGGCGTCATGGAACCTCCGCGACCGCCACATGACTGACACGCTGGACCGGCTCGTCGCCCACCACGGCGACGCGCCCGGCGGTGCTCCGGTGAAGGCGGTCGTCTGGGAGCACAACACCCACATCGGGGACGCCCGCTTCACCCACATGGCCGAGGCCGGGATGGTCAACGTCGGCCAGCTGGTCCGTGAGCGGCACGGCGAGGACGACGTCGTCCTCGTCGGCCTCGGCAGCCACCACGGGACCGTGGTCGCCGCCCGGGGGTGGGGTGAGCCGACGCGGGTCATGCCGGTGCCGCCTCCGCGGGCGTCCAGCATCGAGGCGCTGCTCCACGAGCTCGAGTCGCCGGCGGCCCTGTTCGTGTTCCCCGCCGAGCTGCCGGACTGGCTCACCCAACCGCGGGGCCACCGTGCGATCGGGGTCGTCTACCACCCGGACGCCGAGCGGTGGGGAAACTACGTCCCGACCGTCCTGGGCAGACGCTACGACGCCTTCTGCTGGTTGGACGAGACCCGGGCGCTGTCGCCGCTGCACGAGGTGCACCCCGGCGGCGGGGAACGGGAGGCCTGGCCGTACGGCGAATGACAGCCGTGGACGCCCCGCTCCTCGCTCCCCTCGTCTCCCCGGAACACGAACGTCAGACGGAGCGTTCCGTCGTCCTCCCCGGTGAACATGGCCTCCCCCGACCCGTGGACCCGAAGACCTCGCCGTCTGGCGACACCGCCTTGGCGCCGCGCAAGGTGATGATGAACAGCCCGCGGTCCCGCGGCAGGTCGTTGAAGCGGAACGTCACCCTCAGGCGGTGAAGCGGAGCACCTCGCCACCGCACTTGAACCGAGGCGGTCCGGACTCGTCTATCGGGACCGTGTCCACCTCCGGCGGGCCCGTCCACGGCGGCTTGGCAGCCGACGCCGGCACCGCGGCCATCGCCAAGACCGCCACCGCCGTCAGCGACACCACGCCCGCTCTCGCGTACCGGATCATGTCAATCCTCCCCTCGACGCGACAGGGCCGCGACGAGCCCGCTGCCCCGCGCATCCCCCTCGCCCCTGTGAAGGTGTGACGGCGACGAGGTCAAGGCCCGGGGCGCTCTTGCGCGGCCGGTCCAGCCCGCTCCGCAACCACGGCCGCTGCGCCCGGCGCGGACGGCAACCAGAGGAGAGCCGATGAGGCAGGCCCGCGGCTTCCGCCGTCCTATATCCGAGCGGATATCATGGGCTGGTGTCAAGTGTCGCCGCGGGTCTTCTGCGGGAAGCCCGCCGCCGTGCGGGGCTGTCCCAGGCGGCGCTCGCGCGCCGCGCGGGGACCTCGCAGCCCACTGTGTCGGCCTACGAGCGAGGGCTCAAGGATCCGTCTGCTGCAACGCTTGCCCGCCTGCTGGCCGCTGCCGGGACGGCGCTGACCGGCGCCGCGGGGCCGACGACCACGCGCGAGTTCCTGCGCGGACAGGACGGGCTGCCCGCGACGTTCGGTCCCGACCGACTCGTCGATGTCGCCAGGCGTGTGCAGGGCGGCGAAGATGTGTGGTTCGCCCTCCGGGAGTTCCTCGACGGAGTGGCGCTCGTGGCGGACGTGGCCGGCACCGCCCACGTGCTGACCCTCATGGCCGAGCCGCCGGCGCGGCTCGGCGATCCGCAGGTCGACGCCCTGCTCGCCGGCGTCGCCGAGCATCTTGCGGGGGTGCACGGGCTCGACCGTCCGACGTGGGTGACCGACTCGTGGCGGTTCCTCGACAGGTGGTGGTTTCCGCATCGCCGCCGTGCGTTCGACGCGCTGGCCATCCGCGACGCGCCCTCGGCGTTTCGGCGCCGCGGCGTGTTCCTTCATCCGTCCATGCTCGAGCGGGTCTGACCGGTGGACCGCGACGAGATCCTCGCGGCGCTCACCGCGGTCGGGCGGAAGCTGCAGGCGCGCGGGGTCCAGGGGGACCTCTACCTCGTCGGTGGCGCGGCCATGGCGCTGGCCTACGACGCGCGCCGCGCGACCCGCGACGTCGATGCGGTCTTCGAGCCCAAGCTGCTCGTGTACGAGGCCGCTGCGGAGATCGCCGCGGAGCGCGGTCTGCCGCCCGACTGGCTCAATGACGCCGTCAAGGGGTTCCTGCCAGGGCCCGATCCCTACGAGGGGCCGGCGTTCGACCTGCCTGGGCTGCGAATCCAGGCCGCCTCACCGCAGATGCTGCTGGCCCTCAAGGTGCTCGCCGCACGGGTGGGCGAAGACGACGACGATGTCGCCCGGCTGGCGTCTATCGCCGGCCTGCCGGACGCTGAGGAGGTGCTGGAGCTCGTCGTGCAGATCACCGGCGCCACGCGGCTGACCGCACGCTCCCGGTTCTTCGTCGAGGCCGTGCTCGCCGACGGCGCCGGAGGGGATCCCGGGGATCCGTCACCCCCGGTGTGACGGCGTCCCGGAACGCTGCTGCGACGGCGTCGACGCCGAGCTCGGCTCACCTGGCCTCGGCTCTCACCAGCCCCAGGTGATGCCAGGGCCCGGTCTGTCAGCGGATTCGGGACTCGATGATCGCGAACGGCGTCTCCGTTGGCGTGACGCTGACCAGGTCGATGCCGCCCGCGGCGAGAAGGGCCTGGTGCTCGGCGAGCGCGCGTTCCCGACCGCCGGTGATGGCGAGCATCATCACGTCGAGCTTCTTCGCCCAGTGCGGCTCGGGCGTCTCGGGCATGACGGCCTCGACCAGCAGGACCGTTGCGCGGTCGTCGCGACCGGCGTCAGCCACCGCCGAGACGATCGACACCGCCTCCCTGTCGTCCCAGTCGTCCCAGTCGTGAATGATGTTGACCAACACGTAGGCGTCACACCCCGGGAGCGTCTTGGAAGAAGTGTTCGCGGTCGGTTGCGGCGACGTCCACGGCAACCGCTGGCGTCACAGGACTCCTTCCACCGCCGAGAATCGCCCTGATCAGCAGCCCCTGACCGCCGATGTTGGCGCGCCCGCTTCTGCTGGCTGATATAGGTCCCGTCGGTTCCACGGCGTGCCAGAAAGGGACCCAGTTCGTTGAAGGGCGTTGCCATGGTTGACACCACCACGAGGCGTCTTGGAGCGGGCCCAGCAGGGTGCCGGCGCGGGAGCGGATCGCGGCGGTGGATGTCGGAAGACCAGTGGCGATGGTCGCCGGCGGTGAGCGCCTGGTCGCGAGCCTGGATCCGTCGTGTGGTCGTCGAGCGCGGCGCTTCGCGGGTCGTCGGCGTTGACGGAACCGGCCGTTGACGGCTGGCGCTGCCACGGACTGCCTTCAACAGCGTCGCGGTGCGCGTCGACCGAATCGCCGCGATGTATGACCTGCTGGTCGGACGTGGCACCGTGTCCCCGACGCCACACCGCCGATGTTGGCGCGCCGTGCTTCGTCGTGCGTGTGGGGCAGCTCTGCGACACCGTCGGCCGGCTGGTGCTGAGCGAGGCTGCGACCCAGACCGGCTCGCGAAGATGGGTGTGGAGCGGTTCCGTCGCTTCGCTGCGGCCCGCGACGTGCTCGTGCAGGGCAAGGTCGCTGACGCCCAGGGCCGCGGTGCCCCATGACCCGCCGCTGACCCGCGCTGCTGGAGATGGCGTTCGGCACCACGCCGTTCCAGATCGAGCCGGCGCCCCGCGCTGTCCGCTACGAGCGCCGGCGATCACGTCTACCGCGCCGCGTCCCAGTGCGATGGCAAGAGGCGAAGGCCGTCGAGCTCGCGGCGGTCGAGCTCGGACTGTCGACTCGGTAACGCGCCCGGCCGTGGGCCATGAAGGCGCGCGGGCCCGCCGGCGTCGCCTGCGCGAGCAGGTCGTCGCCGCAATCGCGTGACACGATCGGGTGGACGGAGACACCGTGGGCCATGCGGGCCGCGCCAGCGGCGGCCAGTCGAGCCGGCGGCGCACGAGCACGGCCTCGGTCGGTGGAGCGGCCGCCGCATGCCGTCCACAGGTGTGCCAGCTAGTCGTCGAGGACCCGGCTGGCGACCGACCGCGACCCGCCGGCGCTGTCGTCGGCCGGCGCCCCGCGGCGACGGCGTCCGAGCTCTCGATGGTCAGGCGCCGGGTCCGGGCCGTTCAGGGCAAGCACGCACGTGATGTCGGCCGCGTGGAGACGCTCGCCTCCGGCATGCCGCAGGTGTGTGACCACGCTGGGCGATGGCCGTCGCGCCTCCTCGTAGCGGTCGCTGTGCCCGAGCGCGGCGATCACGCCGGCGTCTGCCGCGCACGCACGATCGCTGCACCCCCGTCGAGCTCCGGCGCGACGGTGACCATCCGCACGACCCCGCTGCCGAGCGCGCCAGCTCGGACAGATCGGGTGGCCGCAGCTGCGCCGGATCGTGCGCGCCTCGCCGACGGGGGCTGAGGAACGGTCCCTCGACATGCGCGCCGATGAGCGTGCCGCTGGCGACCAGCGCCAGGCGACGCACGGCGTCGGTCATCGTGGCCGGCGGCGCGGTGACGATGCTCGCGAGCATCGACGTGGTGCCGTGTCGGCGGTGGAACGCGACGGCGCGCCGCGCCGCGCCGGGAAGGCAGTCGTGAAGTCGGCTCCGGCGCCGCCGTGGACGTGCAGGTCCACGAACCCCGGCACGAGCACGCCGCCGCGGAGATCCTCGCCTCCGGGCGGTGGTGGCGCCCCCTCGGCGCAAGCGGTCACGGCAGCGATCCGCCCCCGCCGCACCGCGATCGAGCCGGCATCGAGAAGCCGGTCCGGCGTGACGATCCGCGCGCCCCACAAGACCGTGTCGGAGTCGCTCGACGGCGCGTTCACCGCGCAGACGACACCCGTGGAACAGCTTGGCGCGCAAGGAGTGCGGCACCGACGCGGCCGGCGTCCTGCCCGAAACGCCCCGCAGCGATGCCGGGAGCGCTGCGGAACGACAGTCGGTCCGCCAGCGCCACACGGAGGGGATCCAACAGGTGCCGGCCGGCCGATGCCACACCGCCTCCGACGACCACGCGCTCCGGTCCGAACAGGGCCACGGCCGCGGCCAACCCCGCCGCGAGCGCGTCGACCGCCTCGGCCCACAGCGCCCGGGCTTGAACATCCCCGATACGATCTACGAGGCGGCCTCCGTCGACGGCGCCACAGCCTGGAAGAAATTCACAGCCATAACCCTCCCGCTGCTCGCGCCTGCAACGTTCTTCGTTCTCGTCATCACGCTCATCGAGGCATTCAAGACGTTCGAGGTCACCTACGTCATGACGGGAGGCGGTCCCCAGAACGCCTCGAACACGCTCGCATTCTTCATCTACGAGAATGCGTTCGTCTTCAGCCGCATGGGATACGCGTCGGCGCTCGCCATGGTCCTGCTCGCCGTCGTGGCGCTGGTCACCATCCTGCTGTTCCGGATTCAGAAGACCCGTGTGTCCAGTATGAGGTGACGTAGGTGATCGCATGGCCGTAGGACAAGAGGCGCCGGCCGCCGCTCGTCCGGAGCGCGATCGCGCCGGAGCCCGGGAGCGACCGACACGGAACTGGCGGCGGATCCGCAGCGCGGCGTTGTCGTACGCCCTGCTGACGGTGTTCGCGGTCTTTACCGTATTCCCGTTCGTGTGGATGCTGCTGACCACATTCAAGTCGCGGGGAAACATCTTTGTCCTGCCGCCGACAATTATCCCGGACAGCCTGTTTCAGCCGGGAATGTTTGACGCTTACAGGGAGGTCCTGACTAAGCACGACTTCGGTCGCTACCTGCTGAATAGCGCCTTCGTCGCGTCCATGGCCGGTTTGGGCCAGGTCATCACGGCGTCACTCGCCGGGTTCGCCTCCGCCAAGATGGAGTTCCGTGGCGCCAAGTTGATGTTCGGCCTCCTCGTGCTGTCGCTGATGGTGCCGATCGAGGTCACCATCATTGAGGAGTTCTTCATCGTCTTCCGCCTCGGATGGTTGAACACTATCTCCCGCTCATCGTTCCGTCCTTCCTCGTCGGCGCGTTCGGGACGTTCATGATGCGCCAGTTCTTCCGCGGTGTCCCCCAAGACCTCGTTGACGCCGCGAGCGTGGACGGAGCATCTCCGTTCCGTATGTACTGGAGCATCTTCCTGCCGCTCGCCCGCCCGGCGCTGGTAACGCTGTTCCTGATCGCTTGCATCACCAACTGGAACGAGCTGCTCAGGCCGGTGCTCTACATCTCGGACAGCAGCCTGTACACCGTCACGCTCGGGCTGGCCTCCTTCCAGGGTGAGTACGGCGCCCAGTGGAATCTGCTCCTTTCCGCTGCGGTGATCGCCATCGTGCCGCTGCTCGTCCTCTACGTCTTCATGCAGCGCTACATCGTTCAGGGGTTCGTGTCGTCGGGACTGAAATAGCCAGCGGAGGTCGCTTCGGAGGCACGGGAAGTCCAACACCGCCGCGAATCTCGCCGCCCTTCTGGCAATTCGCGGTGAGCGGGTCGGGGTCATCGACACCGACATGCAGTCGCCAGGGATCCACATCCTGACGGCCAGACCACTCCCGCGACGGCGAGGACGCAGCCGCCCAGCAGGGGCGACGGCGCGGGTGGTCGGGTCGACGCCGGCCGCGCCCGGCTTGTGCCGTGGCGGCCCGCTGGATGCGAGCCTCCCGGAAGCTGGCCCGCCAGGACGGCGTCTGCCACAACGATGACCGCCACCACCGCCCGCCCGCAAGGAAACCGCAGGTCAAGGGGTTAATCGGGAAGCGCGCCGGGAGGGACTCGAACCCCCGACCTTCTGATCCGTAGTCGGCTGCGCCCCGTCGCGGCGCCCGTCGCGGGAAGCCCCGTTCCGCCGCTGACCTGCGGGTTCGCTGGCACGGCTGGCGCGCAAGGACACGGGCTGGAACCGGTCTGGCGCGCGTTTTCGTGAGCAGGTCGTGAGCATCCTGGGGCACCCGCCCGGCGGCCGGCTGTTGTGCTGGAGGTGGTTGGCGCCCGCGCCGGCTGAGGGCTGAGCGCCGTGGCGTCGCCTGCTGCACCGGAGCGTCCCGCGCCTGAGGGGCCGCGCCAGGCCCGCGACGTGATGGCGTTCGGCCACGAGGTCGGCCGGGCGTTGTCTGACGGGCGGATCGTGGGGCGTGCCGAGCCGTTCGCGAAGGTCTTCGCGTCCAGCCGGGTGGTCAAGCGCGCCGTCGGCCTCGTCGCCTGGGGGTGCTGGAAGACATCGCCCTGGACGCCCAACTGGACGGCGACGGCCGGCTGGTGGCCGAGACCAGCGTCCGGGCCATCGCCGCGCACCTGGCGCTGAGCAAGAACACCGTCACCAAGCATCTGGCCCGGCTGCGCGAGTACGGGTTCGTGCTGCACGAGGAGCGCCGCGACGACGGGTCCGGGCGCTGGGAGACCTGCCGCTACGTGCTGGACCCGTCGGCCTGCGTCGAGCGGTTCACCGCCACCCCCAAGCCACCGTGTCCCAAGAACTGGGACACGGCCACCGTGTCCCAATCCACGGGACACCGTGATCTGGGACGCAAAGAACAAGAAGTTGTTGTTGCTGTCGCAGAAGAACAACAACAGCCGCCGGCCGTCGCGCGGCTGACCGCGCTGGGCGTCGCCGGCGACATCGCCGCCGAGCTGGCCGCCCGCCATCCCGCTGCGGACATCGAGCGGGTCGTCGCCGCGGCTTCACGGCGTGATCTGCGCTCCCCGGCCGGCTGGGTGGTGCGGGCGCTGCGCGAGGGCTGGGACCTCGCCGCCGCGCCGGTGCCGGGCGATCCGGCGGCACGTGAGCGGTTGGCCGTCCAGGAGGCCGCCGATCGGGTCGCCGCCGAGCAGGCCCAAGTCGAGCGGGCCCGCGCGGCCGGGTGGGCGGCGGCGATCTCGGCGGCGCTGGACGACGACCAGCTGCGCCGGGCGGTCGAGCGGGTCACGACCGTGGCGCCCGGGATCGGGCGCCGCTCGCTGCCGCTGACCCGGGCGCAGCTGGTGGCCTGGGCCGTCGACGTCGCGGCGCGTGCCGGCGGTGTGCCGCTGACCGACGCGCTGGCCGCCGACCTGGCCTCGGGAGCCGCCTCGCCCGTCCCCGCGGGTGAGTCGCGGCTGCCGTCCCCGCCGCCGTGCCCGGCGGCTCCCGTCGACCTGTGCGCGCGCCTGCGCGCCTGCCTGTCCCACCCACCCGAGCCGCAGGAGGCCCGACCGTGACTGCCGACCGTGACCACACCCTGACCTGCCTGCAGCGGGCCGCAGCGACGCCCGGCACGACCCTGGACGAGGTCGACCGGCGGGTCGCCGCCGAGCTCGGCGTCGACGTCGGCCAGTACTTCGCCTACCTCGCCGTCGCTGAGGCGCTGGACCGCCACGCCGAGGTCCGCACCCCCGAGCAGTCCGGCGTCCCCTGGCGAGATGTTGAGGACTCCAGCCCCCTGGGGCGGGCGCAGGACCTCACTGCGGCGATCGGCTGGCGGGCCGCGACGATCTACCAGGCGACCGCGACCGGCCGGTCGGCGGACGACGCCGGTCAGCTCGCCGCCGGGATCCTGGGGTCGCTGCTGCAGTTGCGCCAGAACCTTCGCGACCTCGACAGCCTTGAGCGGCTCGGCGGCGGCGTGGACGGCCACGTCTCGTCGCGGGGGCTGGGCCGCGATGTCTGAGCCCCATGAGTCCGACGCGTTCCGCAACGCCGACGAGTTCACCGTGGCGGTCACGTACACCGTGGCCGGCGGCACCCGGGCCGGCACCGCCCAACGGCGCGCCCGCAAGGTCGCCGAGCGGCTCGCCGACACCGCCGCCCGCACGGCCGGGGTCGTCGCGGTGACCGCCAGCGCAGGCCCCAGCCGTCGCGGCGAGCTCATCGCCGGTCAGCCGGTCCGCTTCGCCGCCGCCAACAGCGGCCCGGGCACCGTCACCGAGCCGCACCGGCTGGCCGGCTACCTCGACCCCGACCACGAACGGGCACTGCGGTCGCTGCGCGCAGCCAACCTCGCGTTCAACGAGCGGCGGCAGACCGACCGGAACCGCCGCCAGGCGGCCGGCTGCCGCAACGCCAGGCTGTCCCTGCTCGACGGGCCGGCCTCCTGCGCGTGCGTGTACTGCGACCCCGGTACGCACCTGGCCGCCCTGCACAGCGAACGCGAGCACGGCCCCAGCCCGTTCAACGCGACCCGCTGTGTCTGCGGCACGCCCGTCGGACTCGCCGCCCAGCGCTGCGCCACACACACCGACGTCGCCCTCGTCGACCTCGACGGCGACGCCCCCGAACTCCAAGCACTCGCCGCCGCGCAGCAGTACCGCCAGCCATGACGGCCCAACGTCTCGCCGCCGCAGGGCCGTTCGCCCGCCGCGCCAGCCAAGGGCTACGACAGCGACACAGACTGGTCCCGCCGAGCACCGCGCCAACGGATACCGTCGATGAGGTAGCCGAGGGGAGGTCCTGTCCATGCCGCTGTATGAAGTCAACGGCGAAGCACTCAAGCGTGGTCGAGGTCGCGCAGTACGCAGCTCTCGACATGTATGAGCGCGACGATCTGCAGCGCTGTTGATGGTCGCCCCGAAGAAACAGAATTGCCCGGGCCGTTTCCACCGCCTCCGACGCCGTCCACCGGACCCCTCGAAAAAGGAAGCGCAGCCAGCTCTCCCAGTCGCCGCGCTATCGAGCCCGGCACGCCCGGGCTCTATCCAGTTCTTGCTACGCCGGAACTCACGGGGGTCCTTCTCCCGGCCGCGTCCCGTGAGGAGCAGTTCGGCGTGGATCTCCCTCAAGCGACGCAGGGAGAGCGGAAGCTCAGCCATGCGGTCGGACCGTGGTTCATGGCTCTGACGTAGTTGACAACCTCTTCGACGTCTCCGGGCAGACCAGGCTTCCCAGGGTCGAGCTCGAGCGCGAGGACGTCGTCGAGGGTCGACTGGTCCCCTCGATCTGCGATGACAAGACAGCCTCGCGCCGGACGTACATCGCGACGAACAGGTCGGGTTAGGAATCGTCGGCGTCACGCCATCCAAGCGGCCCAGCGCATCGGCCGCTGCTACATATAGCAGTGGGTCGCCGTGCGGGATTCCATTTGCAGGACGCTTCAATACTGTCGGGTCAGACAGGACAGGGGCTTTGCTCGAACCTTGCCCGCTCACTCGCCATATGTATGGCTGCGTGCTACTGTACAGCCATATGAAGACCACGTTGAACCTCGATGATGAGCTGCTGCGGCGGGCGAAGCAGCGCGCGGCCGCGCGGGGAACCACGCTGACTGCGCTGGTTGAAGCGGGGTTGCGGGCGGCGCTTGCCGATCCGCCCCGCGCCCAGCCCGCCGTGCTCAACTTCCCGACCTTTCGCGGTGAGACTCCGCCGGTTGTGGACCCGGCCGACCGGGCCGCCCTCTACGACGTGATGGGGGTTCGGGAGCCCCTGGCGTGATCGCGGTCGACACCAACGTCCTCATCTATGCCCACCGTGAGGAGATGGAGCAACACCATGCCGGGCGGCGGGCACTTGCAGCGCTGGCAGAAGGGGAGGAGCCCTGGGCCGTCCCCGTCTTCGTGGTCAGCGAGTTCCTCCGCGTGGTGACGCATCCGCGTGTGTTCCGGACGCCGACCCCAGCGCCACAGGCCGTAGCCGCGCTGGAAGGGCTGTTCGAGAACCCGACGTTGCGGGTGCTGCACCCTGGCGAGCGGTTCTGGCCCTTGCTGCGCGCCACCATCGAGGAGGGTCATGCACGCGGTGACCTCGTGCTCGACGCCGGCATCGTGGCGTTGTGTCGCGAGCACGGCGTTACGACCATCCTGTCCGCCGACCGTGACTTCCGGCGCTTTCCCTCGATCTCGTTTCGACCCTTGTGACGAGTCCACGCTGCCGAACCGTGAATAGCAGGTTGGCTATCGTCGCCCGAGCCAATCGACCAGCGCGTGCCACCTGGAAGGTCGCGCCGCGATTCTCGGGGTGCACCGGCGTGCCGCCGGCATCACCGATGACGCACCGCCCTCGGCCGGTGCCCTTGGACCCGCCTCGCGGCCGCCGCAAAGCCGGGCTGCGCCGCCTCGACGACCTCGCCTGCCACCGGCAGCCCGATCGGGGGAGGCCCGGCGCGGCCCCCGTCTGAGTGACCCAACGGTCCAGCGACGACTCGTACATGTCCAACCGGGAGACCTGCGCGATCGGCCGGCCGGTGTCGAGCAACGGCTACCGGCGGGTCGACACCGAGCTGGGCCGCCAAGGCGTGGCGGCCGGCTTGGAGTTGGTGCGGGCGTTGATGCGCGCGGAGGGGCCCGGTGGCTTTGCCGGCTGGCGCCACGGGGATGCCCGCCAGCTCGTCGGGCTCACCGTTTCTCTCGTCAGGCGAGAAGGTAGCGGCGGTTGAGCGGCACCTCGTCGACAGGGTCGACGGCGAGGACCCGGCCCTGGAGGCGGACCGTGCCGTCGGCGGGGTCGATCTCGATCGGCGCGACGCTGTGGTGGGCGTAGAGGTCGCTGCGCTGCAACCCACGCGTGCCTCGCACGGCGACCAGGCGGCGGCGGGTCCCGAGGCGTGCCGCGATGCCTTCGTCGAGGGAGAGCTGGGACACGAACGTCGTCCCCAGCAACGCTCCCGCGTTGCCCGTGGCCCCCCAGTGGGCGCCGTAGGTCGTGGGCTGGCTGCCCTCGACCGCGGCGTTGCCCTCGCCCAGCGCTCCCCAGGTCTCGAAGCCGCACTTGAAGACCAGGTCGGGCTTGACGCCGAAGTGGCTGGGACGCCACACCACGATGTCGGCCAGCCGGCCGGGGGCCAGGCTGCCCACCTCCTCGCTGATGCCGTGGACGATCGCCGGCTCGAGGGTGTACTTGGCGAGATAGCGCAGCACCCGCTCGTTGTCGTCCGGGCCGAGCGGGTCGTCAGGCGCGGACGGAGGCGGCGTCATCCTCCTGAGCGTCGCAGCGTGCTCCCAGCCTTCCCCGGCGGCGCTCGCGCGCCAGCGCTTCATCACGTCGCACAGCTGCCAGGTGCGCCTGATCGTCTCGCCCATGCGGCCGACGCCTTGCGAGTCGCTGTTGGTGATCGCGATGGCGCCGAGTTCGTGCAGCGGGCCTTCCGCCGCCATCGTCGCGGCGTGCACACGCTCGTCGACTGCTGACACGTCCTGCGGCAACCCGGGGTCACCACCGTGGACGGCGAGGATCATGTCGCGGTGCTCGGCCGCGGTCGCGCGGGCGAACGGCAGCGTCGGGGTGGTCGACGAGCAGATCACACTCCGCTCCGTCGTGAGCAGCAGGTTGTCCGGCGGGTGGCCTCCGGCGGAGCCTTCGACGTGGTAGGCGTGCACGGTGCGCCCGGCGATGGCGGCGACGGTGTCGTCGACCTCGCACGACTCGTTGAGCCCGTCGGTGTGCAGGCAGACGGCGACGTCGTGGGCGTCCGCCGACCGCAACGCCGCGTCGAGCACGTCGGGGTAGGCGCCGTAGTCCTCGTGCACCTTCAGTCCCACGGCCCCGGTGGCGAGCACGGGCTCCGACGTCGCCGGGTCGGCGGTTCGCGCGCACGCCTGCAGGCCGATGTTGACCGGCGCGGTCTCCATCGCCGCGAGCATGCGCAGCATGCCGAACGGCGGCTCCTCGAAGCCGGCGGTGATCAGTGTGGTGACCCCGGCCGAGAGCGCCGCGGGCAGCAGGCGGGGCGTCGGCAGGTGCACGTGGCTGTCCACGCCACCCGCCGTGGCGATCCTCCCGTAGGCCGGAAACGGGTAGGTCGACGGACCGACCTCCAGGTCCGCACCCGGGCCCACGCGCCCGATCCCGACGACGCGGCCGTCCTTGACGCCGATGTTGGTCTTGCGCACGCCCAGGAGCGGGTCGATCAGCAGCACCCCGAGGAACACAAATTCCAGCTCGCTGCCCGGTGCCGGCCGGTCGGACTGGAGCATCCGCGACCGCAGGTTCCTGCCGAAGCCGAACAGTGGCTCGTCGCCGTAACCGACGTCGTCCGCCTCGACGCGCACCACCAGGCTCGTGTCACCCAGCCGGACCCGGTCGCCGGTGGTGGGGCCGTACCGGCGGGCGTACTCATCACGACTGAGACGGGCCACCCGCATCCTCCCTGCCGGCGACGAGCGCGACGTCGAGCGTCTCGCCCGGGCCCCAGCGCACGAGCTCGCCCGCCGGCACGTGCAGGTGGTATCCGCGCGCCACGCCGCGGTCGAACGACAGGCGCGGGTTCACCTGGTCGAACGGAAAGTGGGACGACACCCGCACGACGCGCGCCGAGGTGTTCGTCACGGTGACGGTCACGGTCCGGCGGTTCGCGTAGAGCTCGATGTCACCGCTTTGGCAGCGGATGCCGCCGATCTTCATCGCGTCGACCCCCCGTTGATCGGATCGCGCAGCACGACCAACCGCGTGCCCTCGTCGAGCAGCACCTCGGCGCGCACCTCGGTGACGATGTCCGCCACGCCGTCGAGCACGTCGTCGGGCGTCACGGCCGCCAGTCCCGACTCGACGATCTCGGAGTAGGGGCAGCCTTCCCGTGCCGCCCAGTGCAGGGCATCGACCATCAGCGCGGTCGCCTCGGGAGCGTTCAGCCGCAGACCGCGGTCGCGTGTTCGCCGCGCGAGCTCGGCGGTGGCGAAGACCAGCAGCCGTTGCTGCTCGGTCGGGGTGAGGTCCATCGCGCGGTGCCCTCCCGCAGCTCCTGACCCGGCGCGGCGTTCCTGCGTCAGCCGGGCCGGCGCACCATAACCGCCTTTCCGGCACATGGCCTCCCTCCTGGCGGCCAGCGCAACGGCGACGGGACGACGTTGCGCAGTGGTCCACCTGAGCGTCAGCCCGTACAGCGGGTAGGGACTCCCCATGCCGGCGAACCCCTTCCTCCGCCGCGAGTGGCGCGCGCCACGGCTCCGGGCGCGGGACGCGGCGCGCATCGCCCGCGAGGCGTTCGACGTCTCAGGCGACGCCGAGGACGTCGGAAGCCACCAAGACCAGAACTTCCGCATCAGCGGCCCGGCCGGCACGTACGTGCTCAAGATCGCCAACCCCGCCTTCGGCTGCGAGGAGCTGGACCTGCAGAACCAGGCGATGCACCACGCCGCGGCTCGTCTATGTGGGATGGTCCAGGTTCCGCTGCCGGACCGTGACGGGCAGGAGATCAGCACGTTCGACCATGACGGTCGCGAGTACCACGCACGGCTGCTGACCTACCTGTCCGGCGTGCCCCTACGCGCGTTCGGCTATCTCGCCCCGTCGGTCCTGCGCGATGCCGGTCGGGTCGCCGGGCAGGTGGCCGCCGCGCTCGGCACGTTCACCCATCCGGCGGCGGACCGGGTGCTGGCGTGGGACGTGCAGCGACTCACCGACGTGGTGGACGCATTCGCTCCGTACATCCGCCACCCCGAGCACCGGGGCGCTGATCGAGCGCACGTACGAGGCGGCCGCGTCGCGCCGGCTGAGCGACCTCGCAATCGACCTGCGTCGCCAGGTCATCCACGGTGACGTCAGCGACTGGAACCTGCTCGCTGCCACCGACACCTCGGGGCGACCACGCCTGTGCGGGCTGCTCGACTTCGGTGACGTGACCCGCTCCTGGCTGGCCGCCGAGTGCGCGGTGCCGGCGGTCGCAGCCGTGGAGCACCAGCCGGGGAGCGCCCTGCAGGGCGCTGTCGAGGTGGTCCGCGGCTTTCACTCGGAGATGCCGCTGCTCGACGTCGAGGTGGCCGCTCTGCCGGCGCTCATCGCGGCGCGCGCCATCCTCAGCGCGCTCGGCTGCGAGCAGCAGGCGGTGGTCGAGCCCGACAACCCCTATGCCCTCGAGTCGGTCGACGGCGCGTGGTCGCGTCTGGCGGCGGTCGCCGCCATCCCGTTCCCCCTGGCGCATGCCGCCTTCGCCTCCGCCTGCGGCTTCGCGCTGCCCGCGGCCCCGCTCCCCCGACCGGCGGCCCCGCTGCTGAGCGGATGGGACGACCGGGCCACGTCGGTCCTGGACCTGTCCGTCGCGACCGAGATGCTCGACTTCGGAGCCTGGCGTGATCCGGACGCCGTGGCGGCCGCGATCGCCGCCCGCCAGCAGTCGCCGGCGGCCATTCCCGTGGCCTTGCACGGGGAACGCCGCATCACCGCGGGCGGTGACCCCACCGTCGACGAGCCGAGCACCGTGCACCTCGGCACCGACCTCTTCGTCGCCGCGGGCACGCCGGTGCTGGCGCCGGTGCCCGGGCGGGTGCTGCGCGTCGGCACGCGCGAGGTCGTCGTCGCGACCGGCGGCGATCTCGTCCTGCGCCTCGGCGGCATCACGCCGGCGGTCGGCACCGCCCACTGGCTCGAGCCGGGGGCCGTCGTGGGGACTGTGGCCGCCCGCCGGCCCGGCGCGTCGCTGCCTGCCCACGTTCACGTGCAACTGGCGCGGCAGCATCTCGAAGAGCTGCCCGACGACGCGCCGGCGTCCCTCGCGTCGGCGTGGTTGCAGCTGTGCCCGGACCCCGCGCCGCTCCTGGGGCTGGCGCCCGCCGGAACCGGCCGGCCGCAGCCGGAGGCGGTGCTGGCCCGACGCCTGCGGTTCCTCGCCAGCCCGTACGCGCTGTACTACGAGCCAGACCCGCCCCGGATCGAGCGCGGCTGGCGGCAGTGGCTGTACGACGCCGACGGACGTCCCTACCTCGACGTCATCAACAACATCGCGGTCGTGGGCCACAGCCATCCGCGCATCGAGGCCGCCGCGGCCCGGCAGCTACGCCTGGTCAATGTGAACTCGCGCTTTCTGTACGAGGCCATCGGCCGCTTCACCGAGCGCCTCGTCGCACTGGTGCCCGCCCCGCTGGACACGGTCTTCCTCGTCAACTCCGGCTCGGAGGCCAACGACCTCGCCCTGCAGCTGGCACGGCGCGCGACCGGACAGCGAGACGTCGTCTGCTTCCAAGGTGCCTACCACGGGTGGACGGCCGCGACGAACGTGTTGATGACGGGCGCGGACAGGACGGGCGCGGTGCATCCGGCCCACCAGTTGGTGAAGCCGAACAGCTACAACGGCCCCTACCGGCGCGGCGACCCTGCCACCGTCGACCGCTACGCGGACGAGGCGTGCGCCGAGATCGAGCGGATGGTGGCCCAGGGCCGCCCGCCGGGAGCATTCCTGTGCGAACCGCTCCTGGGCAACTCGGGCGGGGTGACGCTTCCCGACCGGTACCTCGAACGCGTCTACGCGGCGGTACGCAAGGCCGGTGGCGTCTGCATCGCCGACGAGGTCCAGGTCGGCTACGGGCGTCTGGGCCGCCACTTCTGGGCCTTCGAGCAGCAGGGCGTCGTCCCCGACATCCTGACGATCGCGAAGTCGGTGGGGAACGGCTACCCGGTCGCCGCCGTCATCACGACACGGGCGATCGCCGATCAGTTCCGGCAGCCCGAGCGCTCGTTCTTCGCGTCCGTCGCAGGGACCCCGGTCGCCTGTGAAGTCGGCTTGGCCGTTCTCGACGTCATGGATGACGAGGGTCTCCAGCACAACGCGATGGTGGTCGGCGACCACCTGCAATCACGGCTCGAACCGATCGTTGCGGAGCACCCGCTCGCCGGTGCGAGCCACGGCATCGGGCTGTACCGCGGCATCGAACTGGTCCGCGACGGCGATCCCGACCGTCCGGCGAGCGAGGAAGCAGCGGCCATCTGCGAGCGCATGCGCGGGCTCGGGGTCATCGTGCAGCCGACCGGCGACTTCTCGAACGTCCTCAAGGTGAAGCCGCCGCTGTGCATCACCACCGACGACATCGACTTCCTCGTCGACGCCCTCGAGCGGACGTTGACCGGCGGGTGGTAGCGGCCCGCGGCGCGTCCGGTCGAGCCGGCGGCGACAGGGGTTCATCGCTGCGGTAGAGCCTCTCCCCGCCAGGTAGAGGAGACCCGGGCGAGGTGCTCCGCCCCCTGCGTGACCAGCACGTCCCGCGAAGATCCCGGCTCGCTCGCGCAGCCGCTTCGGCGACGACCGCACGGTCGATCATCCACGGGCCGCGCCCGGGTCACGAGCCGCCATCCGGTTCGCGCATCGCGTCCGCCGATCGAATGGGCCGTCGGCGGCCGGCGGTAGCCTGCGGCGATGAGCGTGATCGACTGGCTGCTCGACGGCGACCCCGCCATCCGCTGGCAGGTGCTGCGCGATCTCACGGATGCGTCGCCCGACGACGTCGCGGCCGAGCGAGCCCGGGTGGAGCACGACGGCTGGGGTGCGCGCCTCCTGGCGCTCGAGGGTCCCGACGGGCTCTGGGCGGGCGGCGCCTGCTTCCCGGCGTCCTACACCGGCGGTGAACCGGGGCAGCCCTGGACGGCCACGATGCACACGCTGCAGACGCTGCAACTCCTCGGGCTCGACCCGGCGTCGGAGTCCGCCCGCCGGGCGATCGCGCTCGTCGCGGAGAACGGGCGCTGGGAGCACGCCGGGCAGCGGTACTTCGACGGCGAGGTCGAGCCGTGC
This sequence comes from Egibacteraceae bacterium, assembly GCA_030446775.1. GTDB lineage: Bacteria > Actinomycetota > Nitriliruptoria > Euzebyales > Egibacteraceae > JAUJMQ01. The sequence goes on from JAUJMQ010000001.1 coordinate 162,620, forward strand.
ATCAACGGCAGGACGATCGAGACCGGGGGTACTTCGGGGTGGACGTTGCGGCGATCGTCGAGCGGATCCTCGACGAGCGGCTCACCGACGGCGGCTGGAACTGCGAGGTCGAGAACGGATCGGTGCGGTCCTCGTTCGACACGACGATCAACGTGCTCGACGGCCTGCTCGAGTGCGAGCGCGCGACCGGCGGGTCCGCCGCGGTGCGCGAGGCCCGGCGCGGCGGTGAGGAGTACCTGCTCGAGCGCGGCCTGTTCCGCCGCAAGAGCACCGGCGAGGTCGTCGACCCGGCCTATCTCGAGTTCGCGTTCCCGTACTACTGGCGCTACGACGCGCTGCGCGCGCTCGACTACTTCCGACGGTCGGGCGTGGACCCGGATCCCCGGATGGCGGAGGCCGTCGAGGTCGTGCGGTCAAGCGGCAGCCCGACGGCCGGTGGCTGCTCGACCGCATCCATCCGGGTCGCGTCCACTTCGACCTCGAGGGCGGCGTGGGGACGCCGAGCCGCTGGAACACCCTCCGCGCGCTCCGGGTGCTCGAGTGGTGGGACGGGAACGCCTGACGTCTCAACCAAGGTCCAGCACGCCCGGACGCCCGGTACGCCTGAAGCGCCTCTCTTGAACTGGGCGATGACAATGCCGGTTCCCCCCTGCCGCGGTGGAGCGCGCCGCGTCGGGCGACGAGCTTCAACTTCCCCGCGCCCCCTGTGACCGGGTCGAGGTCACGCTCCGGCCGAACGCTTGCTGTCGCGGAGCGATGTCAGGCGCACGTAGCTTCACGCGCGACGTCTACGGCTGGGTGCTTCACGGCATGCAAAACCCAAGCCGCAGCCGTCTTCTCCCCGCTCATGTCGGCTCATCCGGAGAAGATCCGGTGGAAGTCCAGCCACCTCGACGGGACGTAAGCGGGTCGTTGGGCCTGTGACCCGCACGTATCTAGCGCGCCGGGAGGGATTCGAACCCCCGACCTTCTGATCCGTAGTCAGATGCTCTAATCCACTGAGCTACCGGCGCCAGGAGCGGGTGCGGCAACACGGGGCGCGGCACCCGCCGCTGCCGCGATGCTAGCGGCGGGCCCTGGGCCACGCCACCCGGCGCCGGCGCGCCTGGAGGTGGCGCTCTGGCTGGCGGGGAGCGCGACGCTGCTCAGGCGCACTCGGGCCGGTCGTGCTCACCGGTGTTGCCGCCGAGGATCTCGTCGCGCAGCGACAGCGCGCAGGCGGTCCCGGCCAGGGCCCCGCCGGAGGCCGCCCGCTGGACGTACTGCATCCCCGGTGTCACGTCACCGGCGGCGTAGACGCCCGGCTCACTGGTGCGTCCCTCGTCGTCGACGCTGACGCATCCCTGGGCGGTCAGCTCGCAGCCGAGCTGCTCGGCGAGCGCGTTGCGGGGTCGGTGCGCGATGGAGAAGAACGCGTAGTCGCAGTCCACGACACCGCCGCGACGAAGCCGCACGCCGGTGAGTTCGCCGGCGTCGGTGCACAGCTCGACGATCTCGTCCTCCACGACGGTCACGCCCACCGACGCCAGATGGTCGCGCACAGCCTGCTCACCCTCGAACTGGCGGCCGTCGGTGACGACCGTGACCGTCGAGCCCCACTCCAGGATCCCGGCCGCGAACCCCGCGACGTCGCGGCTCCACCCGAACACCACGACCGGTCGGTCGCGGGTCTCGTAGCCGTCGCAGCTCGGGCAGTGGAAGATCCGCCGCCCGTAGTGCTCGAAGAAGCCCGGCACGTCGGGGAACTCGTCAGTCACCCCGGTCGCGAGGATCACCCGCCGGGCGCGCACGTCGCGCCCGTCGGCGAGGGATGCGACGAAGGCCCCTCCGTCCCGGCGCACTCGCTCGGCGCGCCCGGACACCACCGCCACGTCGTCATACGCCGACAGGTCCCGCCGAGCGTTGTCGAGCAGCTGCGACGGCGAGGTCGGGTCGGCGCCCAGGTAGCCGTGGCTGACCTCGGCCCAGCGGTTGCGCTGCTCGCCGCTGTCGAGCACCGCGACGCTGCGCCGGTACCGCGCCAGCCAGGTGGCTGCCGCCAGCCCCGCAGGGCCTGCACCGACGACGAGTGCGTCCACGGCGGAGGGCAGGTCGGCCGGAGGCACGGATGTCATCGCGAGCACACCGCCAACAGGATCACGGTGATCACGATCGACACCAGCAGGGACCCCAAGCATCCGAGGCGGTTGGAGAAGAACAGGAACATGAGTCGCGCCTCCAGGCGAAGAATCGTGGGGAGCCGGCTGGCGCGCGTCGTGCCTGCGCGGCATGCGGTGCGTGTGCGCACGGGGTCCGGGAGAACGCTGGACCCGGAATCCCCCCGCCATGGCGCGGGCAAACGCGGAGGGGCTACCAGAGCTCGGGCGCGGACCGCGCGCGGGACTCGAGCTCCTCGCCGCGGCCCATCCACTCCACGAACAGCAGGGTGGCGTCGTCGCGCAGCCCCTCGCTCTGCCACTCCAGCACGGCGTGCGTCAGCCGGCGCATCGTCTCGGGGGCGGGAAGCCCTGAGGCGCTACTGCGCTGCAACAGGTCGACGAGGCGGTCGGTGCCGAACAGGCCACCGTCGGGCGCCCGGGCCTCGATCACCCCGTCGGTGAACGCGAGCAGCCGGTCGCCGGGCTCCAGCTGCAGCTCGGCCACCTCCACGACCTCCCCCCCGAGGCCGACCGGCAACGTCGGTTCGCACTCAGGCCCCGCCACCACGCGGCCGCCGCGCACGAGCAGCGGCGGCGGATGCCCGGCGATCAGCCACCGCAGGCGACCGGTGTCCAGGCGCAGCTCGCCCAGCAGCGCGGTGACGAAGCGCTCCTGGCCGAACTGCGCCGAGATCGCGGCGTCCATGCTCGCCAGCGTCGGCTCCAGCCCCAGCCCCTGGCGGCGGCTGTGGCGATACGCCCCGACCGCCAGCGACGCCAGCAGCGACGCCTCCAGCCCGTGACCCATCGCGTCGAACACGGCGACGTGCGCGACCGGGCCGTTGACGGCGTAGTCGAAGGCGTCGCCGGCGACGTCGTAGGCCGGCTCGAGCGCCGCGCTGATCGTGACCTGGGGCGTCACGAGCGTCAGGGGCGGCAGCAGGTTGCGCTGGATCTCCGCCGGCAGCGACATCGGCCTGAGGCGACGTGTCTGGGTGAACACGTCGGAGAACAGGCTCTTGGACACCACGAGCTCGGCGGTGAGCGCCGCCAGGTGCCGGCAGCTGTCGCGGACGGCGTCGTCGAGATCGTCGGGCGAGGCGAAGGTGAACTCGATGACGCCCAGGCGCTCGGTGCCGTCGAGCAGGGGGATCCACAGGCGCGGCCGCGGGTCGGCCATCGACTCGAGGATCTCGACGTGCTGGAACGCCCTGCCCGCCATGGTGGTGTCCACGTCGAGCGGCTCGCGCACGGCCAGCCCCCCGGTCGCCAGGGGCACGAGACGCCGCTGCTCGTAGTCGACGAGGAACAGCGCGCAGTCGTCGACCCCCAGCCGGCGAGCCTGCGCGGAAACCAGCCAGCCGAGCTGGTCGGGCGCGACGACGTGCGCCGCTTCCAGCATGGCGCCGAGGGCCGCATTCTCAGCGCTGACGCCCCCATGGGTCTTGTGGCCCTCTTGCACGTGCAGCCTCCGCCGCTCCCCACCGACGCCGATGGCGGCGTGGCACAGAAGGTAGCGCCGAAGGGTGCGCACGGCGCATACCGGCGGCTCAGATGTGTGCCGCTTTGCCGTGCGCGACCTCCCGCGGGGTGGGCAGGGGCTGTAGGGCCGCCGGGGGACTAGTCCGAACAGGCCATGCCAGAACCGTCCGAACAGGTCATAGCCCGGCGCCGACCGGGGGAGTTCAATGGATCCAGGTCGGTCAGGGCGCCACAGGCGGGGGGAGCCCGGCGGGAAGCCGATCCGCCGGTGGTGGGACCCCCCCATGGGGGGTTGAGGGGGGCACCACGGCGACCACGTAGATGAGTTGACCGCGGGCGGCAGCATGCCGCCGCGAACCCGTCGTGTCGGACCGCACCATGGGCGAGCCACCGGCACCGGGTGGACCACGGCGGGGAACTGGGGGAGGACCTGATAGCGCTTGTGCGAGCGGAGGCTGCGAGATTCGAACTCGCGAGAGGACGAACCCTCAACGGGATTAGCAATCCCGCGCCATAGACCTGACTAGGCGAAGCCTCCCGGTGCCGCGATGAGCCCGACGGCGGCGGAAGTGTACCGACGCCCCGGCCGGCGTTGCGACGCCGCGGCCGTTGCCACGCCGGCAAGGTGACGGCCAGGACGCGACGCTCCTACACTCGCCGGCACGGAGGTGTGGCCGAGCGGCCGAAGGCGCGAGTCTTGAAAACTCGTGGGCGGTTACGCCGTCCCGTGGGTTCGAATCCCACCGCCTCCGCCACCCGCGGACCAGGTTCCCACCCGTCCTGCGCGTCCGCCGATCCAGCGGCGAGGCGGCCGGCGCCAGGGCCTGTCTCCCGCAGGGAGCCGTTGCACGGGAGCCGCCCGGCGTTTGAGGTGCGTGCTAGCGCCGGCCGTGCGCTTGGTCGCGGTCTTCGAGCTTGGTGTGCCAGCGGGCGCCGAGCATTCCGCCGAGCGCACCGCCGAGCAGCATCGCGACGAGCAGGCCGATGCCGACGGCGGTCCCGATGTCGGCCGCGCTGCTGAGCGGCAACGGGCTGCTGCGCCTGGGCTGCGGCGGAACCGGTCGTCGTGCCGGTCACCGCAGCCAGGATGGCGCCGAGGATCCCAACGAAGACCAGCGCGACCACGGGAACCAGGAGCCCGTTCAGGATGCCGGACCCGCGCGCCATGCGCCCGGCGGTGTAGCCGCCCCACAGGTACGCCAGCAGCTGTGCCACCACCAGCCCCACTCCGGCGCCGATCCCGGCAGCGGTCGCTTCCTCCGGACGGATGCCACCGCGGGCCACTCCTGTGGCGGCCAGGATCGCGCCGATGATGGCCGACAGGACGACGAAGGCCCCGAAGGCGACCAGCACCCCGCTGAGGATCGACCACAGCGAGATGCCGCCGCGGGCCCTGTCGGGCACGACGGTGCGGCCCTCGTCGCGCCGAGCGTCGGCGTCGAGACGGCGGGCGCCTTGGTCACTGCTCATGTCAGCCTCCCAGTCCGGCGCACGCCGGCGTGTCCCTTATTCCCGCAAGGAGCCGCGCCGAAAAGGCACTTCAAGTGCCGTGCTGCCGTCAGGCAGCGGCCACCAGGTAGGAGCCGGCGCACTCCTGGAGCGCCTGCGACATTCCCCGCACGGCCGGCTCGCCGGAGATCGAGCGGCGTGTGACCGCGTACACGTGGCGCACCGGTTCGTCCTCGCGCAGGCGGCGCACGCGCACGTTGTCGGGGATCGAGCCGACCGCGAGGAGCGGGAGGAGCGCGACGCCGAGACCGGCGCTGACGAAGCCGAGCGCGGTCGCGAACTCGTCCGCCTCGATGGCGAAGCGCGGGTTGAAGCCGGCGCGGCCGCATACGCCCGTCACGATGGCGCGGGAGTTGCAGCGGGCGGACGCCGTCGCGATCCACGGGTCGTCGGCCAGGTCGGCGAGCGCGATCGCGCGGCGACCGGCGAGCCGGTGCGTCCGGGGCAGGATCACCCGGTAGGGGTCGTCCAACAGGTGGGTGCGCACCAGCGCCGGGTCGGCTTCGGTCGGCGGGGGGGTGTCCACGGCGATCACCGCGAGGTCGATCCGTCCCGCCCGTAGCCGCGCCAGCGCCTCGTCGGTCTCGGCCACGTCGAGGTCGATCTCGACGGCGCGATGCCCGGCCCGGAACCAGGCCAGGGCCTGCGGTACGAGCGTGGCCCCGGCGGTGGCGAACGCGGCCAGGCGCAGCCGCCCGGCCTGGCCGGCGCGCAGCGCACCCAGCGCCGCCTCGGCCTCGCGCAGCCGCGCCATGACGGCCTCGGCGTGCTCGGCGAGCAACAGACCGGCCGGCGTCGGCCGGACGCCGCGACCGACCTTCTCGAGCAGGACGGTGCCCGTCTCCCGCTCCAACGCCGCCATGCTCTGGCTGACCGCCGACGCGGTGTAGCCCAGAGCGGCGGCGGCGGCGGTGATCGAGCCGCCGTCGACGACGGCGCTGAGAACCTGCAGGCGTCGGAGGTCGAGCATGCCGATGATCCTACAGCGCTGCTTACAGGAAGTGAAGGAACATTCGCTTGTGCTTTAGCGTTGTGGGGCTCACCGTCGTGGTGGCGGGCTTGCCCGACCGGTGTCGTCCGGCGCCGGCGCCAGGCCCGACCGGGAGGTGATCGGCCATGATGTGGATCGTCCCGCTCATCGTCGTGGTGGTGCTCGCGGCCGCCTATCGGTACGGCACGGACAGCCGGGACGGGCGTGACTGGTCGTCGGTCCCGCAGGAGCCGCGTTGCCTGCCCCGCGGCCCGCGTTCCGCAGGCCGCACGTCGCGAGGCGACGCCGTGACCGTTGCGGCCGGGCTGATGCGCGCCGTTGCAGGCTCCGCAGGCGCGGCCGCGCACGCTTCCTCACCGCTGGGTGAGGCGGATCCTGTCGGCACCCCACGCCGTCGGGCCGCGACGTCGGGAAGCCGGCGCGCTCGCAGGCACGCCGACCCCTTGCCCGGCTGCTGCTGAGCTGCGACGAGCTCGGCCGCCGCTCCCGGCGCCGGCTCGCCTACAGTCGCGGCGCAGGCACGTACCCGCCGAAGGGTTTGCATCGATGGACGCCGACAAGGCCCGGGAATTCATCAGGCACAACAGCCGGTCCGTCCTGGCGACGTTCCGCAGCGACGGCGGCGTGCAGATGTCTCCGGTGGATGCTGTCATCGACGACGAGGGCTACGCCGTCGTGAGCAGCCGTGAGACCGCGATCAAGACCAAGAACCTGCGGCGAGACCCCCGCGCGACCCTGTGCGTGCTCAGCGAGCGCTTCTATGGCGAGTGGTGCTACGTCGAGGGGGCCGCGCAGATCGTCTCGCTGCCCGAGGCCATGGACGGCCTGGTCGACTACTACCGGCGCGCCGCCGGCGAGCACGAGGACTGGGACGAGTACCGCGCGGCGATGGAGCGCGAGCAGCGCGTGCTGCTACGGATCCCGATCGAGCGCGCCGGTCCCACCGTCTCGGGCTGAGCGCGGGGTCTCACCCGCCGGGCCCGCGACAGGGGTCGGGGTGGTGAATGCGTCGCGTCAGGTGTCGCCGTGCCAGACGGCGTCCCGGGAGTCGACGTCGAAGAAGTGCAGGCGCCGCGGGTCGACGGCCACCTGGATGTGCTCGCCCACGCGCAGGTCGGCCGCGGGGCTCAACCTGGCGACGAGCGGGAGGTGCTCGTCGGACGGCTCGAGGGCGCAGAACGCCAGCGTCGCGGAGCCCAGGCGCTCCAGGCGCCGCACCCGGACCCCGACGGGGTTGGCGTCGGACGGCGCGGCCTGCCGCACGTGCTCGGGCCGGACTCCGACGGCGACCGCTCGGCCGTCGTAGCGACGCAGCAGCGGTGGCAGGTGCCCACCGAGGGCCAGCGGCAGCTGCCCCATCCACAGCCACGAGGCGGCCGGGCCGTAGTCGAGGCGGCCGCTGAGGACGTTCATCGGTGGGGACCCGACCGTCGTGGCGACGCGCAGGTTGCCGGGCCGGTCGTACAGCTGCTGGGGCGGCCCCACCTGCTCCAGGGCGCCGTCGCACAGCACCGCCACGCGGTCGCCCAGCACCATCGCCTCGGCCTGGTCGTTGGTGGCGTAGAGCATCGTCACGCCCAGGCCCCGTTGGAGCTGGGCGATCTCGTCGCGCATGCGGTGCCGCTGGGCGGCGTCGAGGTTGGTGAGCGGCTCGTCCATCTCGAACAGCCGTGGCACCCGGGTCGTGGCCCGTCCCAGCGCCACCTTCTGCCGCGCGCCGGCCGACAGGGTCCGCGGACGGCGGCGCAGCAGGCGGGACAGCCCCAGCACGCGCGCCTCGGCCCGCACCCGCTGCTCGATCTCGGCGGCGGGCAGCCCGCGCATCCGCAGCGCGAAGCCGAGGTTGTCGAACACGTCGAGGTGCGGGTACAGCCCGTGCTCCTGGGTGATCATCGCGACGTCGCGCTCACCGGGGCGGAGCTGGTTGACGACGCGGCCGTCGATCGTGATGACCCCCTCGCTGACGGGTTCCAGGCCGGCGACGACGCGCAGGGTGGTCGTCTTCCCCGAGCCGGACGGCCCCATGAGGACCAGCAGCTCCCCGTCGGCGACAGCCAGGTCCAGGTGCGAGATCGCGCGGGTGCCGTCCGCGTGGACGCGGGAGACGTCGCTGAGCACCACTTCGACCATGCCACCTCCGGCTCCCCATGCTGACACCACGGTCGCCGGCGGGGGCCGGGGCGTGCACGCCAGGCACCGCTTCAGGTCGGAGGGTCGCACAAGCACGGTGTCCCGTCCTCCGGGGAAGTGCAGACCGTGGCAGTCGAGCCGCATGCGGAGGCGCGTGCTCTCCGAGACTAGACGCGACGGTGCCATCGCCAAGAGGCGATGGCACCGTGCGTGCGTGACTCTGGAGCGCTAGGCGAAGATCAGCTCGATCTCCTCCGCCAGGCCGGTGTCCTCGTCGAACTCGACCTCGGCCACGCCACGGCCTGCGACGAGGTCGGCGTGACTGGCTTCGTCACTCTCGAGTTCCGGCCCGTCGGAGTCGTCGTCGAACTCGATCTCGGTGTCGGCACCAACGGTGACCGACACGATGGGGCCGTTGACGCTCTGGATTTCCAGGAGCCCGGTTGCAGCGTCGAAGGAAAGGATCGTGCCAAGGCGGTCGTCATCGTCCTCGTCGCGCTCGCCGTCACCGTCGCGGTCGCCGGCGCAGTTGTCGCCGACCTCGTCGTCGTCGTCCTCGTCCTCGTTGGACACGCCGTCGCGGTCGCGGTCCTCGTCGCCGTCGATCACACCGTCGTTGTCGGAGTCGGCATCGCCTGCACCGAGGCGCAGCTCGTTCTCGTCCTCGTCGGCGATGCCGTCGTGGTCCCGGTCGTCGTCGTCGCCGCGGCAACCCTCGACCAAGTCGTCCTCGTCTTCGTTCTTGGTGCCGTCGCGGTCGTCGTCCTCGTGGCCGTCGATGCGGCTGTCGTCGTCGCTGTCGCGGTCGTCGGGCTCGGTGTCGAAGATGCGTACCTCGTCGCGGTCGTCGGCGCCGTCGTTGTCGGTGTCCTCGTCCTTGGGGTCAGCCTGGTTGCGGTACTCCGCGACGTTGGCCAGCCCGTCGTGGTCGGCGTCGCCCTTAGCGTTGGCGAGCAACGGGTTCAAGCCGTGGTTGCGCTCCCACCGGTTGGGCATCCCGTCGCGGTCGGAGTCGGTCGCCGCAAGCGCTGGGCCGGCGACCATGGCGACGATGGCGACAGCCATCATCAGAGCGAGTGTGAAACGAGTCTTCATCGTCGTGTCCTTCGGTAACTGGGCGGCCTGCGTGAGGCCCCTGGCTTTGCGCACCCACCTCGCGATGGGTTTGCCTTTGTCGGAACGCGCGTTCAGCGCGACATACCTGGAAACGTCAGCTCGTCGCTCAGGGGTGCGGCCTTCCGGTGTTTTCTTCCGCACCCGCCCTGTGGGTCGCGCTGCTGACGCGACCTGGGCGAGCGCACGCGACGATCGGGGGCTGCCGCGATGATCCGGATCTGCCGGAGAACGCGGCGCCGCCGGCGTAGCGGCGTTGGCCGCCGCCATCCTCCGCTTCGGCCGCGGCGGCCAACGTTGGGCCCCTCGGAACCCGCTCAGTCCGTGTCGTGGTCGCTTTCGTCCGCTCCCTCGACATCAGGTTCGTCGGGCTCGTCGACATCGGGCTCTTCGACCTCGGGCTCCTCGACCTCGGGCTCCTCGTGCTCCGGCTCCTCACGATCGGAGGATCGGTCGTCGTCTGATTCGTCGCGGTCGTCGCTGTCGTCGTCGCCTCCGTCGCGGTCGTCGCCGTCCCGATGGCGCTCCTCCTCGTCGTCGTCCCGATCACGCTCGGCGTCGTCGTCCCGATCACGCTCGGCGTCGTCGTCATCCCGATCGCCCTCGGCGTCGTCGTCATCCCGATCACGCTCCGCGTCGTCGTCATCCCGATCGCCCTGGGCGTCGTCGTCATCGCGATCGCGGTCGGCGTCGTCGTCGCGCCGGCGGTGTTGTCGATCGGCGTCCGAGTCGTCGGGCTCCCGCTGGAATCGGTCCTTGATGCGCGGGCGGTGTTCTTCGTCGATGTCGGAGTCGGAAGACGGCGTGGTGGCGTCACGCCCGCCGCCGGGCTCCTTCTCCAGCGCATGGGAACCGATGGCCCGCATCGTCAGCGGCGCGGGCTCCTCGTCAGCGTCGAACAACGGTGCAATGACGCGTCCGACGACGTGCGTGGCCCAGTCTTGGATGGATTCTGGCAGCGCGCCTGCAGCCGCCAGGCCGCCGGCCGTCGCGGCCGCGACGGCGGTCGCTGCCAGCAGCAGCTTCATGGCCTGCGGGGCGGCGACAACCGCGAGCCGCGAGACCCACCGGTAGCGGACCGCGCCGGCCGCCCCCAGGCGGCGGGCCGGGGCGGCCGCGCGGGCGGTCGCTGCCAGCAGCAGCTTCTTGGCGTGTGGGGCGGCGACAACCGCGAGCCGCGAGACCCACGGGTAGCGGACGTCCGCGTGGTGCCTCGTCGCAGCGGGGCGCGCCGGCGCCGGCGCCGGCGCCGCCAAGCCGTCCCTGAGCAGCATCGACAGCTCATCGCGAGGCACGACGGCCGCCGCCGGCTTCAGGGCGCGCACCTGCGCCAGGAGCGCGGCGAGCTGTTGGTCCGCCACGGCGTGGCCCATGATGAGGGCCTCGGCGGTTGGGTCGTCGAGTCGACCTTTCACCAACCGGAGAACGTCCAATGGGCTCATAGAGGTGCGCCCCCTTTCGCCACCGCAGCCTGCAGCCGCCGTAGCCCGCGTCGCTGCAGGGCCTTGACCGCACCCACGGACCGGCCCAGCGCCTCGGCGATCTGGGCGACCGTGAGGTCGCCGACCAGGCGCATGAGAAGCACATCGCGCTGGTCTGCGGGCAGTCGGTGCAGGAGGGCGATGACGGCCGCCTCGCTCACGGCCTCCATCGCGGTCTCCTCTGCGGAGGCGACGGTCTCGCGGTCTTCCAGATGCTGTTCGACCGACGTCTCGATGACGCGCCGACTGTGCCGACGCCGCTCGTCGATGAGCAGGTTCCGCGCGATGGTGAAGACCCACGAGCGGAACTGTGCCGGTCCGCCCGCGAAGTCGCCGATGCGCCGGAACGCACGCATGAACGTTTCGTTGACCAGCCCCTCGGGGTCGTCGGCACCTTGGCCGCGCGCGTAGCCGCACACCGCCGGTGAGACCTCTTCGTACAGCAAGCGCAGCGCCCACGGGGCGCCGGCCTGTGCGGCGGTGAGAACGCTGTCGAAAGCGGGGCCCAGGGCGCCGCTGCCGACGACCTGGGTCGCTGCGGACATGTGCGTCTCTTCGGCCACGCAGCGACGACCTTGACGCCGCTGCGCGCGCGACGGGGAAAGCCGCATTGCCCCCACCCCGATGGGCGCCGTCAAAGAGGATCCCGCCGAGCCGACGAACGCCTACGGGGCGGTCGATCTCGCTGTGCGCGCCGTGTCCTCGTCGCCAGGAGGGGAACCCCTGCCGCCGGGCACGGGCCGGCGCTACGGCGCGGCCAGGGCGCGATCGGTATAGGGCACTGCTCTCCGCTGGAGACGTAGCGCTGCTCGACCGCCTCCTGGCGGCACGTCGACGCCGGCCCGGGCCAGCAGCAGCCCCAGCATCACGCCGGCGGGTCCACCGCCGACGACGCAGCAGCTCGCGGCGAACGCCGGCTCCGGCATGGAGCCGCTCCCCCGACGCTCTACCAGCCGCGCTCGCGGAGCAGCGCGCGGTTGCGCGCCTGCGCCGCGGCGGCGGCGTCGAAGGTGCTGTCGGCGCCGAGCAGGCGGTCCTGCTCCACCACCACCCAGCCGTCGTAGCGGAGGCCGGTGATCGCCGCGAGGAGCGCGTCGACGTCGAGGTCGCCCGTGGCGAGCTCACAGAAGGCGCCGCGCTCCCACACCGCCATCATGGGCGCGCGCTCGGCGACGATCCGCTCGATCACGTCGAGGTGGATGTCCTTGACCTGCAGATGGTTGACCCGCGGTCCCCAGTCCGACAGCGCGCGGATGGGGTCGCCGCCTCCCAGCAGCAGGTGGCCGGTGTCCAGGCACAGCCCGACGTCGGTCAGCTCCAGGAGCCGCTCGATCTCCTGCGGGGCCTCGACATAGGTGCAGGCGTGGTGGTGGAACGTCGGCTCGTACCCGCGCGCCCGGCACCTTCCGACCGCCTCGGTGACGCCGGCGGCCAGCCGCTTCCACCCCGACCCGTCGAGGCGGAGGTCGGCACGGTCGCGGCCACGCCCCGGGTTGGCGGCGCGCTCGGGACCGCCGGCGTCGGCCAGGGTCGGCTTGGGCAACCAGTGGGGCTGCCGGTCGCGGACGGCGTCGAAGACGTCCAGCGTCTGCTCCAGCACGTCGAGGTCGTCGCGTAGCCCGGCGGGCTCGGGGAACCGCAGCTGCACGTAGCCTCCCGCCAGGTCCAGACCGGCGCCGTCGAGCCTGCGTCGCAGCTCGCCGCCTCCGCCCAGGAACCCCAGCGGGCCGAGGTCGATCCCGTCGTAGCCGGCGGCGGCGACCGCTCCCACGAGGTCGTCGGGGCCGGGCAGCCCCGGCCTGCCGATGGTCAGCTCGAAGACGCCGTAGCTGACGGGCGCGTTGGCGACCTTGATCACGCGGCTCCCTCCGCCGGTCGCCGGGGTATGCCGCATCGCGTCGGCGGCCGCTGCACCGGGGCAGGCGACCGGCCGCCGGCACGTCGAGGCCGGTCGCCGCGTCACCGTACCCGCGGAGCCGCGGATCCGTCGCCGCGCGCCGACCGGCGGTAGCGGGGGTGTCGGACCCTTGACACGCGCTTCGGGGGCCACGTACGTTCCCGCGGCACTTGGAACGCTCCATCAGATTCCGGCGCACCGAGGAGCCCCCATGGGCGCGCTGCCCGGCAGGCGTCCCCGCGAACGGGCGGAGGCGCCGTGAGGATCGGCCTCGTCGGCGCGGGCCGCATCGGCGGGCTCCACGCACGCACGCTGTCGGCGCTGCCTGAGGTCGGCGAGCTGCTCGTCGCCGACGCGGAGCCCAGCCGGGCGCGACAGCTGGCCGCCGCGGTGGGCGCGACCGCCGCCGACGACCCCGACGCCGTGTTCGACGCCGTCGACGGCGTGGTCATCGCCAGCAGCAGCGACTCCCACGCCCCGCTGCTCGCCCGGGCGGCGAAGGCCGGCGTGCCGACGTTCTGCGAGAAGCCGATCGCCCTGGATCTGTCGACCTCCCGGTCGGTGCTCGAGACCGTCACCGACGCCGACATCCCGGTGCAGATGGGCTTCCAGCGCCGCTTCGATCCCGGGTACCGGCGGGTGCGCGACAGGGTCGCCCGCGGCGAGCTCGGCGCCGTCTACCTCCTGCGCCACACCAGCCACGACCACGAGCCGCCCCCGCCGGCCTACGTGGCGACCTCGGGCGGCATCTTCGCCGACAACCTCATCCACGACTTCGACGTCGCGCGGTTCGTCAGCGGGCAGGAGGTCGAGGAGGTCTACGCAACCGGCACGGTCCGCGTGGCCGGCTACTTCGCCGAGCACGGCGACGTCGACACCGCCGGGGTGGTGCTGCGGCTGGCCGGCGGGACGCTCGCCCTGCTGTCGGCCGTGCGCGACGACCCCGTGGGCTACGACGTCCGGCTGGAGGCGTTCGGCTCCGGCGACAGCGTCGCCACTGGCTGGAACGAGCGCACACCGCTCGCGTCGGCCGACTCCGGGCTCGACGCCGACCCGGGGCTCGACGCCGACCCCCAGCTCGACACCGCGGCCCCCGGCCGCCGGCGCGGCCGGCCCACCGACCCCTTCCGGACCTGGGCGCAGCGATTCGCCGACGCCTACCGGCTGGAGCTCGAGGCCTTCACCGAGCTCGTCCGGACCGGTCACCGCGACGTCGCCGCGACCGCCGCCGACGCGCACGAGGCGCTGCGCGTCGCGATCGCCTGCGACCTGTCACACACCGAGCACCGCCCGGTGAGTCTGTCCGACGTGCCGTGAGACGCGCGGCGGGCTCGCTTCCCAACGACACGAAGGACGGTCTGATGAGGCCCATGAAGCGCATGAGGCGGCTCCGCTGGCAGGCACTGCTCGTCGTCCTGGCGCTGGCCCTGGCCGCGTGCGGCGGGGGCGACGACGGTGGCGGCGCCGCGGTCGGCGGCAGCGAGGCCGCCGGCGGGGACGCCGGCGCCGACAGCGACCTGTCGTTCGCCGTCGTCGTCCACGACGAGCCCGCCGGCACCTTCTGGGGCGTCGTGCAGAACGGCGCCGAGGCCGCCGCCGAGGACCTCGGGGTGACCGTCGACGTGCAGGGCAACGGCGACCCGGCGCAGCAGGCCGACCTGGTGAACTCCGCGATCGCCAACAACGTCGACGGGATCGCCGTGTCGCTGGCCAACCCCGACGCCATGCGCGGGCCGCTGGAGGAGGCGGCCGCCGCCGGCATCCCCGTCGTGACGCTGAACTCGGGGCTCAACGACTTTCAGTCGGTCGGCGCGATCACCCACGTCGGCCAGGACGAGGTCCTCGCCGGCAACGGCGCCGGCGAGCGGCTCAACGAGGCGGGCGTCACGACCCTGCTGTGCGCCATCCACGAGGTCGGCAACATCGCGCTCGACGAGCGCTGCAACGGAGCCGAGGAGACGTTCTCCGGAACGACCGAGCGGGTCCAGATCGACATCAACGACCCGGTCGCCAGCCAGTCGACCATCCGGTCGGCGCTGGAGGCGAACCCCGACATCGACGCCGTCCTGACACTCAACCCCGACATGGCCACGACCGCGGCGCTGCCCGCCATCCAGGAGGTCGGCCGCGACATCACCCTGGCGACGTTCGACCTGGGCACCGACGTGCTCAACGCCATCGACGCCGGCGACATCCTGTTCGCCATCGACCAGCAGCAGTACCTCCAGGGCTACCTGCCGATCGTCTACCTCAACCTGTTCAAGGAGAACCTCAACACCGTCGGCGGCGGGCAGCCGGTCCTCACCGGTCCCGGCTTCGTGACCCAGGAGAACGCCGCGCAGGTGCTGGAGCTGACCGAGCAGGGCACCCGCTGAGGCGCCATCACCGACAACGCGCGGGAGCGCGGACGGCCGCCCTCCCGCGCACCGCACGACCGTAGGGAGGCCCGCATGGCGACGGCCGGCCGCACCGTCGAGCAGCGCCCGGCGGCGCCCGCCGACGAGCGCCTCACAAAGTCGTCGCTGGCCAAGCGGGTGCTGTCGCGCCCGGAGTTCGGGGCGACCATCGGCGCGGTCGCCGTCGCGGTGTTCTTCAGCTGGCGCGCCGACAACTTCGCCACCGCCCGGGCGGTGGCCAACATCCTGGACCCGTCGTCGCTGCTGGGGATCATGGCGGTCGCGATCGCGCTGCTGATGATCGGCGGCGAGTTCGACCTGTCCTCGGGCGTCATGGTCGGCGCGACGGGGACGATGTTCGCGATCCTGACCGTCCACGCCGGGCTGAACATCTGGCTGGCGATGCTCGTCACGCTCGTCTTCGCCGTCGCGGTCGGGCTGTTCAACGGCATTCTCGTGCTCAAGACGAAGCTGCCGAGCTTCATCGTGACGCTCGGCACGCTGTTCATGATCCTGGGCGCCAACGTCGGGATCACCCGTCTGGTCACCAACCAGGTCATCGTCGCGGGCGTGAACCAGGTGCCGGGGTTCGAGGCGGCACGCACCGTGCTCGCGTCCACGGCCTTCGGCCAGTTCCGCGTCACGGTCCTGTGGTGGCTGCTCATCACCGCCGTGGCGACGTGGGTCCTGCTGCGCAGCCGCTTCGGCAACTGGATCTTCAGCGTGGGCGGGGACGCGAACGCCGCCCGCAGCGTCGGCGTCCCGGTCGCGCTGACCAAGGTCTCGCTGTTCGTCTACGTGTCGGTGTCGGCCTGGCTCGTCGGGCTGATGAACACCCTGCGGCTGAGCTCGGCGAGCGTCGCGACCGGCCGGGGGCAGGAGTTCGAGTTCATCATCGCCGCGGTGATCGGCGGGTGCCTGCTCACCGGCGGCTACGGCTCGGCCGTCGGGGCGGCGCTCGGCGCGCTCATCTTCGGCATGGTCCGCCAGGGGATCGTCCTGGCCCGCTGGGACGCCGACTGGTTCTTTCTGTTCCTCGGGATCATGCTGCTGCTCGCGTCGCTGCTCAACCAGTTCGTCCGCAAGCGGGTCGCGGAATCGCGCTCGTGAGCCGGGAGCCGGCGACACCGCCGCGGCCGGTGTTGAAGCTCGGCTGGCACCCGCCGTCGTTCCCGGTCGACGGGGCGACGCCGCAGGCGTTCCTGTCACAGCTCACGCGCGGGCTCGACTCCGCCGGGCAACGCTTCGACTCCGTGTGGCTCGACGACCACCTGCTCCCGTGGGCGGACTTCGTCACCCCCGCCACCCCCACGCTGGAGTGCCTGACGACGATCGCCTACCTCGCCGGCCGCCACCCCGACTGGCTGGAGCCGGAGTACCGCGCCTACGGCTACGACTACCCGCGGGGTCGGTGCGCATCGCGCAGCTCGAGGAGGCGGTGCAGGTCGTGCGGGCGCTGTGGACCCAGGCGCCGGCGTCCTTCCAGGGCGCTCACCACCGCCTCGAGTCGGCCTGGGGCGAGCCGCGACCCGACCCGCCGCCACCGATCCTCATCGGCGGCGGCGGCGAGCGGCGGACCCTGCGGGTCGTCGCGCGCCACGCCGACTGGTGGAACATCCCCGGCGGGACACCCGAGACCTACGCGCACAAGCTGGAGGTGCTGCGCGGCCACTGCGACGCGGTCGGGCGCGACTACGACGAGATCGTCAAGACCTGGTCAGCCGAGGTCGTCGCGGTCGCCGAGACCGAGACCCGCGCCCGCGAGATCGCCGACGCCACCCCGTACACCGACGCCAACCCGATCGTGGGCACCGCCGCACAGGTCGCCGAGCGGCTGCGCCCTACGCCGAGCTCGGCGTCGAGCACCTCATCGTGCGCTTCGTCGACTTCCCGGCGACCGACGGCATGGAGCTGTTCGCCGAGCAGGTGGCACCGAACCTGGCAGGAGTGTGATGGAGGACTCGGACGGGACGGCCGCTTCCCCGCTGCTGGAGGTCCGCAACGTGTCGAAGTACTTCGGCAACGTCGTCGCCCTCAAAGACGTGTCGCTGCGGGTCTTCGCCGGCGAGGTGACCTGCCTGCTGGGGGACAACGGAGCCGGCAAGTCGACGCTGATCAAGATCCTGTGCGGCGTCCACACCGCCGACGGGGGCTCGTACCTGTTCGAGGGGCAGGAGCTGTCGCTCACCTCGCCCCGCGACGCGCTCCAGCGGGGGATCGCCACGGTCTACCAGGACCTGGCGATGATCCCGCTGATGAGCATCTGGCGGAACTTCTTCCTCGGCTCCGAGCCGACGACCGGCTGGGGGCCGTTCCGGCGCTTCGACTCCAAGCTGGCCGCCCGCGTCACCAGAGACGAGATGGCGAGGATGGGCATCGACGTCCGCGACCCCGACCAGCCCGTCGGCACGCTGTCGGGCGGCGAGCGGCAGTCTGTGGCGATCGCCCGGGCGATCCACTTCGGCGCGAAGGTCGTCATCCTCGACGAGCCGACCGCCTCGCTCGGGGTCAAGCAGGCGGGTGTCGTGCTGCGCTACGTCGTGCAGGCCAAGGCGCAGGGGCTGGGCGTCATCTTCATCACCCACAACCCCCACCACGCCTACCCGGTGGGCGACCACTTCGTCGTCCTGCGGCGGGGGCGGGTCTACGGCGACTACCGCAAGGACGAGATCGACGTCGAGCAGCTCGTGCAGATGATGGCCGGTGGCGAGGACCTCGAGCAGCTCGTGCACGAGCTCGAGCGCCTCGCCGACGACGTCGAGGGCGCCCAGCCCGCCGCCGGCGACCTCGCCGACGTGGCGCACACGATGTCCGACGAGGTCGGGCCGGGCGAGGACGGCGACGGACATGCCCGGCGGGTCTGACGGCCCGCCCGCCTTCGAGGTCCTCACGATGGGCCGCGTCGGGGTCGACCTGTACCCGCAGCAGATCGGGGTGCCGCTGGCGCAGGTGACGTCCTTCGCCAAGTTCCTGGGCGGCAGCCCGACCAACGTCGCGGTCGCGGCGGCGCGGTACGGGCGCAGGGCGGCCGTCGTCACCAAGGTGGGCGACGACGGCTTCGGGCCCTACGTGCGCAGCGCCCTGGAGGGCTTCGGGGTGGACGCCCGCTACGTCGGGACCGACCCGGACCTGCGCACGCCGATCGTGTTCTGCGAGATCTACCCGCCGGACTGCTTCCCGCTGCTGTTCTACCGGGAGCCGACCGCCCCGGACATGCGGATCCGCCTCGACGAGCTCGACCTCGACGCCGTCCGCGCCGCCGCGATCTTCTGGACGACCGGGACGGGGCTGTCCGACGAGCCCAGCCGCACCGCGACGCTGGGCGCACTCTCGGCCCGCGGGCGCCGCACGGTCACCGTCCACGACCTGGACTTCCGCCCGGTGTTCTGGTCCTCACCGCAGGAGGCCGGGCGGCTGCAGCGCCAGGCGCTCGCGCACGCCACGGTCGCGGTCGGCAACCTCCAGGAGGTGTCGGTGGCCGTGGGGGACGGCTCCCCCGAGCAGGCGGCGGCGCGGCTGCTCGAGCTCGGGCTGGACATGGCCGTCGTCAAGCTCGGTCCGGGCGGCGTCCTCGTCGCGACGGCGGACGGCGTCGAACGCGTCGCCCCCCTGCGCGTCGACGTCGTGAACGGCCTCGGCGCCGGCGACGCGTTCGGGGGGGCGCTGTGCCACGGGATCCTGTCGGGCTGGGATCCGGTGACGACGGTGCGCTTCGCCAACGCCGCCGGCGCGTACGTCGCCGGTCAGCTCGCCTGCGCCGACGCGATGCCCACCGAGGCGGAGGTCACCGCGCTGCTGGCCGGCGTGCCCTGACGCCGGCGCCGATGCAGCGTCCGACGCGGGAGCGGCCGCCGACGATCCACGACGTGGCGCACCGGGCCGGCGTGTCGAAGTCGCTGGTGTCGCTGGTCCTGCGCGGCTCGCCCAGCGTCAGCCTGTCGCGGCGGGAGGCGGTCGAGCGCGCTGTCGCCGAGCTGGGCTACCGGCCCAACCTCATCGCCCGGAGCCTCGTGCGGCGCAGGACCAAAGTGCTCGGCGTCATCCTGCCGGATCTGCACAACCCGTTCTTCGCCGAGGTCGTCGACGGCATCCGGGAGCGGGCCGCCGAGGCCGGGTACCGGACGCTCATCGGCAACGGGACGCTGGCGTCGCGGGGCAGGGAGGAGGCCGAGGCGATCGAGATGATGCTCGAGCTGCGCGCCGACGGGCTGATCCTGGTCGGGCCGCAGATCGACACGCGCGCGATCGTCGCGGCGAGCGCCGCGCTGCCGGTTGTGCTCGTCACCCGGGCCACGCGGGCGCGGTCGGTCGACAGCGTCGTCAACGACGACCGGCTCGGAGCGACACTGGCGGTCGAGCACCTCGCCGCGCTCGGCCACGGGCGCATCGCCCACATCGACGGCGGCGGCGCACCCGGCGCGGAGCCCCGGCGCCGCGCCTACCTGCGGACGATGGGACGGCTGGGCCTGGCAGCGCACGCGCGGATCGCCGGCGGGGTGTTCTCCGAGGAGGGCGGCGCCCGCGGCGTCCGCTCGCTGCTCGCGGCGGGCGACGCGCCGACGGCCATCTTCGTCGCCGACGACATCGCCGCCCTCGGGGCGCTGAGTGAGATGACCGGAAGGGGTCTGCGTGTGCCCGACGACGTCTCGCTGGTCGGCTACGACAACACCTCCCTGGCGGCCCTGCGGGCCATCGACCTCACCACCGTCGACCAGCCCCGCTTCCAGATGGGCGCGGCGGCCGTCGCGATCCTGCTGGAGCGGCTCGCCGGCGACCGCACCGAGCCGACCCGCATTGTGCGCGCTCCCACGCTGGTCGTGCGCGGCACCACCGGCCCCCCGCCGGCCCGGCCCGCGTGACGCCGGCAGCGGCACCGTCGCGGCCGGTCAGGGCACGAGCACAAGCCCGTCGGTGTGGGCGGGACGGGCGGTCGCGAAGTGGCGGTGGTCGAGCGTGGCCACCTTGGGTTCGCGCAGACGCTCCAGGAGCGCGATCACACTGGCATCGACCACGCCGAGTCGCAGGTCGTCGTAGATCTGTTGCAGCTGCCGGCAGCGACGCACGTCCGTCGGCGTCAGGGCCTCGATGCGGTAGGAGCCGGCGAGCACGTCGTCCAGGAAGATCAACCAGGCTCGCGCCCCCAGGCGCTCCTGACACCAGTAGTCCAGCTCGGCCAGGACGAGCGTGGGCACGACGAGATCCTCGTTGGTGGTGGTCAGCAGGTCCGCGCAGGCCCGGTGATCCGGGTCCGCAGCGTCGAGGGCGGCCAGCAACGGTCCGGTGTCGCAGACCAGCGCCATCAACGAGGGGGCGGTGCGACAGGCTCGGCCGTGACCTCCGCGGCGGCGCGCCCATCGACGGAGCGCGCCACGCCGACCCGTGGGCGGCGCCCAGCACGCAGGCTCGTCGCCTTCTCTGTGACCGCCTCTGCTACGACGGTCGTAAGTGATACGCCCCGCCTGTCGGCCTCGGCCTGGAGCGTCGCGAGCGCGCTACGCCCCGCCTGTCGGCCTCGGCCTGGAGCGTCGCGAGCTACGTCGCCCGGCCCCCGGTCCCCGCCGGCCTTCACCGAGAGCCGGTAGCGCGCGTCGCGATCGCGATCATCCCCCACGCGTTCGACCGGGTCAGCAGGCTCGTCGCCATCGCGACCGTCGCCGGCTTCGTCGGTGGCTGCCTGCTGAGCTGAGCCGGCTTGGTTCAGCTTCCCAATGGCGATCGCAGGCGAACTCGCTCGCGCGCGCGGCCGGCCGGGCCGGTCAGGGGGAGGCGGTCGTCGCGGGGGCCGGCGGGCCAGGTGTCGCGGATCCAGGCGTGCGCCGGGTCGTCGCAGAACGCCATCGTGCGCTCCTCGGCGGGGCCGGCGAGGACGTTGAGGTAGTACAGCTCGTAGCCGGGCGCCGCCACGCACGGCCCGTGGTAGCCGCGCGGGACGAGGAACACGTCGCCGTCGCGGACGGTGACCGTCTCGTCGATGTCACCGCCGGCCCCGCCGGGGCCTTTGGTGTACAGCCGGTGGAACGCGAAGCCGTCGTCGCCGGCGACGCGGAAGTAGTAGATCTCCTCCAGGATCGCCTCGCCGTCGCGGTCCTCGTCGTGCTTGTGCGGCGGGAACGACGACCAGTTGCCCTCCGGGGTCAGCAGCTCGACGGCGACGAGCTTGTCGGCGTCGAAGGCGTCGGGGTGCAAAAAGTTGTTGACCTGCCGGGAGGCCTGCCCGGCGCCGCGGATCTCGACAGCGACGTCCTCGGCGGGGCCGTAGGCGGGGTCCAGGCGCCGGGTCGCCTCGGCGGTGCACAACGCGACATCGCCGCCCCCCGCGCTGGCGATGCGGGCCTCGGCGTCGACCGGCACGTAGGCGAAGTCGGTGACGCGGGAGAACACGTCGTCGCGGCCGGCGAGGTCGAAGCGGCGGCCCTCGCACTCCACGGTGTAGGAGCCCGACAGCGGCAGGACCGCCGTCTCGGTCGTGCCGGTGGCGACGACCCGCTCGGAGCCGGGCGCCAGCCGCAGCACGCGCAGGCCCGCGTAGGCCCAGCCGGCGAGCTGGGGAGTGACGAGCACCGGGTCGCCACCGTCGGCCAGCGAGCCGTGGGGGTGGAACAGCCGCTGGGTCATGGTCGCCGTCCTCCGAAGCTTGGGGGCATCGCGTTCAAGGTGGACTCCGGTGAGGCCGGTGGCCGCGGCGCAGCATGGTGATCACGGCTCCCCGTCCGGGGCAACCGGCCGGACCGGCTCCCAGGCGCCGGAGTCAAACGAGCGCTCCATGGCGGCGAGGACCTCGGCCATCGCCCGGGCCTCGGCGACGCCCGGCTGGCGCTGGCGGCCGTCGGCGACCGAGGCGAGGAAGCCGTGCGCCTCGACGACCTTGAGGTCGTCATAGCCCATCCCGATGCCCATCGACGGCTGGAAGCGGGCGAAGTCACCGTGCCCGGGGCCGGCGAAGACGGTCGCGTAGCCGCTGCCCAGCGGGCCGCCCGGCAGTGACAGCCGCAGCTCGTTGAGCCGCTGGAAGTCCCACGCCAGCGCGCCGCGCGACCCGTGGACCTCGACGCTGTAGCGGGCGTGCGGCCCGACCGCCACGCGGCTGGCCTCCAGCGTCCCACGGGCGCCGCCGACGAAGCGCACGAGCGCGGCGGTGTAGTCCTCGTTCTCCACCGGCGCGGCCTCGCCGCCCTCGACGACGGCGAAGTGCGTCGCCCCCATGGGGATGCGGGGGCGCTCGGCGATGAACGTCGCCCCCTGGGCGGTCACCGTCTCGACGGGGCCCACGAGGCAGGCGACGAGATCGACGGCGTGGGACATGAGGTCGCCGAGCACCCCCATCCCCCCCATCGCGCGGGTGAAGCGCCACGTCAGGCCGCCGCCGGGGCTGCTCGCGTAGTCGGCCAGGAACGTGGAGCGCACCGACGTGATGTCGCCGAGCTCGCCCGCGGCGATGAGCTCGCGCGCGTGGACGATGGCGGGTGCGTGGCGGTAGTTGAAGCCCACGGTCGTGACGATGCCAGCCGCCTCCGCGGCCGCCGCGATGGCGGCGGTCTCCGACGGTCCGCGCCCCAGCGGTTTCTCGCCCCAGAACGGCTTGCCGGCCGCCGCCGAGGCCAGAGCCATCTCGCGGTGGAGGTGGTTGGGTGCGGTGATGCTGACGACGTCCACGCCGGGGTCGGCGACAACGTCGCGCCAGTCGGTCGTGAACCGCTCGTAGCCGAGCGCGCCGGTGGCGGTGGCGGCACGGTCTGCGACCTCGTCCGCGGCGACGACGAACCGGGGCCGCACCGCGAGGTCGGGGTAGTGGTCGCGCACCCGCCGGTAGGACGTGGTGTGCAGCCGACCCATCCACCCGACGCCGAGCAGGCCCACCCCGACCGTCCTCACGGCACGACCGCGAGAGTCTGCCGGACGGTGAGCGGCAGCCACCGCGCAGCCGCGGCGCCGGCGGCCGGTCCCACGTCAGCCGCGCCGGCCGCCGTAGTGCAG
Organism: Egibacteraceae bacterium; assembly: GCA_030446775.1. Lineage (GTDB taxonomy): Bacteria > Actinomycetota > Nitriliruptoria > Euzebyales > Egibacteraceae > JAUJMQ01. The sequence goes on from JAUJMQ010000001.1 coordinate 185,731, forward strand.
GCGCTGCAACCGCTGCCTGTCGGCCTCGTACTCCGCTCGCCGCTTGCGCACCTTCGGGTCGCCGGACACCTCCGACGGTGCGACGTCCCACCACACCCCCGATCCGGGCAGGTCCCGGTGCGGCTCGGTCGCGACGACGATGACGCAGGCCCCCTCCTCGTCGCGGGCCTTGTCCAGCGCCGACCGCAACGACTCGGGGGTGTCCGCGCGCAGCGCGACGGCGCCGAACCCGGCGGCGGTGGCGGCCAGGTCGAGCTCGAGATAGTCGCCCTCGAGGCGGTCCGAGGCGGCGTCGCGGGCGCGGAACTCGTTGCCGAACGGCGTGCCGGCCCGGAACATCTGCAGCCGGCGGATGCACTGGAAGCCGTGGTTCTCCGAGATCACCACGGTGATCTTCAGCCCCTCCTGGAGCGCGGTGACCAGCTCCGTGGGCTGCATGAGGTAGGTGCCGTCGCCGATGAGAACGTAGACCTCGCCGTCGGGCTGGGCCATGCGCACGCCGATGCCGGCCGGCAGCTCGTAGCCCATGCACGAGTAGCCGAACTCGATGTGCGCCTTGCGCCCGCCGCCGGCGTCCCAGACCTTGAGCAGGTCACCGGGTGCCCCACCGGCGGCGGCGATGACGGTGTCGCCGTCGCGGGCGGCGTCGTTGAGCACGCCGATGAGCTGGCCCTGGCTCATCCGCTCGCCGGGGACCTGCTCGAACGCCTGCGCGCGGACCTCCAGCCACTCGCTCCTGCCCCGCCCGACCTCCTCGGCGTAGTCGCCGCGCGGTGCGACCCCCGCGTCGGCGGCGGGGTCGCGCAGCGCTCGCAGCGCCTCCCGGGCGTCGGCGACGACGGGGACCCCGCCCTGCTTGGCGGCGTCCCTGGCGGTGACGTTGACGTTGACGAACCGGACGTCGGGGTGCTCGAACAGCGACTGCGAGCCCGTGGCGAAGTCGGTCAGGCGGGTGCCGACGCAGATCACGAGGTCGGCGGCGCGAACCACCGCGTTACCGGCGGGGGTGCCCTCCAGGCCCAGCCCGCCCAGCGCCCGCCAGCTGTCGGTGGGCATCACGCCCTTGCCGGCGAACGTCTCGACGACGGGGATCCCCGCGGCCTCCGCGAGGGCGGCGAGCTCCGCCTCGGCCTCGGCGTAGACGACGCCGCCGCCGGCGACCAGGACGGGGCGCTCGGCGTCGCGCAGCAGGGCGACCGCCTCGGCGATGCGTGCGGGGTCCGGCTGCGGGCGCTCGACGCGCCAGGTCTGCTCGGCCAGAAAGCTCGCCGGCCAGTCGAAGGCGTGCGCCTGGACGTCCTGCGGCAGCGCGATCGTCACCGTGCCGGCCTCGACGGGGCTCGTGAGCACCCGCATGGCCTCGGGCAGCGCGACGAGCAGCTGCTCGGGACGGGTGATGCGGTCGAAGTAGCGGCTGACCGGGCGGAAGCAGTCGTTGACGCTGGCGTCGCCTTCCAGCGGGTGCTCGAGCTGCTGGAGGACCGGTCCCTGGTGGCGGGTGGCGTAGACGTCGGAGGGCAACAGCAGCACCGGCAGGCGGTTGATCGTCGCCAGCGCCGCCCCGGTGATCATGTTCGTCGAGCCGGGGCCGATCGAGGCGGAGCAGGCCATCGTCGCCAGCCGGCGGTTGGCCTTGGCGAAGGCGGTGGCGGCGTGAACCATCGACTGCTCGTTGCGGCCCTGGTAGTAGGTCAGGTCGCGGCCGTGCTCCTCCAGCGCCTGGCCCATCCCGGCCACGTTGCCGTGACCGAAGATCCCCCACATGCCTGGGATGAGCCGGCGGCGGCGCCCGTCGCGCTCGCTGTGCTGCACGCTGAGGTAGCGCACGATGGCCTGGGCGGTCGTGAGCCGGACCGTGGCGCGGCTGTCGGTCATCGCTGCTCCTGATGCTGGTCGCCGTCGCGCCGGCCGGGGCCGCGTCTGTCCTGCATGCGGCTCGCCGATCCTCGCTCCGCGCGGCGTTCGAACGGCCACTTGGAACGCTCCAACACGCTAGGAGGGTTGCCGCCGCCCTGTCAACGGCACCGGCCACGGCACCGCGCCCGGGCGGGAGGCGGCCAGCGCGTGCAAGATGGCTGCCCGACCCCACCCGCACAGGCAGGCCCGACAGATGACCGCGGACCGCCCGCTCAGCGCCCGACCCGTCCGCCGCGACGGGCGCCGCGGCTGCGACGGACGCGGCAGGCGGGTGACGGGCCTGGTCGCGCTCGTCGCCGTGCTCGCGACCGCGTGCGCGTCGGGACCGGGTCCTGCGGCCACGACGGGACGTCAGGCTCCTGCGCCCCGCGGCGTCACCCAGGTGCAGGCCAGCCCGGAGGACGTGGCGATCTCGGCGCTCGACGACCCGGCCGCCGACGGGCTTCCCAAGCCGCTGATCGACCCGGCTGAGATCCTCAGCGGCGGGCCGCCGCCGGACGGCATCCCGTCGATCGACGATCCCAGGTTCCTGCACACCGACGAGGTTGACTTCCTCGACGACCGCGAGCCCGTCCTTGCCCTGACGATCGGCGAGGACGCCCGGGCCTATCCGGTGCAGGTGGTCATCTGGCACGAGATCGTCAACGACACTGTCGGCGGCGTCCCCGTGGCGGTGACCTACTGCCCGCTGTGCAACTCGGCGGTGGCCTACGACCGCCGCAGCGGCGGGCGGGTGCTGGAGTTCGGCACCTCCGGGTCGCTGTACCGCTCTGCCCTGGTGATGTACGACCGCCAGACCGAGTCGCTGTGGAGCCACTTCACCGGGCAGGCCGTGGCGGGGACGCTGACCGGCGACACGCTGCGGACGTTCCCGGTGTCGACGGTCGCCTGGGGCGACTGGCGGGCGGCGAACCCCGACGGCCTGGTGCTCAGCCGGGAGACCGGCTTCCGGCGCGACTACGCCAGCAACCCCTATCCCGGCTACGACGAGCCGAGCTCCCGGCCGTTTCTGTTCCAGGGCGAGATCGACCCCCGGTTGGAGAACAAGAGCAGGGTGGTCGGCTTGGCCGGTGAGGACGACGCCGTCGCCGTCGTCCACGAGGCGTTGACCGAGCGGCGCGTGATCGCGGTGCAGCTGTCGGGACGGCCGCTGGTGGTGTGGCTCAAGCCGGGCACGGCCTCGGCGCTGGACGCGGGATCGGTCGCCGGTGGACGGGACGTCGGCGCGACGGGGGTCTTCGTCCCGACGGCGGGCGGTCGCCGTCTGCGCTTCACACCCGCCGGTGACCACTTCGTCGACGAGCAGACCAACACGACCTGGGATGTCCTCGGCCGCGCGGTCGCCGGCCCGCTGAAGGGCGAGCGGCTGGAACCGGTCGAGCACGTGGACACCTTCTGGTTCGCCTGGGCGGCGTTCGAACCCGAGACGCGCATCGTCGAGTAAGCCCCCGGAGGCCCGGCGGCGAGCGGCTTCGGTCCCGGGGTGGCGCTGCGGGGTGGCGGGTATGGGCTGGGCGGCGGACCCGCGAACGGGCCGCCCGACCCCGCCGAGCAGGAAAGGACGGATGTGCCACGCCAGACGAGCGGCGTCATCGCCGCCGCGAAGGGTGCGCCGGTGACCCTGGAACCCATCGTCGTCCCGGACCCGGGGACGGGCGAGGTGGTCGTGCGGGTGCAGGCCTGCGGCGTGTGCCACACCGACCTGCACTACCGGGAAGGGGCGATCAACGACGAGTTCCCGTTCCTGCTCGGCCACGAGGCCGCCGGGGTCGTCGCCGAGGTGGGCGACGCGGTCGACAATGTCGCACCGGGCGACTACGTCATCCTCGCGTGGCGGGCACCGTGCGGGACGTGCCGCTCGTGTCGTGCCGGGCGGCCGTGGTACTGCTTCGACAGCCGCAACGCCGCCCAGCCGATGACCCTGGCGGACGGCACCCCGCTGTCCGCGGCCCTCGGGATCGGCGCGTTCTGCGAGTACACCCTCGTGCACGCCGGCCAGGCTGTGAAGGTGGACCCGGCCGCCCGCCCGGAGGCGGCGGGTCTGCTCGGCTGCGGCGTGATGGCCGGCTGGGGCGCCGCGGTCAACACCGCCGGCGTGCGCCGCGGCGACACCGTGGCGGTGTTCGGCTGCGGCGGCGTGGGCGACGCCGCGATCGCCGGAGCCACCATGGCGGGCGCCCGGACGGTCATCGCCGTCGACGTGGACGCGCGCAAGCTCGAATGGGCGCGCGGCTTCGGCGCGACCCACACCATCGACGCGCGCGAGACCGACCCGGTCGACGCCATCCGCGCCCTGACCGACGGCTTCGGCGTCGACGTCGCGATCGAAGCGGTCGGCAGGCCCGAGACCTACACCCAGGCGTTCCACGCCCGCGACCACGCCGGCACGCTCGTGCTCGTCGGCGTGCCGGACCCGTCGATGCGCGTGGACCTGCGCCTGCTCGACGTGTTCGGTCGCGGCGGGGCGCTGAAGTCCTCCTGGTACGGCGACTGCCTGCCCTCGCGCGACTTCCCCATGCTCGTCGACGCCTACCTGACCGGCCGCCTGGACCTGGACCGCTTCGTCTCCGAGACGATCACCATCGACGACGTCGAGGCGGGCTTCGCCAAGATGCAGGCCGGCGACGTCCTGCGCTCGGTGGTCGTGCTGCCATGAGCCGCCCGGCGTTTGCGGTGCAGACATGAGCCGCCCGGCGCTCGAGGTGCAGACATGAGCCGCCCGGCGCTCGAGGTGCAGACATGAGCCGGCGCATCGACCGCGTCGTCACGTCCGGGGTGTTCACCCTGGACGGGCAGTCGTTCGACGTGGACAACAACGTGTGGCTGGTGGGCGACGACGCCGAGGTCGTCGTCATCGACGCCGCCCACGACGCGGCCGCCATCGCCGACGCCCTCGGCGGGCGACGGGTGGCGATGATCGTGTGCACCCACGGGCACAACGACCACATCAACGCCGCGGTGGACCTCGCCGACCGCGTGGGCGCGCCGGTCGCCCTGCACCCCGCCGACCGGATGTTGTGGGACGCCGTCCACCCCGACCGCGCGCCCGACATCGACCTGTCCGACGCCGGGTCGGTCCGGGCCGGCACCGGCGAGCTCGGCGTGCTCGCGACGCCGGGCCACTCCCCGGGCAGCGTGTGCCTGTACGACGCCGCCGGCGCGCTGTTCTCCGGCGACACGCTGTTCGCCGGCGGGCCGGGAGCGACCGGCCGCTCGTACTCGGACTTCCCGACGATCATCGAATCGATCCGGGACCGGCTGTTGACGCTGCCACCGCACACCGCCGTGCACCCCGGTCACGGCGATGGCACGACCATCGGCGACGAGGCCCCGCACCTCGACGAGTGGATCGCCCGCGGCTGCTGACCGCCGGCGCGGTCAGTCGCTGAACTCGGCCGCGGCCAGGCGGCGGCGGTCCACGCTGACACGGAAGACGTCGGGTCTGGCGTAGTGGCCGGTGGGGTCGAAGTTGTGCCGCTCGCGGCGGACCTGCTCGGCGTCGACGTCGGCCACGACGAGCCGCTCGGTGTCGGTGACCGGCTCGACGAGCCACTCGCCGGTGGGAGCCGCGATCGCCGAGCCGCCGGTGTAGCCCAGCGGCGCCGGGTCGGCGAGCAGCTCGTCGCGCAGCGGAAAGTCGTCGGGCACGTCGTCCAGGCTCAGCAGCCCGCTCGCGGCCAGCGACCACACGCGGCCCTCGCGGGCGATGAAGCGCGTGATGTCACGGGTGAGCCAGGGCGAGCCCGGCCAGACCGCGACGTGGACGTCCTCCCCGCCGGCGTACAGCGCGTGGCGGGCCTGGGGCATCCAGTTCTCCCAGCAGTTCAACCCCCCGACGCGCAGGCCCCAGGCGGTCGGATGCACCCGCAACCCGTGACCGTCACCGGTGCCCCACACGAGCCGCTCTTCGTAGGTGGGCATCAGCTTGCGGTGGGCGCTGACCACCCCGCGGCCCGGGTCGATCGCGACGAGCGTGCAGTACACGGTCCCGCGGGCCGGGCCGGCGCCGCGCTCGGTGACGCCGAGGTAGGTGAAGACGCCGAGGTCGGCGGCCGCCTCGCGGACGGCGGACAGCTCCGGCCCGTCCAGCTCGACGGCGGCGTCGAGATAGGCGGCGTACGCGCGCTTCTGCCGGCGGTCCTCGAACGCCGCCCCGCCGGTGCGGGTCACCCAGAACGGGTAGCCGGACAGGAAGGTCTCGGGGAAGGCGAGCAGCTGCACCCCCTGGGCCGCGGCGTCGGTCAGCCACGACAGCACCTTCTTCGTGGTCGCGGCCGGGTCGAGCCAGTGCGGATGCGCCTGGGCGGCGGCGATGCGCATGAGCGTCTCCTTGTGCGGGCTGGGCGGTGAGGCGGGCGACCCGGTCGACGATACCGGCGCCACGGGCCGCCGGCTTCCTCATTCGCCTTTGGGCGCCACCGCGTCCGGGTATCGCTCGTCGCGCCTAGGACGCACCTCAAACGCCGGGCGGCTTGTGTTCAACGACTCCCTTCGGGAGACAGGACCAGGACGCACCTCAAACGCCGGGCGGCTTGTGTTCAACGACTCCCTTCGGGAGACAGGACAAGCGCATCAGCGCAGGCCGGCCCGCCGACCCGGGAGTGCCGCTGTCATGGACTCGCTCGCGCGACAACCGGACGAGGCCCAGGCGCAGCGGGCCTCTCCGGTCACCGCGGCCGCCTTGCCGTCCCAGCGCGACGCATTCGCGCTCCCCGACGACGTGACGTACCTGAACTGCGCCTACATGGCGCCCCAGCTCCGGGCGGTGACGGCTGCCGGCGTGGCGGCGGCCGCCCGCAAGGAGCGGCCGTGGTTGCTGCGCCCGGCCGAATTCTTCGACGATCTGGAGGCGCTGCGCGTGCTGTTCGCCGGCCTGGTCGGCGGCGACGCCGACGGGGTGGCCGTCATCCCGGCCGCGAGCTACGGGTTGAGCACCGCCGCGGCGAACCTCCGGCCGTCCGCCGGCGACCGGATCGTCGTGCTCGCCGAGCAGTACCCCTCCAACGTCTACCCGTGGCGTGACCTGGCCCGGCGCACCGGCGCGACCGTCACCACGGTCGCCAGGCCGGCCGACGGCGACTGGACCGCGGCGGTGCTCGCCTTGATCGACGAGCGGACCGCGGTCGTCGCCGTCCCCCACTGCCACTTCATGGACGGGACGCGGGTCGACCTCGCGGCAGCGGGCACGGCAGCGCGCGCGGCCGGCGCGGCCCTGGTCGTCGACGCGACGCAGTCGCTGGGCGCCCTCCCGCTCGACGTCGCCGAGGTTCAGCCCGACTTTCTGGTCGCCGCCGGCTACAAGTGGCTGCTGGGGCCCTACAGCCTCGGCTTGTCCTGGACCGCGCCGCAGCACCGCCAGGGGACGCCGCTGGAGCACCACTGGGCCGGACGGCGTGGCAGCGAGGACTTCGCCAACCTCACCGCCTACACCGACGCGTTCCGGCCCGGAGCCCGCCGCTTCGACGTCGGTGAGGCGAGCAACTTCGTGCTCGTTCCCATGGCGCTGGCGGCACTGCGCACGTTGGCGCAGTGGTCGGTCGAGCGGGTCGCGGCAACGATCCGTCCGCTGACCGCGCTCGTCGCCGACGGTGCGGCCGCTCTCGGCCTGGTGTCTGCGCCGGCGTCGCGTCGCGCGGGTCACATCGTCGGCCTGCAGCTCCCGCCGGGCACCGTCGAGCCGGCGGTCGAGCGTCTGCGCGAGGCGCAGGTCCACGTGAGCCGGCGCGGCCAGACCCTGCGCGTGTCCCCGCACGTCTACAACACCCGCGACGACGTCGAGCGTCTCGTCGCCGCCCTCGGTTCTGTGCTGTGAGCGGCGAAGGGCACCTCCCCGGGCCGGGCTACGGCTTGGTGAACCTCAGCTCGCCGCCGACCACCGGCAGGGTCAGCTTGGAGCCGACGCGGGTCGCGTCGGGGACGCGGCCGTTGGCGATGTTCATCGTGCCGACGGCGCCGGGCACCGCCCACACGGTGTTCGAGCTCTGCACGAGCAGCCCGATGCGGTGGCCGGCCTTGAACGTGTAGTCCTGCGGCAGCAGCTCGACGTCCGCGTCGATCCACTCGCCGGCCGTGGGTTGCGACCTCGCCAGGCCGTTGCGGTAGCTCAGGTGCAGAAAGCCCCGCTCGACGGTCTTGGCCGTGCCGTTCGGCGCGACGTCGAGCAGGACCGGCGTCAGGTGCTGGCCCGCCGTGGAGTTGCGGACCACCGCGTCGAGCACCGCCGAGCCGCTGATGCGCGTGTCGGCGGCCAGCGGCAGCGACTTGTAGTACAGCGAGTAGTAGCCGTGGCCGAACTCGTTGAGCGGGTCGCGGTTGGACACCTCCTCGGTGGCCAGGCCGGTGTCGACGTAGGTGAACACGTTGTCGGTGGTGGTGTTGTTCGGCTTGCTCGACAGCGCGCCGGTCTCGCCGGTGCCGGGTGGCGGCAGGGTCACGCCGGGGATCTCGTCGGTGTCGAACGTGCGCCGCAGCCACAGGTTGGCCTCCTTGGTTCCCGGCGCGGGGTAGCTCGCCTCGCTGCGGAACGTCGGGTCGGCGCCGGCGAAGGTGCGGCCCTGGGTGAGGACGACGGGCTCGCGCTCCACGCCGTTGTCCTCGCCGGTGAGCGTCGCGGCGAGGAAGCGGTCGAGCAGCGGCTGCCACCGGTCGCCGCGGGTGCCGCCCGAGTGGGTCCCCTGGGTCAGGTAGAGCTTCTTGAACGGCGCACCCTCGACGGCGCTGGTGGACGGGTTGTCGACCCGGATCGCCTCGAACAGGGTCGTGCCCTCCTCCTGCTTGACGTTGTAGTCCTGCCAGCCGTGGGCGATGAGCACCGCCGCCCGGATGTCCGCGGCGTCCTTGCGGTAGTCGCGCTCCAGCCAGAAGCCGTCGTAGTCGGGGTTGCGGCTGTAGCCCTCCTCGGTGTGCTCGACGGCGCCGCACTCCGCGGCGCGGGCGCGGACCGTGTCGGCGAAGGCCTGGCCCATCGGGTCGGCGGCGACGGTCTTGGCGAACCCGACGTCGAACGCGAGCGGGGTGTCGAAGCCCTCGTCGGTGGCGCTCTGGGAGTTCAGAAAGTAGCGGGCGCCGTTGCCGTAGGCGTAGCCGTACCAGCGGCTGATGCCGGCGATCGGCACGATGGCCTTGAGCTCGGGCACGGCGTCGCCGCGGGCGGCGACCATCGTGGCGGTGGTGCCGTTGTAGGACCCGCCGATCATCGCGACCTTGCCGTTGGACCAGGGCAGCGCGGCGAGGTACTTGACGACGTCCACGCCCGACTGCTGCTCGTCGGCTCCGCCGTAGTCCCAGCACCCGGTCGACCCCCGCGTCCCGAGCACGTCGGCGACCGCACGCGCGTACCCGCGGGGCACGTAGCGGTTGCCGACGCTGTCGTCGGCCGTCTCGGGCTCCGACAGGCTGTTGTCGGGCGAGTACGTCAGGATCACCGGCTGCTTGGCGGCGTCGAAGCTCGGGTCGCGGCGGACCTCCACCCGGATCACCGCGCCCCCACGGTCGGCACGTGGTGCACCTCGTAGGTCTCGCCCGCGGCGGCGGGCAGCGCCGGCAGCAGCGTGACAGCGCACACCGCGGCGAGCAGCAGGGACAGGCGGCGGCGGGCGGAGCGCGGCGAGGACGTCATGCCGGAAGGTTTCGCCGCCGCGCGCGGATCTCCTGCCGGACGTGCCCCTGGCTGTGGACCCGGGGTGCCGTGGATCTGTCGCCGTGTGCGCTACCGACCCACGGCAGCGCGGGTCAGGGCGCGGCGGGCGAGGTACGCGGCGCCGACGACGCCGGAGACGTCGCCGAGCTCGGCGACGACGAAGCGGCGACGGCTGTCGGCGACGAGCACGTTGGGGCGGCCGCCGCCGCGATGCGGTCGGCGATGTCCTGGCCGAGCTGCTCGGCCAGGCCGCCGCCCACGACGACGCAGTCGAGGTCGAGCAGGTTGACGGCGCTCGCGACCCCGAGGCCCACCGCCTCGACCGCCTCGCCGATGAGCCGGGCGGCGACCTCGTCGCCGGCCTCCAGGGCGCTGCGCCACACCGAGGACGTGATGCGGTCCTTGCCCCTGCGCGCGGCGATGTCGGTCAGCGCCGTCCGCCGGCCCGCGCCGACGAGCACGTCGAGGGCGCGCTCCATCGACGCCCGCCCCGCGTAGGCCTCGACGCAGCCGCGCCGGCCGCAGCCGCACAGGGCGCCGCCGGGTCGCACGACGACGTGGCCGAACTCGCCCGCACCGCCGAAGGCCCCCGCGTACGGGCGGCCGTCCAGGACGAGCCCGCCGCCGACGCCGGTGCCGAGGATCACGCCCAGGACGCTGCGGGCGCCGCGGCCCGCGCCCGCCACCCACTCCCCGACCGTGCCGGCGGTGACGTCGTTGCCGACGACGACGGGGACGCCGAGCTCGGCGCGCAAGCGGGCGGCCAGCGGCACCGGCTGCGACCAGCCGGGCAGGTTCGGCGCGGTCTGCACGACGCCGTCGCTGACCGGCCCGGGCGCGCCCACGCCGACCGCCGCCGGTGCGACGTCGAGCTCCGCGACGGCGGCGACGATGGCCGCGACGACGGCGTCGGGACCCTGGGAGGGGGTGGGCCGCTTGTGGGAGCCGGCGACGCGGTGGTCGGCGTCGACGACGGCCGCGAGGATCTTCGTGCCGCCGAGGTCGACCGCGACGACGGCGCCCGGGGCGGCGGTCATCCCAGGGAGTCGCTGCCGAGCCATGGCTGCAACGGCTCGGGCACCGCCACCGTGCCGTCGGCGCGCTGGTGGGTCTCCAGCAGCGCGATGAGGGTGCGCCCGACCGCGACCGCGGTTCCGTTGAGGGTGTGGACCGGCGCGGTGTCGCCGTCGGCGGTGCGGTAACGGCAGCGCAGGCGCCGAGCCTGGTAGTCGGTGCAGTTCGACGCGCTCGTCAGCTCCCGGTAGGCCTGCTGGCCGGGCAGCCACACCTCCAGGTCGTACTTGCGCGCCGCCGACGCGCCGAGGTCCCCCACGGGGATGTCGACGACGCGCCCGTGCAGCCCGAGGCTGGTCATGATCTCGACCTGCGTCTCGCACAGCCGCTCGTGCTCGGACTCCGACGCGTCCGGCGTGGTGAACGCGAACATCTCGACCTTGTCGAACTGGTGCACGCGCAGGATCCCGCGGGTGTCCTTGCCGTACGTGCCGGCCTCACGCCGGAAGTTCGTGCTGAAGCCCGCGTAGCGCAGCGGCAGCTGCTCACGGGCGAGGATCTCGTCCATGTGGAAGCCGGCGAGCGGCACCTCGGAGGTCCCCACCAGGTACAGCTCGTCCTCGGGGATCTTGTAGAGCTGGTCGGCGCCGGTGGGCAGGAATCCCGTGCCGTACAGCGCCTCGGCGCGCGACAGCACCGGCGGGATGACCGGCGTGAACCCCCGCCGCACGAGCAGGCCCATGACGTAGCGGACCAACGCCAGCTCCAGCAGGACCGCCTCCCCTAGCAGGTAGGCGTTGCGGCTGCCCGCGACCTTCACCCCACGCGGGATGTCGATCAGGCCGAGGGCCTCGCCGATCTCGACGTGGTCGCGGACGCCAAAGTCGAAGGTGGGCTTCTCGCCGAAGCGGCTGACCTCCACGGCGTCGGACTCGTCCACCCCGTCAGGAGCGTCGGGATGCGGCAGGTTCGGCAGCAGCGCCAGGGCGGTCTGCACGGCCGCCTCCGCCTCGGCCTGGGCCGGCTCGAGCTCGGTGAGGCGCGCGGAGACCTGCTTGACCTCGGCGATGAGGGCGGGCTTGTCCTGCCTGGCAGCCGCGCCGACCTCGCGGCCGAGGGCGCGCTGGCGGGCGCGCAGCTCGTCGCCCTCGGCGATGAGCGCGCGGCGGCGCTCGTCGAGGGCGACGACGGCCCGCAGCCGGCCGGCGTCCACTCCGCGGCGCCCGAGCGCCGTCGCGACGGCGTCGAAGTCCTCGCGCAGCAGGCGGATGTCGATCACGGGCGGCGAGGCTAGCAGCGCCGCCGGCGACACAGTCCGGCGCCAGGGGCGACGGATGCGGTTCACTGCGGGGTTCCGGCCGCTCAGCCGCGCAGCCCGCGCAGCGCCTCCACACCGACGAGCACCCCGACGACGAGGAACACGACGGCGGCGCCGAGCTGCAGGTACTCGGGCCGGACCACCCGCAGCAGCGCCTCACCGAACACGACGGCCATGAGCGTGGACGCGATGAGCGCCAACGAGCCGCCGAGCAGCACCGCCAGGGGCGGGGGGCCGCCCGCGCCCCCCGAGATCACCCCGAGCAGGGGCTTGTGGCCCAGCGCGGCGCGGCACACGGCGGCGAACACGGTCGCAACGGTCTTGACGTCCAACGCTAGTCCTTGGTCGGGGGTAGCCGGTAGGCCTCGCGGAGCCTGCGCTCCCAGCCGGCCTCCTCGGGGTCCTCGGCGGCCGCCGGGCCGCCTCTCGGTTGGCCCGCCGAGGCCCGCGGCCGCGGGGCCGGGGCGGGAGCGTCGGCGTGGCTGTGCCCCGGGGCGACGGTCTCACGCGCGGACGCCTCGGGCTCCGCTAGCACCATCGCGGCCGCCAGCGCCGTCGTGAGCGGCACCGCCGCGATGAGCCCGATCGAGCCGACGAGGGTGCGCACCACCTCGACGGCGACGACCTCGGAGGTCACGACCGTGGAGAACGGGTCGATGCCGGTGGCGAACAGGATGAGCAGCGGCAGCGACGCGCCGGCGTAGGCCAAAAACAGCGTGTTGACGGTCGCGGCGATGTGGTCGCGCCCGACGGTCAGCGCCCCCGACAGCAGGCGGCCGAAGCCCGCCGAGCGGTCGGCGCGGTACAGCTCGAACACCAGGGACGCCTGCGACATCGTGACGTCGTCGAGCACGCCGAGCGCGCCGATGACGATGCCGGCGAGCAGCAACCCGCGCAGCGACAGCCCGCCGACCTCGACGTTGGCCAGCCGCGCCTCCTCGGAGGTGAAGCCGGTGAGGTTCGCCGCCTCCACGAACAGCACCGCGAGCAGCCCGGTGGCGAGCAGCGCCAGCGTCGTGCCGACGACGGCCGCGGTGGTCTTGCGGGCGAAGCCGTGGGACAGGTACAGCGTCGCGATCATGATGACGAGCGAGCCGACGACCGCGACGGTCAGCGGATTGCGCCCGTCCAGGATCGCCGGGACGATGAACCCGACGATGACCGCGAACGTCGCGACCAGCCCGAGCAGCGCGCGGGCGCCCTGCAGCCGCCCGAACGCGATCACCGCGGTGACGAACAGCGCGACGAGCGCCGTGAGCGCACCCGAGCGGCGGAAGTCGGTGATGTAGTAGGTCGGCTCGGCGCCTTCCTGCGGGATCGTCGCCAGCCGCACCTTCTGCCCCGCCGCGTAGGTGTCGCCGGTCACGTCGGACGTCTGGAAACGGACGGTCTCGCCGCTGCCGTCCAGGCGCGCGGTCACCTCGACGGTCGTCTCACCCGGGGCGAGCGGGATGTCGGTGACCGCGCCCAGGTCGTTCACCTCGATGAGCGTCGCGTCGAACAGCTCGCCCGCCTCGAAAGGTGCCGGTGCCGGACCCGGGCGCTCGTCGGGCCACAGCAGCGCCATGCCGAGCAGCGCCGCCGCACCGACTGCCGCGACGACGGCGAGCAGCGCCGCATGCGTGAGCCGGCTCATGCCTGCACCTCACACGCCGGGCGGCTCACGCCTGCACCTCACACGCCGGGCGGCTCACGGCGGGCTGTCCACGGCGGCGAGCAGGTCGGCGTACCAGTCGGCCGCCCGGCGGTAGGCCTCGTCGGAGTCCGCCGCTGCGGGAACGGAGACGAGGCCGTCGGCGCGCGGGTAGGAGCCGAGCACCCGCAGCTCGGCGGCGTGGCGGTGCACGCTGCGCAGCGCCTCGCCGACCCGCGCGTCACAGACGTGCCCGGCGCAGTCGATGAGGATCGCGTACTCCCCCAGCGACTGCTTGGTGGGCCGCGACTCGATCTTGGTCAGGTTCACCCCCCGCAGGGCGAACTCGTCGAGGACGCGCAGCAGCAACCCGGGCCGGTCCTCGCCGAAGAACACGACCAGCGACGTCTTGTCCGCACCGGTCGGCATCGCCATCGCCGTACCGAGCAGCACGAACCGCGTCGTGTTGCCGCCGTGGTCCTGGACGTCGCGCGCGAGGACGGCCAGACCGTAGCGCTCGCCGGCCACCGCCGGGCCCAGAGCGGCGACCGAGCCGTCGCCGGCGGCGACCTCGCGCGCCGCCGCCGCCGTCGACGTCGCCGCCTGGCGCTCGGCGGCCGGCAGGTGGCGGCCCAGCCACCCGCGGCACTGCGCCAGCGCGTGAGGCTGGCTGCGGACGACGCGCACCGCGTCGAGGGTCGTGCCGTGCCGCACGAGCAGGTGCATCGCGATGGGCAGCGTGACCTCGCCGCGGATCGACACCCCCACAGGGCCGAATGCGAGCTCGTCCAGCGTGAGGTTCACCGAGCCCTCGATCGAGTTCTCGATGGGCACGATGCCCAACGGCGCGCGCCCGGTGCGCACCGCCTCGACGACGTCGGGGATGGTGGCCAGAGGCTCGCCCTCGGCGCCGGGCACCGCCCGGCGCGCCGCCTCCGACGTGAACGTCCCGTCAGGACCGAGGTACGCGACGCGCATCACAGCGAGGGCTAGGACGCGTCCCGCACCACACGCGCCGCGGGGCGGCGCACCGGGATCTCCTCGTCGCCGCGGCCCGACCCCGGCTCCCCGGCCATGGCCAGGCCGATCGCCTCGGCCTCCTCCTCGGACAGGTGGTGGCGGCTGGCGCCCCCGCGCACCGGCTTGGCGTACGTCCGGGTCTCGGTGCGGCCGTTGATCGCACTGACGACGAGCCCGTCGCCGTGCTCGTCGAGGAGCGCCGACGAGAACGACATCCGGCCACCCATGTCGTCGAAGGCGTCGTACCGGACCGTGGCGACGCGGCTGACGCAGGTCCCCAGCAGGGTGCGCACGTGCTCGGCGTAGCGACGCTGCTCACGGACGTCGTCGCGCAGCCCGGCGACCTCGTCGACGTGGCGGCGCAACAGCGTGAGCACGTCCGGCCCGACGCCCGGAGCGGCGCCCCCGGAGAACGCCCGGTAGGCCGCCCGGACCCGGCGCTGCCCCGCGAGCGCGACGGCGGCGAGCGCCACCGCGACGACGGCCAGGACGGCCGCGGCGACCGCCAGGACGCTGACCGTCCCCATGCCGAGTTCCACGCCGTGCTCCTGAGGTCGTGGCGGCGCGCCGATGACGTGCGCCGACGGGTCGGCGCACAGCCGTCCCGGTCGCCGACGCGCGAATGCGGCCGCGGGGGCGATCATAGACCGGGCGGTAGGCTGCCCCCATGACCTCGGGCGACGTGCGGCCCCGGCCCGACCTCGCCCGGCTCGACCACGACCGCGCCCGGCGCACCGGCGAGCCCGAGGTCGTCTACGGCGAGCACAAAAGCCCCACGACCGTCGCGACGCTGCTCGGCGAGCTCGTGGCCGGCGGCTCGGTGCCGGTGCTGGCGACCCGCTGCTCACCCGGCCACGCCGCCGCCTACCCCGCCGGCGAGTACGACCCGGTCGCCCGGGTGCTCGTCGCGCGGGTCGCCGACCCTGACCCCGGACCGGGCACCGTCGTCGTCGCGTGTGCCGGCACGTCGGACCTTCCGGTCGCCGCCGAGGCCGTCGCGGTGCTGCGGGCGTTCGGGATCGCCGTCGACCTGCTCGCCGACGTCGGCGTCGCCGGCGTTCACCGCGTCCTGGCCGAGACCGACCGCCTGGCCGCCGCCTCCGTGTGCGTCGTGGTGGCCGGCATGGAGGCAGCGCTGCCGACGGTCGTCGCCGGCCTCGTGGCCTGCCCGGTCGTGGGCGTGCCGACCTCGGTCGGCTACGGAGCCGCCTTCGACGGGCTCGCCGCTCTGCTGGGGATGCTCAACAGCTGCGCGCCTGGCATCAGCGTCGTCAACATCGACAGCGGCTTCGGCGCCGCGATGGTCGCCCGGCGGATCCTGCTGGCGGGCCGGCGATGACCCTGGCGCACGTCGACGCGTTCTCCGGCGCCAGCGGCGACATGCTGCTCGGCGCCCTCGTCGACGCCGGCGCGGACCTCGACGCGATCACGGGACTGCTCGGCGGGCTGGGGCTGGACGGCTGGTCACTGTCGTCACAGGAGGTCGTGCGCGGCGGCCTCGGGGCCACGAAGGTGTCGGTGCGCGTCCGCGACGAGGACGGGGTGGTGCGGACCTGGGGCAACGTCCGCGAGCTGCTCACCGGCGCGGACCTGCCCGAGCCCGTCCGCCGGCGCGCCCTCGGCGCGTTCTCGCGGCTGGCCGTCGCCGAGGCGCGGGTCCACCGCACCGACGTCGAGCGGGTCCACTTCCACGAGGTCGGCGCCAGGGACGCGATCGTCGACGTCGTCGGCGTCTGCGCCGCGCTGCACCTGCTGGGCGTGCGGCGGCTGACCTGCTCGACGGTCGTGCTGGGGACGGGGATGACCCGCGGGCTGCACGGGCTGGTGCCGGTGCCGGCGCCGGCGGTCCTGGAGCTGCTGCGCGGCGCGCCGACCGCTGCCGGCAACGAGCCGACCGAGCTGTGCACCCCGACGGGCGCGGCCCTGCTCGCCGAGTGGACCACGGCGTGGGGGCCGATGCCGCCGCTGGTCTGCGAGCGGGTCGGATACGGCGCGGGCAGCCGGCAGCTGGACCGCCCCAACGTCGTGCGCGTGGTGCTCGGCCACGAGGTCGGCGGGCGCGACGAGGGCACCGGCGCGGCGCTCGTGCTGGAGACGACCGTCGACGACCTCCCGGGCGAGCTCGTTCCCCCGGTGCTGGACGCGCTGCGGGCCGCCGGCGCGAGCGACGCCTGGGCACGGCCGGTGCTCATGAAGAAGGGGCGCCCGGGGCTGGAGATCGCCTGCATCGCCGACCCCGCGCGGGGCAAGGCGCTGCGCGCGGTGCTGTTCCGCGAGACGACGACGCTCGGCGTGCGCGGAACCATCGTCGACAAATGGGCGCTCGCCCGCGACTGGACCACCGTCGACGTCGAGGGTCAGGCGGTGCGCCTCAAGATCGGCCTGCTCGACGGCGAGGTCGTCAACGTCGCGCCGGAGTACACCGACTGCGCCGCGGCAGCGGCCGACGGGCCTCGCGCTCAAGGAGGTCTACGCCCGCGCCGCGCCGCCTGGCCGGGACCCGCCGCGCTGCGGCGGGACGGCGCCGGCCGCCCGGCCGAGGGTGCCCGGCACGCACGGCGTGCCCGGTGATGACGGGGCGCCGGGCGATGCAGGTGCGCCCGCCCGTGCCGGGCGCGACGAGCCGGCCGACGGCGGGGACGAGCCCGCCTGACAGTCCCAGGCCGACCCGGCCGCGACCCGCGCCCGCGCGGCTCGGGCGACGGACCGGCAGCCGGGCGCGCGTCGCCGCGCGGTCTCGGCCGGGCGGCGCCGCAGGGCGTCGAGGCGGTCGTCCCAGCGGGCGCCGACCTCGGCGACCCACTCGGCCGCCTCGGCGAGCGGCCTGGGCGTGAGGCGGTAGCGCTGCTCGCGCCCTCCCGCCGGGACTCGACGAGCCCGGCCGCGGCGAGCGCCGACAGGTGCTTGGCCACCGCCTGGCGGCTGATCGGCAGGGTGGCCGCCAGGGCGGTCGCCGTGAGCGGCCCCTGTGCCGACAGCAGCCGCAGGACCTGGCGGCGCCGGGGGTCGCCCAGGGCCGCGAAGACGGCGTCGGGTTCGCCGTCGGACCGGCGGCCGGCCGCCTGGTCGGGCACGGGCGTCAGGCCAGGGCGGCCGCGAGGGCGACCGGGCCGCCCGACGGCGGCAGCGCCGGCGCGACGGGGGCCTCGACGACCACGAGCCGGGTCGCGGCGGGCTCGTCGTCGTCGCCGCCGACGGGATCGAGCTCGAACGTGACCCGGGTCGGCGCACCGACGCCGTCACCGTCCAGCGGCCACCAGCGCAGGACGAGCCGCCGCCCCGCCGCCACGTCCTCGACGACGACGTGGCGCAGCTCGCCCCGGTCGCGCAGCCAGCCGTCGCCGCCGGTACGGACGTCCAGGCGCCCGTCGGCCGCGAGCCAGCCCGTCAGCTCCTCCGGCGTGGTCAGCGCCTCCCAGACGCGGGGCGGCGGCGCCGGCAGCGTCACCTCCCGCTCGACCGTCCGCTGCTCCATGCACGTTCCTCCTGCAACTATACGGTTGCACTATGCCCGTACCGCGTCTACGGTGGCGCAACTCTAGCGTTGCGTGACACGCGAGGTCGGACATGAGCGGCTACCTGGTCCCCACCGTCATCGAGCACACCCCCCGCGGCGAACGCGCCGCCGACATCTACTCGCGCCTGCTCGCCTCGCGGATCATCGTCCTCGGCACGGCGATCGACGACGCTGTCGCGAACGTCGTCGCGGCGCAGCTGCTGCACCTCGAGGGCGACGACCCGGACGCCGACATCCAGCTGTACGTCAACTCGCCGGGCGGCGACATGGTGGCGATGTTCGCGATCCACGACACGATGCAGGCGATCCGGCCGGACGTCGCAACGACCTGCATGGGGCAGGCCGCCTCGGCCGCGGCCATCCTGCTGGCGGCCGGCGCGCCAGGGAAGCGACGGGCGCTGCCCAACGCGCGGGTCCTGCTGCACCAGCCGCACGGCGGCGTGCAGGGCCAGTCGTCCGACCTCGAGATCGCCGTCCGGGAGATGGTCGAGATGCGGCGTCGGATGGTCGGCATCCTCCAGCGGCGCACCGGCCAACCGCGTCAGCGGCTGGAGCGCGACCTGGACCGCGACTTCATCCTGCGCGGCGAGGAGGCCCGCGACTACGGCGTGGTCGACGAGATCCTCACCCCGCCACCACGCGTTGAGCCGTGAGCCGGGCCAGGAGCCCTGCGGCGAGGATGCGCCGGGCGTGCGGCTCAGTAGGCCTTGGCGACGACGGCGACGAGGTCGGTCTCGCGGCGGGAGGGCACGGCGCCGTCGGCGTCGAGCAGGCAGCGCACGGTGTAGCCCCGCTCGGCGAGCCCACGCTCAGCCGCCTCTCCGATCGCCTTCCACGGCAGGCGAAACAGCCCGGGGCCGTCGACGTCGTCGGGGTCGGCGACGTCGGCCGTGGCCTCCTCGCGCCGGCGGAGGGCGTCGGCGAGCAGCGCGTCCTGGATCTCGTCGAGCAGCGCGGGCACCGTGGCGGCGACCGTGTCCAGGGCGACGTTGCGCTTGCCCTCGACGTCGCGCCGGACGAGCGCGGCGCGCCCCGAGGCGATGTCGCGCGGGCCGACCTCCAGGCGCACCGGCACCCCCTTGAGCTCCCAGTTCACCGCCCGCCGACCGAACGACTGGCTGGTGCGGTCGTCGAGCCTGACGCGCACCCCGGCCCTCCGCAGGTCGTCGGCCAGGCGCGCGGCGGCCTCGATCGCCTCGTCCTTGACGGCCAGCACGACGACCTGCTCCGGCGCGACACGCGGGGGCAGCCGCAGGCCGCGGTCGTCGCCGTGGGCCATGACGAGCCCGCCGACGACGCGGGTCGACACGCCCCACGAGGTCGTCCACGCGAGCTGGCGCTCCCCGGACTCGTCGCTGAACGCGATGTCGAAGGCCTTGGAGAAGTTCTGGCCGAGGTTGTGGCTCGTGCCCATCTGCAGGGCCTTGCCGTCACGCATGAGGGCTTCGAGGGTGTAGGTCGCCTCGGCGCCTGGGAACTTCTCGGCCTCGGTCTTGCGGCCCAGCAGGGCCGGCACCGCCAGGACGTCGCGGATGACCTCGTCGTAGACCTCGACGAGGATTCGCAACGTCTCCTCCTCGGCCTCGTCCCAGGCGGCGTGGGCGGTGTGACCTTCCTGCCACAGGAACTCGGTGGTGCGCAGGAACAGCCGTGGCCGCAGCTCCCAGCGCACGACGTTCGCCCACTGGTTGAGCAGCAGCGGCAGGTCGCGGTGGCCCTGCACCCAGCGCGCCATCGCGTCCCCGATGACGGTCTCGGACGTCGGCCGAACGATGAGCGGCTCGGCGAGCTCCTCCCCGCCCGCGTGGGTGACGACCGCGAGCTCGGGGCTGAAGCCCTCCACGTGCTCGGCCTCGCGCTCCAGGAACGAGCGGGGGATGAGCATCGGGAAGTAGACGTTGTCGTGGCCGGTCGCCTTGATGCGGGCGTCGAGCGCGGCCTGGATCCGCTCCCAGATGCCGAAACCCCAGGGCCTGATGATCATCGTGCCGCGCACGAGGCCGTTCTCGGCCATGCCGGCCTTGGCGACGACCTCCTGGTACCAGCGCGGGAAGTCCACCGACTGCGGGGTGAGCACGGGAGGGGCCATGCACCGCAGTGTTCCATACCCAGCCGGGACGGCCGGGGCCGCGGCCGCCGGCCCGGGGTGCGGCCTAGGCTGCCCGGCATGGACCTGCTGGGCTCGTCGGGGGCGGTGACGGCGACCGTCGTCGGGGTGCGACCGTTCCTGCTGCACGCCACGCCGATGGTCGACGTCGCGCTGCGGTTTCCCGACGGCCGGACCGAGTCGCACCGGCTGGGCCGCGAGTCGGTGGACGCCGATGTCGCCGAGGGTGACGAGGTCGCGGTCGAGCAGGTGATGGCGATGGTTGTGGCCGTCCGGCGGATCCGCTGACGGGACCGCCGTCGGGCTGGCGGGCCGGCTCGGCGATGCGACGCCGGGGGCCTACCCGACGGTGACGGTGGCGGTCATGTTGGGGTGGAAGGAGCACACGTAGGCGTACTCGCCGGCCTCGTCGAAGGTGCGGCTGTACTCGTCGCCCGGTTCGAGCGGGCCCGACTCGGTGTCGTCGTCGAAGGTGACGGTGTGGCGCGACGAGCCGTCGTCGTACGCCCACCGCACCGTGTCCCCGGCCGACACGGTGGCGTCGGCGGGCTCGAAGGCGAAGTCGACGATCTGGACAGTGGCAGCCGCCTCGGTGGCGGCGCCGGTGGGCGCGTCCGTGGCGGCCGCATCGGTGGGCGCGTCCGTGACCGCCGCGTCGGTGGGGGCAGCGGCCGACGTCTGGTCGGGCTGTGCGGTGCCCGATGAGCAGGCCGCGAGGAGCGGGGCGATCAGGAGCGCGGCGAGGAGAGTCTTCATGGTTGTGGGTTCGGCGCCGCTTGGGGATCGGAAGGGCCGGTGACGGTGCCGGCGCGCCGCCGCCGGCCATAGCATGCGTCCATGGCCAACCGCATGTCCGCCGCCGCCCAGCGGGTGTCCCAGCTGCGCCTCGCGTTCAACCAGACCCGGCAGGTGGATCCGCGGCTCGTCCCGCTGCTGGCGGGGGCGGCGCTCGTCGGGTTCGGCCTGTGCCTGCTCGTGGGGGTGCTCACCGGGTACCCGCTGTGGGGCGGGCTGTTCGGCTTGCTCGTGGCGGCCCTGGCCTGCCTGTTCGTCTTCGGCCAGCGGACGTCGAAGGCGGCGCTCGGGGCGATCGAGGGCCAGCCCGGCGCCGCGGCGGCCGTGCTGCAGTCCATGCGGGGGACGTGGCGGGTGACCCCGGCGGTGGCGTTCACGCGCAAGCAGGACTTCGTCCACCGCGCCGTCGGCCGGCCGGGCGTCGTGGTGGTCGGTGAGGGCAGCCGCGCGCGCGTGACCGAGCTGTTGCGCCAGGAGCGCCGTCGCATCGGTCGGGTGGTCGGCGACACGCCGGTGCACGAGGTCCACATCGGCGACGGCGACGGTCAGGTGCCGCTGCGCAGCTTGTCCAACCACCTCGCCCGCCTCCCGCGCGCGCTCAAGGGGCCGGCGATCGACGCGCTGGACAACCGGCTCAAGTCCCTGGGCGGCACGAACGTCCCGCTGCCCAAGGGGCCGATGCCCCGCAGCCGCCGGCGCGTGTGACAAGTCGGTTTCGCTACGCCGACGTGAAAGGGCGCGGTCGCGGGTAACGGGTTTCCCCCGACGCGAGGAGACCCTGATGTGGTGGCAGGCAGCGGCAAAGGGTGCGCTGGCAGGTGTCGCCGGCGTTGCGGCGATGACGGCCGGCGAGAAGCTCGAGCAGCTCGTCACGGGACGGCCGAACTCCTACGTGCCGGGGCACACCCTCGAGCGGCTGCTGGGCCTTCCGGAGCGCCGCGACTCCGAGCGCTGGCTGCTGAACCACGCCATGCACTGGGGCGCGGGGACGATGGTAGGGGCGCTGCGCGGCGTGATGGCCCAGGCCGGCCTGCGCGGGCCGCGTGCGTCGCTGCTGCACACCGCCGTGCGGCTCACGACCGACCAGACCTTGGAGAACGCGACCGGCGTCGGAGCGCCGCCGCAGACGTGGCCGCGGTCCGAGCAGGTGATCGACGTCGCCCACAAGACGGTGTACGGCCTGGTCACGGGGGCGGTCGCCGATGCGCTCACCGACGAGGAGCTGGCGCTGCGCCGGCGTGACCCCGGATCCCGCGTCATCAGGCACGCCGGCTGACCGGCACTGTCCGGTTGCGAGCGTGGCACCGGCGGGATCTGACCGTCCCCAGAGGCCCGGTGCGGTTGCTATCGGGTTGCGGTTGACATTCAGTTGCCATAGTCTTTCGCGCAACACCCCACGAAGCGGAGACGAGGCCGACGGTGGCCATGGATATCCGGCTTGTTGACCTGCCGCCGTCGGAGGCGGCCGCCCACGTGGTCGCCGGCGCGGATGCCAACTGGACGCGACGGTTCGTCGACGAGCTCGACCGGCGTGTGCACGCCGAGCCGCTGGAGCGGCTCGTGCGCTTGTGGGGGTTGTCGAACGCCGGCGCCGGACGCATGTTCGGCGTCTCGCGTCAGGCGTTCACGAAGTGGCTGCAGTCCGGCCCGCCCCCGGACCGTGCCGCACATGTGGCGGACCTCGCCGCGGCGACCGACGTGCTCGACCGGCACCTGCGTCGGGGACCGGATCGCCGCCGTCGTCCGACGTCGGGCGACGGCGCTCGGCGGCCACTCCTCTTGGAGTTGGCGGAGCAGGGACGCAGCCGCGAGGTGCTCGACAAGGTTCGCGCGATGTTCGACCTGCGACGCGTGCAGCCGTGAGTGCGACGGGCGACGATCAGCCGGTCGTCGTCCGGCTTCCCGACGGCCATGCGGCTGCGCGTGGCCGACGAGGCGTGGACCGATCCGCTCGACACCGCGTACGCGCAGCGACACGGGGGTCGCTGGAACCCGCCCGACTCCTTTCCGGTCCTCCACGTCAACGCCGACCTGGTCACGGCTCAGGCGCAGATCCTTCACCTGCTGGCGGGTCAGCCGGTCAACCCCGAAGACCTCGACCCGCCCTGGACCCTCGTCGCAGCGACGCTGCCGCGCCGTCAGCGAGCCGCCGACGCGGTGACGGCGGCAGGTCTCGCGGCGCTCGGGCTACCCACGACCTATCCGCTCGACGGCGGGGGCGGCCCCATCCCGCGGGAGCGGTGCCGACCAGTCGGGGCCAGTGTCCGGGCGACCGGCCTGGCGGGAGTCTCGTGTCGCTCGGCTGCGACCCGGACGGTTCCGGTCGTGAGCTGGCGTGGTTCCCCGCTCGACCGGCGTCGCCTCCCAAGGCCGTCGCCGACCCGGTCCCCTTCGAGCGCTGGTGGCCCGCGGACGACATCGAGGCGCTCGTTCCGAGCGGCGGGTAGGGGCGGCGGCGCTCGCTTCGGCTGCTGCGGCAGTGAGCTCCCAGCCCCCGGGTAGAGGCCAGCGGCCGGCGGTTTGCGGAAGGCTGGAGTACTGTCGTTCCGCAACAGAGGTCGTTGCGGAAGGGTGTTGACCATGGCCGGACGGGAGGTTCCCGTCATGGGGCGGGGGGCGCACCGTGCGGGCATGGCTGCCGGACCTCCTCTCCGTCCGAGACCTGTCCCTTACCGAGACGACGGCCCGGCGCACCGAGCGCGCAGCAGGCCAGGCGCAGCGAGGCAGCGACGCCCCTCCCCCAGCGTTGGGAGGGGCTGACCCGGCTGCTGCTGCGCGCCGAAGGCGTGGCGTCGTCGTTCATCGAGGGAGTGCAGGCGCCGCTCGCCGAGGTGGCCGCGGCTGAGCTCGACCCGACCGCCGGGCAGGCCGCCGTCGAGGTGGCCGGCAACCTGGCCGCCGTCCGGGCCGCGATCGACGAGGCACACGGCGGGGCTCTGATGTCGACATCGCTCGACCGCTGGCATCGGACCCTGATGGCCGGAGCGGGGCACCTGCCCTCTCATCTCATCGGCGCGCCACGCGATGCCCAGGGGTGGATCGGTGGAACCAGCCCGGTGGACGCCGCCCTCGTCACCCCGCCGCCCGAGCACCTGGGCGCCCTGCTCGACGACCTGGTCGCATTCGCAAAC
The DNA here is from genome assembly GCA_030446775.1 of Egibacteraceae bacterium. Classification (GTDB taxonomy): domain Bacteria; phylum Actinomycetota; class Nitriliruptoria; order Euzebyales; family Egibacteraceae; genus JAUJMQ01. The sequence goes on from JAUJMQ010000001.1 coordinate 209,822, forward strand.
CGGACCGACATCGACCCGGTCACCCAGGCGGCGGCGGCGCACGCCCAGTTCGAGATCATCCACCCCTACGCCGACGGCAACGGCCGGGTGGGTCGGGTCCTGGTCGGGTGGATCCTGACCCGCCGTCTCTCGCTCGTCAGTCCGCCGCCCGTGAGCGTGCGCATCGCCGCCGACCGCGGTGGCTACCTGGCCGGGCTCACCCGCTTCCGGCTCGGCGAGGCCGACCCCTGGGTTCGTTGGTTCGCCGACGCCGTCGGCGACGCCGGCGACGCATCTGTCAACCTCATCCATGCCGTGGCCAAGCTGCAGGCTTCCTGGGCCGACCGGCTCGTCGGAGTGCGCGCCGACGCTGCCGCCCGCGGCGCCCTCGACCTGCTGCCGGCACACCCGGTCCTGGCCGCCTCGACCGTCGCCGCCGCCCTCGGCGTCAGCGAACGCGCCGGCCGATCCGCTCTCCAGACGCTGGCCGGCCGCGGCATCGTGGAGCCGTTCGACCCGGCAGCCCGCCGTCGCGGGCGGCCCCGCACCTGGTGGGTCGCCCCCGAGCTCATCGCCCTGGCGACCGCCTGGCCCCGCTGAGGACACCGACGCCCCCCCGGCCGGCATCCCACCCGCTCCCACGTTCAGTGGGCCGGCCACGACCGGGGTGAGCGGCCGCGGCGGGCCGATGAGTTCCCTCCCGCTCGACGGTCCGTACATGGTGAGCAAGAGCGACGGACAGGCCCCAGTCGGAGCCGCCCGCCGCGAGGGGGCACTCCCCAACCACAAGCTTCGACGACCGAGGAGACGACGATGTTTGCCGACACCAAGGCGTTCAGTGGCTTCTCCGTGGACGATCTGGCGCGAGCCAGGGAGTTCTACGCCGAGACACTCGGCCTGCGGGTCTCCGAGGTGGGGATGGGCGGCCTTCTGACGCTGCATCTCGCCGGTGACCACGACGTCCTCGTCTACGAGAAGGCCGACCACGCCCCGGCGTCGTTCACGATCCTCAACTTTTCGGTGCCGGACGTCGACGCGGCCGTCGACGAGCTCGCCCGGCGTGGGGTGACCTTTGAGCGTTACGACGGCTTCGACCAGGACGACAAGGGGGTCATGCGTGGCAACGGGCCGTCGATCGCGTGGTTCACCGACCCGGCCGGCAACGTCCTGGCCGTGCTCGAGCAGGCCTGAGCCGGGCCGCGGGCTACCTCCCGGACCGACAGCCGGCACCGAAGCCCACCACGCGCTGAGCCCGCGCGGGCAGTCAACGTGCGGATCACCGTGGTTCCGTCGGTCGCGCCGGCACTCGACGTGCCGGCGGGGTCGCCGCGGTGTCACCAGATCGGCTCGCGAGCGCGCGTTCGAGGCCCGTGAAGAGGTCGAGCACATCGGTCGCCTCGAAGACGCGGTAGCGCTGCCTACCGAGATTGCGCTGGCGGAGGATGCCCGCGTCAGCGAGCGCGTTGACGGCGCCGGACGTGCGGGCCTTGGATCGGCCGATGAGCGCGCTCGCTGACTCGACGCTCACTACCGGCGCACCGGGGAGAACTCCGAGGAGCAGGTCGGTGCTCGAGTTGTTGCGGACCCAACCGAGTCGTTTTCGCCATCCGGCGGTCATGGCGTCGATCTGGTCGGCGTAGCGCTCGGCGTCAATGCACGCCCGGCGCGTCGCAGTAGCGAACAGACGCAGCCACTCGGCCGCCGCCGTTGAGCGCTCGGGGCTGTCGGGTTCGGCGAGGTGGCGAAAGCTCATCAGCCCGGCCACATAGGTGTCGGACCACGTGGCGAGGACGAGGCTGACCGGCGGGACGAACGCTGGAGCCAACCCGCGCCGACGAAGGACGACGTGGACCAGCGCGCGCCCGGTGCGGCCGTTGCCGTCGGCGAAGGGGTGGATCGTCTCGAACTGCGCGTGGGCGAGCGCGGCCTGAACAAGCGGCGAGTGGTCGTCACGGTTGACGTAGGCGAGGAGGTCGTCGAGCAGGTCATGCACGCGGTCGGGCGGCGGCGGGACGAAGGTCGCGCTGCACGGGTTGTAGGAGCTGCCGCCGATCCAGTTCTGCTCGGCGCGGACCTCGCCGCCCAGCCGTGGCGTCGCGGATCGCTCCATCAGGGTGCGGTGGATGGCAAGGAGGTCGTCGAGCCCGAAGGGATCGACACTCGTCGCCAGCTCGATCGCTGACTCCATGGCGGCGATGTTTCCGAGGACCTCGACGGCGACCTGATCGCCGGCGTCGTCGCCGCGGGCGACCGCCACCTCGGCACCGACGAGCCGGCGCGTGGCGGCAGCGAGACCTTCGATCATGGAGGAACCGACCGACTCGGCCCGGAGCAGGAACCGGGCGAGCCCTTCGAGGCTGACGTGCGTGGTGCCCGCGTCGTTCAACTGCCGGACGGCGGCCTCAGCGTCGGCGATGTCGGCGGCGACATCGCCGGGGATCGCCAGGTTCCAGCCAACGAGGGGGTCGGGCAGGTAGGTCTCGTAGTCGCAGCCCTGCCGATCGCGGCGGCTCATCCCCTCGAATCGAGCGGTCCAGCGGCGTCGCAACTGTGATGCCATCGGGCTCCTAAGTTCCGGTTCTTCGTCAACCGTAACTTAAAAGGCCGACCGCTTCTGGGTTCTCCGCGCGTTGGCTGCCGCCGCTCACCGTCCCAGGCCGCACCGCTCGCGGTGGGCGAGGGGGGACTTGAACCCCCATGTCCCGAAGGACACAGGCACCTGAAGCCTGCGCGTCTGCCGATTCCGCCACTCGCCCGAGCAACGGCGACCGAGTCTAGCGTCCGCGCACGTTCCGTCGGACAAGCAGGCATGGCACCGCGCCGCCCCTAGACTGGGGCTCCACCGACGTCGCCGGACGAGGGAAGGCACCTGGCGCCCGATGGGGATCCTGCGGGACTTCGAGAAGCGCCTCGAGGGGGCGGTCGAGGGCTTCTTCGCGCGCGCCTTCCGGTCCGGCCTGCAGCCCGTCGAGCTCGCCAAGGCCCTCCAGCGCTACGCGGGCAACTACCAGCAGGGCCTGGACGGCGTGTTCGTCCCGAACGTCTACCGCTTCGAGCTCGCGCCGGACGACTACGGTCGCTTCGAGGGCTTCGCCGACTCGCTGAAGGCAGAGCTCGCCGGCGTCGTCAAGCGCACCGCCGCCGACCGCGGCTGGCGGCTGCAGGGCCCCGTCCGCATCGAGCTGCGCCGCGCCGCCGCCGTGACCGTGGGGACCTACGAGCTGCGCGGCAAGATCGAGTCGGGGGCGCCGCGCCGGCGCGCCGCCCCCCCGCGCTCCGGCGCCCGCCGCGCGCCCGGCGCCTGCCCCGCCGCCCGTGGCCGCCACCTCGGCCGAGGACGGCGGGCGCACCGTCGTCATGCCACGCCCCGGGGCGGCGCTGGCGTCGCTGCGCACCGCCGGCGGCCGGGACTACGCGCTCGGGTCGACGGCCACCCTCGGCCGGCTGCCGGAGTGCGAGGTCACGCTCGACGACCCCTCCGTCAGCCGCCGCCACGCCCGCATCACGTCGTCGGGCACGCGCTGGTCGATCGAGGACCTCGGCTCGACGAACGGTCTGAAGGTCAACGGCGACCGCGTCGGCTCGGCGGTGCTCGCCGACGGCGACCGCCTCGAGCTGGGCACCGTGGAGCTCACCTTCTCCTCGAAAGAAGCTAGCCGTGCCGCCGATCGTGCTCACGCTCGTGCAGGGCCTGCTGCTGCTCCTGCTGTACCTGTTCGTCGCGCGGGCGGTGCGCGCGGTGATCCGCGACGTGCGCGCCACCGACCGGCCCCCGCCGGCGCGCCGGTCGTCGCCGGTCCCGCTCCTCGCGCGTCTCGGCGCGGCAAGCGCGGCAACCGCCCGCGGGCCCTGCCGGGCGAGCTCGTCGTCCACCCGCCGGAGGGCCGCCCCCAGGTGGTGCCGCTGGACGCCCACGACGTCAGCTTCGGCCGCGCCGACGCCTCGACGGTCATCCTGTCCGACCCCTACATCAGCGACCACCACGCCCGCGTGTACCTCGAGGACGGCACCTGGCTGATCACCGATCTCGGATCGACGAACGGAACGTTCCTGAACCAGAGCAAGGTCACGGCGCCGACCCCCATCGCGGCCGGAGATCAGCTCGGCATCGGCAAGACCGTGGTACAGGTGCGGCGATGACCGGCGAGCTGCGCATCTCCGTCCACGCCGCCTCCGACGTGGGACTCGTGCGCGAGGGCAACGAGGACAGCTTGTTCGCCGGCGCGACGGTGTACGCCGTCGCCGACGGCATGGGGCACAAGGCCGGGGAGATCGCCTCGGAGACCGCCCTGGGCCCGATCGCCGAGCTCGACGGCGACTCCTTCGCCGAGCCGGCCGCCGCGAGCGAGTCGCTGCGGCAGGCGATCGAGTCGGCGAACCGGATCGTCGTCCAGGAGGCGAGGCACAACCCTGAGTACACCGGGATGGGCACGACCCTCACGGCGGCGCTCGTCCGCGACGGGCACCTGCACCTGGCGCACGTGGGCGACAGCCGGGCCTACCTGCTGCGCGACGGCGAGCCGATGACCCAGCTGACGACCGACCACACCCTCGTCGAGCAGCTCGTCCAGGAGGGACGGCTGTCGCGCGACGAGGTCGGCACGCACCCCCAGCGCAGCGTCGTCACGCGGGCGATCGGGGTGGACGCCGAGGTGGAGGTCGACATGCTGCCGCCGCTGGTCCTCCAGCCGGGCGACCAGGTGGTGCTGTGCTCCGACGGGCTGACGGGGCCCGTGGCCGACGAGGAGATCGCCGACATCCTCGCCGCGACGCCCGACGGGGACCAGGCGGTCCGCGACCTGCTGTCGCTCGCCAACGACCGCGGCGGCCCCGACAACATCACCGTCATCCTGCTGCGCGTCTCCGAGGGCGAGCCGGGCCGTGGTGCGGTCGCCGGGGGCGCCTTCGCGGCGCCCTCCAGCCGCGCTTCGGGCAGGCGTCCCGCGACGCCCGGTACGGGCGCGGCCAGGGCGCCGGGTGAGGGCCGCGCCCAAGGCGCGGTGCGGGAGGAGGCGACGATCGCGCTCGGCCGCATCGGCACGCCCCGCCCGGCCAGCCCGGTCACGTCCATCCGCACACGCCCGGAGTCCGAGGGGCACGACTGGGCGACCGACTTCAGCCGTTACGCCCAGCGCGCCCCCGGCGAGGCCGCCGCCGACCGGCGTGGCCGCGGCCGGCGCGTGCTGGCGTTCCTGACCAGCGCCGTGGTGCTGCTCGCCGTCCTCGCCGTCGGCGGTTGGCTGCTGCTGTCGCGGGCGTTCTTCATCGGCGAGGCCGACGGCAACGTCGCCATCTACAACGGCCTGCCGCAGGAGGTCGCCGGCGTCGCGCTGTACCGGCTGCGCGAGACGACCGACCTGCCGCTGACCGCCCTGCCCGACCTGCGCGCGCAGCGGGTGCGCGAGACGATCACCGCCGCGGACATGGCCGAGGCCCAGGCGATCGTCGCGGGCTACCGCGCCGAGGTGGAGGCGCCGAACCCGGCGGCGACGCCCTCCCCCACGCCGCAGCCGTCCGCCAGCGAACCGGCGACGGGGTGACCGCCGCCGCCATGCCGCCCCTGGACCGCCGGCGGCGCGCGAACACCGAGCTCGGCCTGCTTGTCCTGGCGGTGCTCATCATCCTGTGCGCCGACGCGCTCGTCGGGCTGGCCCAGAGCGCCGTCCTGCCGACCGGCATGGCCACGTACGGGGGTGCGATGGCGGCGCTGGCCCTCGCCGCGCACCTCGCCCGCCGCCGGCTGGCGCCGGGAGCCGACCCGCTGCTGCTGCCCGTGGCCTTCCTCCTCAACGGCCTGGGCCTGGTCATGGTGGGGCGGCTGGACTTCGCCGAGGCGAGCTCCCAGGCGCCGGCGCAGACGGTGTGGACCGTGGTGGCGGTCGTGGTCTTCGTCGGCACCCTCGCCGTCGTGCGCGACTACCGTGTGCTCGACCGCTACCGCTACCTGCTGGGTGCCGCGGCGCTCGCGTTCCTGCTCATGCCGCTGCTGCCGGGCATCGGCGTCTCGGTCAACGGCGCACGGATCTGGCTGCGGGTCGCCGGCTTCAGCTTCCAGCCCGGGGAGGTCGCCAAGCTCGGCCTCGTCGCGTTCTTCGCGAGCTACCTCGCCGAGAAGCGGGCGCTGCTCACCGCCGCCACCAACCGGTTCGGGCCGTTGCACCTGCCTCCCGCCCGGGCGTTCGGGCCCGTGCTGGCCGTGTGGGTGGTCAGCCTGTCGGTCCTGGTCTTCCAGACCGACCTCGGGCTGAGCCTGCTCGTGTTCGGCCTGTTCGTGCTGACCCTGTACGTCGCGACCGGCCGGCCCGCCTACGTCCTGGCCGGCGTGGCGCTGTTCGCCGGCGGCGCCTTCGCCGCCTGGTCGGTGTTCGCCCACGTCCAGGCCCGCGTCGGGACGTGGCTGGACCCGTGGGCGGTCTACGAGGGGGCCGGCTACCAGGTGGCCCAGAGCCTGTTCGCCCTGGGCACCGGCGGGGTGTTCGGCGTCGGCCTGGGGCAGGGCCGTCCCGACATCATCCCGGAGGTCGGCACCGACTTCATCTTCGCCGCCTTCGGCGAGGAGCTCGGGCTGCTGGGGACGACGGCCCTGCTGCTGTGCTACTTCCTGCTCGTGGGGCGGGGGTTCGCGATCGCGGCGCGTTGCCGCGACGACTTCGGCCAGCTGCTCGCCGCCGGGCTGGTGATCCTGCTCGGGCTGCAGGTCTTCGTCATCCTCGGCGGCGTGACGCGGCTGCTGCCCCTGACCGGGCTCACCTTGCCGTTCGTCTCCTACGGCGGGTCCTCCCTCGTCGCGAACTACGCGCTGGTGGCGCTGCTGCTGCGCATCTCGGCCGCCAACGCCGAGCCGGCCCCCGCGCGGCGACCGTGACCCGCCAGGTCCGGCGCGTCGCCGGGGTGATGTTCGTGCTGTTCGGCGCCCTGTTCGTCAACCTCAACTACCTGCAGGTGCTCCGCGCCTCCGATCTGGCCACCGACAACCGCAACACCCGCACGATCGTCGCGGAGTACGCCAGCCAGCGGGGGTCGATCGTCGTCGGGCGGCGCCGCGGAGCCATCGAGGTCGCCCGTTCGCGGCCCACCGACTCCGGGCCCTACGCCTACCGTCGCGTCTACCCCGACGGTCCGCTGTACGCCCACGTCACCGGGTTCTACTCCCTGGTCTACGGGCGCGCCGAGCTCGAGCAGACCGCCAACGCCTACCTGACCGGCGACTCGCCCGAGGCGTTCGGCCGCAACCTCGCCGACCTCCTGGCCGGCCGCGAGCGGCGCGGCGACGACGTGATCCTCACGATCGACCCACGGGTGCAGGCCGCGGCGCGCGACGCGCTCGGCGACCGCGTGGGGGCGGTCGTCGCCCTGGAGCCCGCCACCGGCGCCGTCCTCGCGCTGTACTCCAGCCCCTCCTACGACCCCGGGGAGCTCGCGTCGTTCGACCGCGACGACGTGGTCGCCGCCTGGGAGGCCACCGACGAGGCGCGCCGCAACCGGGCGCTGCGCGAGCTGTATCCCCCCGGTTCGACGTTCAAGATCGTGACCGCCGCGGCGGCGCTGGAGAGCGGCGTCCGTCCCGACGACGTCTTCGACGACGACCGCACCTACACCCCGCCGTTGACGAGCCGCGGCATCCCGAACTTCGGCGGCGGCCTGTGCAACGGCGGCGCCCCGCTGACGCTGCAGCGCGCCCTCGAGGTCAGCTGCAACACCGTCTTCGCCCGCCTGGGCAACGACGTCGGGCCCGAGGCGCTGGTCGCGCAGGCGCAGGCGTTCGGGCTCAACGCCGAGTGGCAGTTCTCCCAGCCGATCGTCCCCAGCGTCATACCGACCGAGCTCGATGCTCCCGCCGCGGCGCAGAGCGCCATCGGCCAGCGCGACGTGCGGGTCACCCCGTTGCAGATGGCGATGATCGCTGCGACGGTCGCCAACGACGGCGTCGTGATGCGCCCACGGGTCATCGACCGGGTGGAGGACTTCAGCGGTCAGGTCGTACGGACCTTCCAGCCCCAGACGCTGGTGTTCGACGGCCGCGACGACGCCCGGGCGATCAGCCCGGAGACGGCCGCGGCGCTGCAGGCGATGATGCGCGGCGTCGTCAGCGACGGCAGCGGCGGCAACGCGGCCGTCCCCGGCGTGGACGTCGCGGGCAAGACCGGCACCGCGCAGACGGGGGAGGGTCGCAACCCGACGGTGTGGTTCGTCGGCTTCGCGCCGCTGGACGACCCGCAGGTGGCGGTCGCGGTCGTCGTCCCGGACGGCGGCGACGTCGGCAGCGAGGCGACCGGGGGCGCGGTCGCCGCGCCCATCGCCCAGCAGGTCATCCGCGCGGCGGTCGACGGCGGAGAGGGCTAGCGGACCCGATGGACGAGACGACACCGATCGGCACCGCCGGCGGTCCGGTGCGGCGGGTCCTCGCCGGGCGCTACGTGCTGCGCGGGCTGCTGGGGCAGGGCGGCATGGCCGACGTCGAGCTGGCCAGCGACGAGGTCCTGGGCCGCCAGGTCGCCGTGAAGATCCTGCACTCCCGCTACGCCCACGACCCCGCCTTCCTCGAGCGCTTCAAGCGCGAGGCGCGCGCCGCCGCCAGCCTGAACCACCCCAACCTCGTCGCCGTCTACGACACCGGCGAGCAGGACGCCCGCCCGTTCATCGTCATGGAGTACGTCGCCGGGCGCAGCCTGCGCGACGTCCTGCGCACCGAGGGCGTGCTCCCCCAGCGCGCCACGGAGATCGCGATCGACGCCGCCGTCGCGCTGCACTACGCCCACGCGCGCGGCCTGATCCACCGCGACATCAAGCCGGCCAACATCATGGTCTCCGACGAGGGCGTGGTGAAGGTCGCCGACTTCGGCATCGCCCGCGCCGTCAACGCCGAGACGGTGACCCAGACGGCGGCGGTGTTCGGCACGGCCGCCTACATCGCGCCCGAGCAGGCACAGGGCGGCGACGTCGACGCGCGCACCGACATCTACAGCCTCGGTGTCGTCCTGTACGAGATGCTCACCGGCGGCCAGCCGTTCACCGCCGACAGCGCGGTCGCGCTGGCCTACAAGCACGTGTCGGAAGACCCCGTGCCGCCCGGCCAGCGCAACCCCGAGATCCCCCCGGCCCTGGAGGCCGTCGTCCTCAAGGCGATGGCCAAGAACCCCGACAACCGCTACCCGAACGCGCGGGCGTTCGCCGACGACCTGCGCCGCGCGATGGGCGGCCAGACCGTCACCGCGCCACCGGTGATGGCCTACGCGCCGACGCAGGCGATCACGCGCGAGCGGACCGTCGTGGCCGCGCCGCGCAGCCTCCCGCCGGCCCAGGACACAACCCTGACCCCCGCCCCGGACGAGCGCCGCGGCAGCCGCACGCTCGGCTACCTCGTGCTCGGGCTGCTGATCCTGGCGGCGTTCGCGGTCGGCGCGTTCCTGCTCGTCCGGCTACTGCAGCCAGACCCGATCGTCACCGTCGAGGTCCCCGACGTCACCGGGCGGCAGCTCGCGCGCGCCGAGCGGATCCTGGAACGGGAGAACCTGCAGACGCGTGTCGAGCGGATGGCCGACTCCGACGTCGCCCGGGGCGTCGTCATCTCCACCAACCCCCCGGCCGGGGCGGAGGTCGACGAGGGCACGTTCGTGCTGCTGCTCGTCAGCGCGGGGCCGCCGCAGGTCACGGTCCCCAGGCTGCGCGGCCTGCCGGAGACCGACGCCGTGCGCGCGATCCAGCAGGCCGACCTGTCGGTCGGCGTGCGGACCGAACAGCGCAGCGACGACGCCGAGGCCGGCATCGTCCTGTCGAGCGACCCCGCTGCGGGGACACGGGTCGCCGAGGGGCAGGCCGTCGACTACGTGGTCGCCGCCGGCCCGGCCACGGTGGAGATCCCCAAGGTCCGCGGGCAGTCGCAGGAGCAGGCGAGCCAGACGCTGCGCAACGCGTGCACCACGCCACCGTGCCTGGAGATCACCGTCGAGCAGGTCTTCGACGACGACGTCGACCGCGGCGACGCGATCAGCACCGATCCGGCGGCGGGGCAGCGTGTCGACTTCGGCGACACCGTGCAGCTGTTCATCTCCCAGGGACCTGAGCCGGAGCCGTCCCCGTCACCAGAGCCGACCGAGCCGGAGCCCACCGAGCCCGAGCCCACCGAGCCCGAGCCCACCGAGCCCACCGAACCCGCGCCAACCGAGGGCTGACGCACCTGGCCGTGAGGGCGGCCCTCAGGCCTCCTGACCGGCGATCCGCGCCGCGGCCGCGAGGCCGCTGCGCACCGCGCCCTCCACCTTCGCCTCGCCGAACGCGTCGCCGGCGAGCACGAGCGGACCGGCGGGGCCGTCCACGACCGCGCAGCGCTGCGGGTACGAGCCGGTGGGTCGGGAGTGACGCCACCGCCGGACCCTTGTCTGGAGCACGTGCGCGCCGCCGGTCCACCCCGCGACGGTGGCGAGCAGCTCGGCGGTGATGTCGGCGTCGGCTGCGTCGAAGTGCGCGGCGCTCCACTCCGCGCCGGCGTGGACGGTGAGCGCGGGTGCCGCCGACGCCCCCTTGGCGTGGTTGTCGCCCAGCCACGTGACGGGTCCCTCCGCGAGCTGCACGCCCCCGGGAGCGGGCAGCCGCAGCGGACCGTCGAACGACGCGAGCAGCGCCAGGCACGGGTCGAAGCGCAGCGCCTCCAGCGCCGCGGCGAGCCGTCCCAGCGCCACCCCGCCCGCGCTGAGCAGCCCGAGGCTGCGCGGCGCCGGCGGCGTGCACACGACCGCCGCGGCCACCAGCGGCGACACCCCGTCGGTTGTGCGCACCGACCACTGGCCGGTCTCGGCGGTCACCGTCCGCACGGACGTCCGGG
>JAUJMQ010000029.1:0-20971 GCA_030446775.1 Egibacteraceae bacterium
CCACCGGGGGCCCCGGGGCCCGTGGCCCGGTCGGGGGCGGTAGGGGCGGGGCGGGACCCCGGCGCGCCGCCCGCCCCCCGCCCGGCCCCCGCGGCCCCCCCCCCGCCCGCCCCCCCGCGGCGGCGGCGGCGGCCGGCGGCCCGCCTGGACGACCGGGGCGTGCGAAGCGGTGCCGATGCGGCGACGCCGGCGCCGGCGCCTGCGACAGTGCGGGCCATGACGACCGGAGCGCTGCGGCGACCCTGGCCCGCCATGCGAGCGGTCTCGCCGCTCGTGGCGGTGGCGCTCGTGCTCGCCGCCTGCACGGGCGGCGGCACCCGTCACGCGGCCGGTCTCGGTGGTGAGCGCGACGAGACGGTGTCGGCGCCGCCGGCGCCGGGGCCCGCGTCCCCCCGGCCGCTGCCGGGGCCTGCGTCCCCGCCACCGGAGCTGCGCTGGCGGCCCTGCGGCCGGCGGTTGTCGTGCGCGACGCTGACCGTGCCGCTCGACCACGCCGAGCCCGGCGCAGCCCGCGTCCGGCTCGCCGTCATCCGACTCGGCGCGACCGCGCCGGGCCGTCGTCTCGGCTCGCTCGTCGTCAACCCCGGCGGACCGGGTGGATCCGGCGTCGAGTTCGTCCGGCGCACCGCGACCGCGTCGGTTCCCCCCGAGCTGCGCGCCCGCTTCGACATCGTCGGCTTCGATCCCCGCGGTGTCGGCCGCAGCGAGGCGGTGACCTGCGGCCGCGCCTCGGGCCGCCTGCTGGCACAGGACCTCGACCCCCGCTCCGGCGACGAGGTCGAGCCGCTCCTCGCGGCGGCGCACGCGCTGGCCGACGCGTGCGCCGACCGCAACGGCGCCCTGCTCGCACGGATGTCCACCGAGGACGTCGCCCGCGACCTCGACCTGCTGCGTGCGGCCCTGGGCGACGAGCGGCTGACCTACCTCGGGTACTCCTACGGCACTTTCCTGGGCGCGACGTACGCCGCGCTGTTCCCCGGGCGGGTCCGCGCGCTGGTCCTCGACGGAGCGATCGACCCCGCGCTGGACGCGGCGGCGCGCGCACGCCAGCAGGCCCTGGGACTCGAGCGCACCCTCGGGGCGTTCTTCGCCGCCTGCGACGCGGGACGCACGTGCCGCCCAGGCGCCGACCCCGGTCAGACCCGCGCACGCTTCGACGCGCTGCTCGCCCAGGTGGAGTCCGCGCCCGTGCCGGTGAGCGGGTCGGCGCGCTCGCTCGGGGCGAGCGAGCTGCTCGTAGCCACCGCGGCGCTGCTCAAAGACCGCGGGCGCGGTTGGGACGGCCTGGGAGTCGGCCTGGCGCTCGCGGCGCAGGGCGACGGGTCGCTGCTGCTGGCGGTCGCCGACGGGGCGCTGGGGCGGGGCGCTCGCCGGGACTGGCTGGCGCCGCTGCTCGCGGTGAACTGCCTCGACGTCCCCGCGCCGGAGGCGTCGGCCTACCCGGAGCTCGCCGCCAGGCTCGCCGGCACCGCGCCGCACTTCGGCGCTCTCACCCTGTACCTCAGCTCACCCTGCGCGTACTGGCCGGTCCCGCCGCAACGTGAGGCCGAGCCGTTGGAGGTCACCGGCGCCCCGCCGCTGCTCGTCATCGGCACGACCGGCGATCCGACCACTCCCTACGCGTGGTCCAGGTCGCTCGCGAGGTCGATCGACGGCGCGGTGCTCGTGACCCGCGACGCTCGGACCCACACGGCCTTCGGCGGCTCGAACGGCTGCACCGACCGGACCGTGACCCGCTACCTGCTCGGACTGGCCGTGCCGGCGCGGGGCACCCACTGCCGCTGACCCGCCCGCTCGAGCCGCCCCGGCCACGCCAGTAAGCAGGGTTGGTCACGGTAGCGTGACCAACCCTGCTTTCCGCGGGCGGGCGTCCGTCAGAAGGCGGGCGCGAGGCGCTCGTAGGTCTCGGCGAGCAGCTCCGGCAGGACCCGGGTCTGGCCGATGACGGGCATGAAGTTCGTGTCGCCGGTCCAGCGGGGCACGACATGCTGGTGGATGTGCTCGGCGATGCCGGCTCCCGCGGCGCCGCCGGCGTTGATGCCGACGTTGAACGCCGCGGGGCCGCTCGTCGCCTTGAGCGCCCGCACCGCCCGCTGGCACAGGTCGGCCATCTCGTGCAGCTCGTCGGGGTCCAGCTCGTCGAGGCCGGCGACGTGGCGGTAGGGCACCGCCATCAGGTGACCGGGGTTGTAGGGATAGGCGTTGAGGATCGCGTACGCGCGCTCCCCCCGGTGCAGGATCAGCGACTCGGCGTCCGAGCCGCTGTCGCGCTCGGGCAGCACGCAGAACGGGCAGCCGTCGAACTCGCGCCCCGCCCCCTTGATGTAGGCCATCCGCCACGGCGTCCACAGGCGCTGCAGATCATCGAGCGCGCCCACCCGCGTGTCCTCGGCGCCGGAGGCGTCGCCCACCTCAGGTGCCGGCCCGGCGCGCCGCGACCTCCTCGGACAGGCCCGCCACGACCTCGTCCAGCGGCACGTCCTTGCGCTGGTCGCCGGCCCGGGGGCGGACGGCGACCGTGCGGGCGCGGGCCTCGGTGTCACCGACGATGAGCTGGTAGGGCACCTTGGCGAGCTGATGTCGGCGGATCTTGGCGCCCATGGAGTCGTCGGAGTCGTCAAGCTCGGCGCGCAGCCCCGCGACCCGGAGCGCCGAGACGACCTCGCCGCCGTAGCCGGCGTGGCGGTCGGCGACCGGGACGACGACGACCTGAACCGGCGCGAGCCAGGTCGGGAACGCGCCGGCGTAGTGCTCGAGCAGGATCCCGAAGAACCGGTCGAGCGACCCGAACAGGGCGCGGTGGATCATGATCGGCCGGTGCTCGCTGCCGTCGGCGCCGGCGTAGGTGAGACCGAAGCGCTCCGGCATGTTGAAGTCGACCTGGATCGTGGTCAGCTGCCACGCCCTGCCGATCGCGTCGGTGACGTGCATGTCGATCTTGGGGCCGTAGAACGCGCCCTCGCCCTCGTCGACGATCCAGTCCAGGCCGCTGGCGTCCAGCGCCTCGCGCAGCGACGCCTCGGCGTGCGCCCACCCCTCGTGGGTGCCCACGGTCGCGGCCTTGTCGGGCCGGGTCGACAGCGCCACCCGCGAGGGCCCGTCGGCAAAGCCGAAGTCGCGGTACAGGTCGAGGGTGAACGCGATGCAGTCGCGGATCTCGCCGACGACCTGCTCGGGCGTGCAGAACAGGTGGCTGTCGTCCTGGGTGAAGCCCCGGGAGCGCAGCAGCCCGTGGAGCACGCCGCTGCGCTCGTAGCGGTAGACGGTGCCGAGCTCGAACAGCCGCAGGGGCAGCTCCCGGTACGAGCGGGTCCGCGACCGGTAGACCAGGAGATGGAACGGGCAGTTCATCGGCTTGGGGTAGTAGTCGACGCCGGCGTGCCCGTGGTGCACGTCCATCTCCATCGGCGGGTACATGGCCTCGGCGTAGAAGTCGAGGTGCCCGGAGATCTCCCACAGCGTCGACTTGCCGAGATGCGGGGTGTAGACGGGCCGGTAGCCCCGGCGCAGGTGCTCGGCGCGGGCGTAGTCCTCCATCTGCATGCGCACGGCCGCGCCGTTGGGGTGCCACACGGCCAGCCCGGCCCCGAGCTCGTCGGGAAACGACAGCAGGTCAAGCTCCCGGCCGAGCTTGCGGTGGTCGCGCTGGCGGGCCTGCTCCTGGCGCTCGAGGTGGGCAGCGAGAGCCTTGCGCGACTCCCAGGCGGTGCCGTAGATCCGCTGGAGCATCGGGCGGCGCTCGTCACCGCGCCAGTAGGCACCGGCGACCCGCTCGAGCTTGAACGCCGGGATCCACTTCGTGGTGGGCACATGCGGGCCGCGGCACAGGTCCGGCCACACCGAGGCATCCGGGCGGACGTTGTCGTACACGCTCACCGCGCCGGTACCCGCGCCCTCCGACTCGTCGAGACCGGAGATGATCTCCGCCTTGTACGGCTGGTCGGCGAACAGCTCGAGTGCCTCGTCGCGCGCCAGCTCGCGTCGCGCGAACGGCTGCCCCTCGCGGACGATCTCGCGCATCCGCGCCTCGATGCGCTCCAGATCGTCGGGGGTGAAGGGCTCCGCGACGTCGAAGTCGTAGTAGAAGCCGTCGGTCACCGGCGGACCGATCGCGAACTTCGCGGCCGGCCACAGGTCGGTGACGGCCTGGGCCAGGACGTGGGCGACGGAGTGGCGCAGGACCTGCCGGCCCTCGTCGGTGTCGGCCGGCACCGCCTCGACGGTCGCGCCGTCGGTCAGCGGGGTGGACAGGTCACGCACGGCCCCGTCGACCTTCGCCGCAAGCACCTGGCCCCGGATCCGGCCGAGCGCCTGGAGCGCCTGCTGCGCGGTCGCGCCGGCGTCGACCTCGACGCTGGCGCCGTCGGGGGTCTTGACGGTTACAGGCACTGCCGCGGCTCCTGTCAAACGGTGACGACCGAGGATAGGCCAGCCGAGTGGCGGCGCTCGCCCGCCAGCCCTATGGCGTCTCGATCTCCGCGAGCACCGCCCGGGCGCGGTCGAAGTCCTCGGCGGCGACCATGACGCGCGTGGCGAACGTGCCGGAGCTCAGCCCGTAGATCAGCCCCAACGCGTCACGCTCGACGCGGACCCGCAGCCCCTCGGCGGTCAGCGCACCCGACAGCAGCTGCGCCTGCACGAACGGCCGAGCGGTCAGCAGCCGGTACTCCCCCATGACCTCGAAGGGTACGCGTGCGCCCGCCGCGGTGGGCGCGCGCCGCTGCGGGCGCCGCGGCGGGGCGGTCACGCCACGGACAGCGGCGCTGGCGGCGGCGATGATGGTGCCGACGCCGACCGAGGAGTGCCGCATGCCCGAACCCGTCATCGTCGCGACCGCCCGCAGCCCGATCGGTCGCGCCTTCAAGGGGTCGCTCGTGGATGTGCGGCCCGACGACCTGGCCGCCGAGATCGTCCGAGCCGCGCTGGCCAAGGTGCCCGCGCTCGACCCGGCGGACGTCGACGACGTGATGCTCGGGTGCGGGCTGCCGGGCGGCGAGCAGGGCTTCAACATGGGTCGCGTCGTCGCCGTGCTCGCCGGGCTGGCGCACGTGCCAGGGCTGACCCTGACGCGCTACTGCGCCTCGTCGCTGCAGACGATCCGCATGGCGGCGCACGCGATCCGCGCCGGCGAGGGCGACGTCTTCGTGGCCGCCGGTGTCGAGATGGTCAGCCGCTTCGTCAACGGCAACTCCGACAGCCACCCCGGCACGCTCAACCCCCGCTTCGCGGCCGCCGGGCAGCGGACGGCGGCGCGCGCCGAGGGCGGTGCCGCCGTCTGGTCGCCGGCACCGGACGGGAAGCTGCCCGACATCTACATCGCGATGGGCCAGACCGCCGAGAACGTGGCGCAGGTCGAGGGGGTGTCGCGCGACGAGATGGACGCGTTCGCCCTGCGTTCGCAGCAACGGGCGGTCGCCGCGCAGCGCAGCGGGTTCTTCGACCGCGAGATCGTCCCCGTGACCGTGCCCGACGGCCGGGTCGTCTGCGCCGACGACGGCCCCCGGCCCGACACGTCGCTGGAGAAGCTGGCGACCCTTCCTGCGGTCTTCCGACCCGACGGCCGTGTGACCGCCGGCAACGCCTGCCCGCTCAACGACGGGGCCGCCGCGGTGATCGTCATGAGCGACGAGCGCGCCGCCGCCCTCGGGATCGATCCGCTCGCGCGCGTGGTCTCCACGGCCGTCACTGCGCTGGACCCCGAGATCATGGGGTTGGGGCCGGTCGAGGCGAGCCGCCAGGCGCTGCGGCGCGCCGGCATGACGATCGACGACGTCGATCTCGTCGAGATGAACGAGGCGTTCGCCGCCCAGGTCCTGCCGTCGGCCCGCCGTCTGGGCGTCGGCAGCGACAAGCTCAACGTCCATGGCGGCTCGATCGCCCTCGGCCACCCGTTCGGGATGACCGGGGCGCGCATCGCGGCGACGCTGCTCAACGGCCTGCAGACGACCGGCGGCACGATCGGGCTCGAGACGATGTGCGTCGGGGGCGGACAGGGCATGGCCATGGTGGTGGAGCGCCTGTAGCGGGGCGCCGCTCCGCGGCTGCGGGCCGGTCCTCGACCGCTACGCTGCCGCGATGGCGGTCAAGATCGTCCCGTCGGTGCTGCCGGCAGACTTCGCGCGGCTCGGCGAGGACTGCGTGGCGCTCGCCGAGGCCGGTGTGGACCGCATCCAGTGGGACGTCATGGACGGCCGGTTCGTGCCGAACCTGACGTTCGGGCCAGACGTCATCGCCGCCTGCCGGCCGCTGGTCGCCTGCGGGTTCGAGGCGCACCTCATGTGCGAGCGGCCCGAGGAGATGCTTCCCCGCTACGTCGACGCGGGCTGCGAGCTCGTCATCGTCCACCCCGAGACCCTGCGCCAGCCCCACCAGACGTACGGCGCGATCCGCGACCTCGGCGCGCGGACCGGCGTCGCCCTGTCCCCAGCCACGCCGCTCGGCCTCGTGGAGCACGCCCTCGACCGCGTCGACCTGCTGCTGGTCATGACCGTCGACCCGGGCTTCGGCGGCCAGCGCTACCTGGCCACGATGGAGCCCAAGATCGCC
The DNA here is from genome assembly GCA_030446775.1 of Egibacteraceae bacterium. Taxonomy (GTDB): domain Bacteria; phylum Actinomycetota; class Nitriliruptoria; order Euzebyales; family Egibacteraceae; genus JAUJMQ01. Next base: position 6,547 of record JAUJMQ010000029.1, read on the forward strand.
GCCGCCCGGGCGCTGATCGCGACGAGCGGCAGGAGCATCGAGCTGGAGGTGGACGGCGGCATCGGACCCGACACGATCGCCGGCGCCGCCCGCGCCGGCGCGGACGTCTTCATCTCCGGAAGCGCGCTGTGGAAGTACGCGACCTTCGCCGACGGCGTGGCCGACCTGCGCCGTCGCGCCGAGGCCGCGCGAGCCGCCTGACGGCGGCCTCCAGCCGCGGCCCGCTGGTGGGAGCCGCGCGCCAGTTCGGCGATCGCGTGGAACGAGTTCCTCTACGCGCTGCTGTTCCTGGCGTCGGACCGCTCGCTGTGGACCCTGCCGCTGGGCCTGCAGCAGCTGCCGACGGCCGAGGTGCCCGGCACCGTGCTCATGGCCGGCTCGGTCGTGATCTCGCTACCGATCATCGTGTTCTTCTTCCTCGCCGAGCGCTTCCTCACCGAGGGACTGACGGCGGGCGGCGTCAAGGGCTGACCCCGGCGGGCCGCTCCGTCCGGTAGCGGGATCAGGCTCGGGCGCGAGCCGTGTCGCCGACCACCCACGCGACCGCGATGCCAGCCGCGCCGAGAACGAGGTGGATGACGTTGTCCACGACGCTGTAGCCGTACTGCGGCAGGAGCCCGAACAGCCCCGGCGCGACGAAGCCGAGCAGGCCGACGAGCAGGTAGATCACGCCGATGGCCCCGACCACCTTCCGCACGACGTCGGTGTCGCGGACGGCGAACCCGACGTAGGCCATCAACCCGCCGCTGAGCAGGTGGATGATGTCCTCCGCGACCTCGATGTTGACCGCACCGAGCAGCGGATCCTCCCCCGCGAGCAGCCCCACGACGCCGAGAAGGATGACGATCACGCCGACGACCTTGGCGTAGGTCCTGACCATGGAGACTCCTGTCCGGGTGGGATGCCGCTCGGTTGGGCTTGCCGGCGCCGCAGCGACCGTGATGGCGAAGCTTCGGTCCGCCCCCAGCCTTGCACAAACTCGACCGCAGGCCGCGGAGGCCGATCACATCGGTCGGCGCCCTTGCGAGCAGACGCCTGACAGGGTCATGACGCCGGTCCCTCCTGCGTCTCGTCGTCGTCATCCAGACCGCCGCTCAGCTCGTCGACACCCGGACCGCCGACCAGCCGGTCGGCGGCGTTCCCGCCGTCGAGCCGGTCGTCGCCGAAGCCGCCGAGCAGCACGTCGGCACCGTTGCCCCCGGCCACGCTGTCGAGAGCCCTTCGAAGTTGGCGGGCGGCGACCCGGGCGGTCGCGGCGACAGCCTCACAGCGACGGGCTGCGCCGGGGTGTCCGCACCCTGCGCGCCAGGTGAAGGATGCGAACAGCGCACTGTTCAGCCCCTGTCGAAACCAGCGTCAACCGCTGTTGACACGGCCGGCGTGTCAACGTAGGCTGACAACATGACGGAGGCGACGAAGCTGGCGGCGGCGGCCGGCAGCACGGATCCGAAGGTCGGGCTGGGAGCGGTCGCGGCGCTGCGGCGGCTTCTCGAGAGCCTGGAGGCGCTCCAGGTCCACCACGCCAGGGACCAGGGCTGGTCGTGGCAGGACATCTCAGGACATCGCCGACGGGCTCGGTGTGAGCAGGCAGGCGGTCCACAAGAAGCACGCCCGCTCCCGGCTCGTGCGGCGAGGGAGGTAGCCATGTTCGAGCGGTTCACCGCCGCCGCGCGGCAGGTCGTGGTGGTCGCGCAGGAGGAGTCGCGCGCTCTGCGCCACGGCCACATCGGCACGGAGCACCTGCTCCTGGCCCTGCTGCGCGGCGGCGGGGCGGCGGCGGCGGCGCTGACCGAGGCCGGTGTGACGCCCGGGTCCGCCCGCGCCGAGATCAGCCGCCTGGTCGCCGCCCGGAGCACGGACGACCGCGACGCCGACGCCCTGCGGGCGATCGGCATCGACCTGGACACCGTTCGTGCCAAGGTCGAACAGTCCTTCGGGGCAGGGGCGCTGGAGCGCGCCCGCGGGCGCAGGAGCCGTCTCCGCCGTCCCCGGGCGGGGCACGTCCCGTTCACGCCTCGGGCGAAGAAGGTGCTCGAGCTCTCGCTGCGCGAGGCCCTGCGCCTCCAGCACGACTGGATCGGCGCCGAGCACATCCTGCTCGGCCTGCTCCGGGAGGGCGACGGCCTCGCCATGACGGTGTTGACCGTGCACGGTGTCTCGGCCGACACGCTTCGCCGCCGCGTCGTCGCCGTCATCGGCGCCGCCGCCTGAAGCTGCCGTCGTCGTCCGTCTCGACGGACCCCCCGACGGCACCCACTCGACGGCACCCCCTGGGCGGCAGGCTTGGTCACGATTGCGTGACCGACCCTGCTATCTGAGGTCTGGGGTTGTCCCCCGGTCCTGGTGGGCCCGACAGGTTTTGAACCTGTGACCTCTCGCGTGTGAAGCGAGCGCTCTCCCACTGAGCTACGAGCCCGGGTGCGGCCAGGTGCCGCGGGACCAGACGATAGCCGCTGGCCGGGCCCCCGGCCAGCGGACGACACGCTACGGCCGGCGCGCCTCGAACACCGTCTCGCCGCTGGGATCGGCGCCCGGCTGTCCCGCCCGGTCGTTGTCGTCCGGGGGGTTGGTCACCAGGATCCGCCGGCCGCTCTCGTGCAGCGGCACCAGCTGGTGCAGGTCACCGTTCTCCGGGCGGAACGCCACCCGGTTGACCGTCTCGCCGGCCTCGTCCAGGACGTACAGGCCGTAGATCTGCTCGGCGTTGAGGCCCTCGAGCGTGATGACGAACTGCTCGTCGCGCTGCTTGACCCCACCTTCCAGCCCCGTGGCGGACTGACTCGTGAGCCACGCCGTCCCGGTTTCCGCGATGACCGACGCCATCACGAGGTTGCGGTTGACGGCCCTGGCGTCGGTCAGCTCGCCGCGGAGCGTGAAGTTCCACAGCGACAGCGCGACGATGAGCACGATTCCGACGATGGCCGACACCCGCGACGCCCGGGACGGCTCGGCGACCTCGTCGGCGTCGTCGTCGTCCTCGTCGGCCTCCCGGCGCTTCGTGTCGATGACCTGCGCCGCCCGCATGCGGCGCTCGTCGCGCTCGACGTCGGCGAGCTCGTGAGCGATGGCGCGCAGCTCACCCACCCGCGCCCGACAGTCGGTGCACTCCAGCAGGTGAGCCCGGAACACGCGGTTCTTGGAGTCGTCCAACCCGCCGAGCACGTGCGCGACGGCCAGCCCCTCGTAGTAGCGGTGGCCGTCAGGTGGCTCCATCAGGCGCAGGATACCCCTCGGCGCCCCTTCGAGCCGCCCGAGATTCGGGATCTTCGCCATTGTCCTCGCCGTCCGGATCGCAGTCCCACGGATGGTCGAAGTGGGGGGGTGACCAGGCGTACGGACGACGCCGGTCCGGCCGCCGCAGCGCCACCCACAGCAGCGCGGCGCAGACGGCGCCGACGGCCGCGAGCTGGCTGCCGGTGAGCGGTCCGAGCAGGTCACGGTCGGCGTCGCGGGCGAAGTCGGTGACGAAGCGGCCGGCGCCGTAGACCACCGCGAAGGTGACCAGGAAGAACCCGTCGAAGCGGGGCCGACGCTCCGCCAGCAGCAGGACGGCGAGCACCACCCCGGCGGCGAGGAAGTCGTACAGCGCGGTCTGGTGCAGCACGGCGTCGAAGCATCCCTGCGCGGTGTCGGGCCCCGCCCCGGGGAACGGGTGGGGGGCCGCCGGGTCGCGGAACGCGCCGGTGCAGCGCCACCCGAGCACGAACGTCGTCTCGCCTCCGAGGTGCTCGCCGATGACCAGGTCGCCGATGCGGCCGATGAAGATGCCCAGCGCGAGCCCCGGGGCCACCGAGTCCAGCACCAGCGGCAGGCTGAAGCCGTGCCGCCGCACGTACGGCACGCCGGCGAGCACCGCGCCGGTGATGCCACCGAGCAGGCTGAGGCCACCCTCCCACACCTGCAGCCAGTCCAGCGGTCCGGAGAACCGGTCGAGGTGGGTGACGACGTAGAAGAAGCGCGCGCCGACGATCGCCCCGAACGCGGCACGGGTCATCAGCGACTGGACGACGACGTCGATGCCGCGAACCCGGCGCCGCGCGACCCCACGCAGCTGAGCCTTGTGGAGCATGAGCTGCGCGCCGGCGAGGAACCCGACGGCGATCGCGATGCCGTGCGGCGACACCGCGAGGTCGCCGCCCAGGGGGATGCGCTCCAGGATCGGCCACTGCACGGCGGCCAGGGTGGCTGCGACCACGCCTCAGCTCGCCGAGTGCGACGTGCGGCGGCGCCCGACGATCCGCATCGCCTTGCGACGCGGCACCGTCTGCGGCCGCCGCCGGCTGCGGCTGCCGACGGCGAGGTCCGACATCAGCAGCGTGACGGCCTTCTCGAGCTCCTCGGCCTCGTCGACCTGCTCCAGCAGCCGGCTGACGGCCGCGGCGCGCTCGTCGGGCAGCAGCATCCAGGCCTCCATCCGTCCGAGGAAGCCGATGAACGCCAGCAGCAGGATGGGGAAGCCGACGACGAGGGCGACGGCACCGAGCCCGATGCCAAGGTCGAGCTGCACGCGGAACGGTCCTTGGATACAAGGCGTGGGGGGACGACGCAACGGTAGCGGGGCGCGTCGCGCAGGGCCAGCAGGCTCGCCCCCTATGCTGCGCCGGATGGCTGGTCCGCGCCGCTGTCGGCCGGTGTGGACGTCGGCGGGACGTTCACCGACGTCGTGGTCGTCAGTCCCGGCTTCGCGCCACGAGCGGTCAAGGTTCCGACCACGCCGGCGGACCAGGGCGAGGGCGTGGTCGCAGGCCTGGCGCAGGCCGGGGCCCGCGCCGCCGACCGCGTCGCGCACGGGACGACGACCGCCACCAACGCCGTCCTCGAGCGACGGGTGGCGCGCGTCGTGCTCGTCACCACCGAGGGGTTCCGCGACCTGCTGACGATCGCCCGCCAGGACCGGCCGTCGCTGTATGACCTGTCCGCCGTGCGGTCGCCGCCGCTCGTCGCCCGCGAGACGTGGTCTGCGTGCGCCAGCGGACGGCTGGGGACGGGACGCCCGTCGTCGCCCTGACCGACGCCGAGGTCAGCCGCGTCGTCGAGGCGGTCGCGGCGCTGGCGCCGGAGTCGGTGGCCATCAGCCTGCTGTTCTCCTACGCCGACCCCGCCGACGAGCGCCGGCTGGCCGCGGCGCTCGGCGACCGGCTCGGCGTCCCGGTCACGCGGTCGTCGCAGCTGCTGCCGGAGTTCCGCGAGTACGAGCGCGCCTCGACCTGTGCCCTGGACGCGGCGGTCGCGCCTGTGATGCGCCGGTACCTGTCCGGGTTGCGCCGGCGTCTGCCGGACGCCACCGTGACGGTCCCGACGTCGGCTGGCGGCGTCCCCCCCCTCGCGGCCGTCGCCGCCGCGCCGGTGCACACGCGGCTGTCCGGCCCGGCGGCGGGGGTCGTTGCGGCGGCCGCCGCCGCCCGCGCCGCGGGGTTTCCCGACGCGCTCGCGTTCGACATGGGCGGCACCTCCACCGACGTCTGCCTCATCCGCGACGGCCGCCCCGAGATCGCGACGGAGGCCACCATCGCGGGGTTGCCGTTCCGCGTGCCGGCGGTCGCCGTGGACACGGTCGGGGCCGGCGGCGGGTCGGTCGCCGAGGTCGACGCCGGCGGGGCGCTGCGGGTGGGTCCGCGCTCGGCCGGGGCGCTCCCGGGGCCGGCCTGCTACGGGCTCGGCGGGACGGCGCCGACGGTCACCGACGCGCACGCCGCCCTCGGTCATCTCCCCGACGGGCGGGCGCTCGGCAGCGGCGTCGGCGGCCCCCGCCTGGACCGCGCCGCAGCGGAGACCGCGCTGGCCGCCCTCGCCGGGTTCGACGACCCGGCGGCGGCCGCGGAAGGGGTGCTGACGGTGGTCCGTGCGACCATGGCGCGGGCGCTGCGGCGGGTCGGCACGGAACGCGGCGTCGACCCGGCCGGCCTCGTGCTCGTCGCGTACGGAGGCGCCGGGCCGCTCCACGCGGCGGCGCTCGCGGCGGAGCTGGGCTGCACCGCGGCGGTCGTCCCGCCCGCGCCGGGGGTGCTCAGCGCGCTCGGCCTGCTCCTGGCGCCGCCGCGGGCGGAGGTGTCGCGCACGGTGATGGCGACCTGGCCGCGCGACGGCGAGCCGCCCGACCTCGACGCGGTGTTCGCCGAGCTGGAGGCCGAGGCCCGCGGGCGCCTGCCCGGCGCGGACGTCGAGCGCCTCGCCGACTGCCGCTACGCCGGGCAGTCCCACGAGCTGCGGCTGCCGCTGTCCGACGACCGACCGGTTCCCGCGCTGCTCGACGCCGCCCACGACGAGGCCTACGGCTACGCGATGCCCGACGAGACGGTCGAGGTCGTCACCCTGCGCGTCGTCGCAGAGGCGGCTCCCCTGCTCGACGGGCCGCCGTCGCGCTGGGACCACGGGGAGGCGGCGCCGGAGCGGCGGAGGCGGGTCGGCATCGGCGGCCGGACGCGGGACGCCCGCGTCGTCGACCGGGCCGCCCTGGGGCCGGGCGACGTCGTCGAGGGCCCGGCGCTGGTCGAGCAGCCCGACACCACCACGCTGCTGGGCCGCGGCGACCGCGCCGAGGTCGACGCCGCCGGCAACCTCGTCGTGACGGTCAGGTGACCCGCCGGCCGCCCCTCGCGCGAGCGGGTGCATCCGCGAGCGCATGCGCTCGAGATCGCACCCGGTCGGCTCGCGATCGACGTCGCAGCCCGCACCGGCCGCATCCTCGTGTCGCCGGCGCGAGCCTGACCGCCCGTGCGGGCGCCGCTGGCACACTCCAGGCGTGACCGAGCCGTCGCTGACCCCCGTCGAGCTGGAGGTCGCACGCCACGCGCTCGCCGGCGTCGCCGAGGAGATGGGCGTCGCGCTGCGGCGGGCGGCCTTCTCGCCGAACATCAAGGAGCGGGCCGACTGCTCGGCGGCGGTGTTCGGGCCCGACGGCGCGATGGTGGCCCAGGCTGAGCACATCCCCGTCCACCTGGGCTCCATGCCCGCGAGCGTGGCCGCGGCCCTGGACGCCTTCGGCAGCCGTCTCGCCCCCGGATGCCAGGTCCTGCTCAACGACCCCTACGCCGGCGGCACGCACCTTCCCGACCTCACCCTCGTGGCCGCGGTCGGCGACGTCACCTCCGGTACCCGCCCCGCCCGCCTGCTCGGCTACGTCGCGAACCGGGCCCACCACGCCGACGTCGGCGGCGCCGCGCCCGGGTCGATGCCGGCGACGGCGACCGACATCGCCATGGAGGGGCTGCGCATCCCGCCGGAGATCGTCGCCGACGCCGGCGGCGTCCGCGACGACGTCCTGGCGCTGGTGGCGGCGAGCTCGCGCACTCCCGCCGAGCGCCGGGGTGACCTGCGCGCGCAGTTCGCGGCGAACCACGTCGGCGCCCGCCGTCTGCGCGAGCTCGCGTCGCGGATGGGCCGGGGCCGGCTGCACGGCGCGATGCGGGAGGTCTGCGACTACAGCGACCGCCGGGTGCGCGCGGCGATCAGCGAGGTGCCGGACGGCTCGTGGACCGCACAGGACCGGCTCGAGGTCGGCGGCGGTGTCACGATCCGCGTGCGTGTCACCGTGGCCGGCGACGAGGTGGACGTCGACTTCGCCGGCAGCGACCCCCAGATCGCGGCCAACCTCAACGCCGTCCTCGCGGTGACGGTGTCGAGCACCTGGTTCGTCGTACGGATGCTCACCGACCCCCAGGCGCCGCCCAACGAGGGGTGTTACCGCGCGGTGCGCGTCCGCGCGCCGGAGGGCAGCGTCGTGCACGCCCGCCATCCCGCCCCGGTCGCCGCCGGCAACGTCGAGACCAGCCAGCGGATCGTCGACGTGCTGCTCGCCGCGTTCGCGCAGGCGGTGCCCGACCGGGTGCCCGCAGCCAGCCAGGGGACGATGAACAACCTGCTGCTGGGCGCCGGCGGGGATGCGGCGTTCAGCTACTACGAGACCATCGGCGGCGGTGAGGGCGGGACGCCGGCCCGCGCCGGCATGTCCGGCGTCCATACCGGGATGACGAACACCCGCAACACGCCGGCCGAGGCGATGGAGCTCGCCTATCCGCTGCGGGTCTGGCGCGCGGAGCTGCGGGAGGGCTCAGGCGGCGCCGGCCGCCATCCCGGCGGCGAGGGCGTCGTGCGCGAGATCGAGGCGCTGGCCGACTGCACGCTGACACTCCAGGCCGAGCGGCGCGAGCACGGGCCGCGAGGGCGCGCCGGCGGCAAGGATGCCGCGCCGGGACGCGACACCCTCGTGCACGACGACGGCAGCACGCAGCGCCTCGCCTCCAAGGGCACCTGGTCGGTGCGCCGGGGGGAGCGCGTCCGCGGCGAAACCCCCGGCGGCGGCGGCTGGGGCCCGCCCGGGTGACACCTCCGGTCCGCGGCAGCTCGGCGGGCCCGCCTGAGCTCGTCGTGGCGAGGCGGTCGTCCGTCGGTTCACGTCCGCCGCGCAAGCGGTGTGGCACGGTGGCACAACCATGACGTGCGCCCGCCGGGCTGCGCGCGAAGAAGGTCCGCGAAGAAGGCCATTGACGTGTCCGACAACGACGACGGCTTCGGACCGGTCGCCCGCAGCCGCGGCGGCGGCAGGGTGCGCACGCGGGCCCCGGTGCGCGCCGAACCCGCTTCGGTCCGGCTGTCGCGTGAGGTCCCAGCGCCGCCCCCGGCGGACGACGGCTTCGGTCCGGTCCAGGGCGGCCGCAGGCGGGGCCGCGGCCGGCGGCTCGGGCGGACGCTGCTGCTCGTCGTGCTGGTGCTGCTCCTGGCGGTCGTGGGCACCGGGGTGGCGCTCGCGCTGTCGGCGAACTCGCGCATCACCCGCATCCCGGTGCGCAACCTGCGCCCCGCCGACGGGCAGATGAACGTCCTGCTCGTCGGCTCGGACAGCCGCGACGAGCTCACCCGGCGCCAGCGCCGGCGCCTGGGGACCGGCTCGAGCACCGAGGGGGCGCGCACCGACACGATCCTGCTGCTGAGCGTCCGGGGCAGCCGCGCGGCGATGCTGTCGTTCCCGCGCGACCTGTACGTCGAGCGCTGCGACGACACGACGGGGCGCATCAACGTCGCCTACGCGATCGGCGGGCCGAGCTGCCTGGTGGGCACGGTCAGCGAGGTGTCGGGCATCCCGATCACCCACTACATGGAGATCGACTTTCTGGGCTTCTCCAACATGGTCTCCGCGGCCGGGGGCGTCCGGATGTGCCTGAAGGAGCCGATCTCCGACGCCGACGCCCACATCGACCTGCCCGCCGGCTGCCAGAGGCTCAACGGCAAGGAGGCGCTGGGCTTCGTGCGGGTGCGCAAGATCGACAACGACTTCGGGCGCATCGAGCGCCAGCAGCGGTTCCTCAAGGCCCTGGCGACCCAGATCGCCCAACCGTCGACGCTGACCGACGTGCCGCGGCTGTTCTCCACGGTCAACGCGACGGCCGAGGCGCTCACCACCGACCGGCGGATGGGGTTGTTCGACCTGGCACGCCTGGCCCTGGCGGGCCGCGGGATGGCGACCGGCAGCCTGCGCACGCTCGCGGTCCCCGGGACGCCGCAGGTGATCGGCGGAGCGTCCGTCGTCGTCCCGGACGAGGCCGCGGCCGAGGCCGTCTACGCGTCGTTCCGGGACGGCTCGGTGCTGCGCGCGGCCGGCGAGGGCAGGGCCGCGCTCACCCCCGCCGACATCGAGCTCGAGGTCGTCAACGGCGCGGGGGTCCCGGGGCTGGCGGGCCGCGCCTCGCGGGTGCTCGGTGAGGCCGGTTTCACCGTGACCGGTGTCTCCAACACCGACCGGGTCGAGCGCACGGTCGTGCGGTTCACCGCGGGCCACCGCCCCGAAGCCCGCTTCCTCGCCGCCCAGATCCCGGGAGGTGCCGCGGTCGAGCGGGTCGAGTCCGGGTCGCCGCTCGTCCTCGTGGTGGGTCCGGACGCGGGCGACCTCGGCCGCTGACCATGGTGGGCTAGGGCAGGTAGCCGCGCGGGTTGCGGGCGCTACCGCCGACGCGGACCTCGAAGTGCAGGTGGGGTCCGGTGACGTTGCCAGTGGAGCCGACCCGGCCGATCTGCTGGCCGGCACCGACGCTCGTGCCGGCTCCCACGAGGATCGCGCTCTGGTGGGCGTACGCGGTGACGACGCCACCGCCGTGGTCGACGAGCACGATGTTGCCGTAGCCGCCCATCGACCCGGCGTAGCTCACCGTGCCGGCCGCCGCCGCCCAGATCGGCGCGCCGGTCGGGGCGCCGATGTCGATGCCCTCGTGCGCGCGGCCCCAGCGGTAGCCGAACTCGCTGGTGACCGGACCGCCGGCGGGCCACGTCCAGCCGCCGCCGACGGCCTTGTCCTGCGTCGCCGCGGACGCGACAGCGGGTTGGGCGGACGACGCGGCGGCCTGGGCGGCCTGGGCGGCCTGTGCGGCCTGGGCGGCCTCGGCGGCGCGTGACGCGGCGGCTTCGCGGGACGCCCGCCGGGCCAGCGCGGCGATCTCGCGGCTCTCCGCCTCGAGGTGGGACTCCTGCGCGACGAGGTCTTGGACCTGGTCGCTCGTGGCCGCCAGCCGCAGCGCGCGGTCGTTGCGGACCGCCTCGGCCTGTGCGGCGATCTCCCGCCGCTGCTCGGCGACCCGCTCGAGAGACTCCTGCTCGACGGCGAGCTGGCGTCGCTGGGCGGCGATCGCCGTCTGGGTGATGACGACCTGCTCGAACGACTCGCGGTCCACCCGGTTCACCGCGTCGACGACGGCACTGCGCCGCAGCGCCTCTGCGGGGTCATCGGACGCGAGGATCGACGCAAGCGGCGCGGTCGATCCCTGCTTGTACAGCGACACGGCCCGCCCCGACATCACCTGCTGCTGCCGGCGCTCGCTGCGCTCCAGGTCATCGAGCCGCTGCCGCGCGTCGTCGACGGCACGCTGCTGGCGCGCGCGACCGCCTGCTCGGCGGCCGACAGCGCCTCGTTGACGATCGCGAGCTGCTCCTGGGCCTTTGCCAGCGACGCGGCGTCGTGGGCCTGACGCGTCTCGGCCGCCGCGAGCTCGGCACGCACCGCCGCGATCCTGGCCTTCGTCGCGTCGAGCCGCTCCTCCTCCGGGGAACCGGCCACGGCCGGCACGGCGAGGGCCGCCAGCACGGCGAGGACGGTGAGGAGCAGCGCAGGCGCGCGTAGACGGCGGGACGGGAACATGCAGCTCCGTGCGAAGGCCGCGGACGTGCGGGGAGGTCCGGGGCGCCAGGGACTTGCTGGCGGCAGGCTAGAGGTCGACCGAAGGAAGGTCAAAGACCCAACACGGGGCTCGCGCATCCCCCGATCGGGTGCGCCACCCGCCAAGGACCGCCCGGACCGGCGCAGGGTGGCTGCTACTCTCGCCAGGCCCCATGGCGACATCCACGACCCCGACGACGCGCGTCGCTCCTTCCCCTCCGCCGCGGCGGACGCGCGGGCTGCTGCGGCTGACGGTCCTCACCGTCGTCGGGGCGGTCCTCGTCGTCGCGGGCATCCTCGTGGGGCTGCGCGCCGCCCGCGCCGGGGTGCTGCCGGGCGTCCTCGTCGAGGGGGTGCCCATCGGGGGCGAGTCGCAAGAGGCGTTGCGTGCCTCGCTGACCCGGCTCGCCGACCAGCGGGCCGCCGCCGACATCCGCGCCGTCCGGGGCGACGCCGAGCACGCCGGCACCGCCGGTGACCTCGGCTATGTCCTGGACGTCGACGCGACGATGGCCCGGGCGATGTACCGCGGCCGGCAGGGCAACCCTGTGGACGCCTTGCGTGACCACCTGCGCGCGTTCACCGAGACCACCCCGATCGAGGCGGTGGAGCGGGTGGAGCCCCGGCCGCTCGCCCGCTGGGCGCAGGCAGCCGCCCAGGAGCTCGTGCTGCCCCCCCGGGAGGGTGGACTGCGCTTCGAGGACGCGTCGGTGCGGCCCGTCTACCCCCGTGCCGGCGGGACGGTGCTGACCAAGGCTCTCCGCGAGGACGCCGAGGAGGTCCTGCTGACCGGTGACGGCGGCGAGGTGCCCGTCCAGACCGAGGCCGTGTCGCCCCGCACCACGCGCGACGACGTCGACGCCGCGCTCGCGCGCGGCCGGCGCGCCGTCTCCGCACCGGTGACGTTCCGGCGCAGCGGCGCCGAGGTGACCCTGAGCCCTGCGCAGATCGGCGGCGTCCTGCGCAGCCGTCTGCGCAAACGCGACGGCGATGTCGCCGTCGTGATCGTCGCCCGCCCGGACGCGGTCACCGAGGCGTTCGGCGCGGCCGCGATCGACCGCTTCGAGCGCGACCCGAAGTCGGCCAGGGTCGTGCTGCGTGACGGCGGGCCCCACATCATCGGCGGGCACCCCGGGTTCGCCTACGACGCCGCCAAGGCCGCCCGCCAGGTCGTCCGCGTCGCGACCGGTGACGGCGACCGGACCGTCGAGCTCGCCGGCGACGTCCGCAAGCCGGAGCTGACCACGGCCGAGGCCCGCGACCTGGAGATCACCGAGGAGGTCTCGCAGTTCACGACCGAGCACGCCTGCTGCGAGTCCCGGGTGACGAACATCCACCGGATCGCCGACATCATCGACGGCGTCGTGATCCGGCCGGGGGAGACGTTCTCGGTCAACGACTTCGTCGGTGAGCGCACCACAGCGAAGGGCTTCGTCCGCGGCGGCGCCATCTTCGACGGCGAGTTCGTCGAGCAGGTGGGCGGCGGGGTGAGCCAGTTCGCCACGACGCTGTTCAACGCCGCCTGGTTCGGCGGCTACTCGATCCCGGTCTCCAAGACCCACTCCTACTACATCAGTCGCTACCCGGAGGGCCGTGAAGCGACGCTGAACTACCCCAACGTCGATCTCCAGGTCACCAACGACTCACCGTACGGGATGCTGCTGGACACCTCCTACACCGACACGTCTATCACGGTGAAGGTGTGGGGCGACCAGTGGGTGGAGGTCTCGTCGGAGACGGGGCCGCGGACGAACCTGACGAACGGGGAGACGCAGTACCGGGAGAACAACTCGCTGCCCCGCGGCGCGGAGCGGGTCGTCCAACAGGCGGGGCAGGGCTTCGACGTCACGGTCACCCGCACCCTGCTCTTCCCCGACGGCCGCCGGGAACGGCAGGAAAAGCACACGCGGTACCTCGCGCAGCCTCGGATCGTCGAGCGCAACACCGGCGGCTGAGGTGGACCGACCGCAACCCGAGGCGCTCCGCGGCATGGTCGCGGAGCGCCACCGTCCACGGGCGCGGCCGTAGGTGGACGTCGCTCTCGGGCTGGCCGCCGTCGTCGCCCTGATCCTCACCAACGGCTACTTCGTCACGGCCGAGTTCGCGTTCGTCGCCGTCCGGCGAGAACGGCTCGAAGAGGTCGCCGAGCAGGGTGACCCTCGTGCCGCCCGCGCCGTCGCGGTGACCAGGCGGCTGTCGTTCATGCTGTCGGGCGCGCAGCTGGGCATCACGGTCACCTCGCTGGTCGTCGGCTTCATCGCCGAGCCGACCTTCCGGGCCGCGTTCGCGCCGCTGCTCGAGCTGGTGGGGCTGCCGGACGCCGTCGCACGCGCCGTCGCGATCAGCGCCGGCTTCGTCATCGCCACGGGCGCGCAGATGGTGTTCGGCGAGCTCGGTCCCAAAAACCTCGCGATCGCGGAGCCCGAGCGCTGCGCGCTGGTGCTCGCGCGCAGCACCCAGCTGTACATGCGCCTCGCGGGGCCGGTCATCCGGCTGTTCGACGGCTCCGCCAACCGTCTGCTGCGGGTGGTCGGCATCGAACCGGTCGACGAGCTCGAGGGCGGCGTGTCGGCCGAGGAGCTCGAGCACATCATCACCGAGTCCTCGCGCGAGGGGGCGCTGGACGAGGCCAAAGCGGCGCTGCTGCAGCGCGCACTCGAGTTTCGTGAGCTGCGCGCCAGCGACGCGATGGTCCCCCGCCCTCAGGTGGTGTGGCTGCATGTGGACGCGACCTGCGACGACCTGCGGCGGCTGGCCGTTGACACCGGCCACTCCCGCTTCCCCGTGGCCGACGAGGGGCTGGACGACGTCAAGGGCGTCGTGTCGGCCAAGGACGTGCTGCGGATTCCGGCCGAGGCACGCTCGCGGACGCAGGTGCGCGCCCTGCTCAAGCCCGCGCTGGCGATCCCCGAGCCGGCACTGCTGGGGGGGCTGCTCGCCGACATGCGGGGCGCGCGCAGCCAGCTGGCCGTGGTCGTCGACGAGCATGGCGGCACCGCCGGGATCGTGACACTGGAGGACATCGTCGAGGAGCTCGTCGGCAGCATCCAGGACGAGTACGACCCGACCGAGGCGACGGTGCAGCCGCTCGATGACGGCGCGTACCGCGTGCCGGGCTCGTGGCGGGTCGACGAGACGGAGCGCGACACCGGGGTGGCGCTGCCGGAGGGTGACTACGACACGGTCGGCGGTCTGCTCATGGAGCGCCTCGGCCGCGTCCCGGAGACCGGTGACCGGGTCACGCTCCCGGGCGCCGTGCTGACCGTGGAGTCCATGAACGAG
>JAUJMQ010000029.1:21071-24089 GCA_030446775.1 Egibacteraceae bacterium
CGGTGACCGGGTCACGCTCCCGGGCGCCGTGCTGACCGTGGAGTCCATGAACGAGCTGGCGGTCGAGCAGGTGCGCCTGGACGCGACGGCCGCCGATGACCACGCTCAGGCGACCGGCACCGACGCGGCGGAACCGGAGGTGCAGGCATGAGCCTGGGGGCGCTCGCCACGGGGGTCGCGCTCCTCGCGGCCAACGGGTTCTTCGTGGCCGCGGAGTTCGCGCTGCTGGCTGCCCGCCGCAGCCGCGTCGAGCGGCTCGCGGCCGAAGGCGACCGTCGCGCGGGTCACGCGCTCGCGGGCATCTCCGAGCTGTCATTGATGCTCGCCGGCGCCCAGCTCGGCATCACCATGGCGTCGCTGGGACTCGGCGCGGTCGCTGAGCCGGCGCTCGCAGCGGCGCTGGAAGCCGTCCTGGAGGGCGTGCGGGTGCCGTCCGGGCTGCGCCACGCCCTGGCGTTCACGGTCGCGCTGTCGGTGGTGGTGTTCCTCCACATGGTCGTCGGCGAGATGGCGCCCAAGTCGTGGGCGATCGCCGATCCTGAGCGTTCCGCACTGGCGCTCGCGCGGCCCTTCCGGGCCTTCGCGCTGCTGGTCCGCCCGGCGATCCGGGCGCTGAACGCCATGGCCAACGGCGTCGTGCGGCTGTGCGGGGTCCAGCCGCAGGGCGAGCTCGCCGCCGCGCACGCGCCCGGTGACCTGTGGCTGCTCGTCGAGGAGGCGACGCGCCGCGGGACGCTGGAGGCCGAGCAGCACGGCCTGCTGTCACGGGCGCTCGAGCTGTCGGGCCTGGACGCACAGGCGGCGATGGTGCCGCGCCCTGACATCGTCGCAGTGAGCGCCGACGCGTCGGTCGACGACATCGAACGGATGGCGTCGGAGACGGGGCGCTCCCGCCTCCCGGTCTACGACGGCGAGCTCGACCGGGTGCGCGGGGTCCTGCACGTCAAGGACCTGCTGCTGGTCGAGCCGCACGACCGCGGCCGCACGACGGCGGCCACGCTCGCCCGGCCGGCGTTCGTCACCGTGGAGTCCCGCGCGATCGAGGACCTCATGCTCGACATGCGCGCCGAGCGGGCGCACGTCGCCATCGTCGTCGACGAGTACGGGTCGGTCAGCGGCCTGGTCGCGTTGGAGGACCTGCTCGAAGAGCTCATCGGCGACTTCGAGGACGAGTCCGATGTGGGAGCCCGCGGCGACACGCCCGCCAGGCGCCGGGGGCTGCGGCGCCGTGCCGACGGTGCGCTGGTCGTCCCCGGCGCCCTGCGCCCCGACGAGCTGTCCGACCACACCGGCGTGACGGTGCCCGAGGGCGACTACGAGACCGTCGCGGGCTTCGTCCTCGCGCGGCTCGGCCGGGTCCCGGACGCCGGCGACACCGTGCCCCTGGGCGACGCCACCCTGGAGGTCACCCGCCTGGACGGCACCCGCGTCGTGGAGCTCGCCCTCCACCGGCCAACCGGGAAGCGGCCGGCGGGCGGTGGTCAGTAGACCGGGATCGAGGGGTCGATCTCGCGGGCGTAGGCGTTGATGCCGCCCCGCAGGCTGCGGACCTTGCGGAAGCCGGCACCGTGCAGCTGCTCGAGGGCCTGCATCGACCGCATGCCCGACTTGCAGTGCAGCACGATGTCCTCGGCGGAGTCGAGCTCCGCCAGATGGCGGTGCAGCTCGCCGAGCGGCATGAGCTCGGCGCCCGGGATGCGGCTGATCTCGTACTCGTGGGGGTCACGGACGTCGATGACGCGCACGGAGTCGCGGACCCGCTCGAACTCCTCCACGTCGATCTCCAGGCCGCTGGCGGCCAGCGACGTCTCGTGGTCGTCGGCGGGCACGCCGCAGAACTGCTCGTAGTCGATGAGCTCGGTGACCGTCGGGTTCTTGCCGCACACCGGGCACTCGGGGTCCTTGTTGACCTTGATCGTCTGCCAGCGGGCCTCCAGGGCGTCGTAGATCTGCATCCGGCCGATGAGCGGCTCGCCGATCCCCGCGAGGATCTTGATGCCCTCGGTGGCCTGCCCGGCGCCGATCGTCGCGCAGATCACGCCGAAGACGCCGCCCTCGGCGCACGAGGGCACCATCCCGGGCGGCGGCGGCTCGGGGAACATGCAGCGGTAGCACGGGCCGTGCTCCGCCCAGAAGACCGACAGCTGCCCGTCGAACCGGAAGATCGAACCGTAGACGTTCGGCTTGCCCAGCAGAACGCAGGCGTCGTTGACGAGGTAGCGCGTCGGGAAGTTGTCGGTCCCGTCGATGACGAGGTCGTAGGGCGCGATGATCTCCAGGGCGTTGTCGCTGCGCAGCGCCGTCTCGTGAACCTCGACGGTGGTGAACGGGTTGATCTCCAGGATCGACTCGCGCGCCGACTCGGTCTTGCGCTTGCCGATGTCGGAGGTGCCGTGGATGACCTGGCGGTGCAGGTTGGACTCGTCGACGACGTCGTAGTCGACCAGCCCCAGCGTGCCGACGCCGGCTGCGGCCAGGTACATCGCCAGCGGCGACCCCAGCCCGCCCGTACCCACGAGCAGGACCTTGGCGTTCTTGAGCCGGCCCTGCCCCTCGACGCCGACGTTGGGCATGATCAGGTGGCGGCTGTAGCGCCGGATCTCGTCGTTGGTCAGCGGTGCGGGGTCCTTCACGAGCGGGTCCATCGGGTTCCTCACAGCGTGGCGGGAAGGGTCGTGGGCGCCGTCAGGCGCACTCTGGGGTAGCAACACCGCCCGGGGAGGCCGGTATGCCCAGGTACAACAGGGCGAACGGCGTGCCCGTGACCGACGCGGACGTCGGGGGTGCCCTGTGCCGCGCCCCCTGCGGGCCGGCGGCGCCGACTCCACCATGCGCGCCCGATCGCCGGGAAGGACCAGGCCGCAGTTGGGCACCGTCCGGGCCCGTGTCGAACCCTGAAACGGCACAGTGTGGCAGGCTCGCAACAGGCAACCCGAGGCACTTCCCGATGCACGAGCTCGACGTCGAGCACTGGCCCGTCGGCCTGTAGCCGGATACCGCCGTCGGGTTGCGCCGGTG
>JAUJMQ010000030.1:0-6996 GCA_030446775.1 Egibacteraceae bacterium
GGCTACCTCGTCATGGCGACGTCGCTGTGGGGCTTCATGGTCATCTACGCCCTGTTCTGGACATTCGGTGCGCCGGGCACGCCGCCCGCGACCGGTCCCCAGAACCTCCCCGGCCAGGAGCTCGACGCCTACGACGACGTCTGGCGCGCCTTCGCGGGTGACAGCCTCATCGCCGCCGACCCGGTCTACGACGTCGTCAAGACCTACCCGGAGGAGTTCGCCGAGACGCCGGAGGCGGCCGGGCTGGCCGCGGGCTTCGGACCGACGGCGGAACTCGGGATCGGTGAGATCCAGACGTTCTTCTCCACCGAGACCGCCAACCTCACCGACCCGCCGGTCGGCGCGACCTGGGTTCCCGTGGAGGGGTCCGCGCGGTACGCCGTCGCCGACAACGGGCGCCCGATCCTGGCCGTCACCTACACCCAGACCTACCAGATCGCCCCGGCGGAGCCCGACGCCGAGGAGGGCGCCGAGCCGGTCCTCACCCCCGACGGCGTCGCCCCGGCCGATGACGGCAGCAACGTCGCGCCGCCCGGCACCGAGGTCGGGGATCCCGTCGAGGGCGGCGAGACCTACACCGCGTTCGGGTTCTTCGACGCGGGCAGCCCCCTGTTCCCCAGCCTGGTGATGCTCGGGATCGTGACACTGCTGTTCGCGCTCCACGCCGCGCTGCTGGCGCGCGACGAGTCCCGCGAGCACCGCCGGCGCACCGCCGCCCGCGAGGCCGCCGCCGCCGGCGCGGCGCGGGAGCGGGAGTCCGTCGGCGCGGTCCGGTCCCAGTGAGCTCACGCCGCACGGCCCTGCTCTGACCGGCCTGGCATACCGGGCCGATCAGCACGAGCCGGGGCCAGCGCGCCGACCCCGGACCTACACTGGCGCCATGCGACGCGTCGCCGGAGCTCTGTTGTGCGCCCTGGCGCTGACGGCGTGCTCGGCGAGCCAGGCCAGCGGCCCCGGCGGCCAGCGGTACGTCCCGGGAGACGGCACCGCGTCGGTGTTCCCGCCCGAGGAGCGGGAGCCGGCGCCGGCCGTGACCGGTGAGACCCTCGACGGCGAGACGCTGGCGCTGGCCGACCTCGACGGGCCGGTGGTCGTGAACTTCTGGGCCTCGTGGTGCGGCCCGTGTGCCGACGAGGCCCCGGCGTTGCAGGCCGTCGCGGACGCCTACGCCGAGCGCGGCGTGACCTTCGTCGGGGTCAACGTCAAGGACCAGCCGGCCGCCGCCCGCAACTTCGAGCGCGACTTCGGCGTGGAGTACGACTCCTGGTACGACGAGGCCGCGGCGATCGCGGCCTCCTTCGGCGGCATCGGCCCCGCGGCGCTGCCGTCGACGATCGTCCTGGACGCCGAGCACCGCGTCGCCGTCCGCCTGTTCGGCGCCGTCGACGAGCCACAGCTCGCGGCGCACCTCGACGCGGTCCTGCGCGAGACCGGCACGGCGGGATGAGCCTCGGCGAGCAGGTCTCGGCGCTCATCACGAACGCCAACCTCGTCGTCGCGGCGGCGATCGCCTTCGTCGCCGGGGTCGTGTCGTTCGCGTCCCCCTGCGTCGTGCCGCTCGTGCCCGGCTACCTCGCGTACATGACAGGCCTGTCGGGCGCCGAGATCGCGTCGGGGAGCTCCGGGGGCAAGCTGCGGGTGCTCGGCGGCGGGCTGCTGTTCACCCTCGGCTTCGCCGTCCCGTTCACCCTGCTCGGCCTGCTCGGCGGCGCGGTCAGCTTCGCGCTGAGCACGCGGCCATGGCAGATCGCGCTGGGCCTGCTCGTCACGGCGCTCGGGTTGGCGATGACCGGGCTGCTGCCGTTCGACCTGCTGCGCCGGGAGGCGCGCATCACCGACTCCGCGATCGACCGCGGCATGCTCGGCGCGCTGCCGCTCGGCTTCGTCTTCGGCGTCGGGTGGACGCCGTGCATCGGCCCCGCGCTGACGGCCATCTTCGCCCTGTCGGCCGCCTCCAGCGGCGGCAGCGCCATGCGCGGGGGGGTGCTGGCGTTCGTCTACGCCGTCGGGCTGGGGTTGCCGTTCATCGGCGTCGGCCTGCTGTTCGGCTCGGCCGGCCGCGCGCTGGGCTTTCTGCGCCGCAACGCCCGCGCGATCCAGGTCGCCGGCGGGACCCTGCTCACCGTCGTGGGGATCGCGATCGCGACCGGGGCGTGGCTGTCGTTCATCACCCATCTGCGGCCGCTGATCGGCCGGTTCTCAACGCCGATCTAGTGACCGGGACCGTCAGCCCTCCCAAGGCCCCGGCGCCGCTCCCGAGCGGGTCGCGGCTGCCGGACATCCCCGGGCCGCTGGAGACCCTCCGGATCGCGTGGCGCCGCCTGCGGCGCATGGCCACGGCGCTGCAGCTGCTGTTCGCGCTCGCGGCCGCGAGCGTCGTGGCGACGGTCATCCCGCAGGAGCCGGTCACCGCGCAGTCGGTCGAACAGTGGCGCAGCGGCGTCACGGGACCCGGCGCGGGCGTCGCCCGGGTGCTCGACGAGCTCGGGTTGTTCGACGTGTTCGGCTCGTGGTGGTTCGCCGCCCTCACGGTCGGGCTGGTCGTCAGCCTGACCGGCTGCCTCCTGCCGCGCTGGCGCGCGTTCGTCCGCGTCGCCCGCCGGCCTCCCGCCGCCGGGCGCAACCTGGAGCGGCTGTCGGCCTCGACGGTCCTGTCCTGCCCCCTGGAACCGGAGCAGGCGCTCCGGGCCGCCGAGCGGGTGCTCGGCCGCCGCCGCTTCCGCCGGCGCCGGGTCGGCTCCCAGGTCGCCGCCGAGCGTGGGCACTGGCGCGAGGGCGGCAGCCTGGTGTTCCACACCGCCTTCTACCTGCTGCTGCTCGGCGCGGTCATCGGCAAGGTCTTCGGGTTCGCCGGGTCGATCAGCCTCGCCGAGGGCGGCGCCTTCGCCGACACCCGCATCGCCTACGACGCCGCCCAGCCGGGCCGGGAGTTCGACCTGGGCGACCACCGTGGTTTCGTCGCCCGGCTCGACGACTTCGATGTGTCGTACTTCCCCGACTTCACCCCGCGCGACTTCAGGTCGACCGTCACGATCAGCGAGGACGGCCAACGGGTGCGCACCGCCGACATCCGCGTCAACCATCCCCTGCGCTACCGGGGGATGACGCTGTACCAGATCGGCTTCGGCATGGCGCCGCACGTCGTCGTGCGCGCCGGCGACCAGGTGCTGCTCGATGAGCGCGTCCTGCTCGCCCCCGGCGGTGGGTCCAACCTGTGGGCCGGCACCGCCAAGGTGAAGGTCCGCGACCCCGACTCCCAGATCGCGCTGGACCTCGCCCTCGCGACCGACGCGCGGCTCGGCGACGACGGGCAGCCGGTCTTGGGCCCCGACCCGCGGCCGCGCAACCCGGTGCTCGTCTCCAGCCTGTACTTCGGCGACCTCGGGCTCGAGCGCCCCGTCCCGGCCGCCGACTTCGACCGCGGCGACGGCCCCGTCGAGACCGCGATGCTGCGCCCCGGCAAGACCGCGAAGCTCGCCCAGGGCAGCCTGACCGTGGAGTTCCGCGACCTCGGCTACTGGTCGGGGCTGCAGGTCACCCACGCGCCGGGACGCTCGATCCTCCTGGCCGGCGCGGCCCTCCTCCTGGTGGGCCTGATACCCTCCCTGTACAGCTACCGGCGCCGGATCTGGGTCGAGGCGACCCCGGACGGGGCCGGGTCGCGTGTGACGGTCGCGGGGGTCGCACTGCAGCGCAAGGCGACCTTCACCGACGAGTTCGACGCCGTGGTGTCGGCCCTGCGCGACGCTGTCGGGAGCCGGCCGCCACCCCGCCCGGAGGCCGGATCGCAGCCGTACTCCCAACCCGAGCCCGCACCCTCGCCGGAACGGTCGCCCTGATGCCCAACGAGTCGCTGGCACAGCTGTCCAACACGCTGTTCTCCGTCGCGCTGATCACCTACATCGCCGCGATGGTCGGGTACTTCTTCCGCCTCGGCTTCACCCGCTTCACCTCCCAGGGCGTGGTGGCCGGCACCGCCGCCGGACGGCGGGTCGGCCTCCTGGCGACCGGCGTGGCCGTCGCCGGCTGGTTGGTGCACCTGGCCAGCGTCACCACCCGCGGCGTCGCCGCCGGACGGGTCCCGTGGGCGAACATGTACGAGTACTCGTCGATCCTGGCCCTGGGGGCGGTCGCGGTCGGGCTCGTCGTCGTGCAGCGACGCCTCGGCTACGGCCACCTCGTCGGGTTCGTGCTCGCCGCGGCGGTCCTGTCGATGACCTCCGGCCTGCTGCTGTTCACCGAGGCCGGCCCGGTCGTGCCGGCCCTGAACAGCTACTGGATCAAGATCCACACCTCCGCGATGATGACGGCGTCCTCGGTCGTCATCGTGGGGTTCGTCGCCACGGCGCTGTCCCTGGTCAAGGACACCGCCGAGCGGCGCGTCGCGGCCCGCAGCGGCGAGTCCTACGTCGGGTCCACCGTCGGCGCCGCCCAGGTCGGCGCCGCCGCCCCCGCCGGGGCCGCTCCCGACGACCGCACCGAGGGTCGTCCCGACGGGTACGAGGCCGACGCGGGGGTCGACATCGGCGCCGGCGACGGCGAGTGGGCGTCGCCGCTGGCCCAGCGCGAGGCGCTGTCGCCGGTGCTGTTCCCGCTCGTCCCCGCGGTCGCCGTCACCGTCTTCGTCCTGGCGGTGTGGCGCGCGCCGGGTGCCGCGATCGTCGCGGGCAGCGTCGCGGCGCTGCTCGGGACGGCCGCGTGGTACGCCGTCCCGTTCCTGCCGCCGGCGGCGAAGCTGGACAACCTCGCCTACCGCACGATCGCGTTCGGCTTCCCGATCTGGACCTTCGCGATCATGGCCGGCGCGATCTGGGCCGAGGAGGCGTGGGGCCGCTACTGGGGCTGGGACCCCAAGGAGACCGGCTCGTTCTTCACCTGGGTGCTGTACGCGTCGTACCTGCACGCCCGCTCGACCCACGGCTGGCGCGGTCGCCGCGCCGCCTGGGTCGCCGTCGTCGCGTTCGTCGCGCTGCTCGTGACCTACTACGTCGTCAACCTGTGGATCGTCGGCCTGCACAGCTACGCCGGCGACATCTGACCCGCTCGGCAGCCAGTCGCCGGGCCGCGAACATCGAGGCCGCCTGATGTCCCATGCCGAGCTGGTCGCCCGCCACCGGGCGGTGATGCCGTCGTGGGTGGCGCTGTACTACGACGCCCCCATCGCGCTCGTCAGCGGCGAGGGCCGCCGCGTCACCGACGCCGAGGGCACCACGTACCTGGACTTCTTCGGCGGGATCCTGACGACGATGACCGCCCACGGCGTGCCCGAGGTCGTCGCGGCGGTCCGCGAGCAGGCCGGGCGAATCCTGCACACCTCGACGCTGTACCTCATCGAGCCCGCCGTCGCGCTGGCCGAGCAGATCGCCGCCCTCGCGCCGATGCCCGACGCGAAGGTGTTCTTCACGACCTCGGGCACCGAGGCGAACGAGGCGGCCCTGCTGCTGGCCTGCACGGCACGGCGTTCCAACCAGGTGCTCGCGCTGCGCAACAGCTACCACGGCCGCTCGTTCGCCGCGATGGCGGTCACCGGCAACCGCGGCTGGTCGGCGTCGAGCCTGTCGCCGGTGTCGGTCAGCTACGTGCACAACGGCTACCGCTACCGCAGCCCCTTCGGGCACCTGCCCGACGACGAGTTCATCGCCGCGTGCGCCGACGACCTGCGTGACGTCATCGAGACGACCACCGCCGGCGACGTCGCCTGCATGATCGCCGAGCCGATCCAGGGCGTCGGTGGCTTCACCGTCCCGCCCGACGGGTTGTTCGGCGCGATGAAGGCGGTGCTCGACGCCTACGGGATCCTGTTCGTCAGCGACGAGGTGCAGACCGGCTGGGGCCGGACCGGCACGCACTTCTGGGGCATCGAGGCGCACGGCGTCACCCCGGACGTCATGACGTTCGCCAAGGGCATCGGCAACGGCCTGTCGATCGGCGGGGTCGTCGCCCGCGCCGAGCTGATGGACGGCCTCACCGCGAACTCGATCTCGACGTTCGGCGGCAACCCGCTGTCCACGGCCGGCGCGCTGGCCAACCTGCGCTACCTGCTCGACCAGGACCTGCAGGCCAACGCCGCCAAGGTCGGCGACCACCTCCTCGGGCGGCTACGGGAGCTCCGCGGCGACGGGTCGGCGGCGGGCGCGGTCGGTGACGTGCGCGGCAAGGGCCTGATGATCGGCGTCGAGCTCGTCGAGCCGGGCGGCAAGACGCCCGACGCCGCGGCCGCGGGCCGGGTGCTCGAGTCGTGCCGACGTCGCGGGCTGCTCGTCGGCAAGGGCGGCCTGTACGGCAACGTGCTGCGGATCGCGCCACCGCTCAGCCTGACGCTGGAGGAAGCCGACGAGGGCGCCGCGATCCTGGCGCAGGCTCTCGCCGAGCTCGAGGACAGGGGCACCGCATGAACACGGTCACGCACTGGATCGGTGGGAAGTCCTACGAGGGCACCGGCGACCGCTTCGGCGACGTCACGAACCCCGCCACGGGGCAGGTGAGCGCCCGCGTCGGCTTCGCCACAACCGACGACGTCGACCGCGCCGTGGCCGCCGCCGTCGAGGCGTTCGAAACGTGGCGGACGGCATCGCTGTCCAAGCGCAGCCGCATCCTGTTCGCCTTCCGCGACCTGCTCGACCGGCACCGGGCCGACCTTGCCGCCGTCGTCACGGCCGAGCACGGCAAGGTCTCCTCGGACGCGACCGGCGAGGTGACCCGCGGGCTGGAGGTCGTCGAGTTCGCCTGCGGCATCCCGCACCTGCTCAAGGGCGGGTTCGCCGCCAACGTCTCGACCGCGGTCGACAGCTACTCGTTGCGCCAGCCGCTGGGCGTGGTCGCGGGCATCACCCCGTTCAACTTCCCGGTGATGGTGCCGGCCTGGATGTTCCCGGTGGCGATCGCGTGCGGCAACACCTTCGTGCTCAAGCCGAGCGAGAAGGACCCGACCGCGTCGGTGATGCTGGCCGAGCTGTGGCAGTCCGCCGGGCTGCCCGACGGCGTGTTCAACGTCGT
>JAUJMQ010000030.1:7096-16547 GCA_030446775.1 Egibacteraceae bacterium
CGGTCGGCCCCGGCACCGATCCGGCCAACGAGATGGGGCCGCTGGTCACCGGGGCGCACCGCGACCGGGTCGCGGGCTACATCGCAGCCGGGGAGTCCGAGGGCGCCGAGGTGGTCGTCGACGGTCGCGGCCTGGCCGTCGACGGGCACGACGACGGCTTCTGGCTCGGCCCGAGCCTGCTCGACCGCGTCACGCCGGACATGAGCGTGTACCGCGACGAGATCTTCGGCCCGGTGCTCGTGGTGCTGCGCGCCGACACCTACGACGACGCGCTCGACCTCGTCAACACCAACCCGTACGGCAACGGCACGGCGATCTTCACCAACGACGGCGGCGCCGCCCGCCGCTACGAGCAGGACGTCACCGTCGGCATGGTCGGCGTGAACGTCCCGATCCCGGTGCCGATGGCGTACTTCTCGTTCGGCGGCTGGAAGGACTCGCTGTTCGGCGACTCCCACGTGCACGGCACCGAGGGGGTGCACTTCTACACGCGCGGCAAGGTCGTGACCCGGCGCTGGCCCGAGCCCACCGGCCGGCGTCGGCTGGACCTCGGCTTCCCCGTCAGCGACTGACGCGGAGCCGTGGCGTGATTGCCCGGGGCCGGCCGCCCGGCGTCGCGCGAGGCGCCGCCTGGTGACCTGCGACCCCCGCCACCGCACCGAGCCGCTGGCGCCGCCGGCCTACGACCCCGACGGGGCGCGGCGGTTCCGGGCGACGATGACGGGCCGGCGCAGCGTCCGCGACTTCAGCCAGGAGCCGGTGGACGAGCGGGTGATCGTCGACGCGGTCGCCGCGGCGCACACCGCCCCGTCGGGTGCCAACCGCCAGCCGTGGCGTTTCGTCGTCGTGACCGACCCGGCGCTCAAGGCACGGATCCGCGAGGGCGCCGAGGCCGAGGAGCGGGCCTTCTACTCGTCGCGGGCGTCGCAGGAGTGGCTGGACGCGCTCGCCCCGCTGGGCACCGACTGGACCAAGCCGCACCTGACCGCCGCGCCCTACGTCATCGTCGTGTTCGAGGTCCACCGGCCCAAGCCCTACTACGCCAAGGAGTCGGTCGGCATCGCCGTGGGCTTGTTGCTGGCCGCCCTGCACGCGGCCGGGCTGGCGACGCTGACGCACACGCCGAGCCCGATGCGCTTCCTCAACGCGATCCTGGACCGCCCGCCGGAGGACCGACCGCACCTGCTGATCCCCGTCGGGCGTCCCGCCCGCGACGCCGTCGTGCCGGTCCTGGCCCGCAAGCCCCTCGACGAGGTGCTCGTGTGGCGCCGGTGACCCCCCGCGACGCGCGCTCGTGTGGCGCCGTTGACCCGCCCGCGACCTGTGCTCGTGTGGCGCCGTTGACCGCGCCCGAACTGTGCGTCGCACGGCTCGCCGGCGGCGTCCCCGACGCACAGTTCGGCGTCGCGGTGGGTCGTCCGTCTACTCGGGGTCGTCGAGCAGGTGCGCCGGCGGCGGCGGTAGCCGCGACGGCAGGTCGGCCAGCGCCACCGCGACGCCACCGTCGTCGGGGCAGGCGTCCTGCCACGGCAGCAGCGCGCGCCGGCACCGCGGGCAGTAGCGCTCGTCGAGGTCCAGCGACAGGCTCGAGCCGCCGGCGCTACCCGGCTCCTCGGCGTTGTTGCGCTTGCTGAACACTCCCATGGGCCGCAGTGTAGGCGCGAGGGTCAGCCAGCAGCGGCGGGCACGGCCGGCGGCCCCGGTCATCTCCGGCGGCGCGGCGGTCCCGGCGGGCGAGCGGCGACCGACCTCGCCCAGTCGCCTCAGGCGTACAGGTCGGCCGGGCGCAGCACCCCCTGACCGTCGCGGGCGACGACGTCGACCCGGTCCGGCGGGCCGTAGGGGGCTGCGGCCAGGACGGCGCGGACACGGGCGGTCTGCGCGGCACCGTCCACGCCCGTCGCCCATGGTGCCGCGGCCGCGGCGGCCGCGGTCGTTCCCCGCAGCGCCAGCGCGTCGACGCCCCGGCCGTCCCCCGTCGCCCACCACGGCCCGCACGTCGCCTGCTCGCGTTCACCGAGCCAGTCGCGCACCACCGCGGCGAACGCCTGCTGCTGGCTCGCGGCGATCTGCTCGCGCGCCGCCGCCAGCACAGCCGCCCCGCGGCCGAGCTCGAAGGCGTCGCGGTGCGGTAGGACGACGCCCAACCACAGCCGCAGGAACGGGTCGCGCACGGCGTAGCGCACCCGCTTCGTGCGCCGGGGATCCTCACCGACGGGCGTCGTGCGGTCGAGCAGCCCGAGCGATTCCAGCAGCGCCAGGGCCTCGCTCGTCGTCGCCGGCGCCAGCCCGACCCGCTCGCGGACCGCCGTGAACGTGGTGGCGCCGAGCGCGACGACCTCGAGCACCCTCGCCGCCGCCGAGCCCGGCGTCAGCTCCTGCAGGACCACGGTGCCCTCGTCGCCGAGCGGTGCGCCGGGACCGTCGAGCAGGTCGGCGAGGTTGGTCAAGGCGTCGTGGCGGTGGTCCCAAAGGCGCAGGTAGCGGGGCATGCCGCCGACCGTCACGGCGGCCTCCAGCCACGCCGCCGGGTCGCCGCCGCCGGTCAGCAGCCCCGCCTCGCGCCACGAGAACGGCGCCAGGCGCAGGTGCGCGTCGGCACGCCCGAACAGCGGGGCGTCGGCGGCCACGAGCTGCTCCATGAGCCCGACGTGGGAGCCGGCGATGACCAGCGACAGCCGCGCGTCCCCGCGGTGGTCCCAGCGGGCCTGCAGCGTGGATGGCAGCGAGGGTTCCGCCTCGCACAGGTACGGGAACTCGTCGAGGACGACGAGCAGCGGCTCGTCGCGGGAGCGGGCGAGCAGGTAGCCGAGCGCGGCGTCCCAGCTCTCGAGGCGTCCGAGGTCGAGCAGGTCACCCGGCGCGGGCGGGGCGACGGTCCGCAGCCGCTCCTCGAGCCGGCGCAGCGCCTCGGCGACCGGAGCCCGCGTCCCGGGCAGGAACACGGCGCGACGCCCGTCGGCGAAGCGGTCGAGCAGCGCCGTCTTGCCGACCCGGCGCCGACCCGAGACGACCGCGAGCCCCGGCTGCACGCCCACCGCTCGGTCCAGGGCGACCAGCTCGCGTTCGCGGTTCACGAAGTTCGCCATCAGCGAAGTTTGCCAGAGCCGAGTCCCCCGCTCGGAGAGGCGCCGCGGGGGTGCCGGGACCCCGAGGGTCAGCCGCGCCGGCGCCGGGCGGGACCTGTGCCGGAGCCGGAGTGGCTCGTCGCGAGGCTCCAGATGCCGCCGATGACGACGAGCACGAAACCGACGACGAGCAGGATCGGGGTGCCGACTAGGAAGGTCGCGAACGCCACCGCCATGCCCGCGACGATCAGGACCGTCGGCATGCGGAGGCCGTCGTCGAGCGAGCCGTGCGGCCCGGCACCCGGCTGGCTGACCGGCTCCACCTCCGCGGCCGGCAGCCGCGCGAAGTCGTCGGCGGGCCGGCTGAGGATGCGCTCGTTGTTGTCGATCGCGGGCCCGGGAACCTGCTGGGAGTCGCTCATCGTCTCGTCCCTCCTGGTCCCGGGATACCCAGCCCGCGCGGCTCTCAACGGTCGCGGCGCTCGGCCAGCCGCCGCACCGCGAGACGGTCGACCTTGCCGGTGGGCAGGCGGGGGAGCTCGTCGACGACGACGAGGCCGTGGGGCGCGTGGGGAGCGGTCGCCCGCGCCGTCACGAACGCGCGCAGCTCGGGCAGCCCGGGCACCGGGGCGTCGGCCACGACGACCGCGACGACGCGCTGGCCCCACCGCTCGTCGGGTAGCCCGACGACCTCCGCCTCGACGACGCGCGGGTGGCCCGCGACGAGGGCGGCCGCGTCGGCGGCGGCGACGTTGACGCCGCCGGTGACGATGACGTCGTCGCTGCGCCCGAGGACCTCCAACCGCCCGGCCGCGTCGAAGCGACCGATGTCGGCGGTGCGCAGGACGCCGTCGCGGAGCACGGCGGCGGTGAGGTCCGGGCGGCCGTGGTAGCCCGAGAACAGCACGGGCCCGCCGATCGTGATCGCGCCGCCGGCGTCGACCTCGACGCGGACACCGTCGAGCGCGACACCGTCGAACACGCAGCCGCCGCACGTCTCGGTCATCCCGTAGGTCGTGACGACGGGGACGCCCGCGGCTCGGGCCCGGTCCAGCAGCGCCGGCGGCGCCCCGCCGCCGCCCAGCAGGACCGCGCGGAGAAAGGACAGGTCGGCACGGGCGTCCAGCGCCCGGCGCAGCATCGTCGGCACCAGCGACACCAGCGTCACGTCGCGCTCCGCGGCGACCCCGGCGGGGTCGAAGCGCGCGTGGACCACGGCGGCCCGACCCAGCCGCCGTGCCCGCAGCAGGACCTGCAGCCCGCCCATGGAGGTCGGCGGCAGGCAGCACAGCCAGCGGTCGGCGGCGGTCGCGCCGAGGCGGCGCAGGCCGGCGTCGGCCGACGCCCGCAGCGCCGCCCCGGTCAGCGTGACCCCTTCGGGGCGCCGGTCGAGCCCGACGTCACCACGACGAGGGCGACGTCGTCGCCGGTGGCGAGCGGTTCGGGCAGCGGCTCGCCGCGGCCCGTCGCGTCGTCGAGCAGCGCCGGGCGCAGCGCGTCCAGAGCCGACCGCAGCGCCGCCGCGGGCAGGTCGGCGGGCAGCGGGAGGACGGCGTAGCCGGCGGCCCACGCACGCTCGATCTCGTCGAGGAAGCGGGGGCCGGGCGGCCGGCGCAGCGCCAGCACCGGGCGCTGGGCTCCGGCGTTCATCGGCTGCTACGGTAGCCGCCGACCCCGAAGCGAGCGCCACAGGAGCCGGTGCGTGACCGACTGGAGCGCCTCGGGCGCGTACGACGACATCATCTACGAGACCGCCGACGGCATCGCGAAGGTCACGATCAACCGGCCGGAGGTCCGCAACGCGTTCCGGCCCAAGACGTTGTTCGAGCTGTCCCGCGCGTTCGACGTCGCCCGCGACGACCCGGACGTCGGCGTGATCGTCCTCACCGGCGCCGGGGACAAGGCCTTCTGCTCGGGAGGCGACCAGCGGGTCCGCATCGACGACGGGTACGCCGACGAGCACGGTGTCGGCCGCCTCAACGTGCTGGACCTGCAGATCCAGATCCGCCGCACCCCCAAGCCGGTCGTCGCGATGGTCGCCGGCTACGCGGTCGGCGGGGGTCATGTCCTGCACCTCGTGTGCGACCTGACGATCGCCGCCGACAACGCGGTGTTCGGGCAGACCGGCCCGCGGGTCGGGTCGTTCGACGGCGGCTACGGCTCGGGCCTGCTCGCCCGGACGGTCGGGCAGAAGAAGGCCCGCGAGATCTGGTTCCTGTGCGAGCAGTACTCCGCCGACGACGCGCTGCGGATGGGCCTGGTCAACACCGTCGTGCCGCTGGCCGACCTGGAGAAGACGACCGTCGAGTGGTGCCGGCGCATGCTGGCGCACTCGCCGCTGGCGCTGCGGCTGCTGAAGGCCTCGCTGAACGCCGCCGACGACGGGCTGGCCGGGATCCAGCAGCTCGCCGGCGACGCGACGCTGCTGTACTACATGAGCGAAGAGGCCCGCGAGGGCCGCGACGCCTACGTCGGCAAGCGGCCACCGGAGTTCGGCAAGTTCCCCCGCCGCCCGTGACCACCGCACGCCCCGAGGCGAGTGCCGTGGCGCTGTTGCGGGTCGACGCCTTCGACCCGCGGGGCCGTGGATCCGTCACGGAACGCGTGACACACCCACGCCACCTCGGGGGAGCACGGCGCTGGGCTGGGCGGCGCCGCGGCCGCGGACGCGGCCCGCGGCCCTCGCCCCTGAGCTCGTCGGAACCGCGGCCGCCGCCCACGAGTCGTTCGTCGCGTGGCGGTTCGCCGCGGCGCTCGTCGTCGCGCTGGCGGTGCAGGTCGCCGTCAACTACGCCAACGACTACTTCGACGGGGTCCGCGGCGTCGACACCGCGCAGCGGGTCGGTCCGCGCCGTGCGGTCGCCTCGGGGCTGGTCGCGCCGGCCCGGATGCGCGCCGCGATCGGGGTGGCGCTCGGGGTGGCGGGGGTGGCGGGGCTCGCGCTGGCGGCGGCGGCCGGCTGGGAGCTGCTGGCGGTCGGCGCCGCCTGCTTCGCCGCCGCGCTGGCCTACAGCGGCGGCCCCCGCCCGTACGCCTCGGCCGGTCTCGGGGAGCTGTTTGTCTTCGTGTTCTTCGGCCTCGTCGCGACGGTCGGCTCGGCCTACGTCCAGGCCGAGCGAGTCGTGGCGGTGGCGGTGGCGGCGGCGGTGCCGATCGGGTGTCTCGCCACCGCGATCCTCGCGGTGAACAACCTGCGCGACATCGAGACGGACCGTGTCGCCGGTAAGCTGACGCTCGCGGTCCGCCAGGGGGACCGGGCGACCAGGCTGCAGGTCGCGGTGCTCGTGGGATGGGCGCTGGGACCGCTGACACTCCTCGTCGCCTACGTCGAGCGCAGTGGCTGGCCGATGCTCGGCCTGCTGGCCCTGCCGTGGGCCGCTCCGGCGCTGCGCCCCGTGTCAGGGCGGCGAGAGCGCGGACGCGCACTGATCCCCGCCCTTGCCGCCACCGCCAGATTGGAGCTCGTCTTCGCGGTGCTGTTGTCCGCCGGGCTGCTGCTCGCGTGATGCGGGCGTTCGCGATCCCGCTGCGGACACGGTTCCGTGGGACCGACGTCCGCGAGGGGCTCCTGGTACACGGGCCCCGGGGCTGGGGGGAGTTCTCGCCGTTCCCCGAGTACCCGCCGGCGCTCTGCGCCCGCTGGGCCGCGGCCGCGCGCGAGGCCGCCGACACCCCGTGGCCGGCCCCCCTGCGCGACCGTATCCCGGTCAACGTCACCGTCCCGGCGGTCGACCCGCAGCGCGCCGCCGCGATCGTGGCCGCCGGCGGCTGCGCCACGGCCAAGGTCAAGGTCGCCGAACCCGGGCAGACCGCCGCCGACGACATCGCGCGTGTCGCGGCCGTCCGGGGGGCGCTGGGGCCGCAGGGTCGCCTGCGGATCGACGCGAACGGCGCCTGGACCGTCCCCGAGGCGGTCGTGAGCATCCGGCGCCTGGACGAGTTCGACCTCGAGTACGTCGAGCAGCCGGTCGCCACCCTCACAGAGATGGCCGCGCTGCGGCGCCGGGTCGACGTCCCTCTCGCCGCCGACGAGGTCGTCGAGCTCGCCGACGACCCGCTCGCCGTGACCGGGCTGCGGAGGGCCGCCGACCTCGTCGTGCTCAAGGTCCAGCCGCTCGGCGGGGTGTGGCCGGCGCTGCGGGTCGCCGAGGCGTGCGGGTTGCCGGTCGTCGTGTCCTCGGCGCTGGAGACCTCCGTCGGCATCGCCGCGGGTGTGGCCCTCGCCGCCGCCCTGCCCGAGCTGCCGTACGCGTGCGGGCTGGCGACCGTGCAGCTGCTGAGCGCGGACGTCGTGGCCGAGCCGCTCCTTCCCGTCGACGGTGCGCTGCCCGTGCGCCGGCCCGACGTGGATCCCGACCGGCTGGCCGCCGTGGAGCTTGCTGACGAGAGCTCCGGAGGGTGGCGCCGGCGCATGGCCGACGCCGAGGCGGCGGCCGCATGACCCGCTCCAGCCCCTCGACGCTGCTCGCCCGCGCCGTCGTCGACGAGCTGGCCCGCAACGGCATGACCGACGCGTGCCTCGCGCCCGGCTCCCGGTCGGCCCCGCTCGCGCTCGCCCTGCACGACGACCCGCGCATCCGCCTGCACGTCCGCATCGACGAGCGGTCGGTGTCGTTTCTCGCCCTGGGGATCGCCAAGGCGTCCAGGCGCCCGGTCGCGGTCGTCTGCACCTCCGGCACCGCGGCGGCGAACCTGCACCCCGCGGTGCTGGAGGCGGACGCCTCCCGGGTGCCGCTGCTCGTCCTGACCGCCGACCGGCCGCCCGAGCTGCGCGGGACGGGCGCCAACCAGACGGTCGACCAGATCAAGCTCTACGGCGCCGCCGTGCGCTGGTTCTGCGAGGTCGGGGTCGCCGAGACGGGCGGCGACGCCAACGCCTACTGGCGCTCGACGGTCTGCCGGGCGTGGGGGGAGGCGAGCGGCGCCCTCACCGGCCCCCCTGGGCCGGTGCACTGCAACGTCGCCCTCCGGGAGCCGCTGACCGCGCCGCCGGGTGAGCCGCCGCCCGGCAGGGCCCGCGCGCGGCCCTGGACATCCACCCGCTCCGCCCCCCGTCCACCCGGCGAGGCCGACGTCGCCGAGGTCCGCGGGCGCATCGCGGCCACCGAGCGCGGGCTCATCGTGGCCGGCGACGGCGAGGTCTGCGACCCGGCGGCGTTGCTCGGCCTCGCCGAGATGGCCGGCTGGCCGCTGCTCGCCGAGCCGCAGTCCGGCCTGCGCCAGGGCGACGGCGCGATCTCGGCCTACGACATGTTGCTCCGCGACGACGCCTTCGCCGCCCGGCACCGTCCCGAGCTCGTCCTGCGCGTCGGTCGGGTGGGGTTGTCCAAGGCGCTGCTGGCCCGGCTCGACGGTGGCATCCCCCAGATCGTCGTCGACCCGCACGGCGCCTGGCACGACCCGGGCCGGTCCGCCGCGCGCGTCGTCACCGCCGACCCGTCGCTGCTCGCGGCCGCGGTGGCCGGCAACCTGCCGGGTCGCGGGGCGGGGGAGTGGCTGGCGTCGTGGCTCGACGCCGAGCACCGCGT
Organism: Egibacteraceae bacterium; assembly: GCA_030446775.1. Lineage (GTDB taxonomy): Bacteria > Actinomycetota > Nitriliruptoria > Euzebyales > Egibacteraceae > JAUJMQ01. The sequence continues at coordinate 15,693 of JAUJMQ010000030.1, forward strand.
GCGGGCTGCCGTCGACGCGACCCTGGACGCCGAGCCAGCGCCGACCGAGCCCCGGACCGCGCGCGACCTCGGCGCCCTCGCGCCGGACGGGTCGGTCCTCGTGGCCGCTTCGAGCATGCCGATCCGCGACCTCGACGGCTACCTGCGCCCTCGCCGCGGGCTGCGGGTGCTCGCCAACCGCGGCGCGAGCGGCATCGACGGCTTCGTGTCCACCGCGCTGGGGGTCGCGATCGGCTCCGAGGAGGGACCGGCGTTCGCGCTCGCCGGGGACCTGTCCGTGCTGCACGACGCGAACGGCTTGCTGGCGTCAGCGGATGGCGCCGACGTCGTGATCGTCGTGGTGAACAACGACGGCGGCGGCATCTTCTCGTTCCTGCCGCAGGCCGAGCTGCCCGGCGGCTTCGAGCGGCTGTTCGGCACCCCGCACGGCGTCGACCTGGCCCGCCTGGCGGCCGCGTACGGTGCCGGCCACCGGCGGCTGGACATCGCCGCGGAGCTGTCCCAGGCCCTCACCGCCGCGCGCGCCGCCGGAGGCGTGCAGCTCGTCGAGGTCCGCACCGAGCGCGCGGCCAACGTCGCGCTCCACCGGCGGCTGGTGGCTGCCGCGCACGCCGCGCTGCGGAGCTGACGTCGCCGGCCACCACCCCGGCCGCGACGGTGATGCCTACCTGCAGTGATATGACACTCACCCGCATGGGCGGAGGCGATAGGGGAGGTCACGACGTTGGGCCGGCCGTCCGTCTCCCCGACGGTGTGCACCTCGGGCACGACCTACGGCGGCTGGGTGAGCGCGGCGTTCCCCCCGCGACCGGCCTGGACGTCTACGCCCGCGCGTGCGGTGCGGGCGTGCCCCGG
>JAUJMQ010000030.1:16647-27542 GCA_030446775.1 Egibacteraceae bacterium
TCCTGCCGGCCACGCCGTGATCCCGTCGGGCTTGCGCGCGACGAGGGAATAGGTCAGCGCGAGCGTCGCGCGCTGCGACTCGTCGAGGCGGGGGAACTCCTGCCAGAAGCCCTCGCGGTGCTCGCCGAAGACCTCGACGCTCAGGCCGGCGCCGTGCAGCGCCGTGAAGACCGCCGAGGGCGGCCAGCAGCGCTGCCACATCTCGGCGGGCTGGACGTCGGGCCCGAGGTCGCCGATGTAGGTGTCGGGCCAGCCGCGCGAGGACTCCGCGTGCTCCAGGTAGTCCAGGCCCGTGGGGACGAGTGCGGGTTCGTCGTACTGGAACAGCCAGGTGCACGGATGGCCCTCGAGCACCGACACCACCCCGCCGGGCTTGAGCAGGCGGGCGACGACGGCCGCCCACGCGCCGAGGTCGTGCAGCCAGTTGAGCGCACCCCGGCCGGTGTAGACGAGGTCGGCGGTGCCGTCGAGCTCGGTGGGGGCGTCCATGACGTCGCAGCGGTGGAACTCGGCGGCCGCGCCGAGCGCCGCCGCCGTCCAGCGGGCGTTGTCGACGTGGGCCTGGGAGATGTCGACCCCGACGACCCGTTGGACACCCTCGTTGAGCAGCGACAGCGTGTCGCGGCCGGAGGCGCACTGCAGGTGGATCGCCACCTGGCACCAGCTGGCGAGGTCGCCGAGGTTGCGACGCTCGACCGGATGCAGGTTGCTGCCGCCGGCGCGCAGGAAGGCGAGCCGTCCCTCGTTGTCGTCGGTGTACCAGGCGGCGCCCTGATCCCACCCCAGCCGGTTGGCCTCGTGACGCGCGCGCACCTCGGCGGCATCGCGGGCTCCCGGCTGGACCGCGAAGTCAGCCGGATCTCCCATGTGCCGCAGCGTACGGTGCGCCCGGGCGCTCCAGGGCCGTCTGCATCGCGTCGAGCTTGAGGCGGGTCTCCTCCAGCTCCGCCTCGGGCAGCGAGGCCGCCACGATGCCGGCGCCGGCGAACAGGCGGGCGCGCGACCCCTCGACCTCGGCGCAGCGCAGCGCGATCCCGAGCTCACCGTCGCCGCGTCCGTCGACCCAGCCCACCGGGCCGGCGTAGCGCCCCCGCTCCATGCCCTCCAGGCGGCGGATCGTCGTCATCGCCGCGTCGCGCGGGGTGCCGCACACGGCTGCGGTCGGGTGGAGCGCGCCGGCGAGCTCCAGGGCGGTCGCGCCGCCGGCGCGTGCCCGGACGGTCGTGGCCAGGTGCTGGACGTTGGCCAGCCGCAGCAGCCACGGCCTGTCCTCGGCGCGCACGTCGGCGCAGCGGGTGCGCAGGGAGTCCCGGACCGATGTGACCGCGAGGTCGTGCTCGTCGCGGTCCTTGTCGGAGGCCAGCAGCGCCGCGGCGAGCGCCGCGTCGTGCGCCTCGTCGCGACCGCGCGGGGCCGAGCCCGCGAGCACCAGGGACGTGACGTCGTCGCCGAAGCGGCGCACGAGCAGCTCTGGGGTCGCCCCCACCAACCCGTCGCACGCGAACGTCCAGCAGTCCGGAAACCGGTCGGCCAGGCGCTGCAGCAGCGCCCGGGGGTCCAGCGGTGCGTGGGACCACACCAGCAGGTCGCGCGCCAGGACCACCTTGGCCACATGCCCCGTGCGAATCATCCGCGTCGCCGTGTCGACCGCCTCCAGCCAGCGCACCTCCGAGATCGTCGATCCGGCGTAGCGGATGCGCCCGGGCGCCGAGACGGGCTGGGCCGGCCCGCCCCAAGGCGCCGCGGCCTCGCCGTCCCCGAGCCGCCCGGCGTCTGAGGTGGGGGCCCCGAGCCGCCCGGCGTCTGAGGTGCGGGCCCCGAGCACCGTCCGCCACGCCCGCCCGGCGCGGCGCCCGAGCACGTGGCGGGGGATGACGACCGCCGATCCGTCCGCGTCCGGGTCGAACGTGGCGCTGATGAAGGCGACGGGGCCGGATCCCGGCAGCCGCACCGCGTCGCCGGCATCGCCCTGGTCGAACAAGGCGGCGAGCTGCCGGGCAGCGGCCTCGAAGCGCTCCGGCCCGCGGCCGATCTCCAGGCGCCCCGTCTCACCCCAGGCGACCAGCCCGTCGCCCCGGCGCACCCAGGCGCAGGCGTCCGGGCCCGGCATGCACGCGAGGAGGTCGCCCGGGTCGGCGACCGGTCCGCAGCGGACCGGCAGACCGCGCGAAGGGTCGGCGGACACGGGAGCGCTCGTCATCGCCCCGTGGCGTCCTGCGCAGCGTCCGGAGGCGGCGCGGCGTCCAGACGGGCCTGCGCCGCCGCGAGCAGACGCCGTCGGAAGTGGTGCGCAACGACCGTTCCCGCTGCGGGGAGCATCGCCTCGACGGCCTCGACGAGTCCCGCGGCGATCTCCTCCTCGCTCCCCGCGTTCGCCAGGAGCGGGTCGCGCACGTACCGGGCGAACAAGTCGACCGCGTGGACCGCAACGGCGCTCGTCGCCTCGTCGTGCTCGCGCGCCAGGGCGAGCAGCTCCGAAAGCGGCACTCCCGCCTCGAGCAGCGAGATCCCGGCTCGCACGGCCTCCACGTCGGCGGCGCCGTAGCGGCCGTCGGTGGCCGGGACGAGGAGACCCTGGCGTGCGACGGCCTCCAGCAGCGTCGCGGAGACGCCGGTGCGCGCCGAGAGCTCGGCGAGCGTCAGCCGCTGTCCGGGGTCGGCCCGGTCGCCCCGCAACGGACCGGCGAGCGCCTCGGCCAGCGTGGCGTCCCCGCCGCCCGGCTCGCCGGTGACGGACCGGCCGGTACGGCCGGGCCGGGCGGCCGGGGCATCGGATGCGAAACGCACGGGCGCCAGCCTACGGTCGGCGGCCGCCGGGCTGCGGGCTCTCGCTTCAGGGTCCGTTACGACCCGTGGGAGTGCATGTCCTCGCCGCGCGCCGGAGGTGCTGCGCTCGCGGCCGGCTTACAGCAGGACGGCCGCACCGACCGTTCCGAGCAGCCCACCGACCGCGATGCTGGCCACACCGAGCCGGAGGGTGCGCCGGCGAGCCTGGGCCTTGACCTGCGCCGCGACGGCAGCCGGCGTGTCGGTCACGATCGGCGACCCGTTGAGGTCCCGGGCGTTCGCCCCGCCGGCGCCGGCCGCGAACGCGGCATACGACATGGACGCCCCATCGTCCGCGGACGGCGACCCGGTGTGGGGTCGACGAGCCCCGGCGGTCATCCTCGCCGGTCGGCCGTCGGCACCGGGCGACCCAGGCGTCGAGTATTCCGTGTGCGAACCGGTCGCGATGGCCTCGAACGGTCGTGTGACCTCGCCCGGGGTGTCGCCGGGGGCGGCGGGTGCCGCGCCGGCGTCGGGTCCGCGGTGCAGCGCCGTGGCCAGGCCGCCGTCCACCGACGGGGGTGCGCCCGCAGGGTGGCTGCAGGCCAGGAGCTCGTCCAGCGCCCCCGCGCTGTCGGAGGCGGGTTGCGAGCCTGGCTCCGGACCGTCCCACGAAGCAGCCGAGGCCTCCCATGACGACAGCGACCCCTCGGCAGGGGCGTGAGCCGGCGCGGCGGCGCCCAGGAGCACCGGAAGACCCGCGTCTCCCAGCGACCGCAGCTCGTCGGCCCAGGAAACCGCAACCGTGTCGTCCGGCGGGGCGCCGGCGTCAACGGGCTCGAACCGGGCCGCCGTCGCCCCGGCGACGGCGGGCTCGGGGACCGCCGCGTCGGGCTGGCGCACCCGGTGGCCGAGCAGGCAGCGCCCGTCCGCGCCGACCGGGACGTGGCGCCTGCACAGCGCGCACAGCGGCCGGCCTTCGGCGGCCGCCCGCGCTTGCGCGGCGCGACGTCGGGACCGGCGCATCGTGGACCTCCTTTGTGTACTGGTCGTTCACACAGCATCGACGTCGCGCCGGTGGGACTTGAGCCCGGCATGCCGGGTAGGAGCCGTCGCGGCGCCGTCCGGGGGACCTCCCGGCGGTCGCCATACACTCGCCAGGTGCCGCCGGTGCTGTTTTCCGCCGATGTCGTCTGTCCGATGAGCGGGCCGCCGGTCGCCGGGGGTGGTGTCCTCGTCCAGGACGCCATGGTCGTCGCCGTCGGAGTCGCCGCGCAGCTGCGTGGCGCCGCATTGCGCGAGCACTCCGTGGACGGCGTGCTGCTGCCCGGGTTCGTCGATGCCGGCACGGCCCTGGAGCACGCCGACGCCGCAGCCCTCGCCGGGCCGGGTCCCGCTGCCGCCTCCAGATGCGCGCTGGACCGTTTGACCGCGCAGTGGACCGGCGAGCAGTGGGCCCGTTCGGCCCACCGTGGCGTCCTGCGCGCGCTGCGGGCGGGCACCACGACGGTGTGTGACGTCGTCACCCGCGGCCCCGCCGTGCCGGCGGCGTCCCGGGCGGGGCTGGCAGGCACGTCGTGGGTCGAGGTGGCCGACGTCGACGTGTCGACCGCCGACGAGGTGCTCGAGCAGGTGCAGGCAACCTTGAGCCTGCCTGCCGAGGGGAGGAGGGTCGGGGTCGCGATCCCGTCGCTGTGCCGCGTGGGAGCCGGGGTGCTGGAAAGCCTCGCCACGCTGGCCAAGCGGTGCGGCGTCCCGTTCCACGTCGGCACCATCGACGCCGCGGCGGAAGCGGCGGCGCTGCGCTCGGGAGCCGGTCCGCTGGCCGACGCCGCCCGCGAGGCGGGCAGGCTCTACGAGGGCTGGCGGCGGAGGACCGTCCCCAGTGCGCTATTCGAGGCGCTCGGTGTCCTGACCGAGCGCACGACCATCGCCTCCGGTGTCTGCATGGAAGCCGGCGAAGCCGAGCTGCTCGCCGCCCGCGGCGTCGGTGTGGGCAGCTGTTCGGCCCTGCGCGGACGCTCGGCTGCAGGCAGCACAGGCACTGCTGGAGCGCCACGTTGAGGCGGCGACGCCGCTCGGCCTGGGCAAGCCAGCCCGGCGGTCGTCGGTGACCTCGACGTCCTGGCCGAGGCGGCGGCCTGGGCGCGGGCTGGCCGCGGCGCGCGGCCTGCGCATGTGGCCGGCGCCGGGGCCGCTGGCGGTGTCCGAGGCCGCGGTGCGGCTGGCGACCGTCGACGGGGCCCGCACCGCCGGCTGGGGGACCGCGCTGGGGTGCTCGAGGCCGGCCGCCGAGCCGACCTCGTCGGCGTTGCGGTCGACACGGCACCGGAGACGGTCTACCGCGACCTCATCGAGCAGGGCCCGGGTCGCCAGGTCCTCACCGTCGTCGCCGGGGTCCGCAAGGCCCGCCGCGGCGGCGCCGACGAGCCGCGGCCGCCCTCGACGACGACGCGTGGCGCCGGTGACGACGCCCGATCCGCGGCCGACGCGCGACAAGGACGCCGCCCTCGTCCAGCAGATGTTCGACCGCGTGGCTCCCCGCTACGACCTGGTCAACACCCTCCTGTCGCTCGGACAGGACCGTCACTGGCGGCGGGTCGCGTCCCGCGCGGCCGGGCCCCGGCCCGGCAGACCCTCGTCGACGTGGCCGCCGGCACAGGGGCGCTGGCGGGCGAGCTGCGACGCGCCGGCGCGCGGGTGGTCGCAGTGGACTTCGCACACCATGCTCGCCACCGGGGCGCGGCGCGACCGGGCGGCGTTCGGCGGGCCGTCGCTCCTGTGGTGCGCAGGCGACGGGACGCGGCTACCGCTGGCCGACGCCAGCGTGGACGGGATCACCATCGCGTTCGGCCTGCGCAACCTGCCCGACGCCGCGGCCGGCCTCGCCGAGTTCGCCCGGGTCGTGCGACCCGGCGGACGCCTGGTGGTCTTGGAGTTCAGCCGCCGACGTGGCCACTCCCTGCGCACCGTGTACCGGCGCTACCTCCTCGGGGCCGTCCCCGTCCTGGCCGACGCCGTCGCCTCGACCCGGCGGCCTACCGCTACCTCGCCCACAGCATCCTCGCCTGGCCCGACCAGCGGGCCCTCGCCGACGTCATCGCCGCCGCCGGGTGGAGCCGGGTGCGCTGGAAGGACCTGACCGGCGGCATCGTCGCGGTCCACGCCGCCCAGCGCCCATGACATCGAGTCGGGGGCCGGCCGCGTCAGTAGTCGCCCTTCGGCGCCCCCTCCTGGAGCTGATCGCCGCTCCTCCTCCACGTTCTGCTCGGCGTCCTCCTGCAGCCCCTCACCGGTCGCCTCGCACGCGGCCGCGACCGGCGCGAGGAGCAGCGCCGCCAGCACGGCCAGCAGTCGTCGTCGGATGTCGTTCATCGTCGGTCCTCCACGTCGGTGTCCTCGCCCGTCCCCTCGTCGAGGGGCTCGGTGGCCTGCGGCGCGGCCGTGGCCTCGCCCTCGGCCGCGCCGGCGCCGCCGACCATGCCCAGGTCGGCCTGCGTCGTGTCGTCGCTGTCGACCAACTCGTCCGTCCCCGGCACCTGCTCGCGGGGGCCGGGGTCGTCGCGGTCCTCGGGGTCGCCTGGACATCGCTGGTCCTCCCGGCTCGGCTGGCCCAGGCCTACCCCGTGCGGGCCACGCCGACCCGCCTGCGGCGGTGGTCGCCACGGCCTACACTGGGGGCATGGTTGTGAACGGCTTCACAAGAGCCGTGCTAGGCTCCGAAGCCGCTCACCGCCAGGTGTCGAGAGGTCAACGTCTGACCGCAGGAGGCGCCGTGACGGATGCCGAGGCAGCCGCCCCGCCGGGTGGTGACACGCGCCGACGCCGTCGTCGTGGGCGCCGGTCCCGCGGGCTCGGCGGCCGCCACCTTCCTCGCCGCGGCCGGCCACGACGTGGTCGTCGTCGAGAAGGAGTCCTTCCCCCGCGACAAGGTGTGCGGGGACGGCCTTGACGACGCGCGCGCGGTCCGGGCGCTGCGGATGCTCGGGCTGCACGACGAGGCCGAGGGTCGCCTTCCTGGCTGGAACCGTCAGCACGGCCTGCGGATGTACGGCGGGGGCGTCGTTCTCGACCTGCCCTGGCCCGACCTCGGGAGTGGCCCAGCCACTCGGTCACGGCCACGCGGTCGCTGTTCGACACGACCCTCGCGCGCCACGCGGTCAAGGCGGGCGCGCAGTTGTGGGAGGACACCGAGGTCACCGGCCCCGTGTGGCTGACGTCGCCGCAGCGGCGCGTGGCTGGGGTCGGGTGGCGCCGGACGGGTCCCGACGGCGAGACCGTGGCGGCGGGGACGATACGCGCGCCACTCGTGATCGCCGCCGACGGAGGCTCGTCGCGGTTGGCGGTGCAGCCGGGCCTGCACCGCGACGAGCGGCGGCCTCTGGGGGTGGCGGTGCGGGCCTACTACCTGCAGCCCCCGCGCGACGACGGGGATGATGGAGGGCTTCCTCGAGCTGTACCGCGACCGGGACGGGGGCGGGGCGCGAGTTGCTGCCCGGCTACGGCTGGATCTTCCTGCTCGACGACGGCTCGTGAACGTCGGCTGGGGGCTGCTCAACACCCTCAACGCACTCCGGTCCACCAACTACCGCAGGACCCCGACGAGGCGGTGGCGGGGCTTCCCGCCCGAGGGGAGATGGGACGCGAGACGATGGTCGGCCGGCCCGCAGCGCCGGGCTGCCGATGGCCACAACCGCAAGCCGCCCGTGCACAGGGGCGTGGTGCTCGTCGGTGACGCGGCCGGGATGGTCAACCCGTTCAACGGCGAGGGCATCAGCTACGCGATCGAGGCCGCGCGCGTTCGCCGCCGAGGCCGTCGACGCCGCGCTGAGAGGGCGCAGCGACGCCGCGCTGCACGCCTACGAGCGCGCCGTCGCGGCGGAGTGGGGGCTACTACACGCTGGGGCGCGTGTTCGTCCGGATCATCGGGAATCCGGGGGTCATGCGCCTGTGCACCGAGCTCGGGATGCCGCGCCGGCGGGTCATGCAGTTCGTGTTCCGGCTCATGGCGCACCTGACCGACCGCAGCGGGCACCGACGTCACCGACCTCGTCATCAAGGCGCTGTCACGAGCGGTGCCGGCCGCATGAGCGACGTTTGTCGCACACCGGGGCCGCACCTAGGCTGGCGCGAGGCGGCGTCTCTGCGCCTGGACTCCGTTGCCCGTTCTCGCGTCCAGGGGGTCGACCGTGCTCGCTGACTACCTGCCGCTCGCGGTGCTGTTCGTGCTCGCGGCCGGCTTCGTGGGCGTCTCGATGCTCGTCTCGGCGCGGCTGGGCCCTGACCGGCCGAACCCGGCCAAGCGCGCCGCCTACGAGTCCGGGATCATCCTCGAGCCTCGAGACCGACATCGGCGGCGGCAGCCGGTTCCCGGTGAAGTTCTACCTCGTGGCGATGCTGTTCATCATCTTCGACGTCGAGGCGGTGTTCTTGTATCCTGGCCGTCACGCTGCGGTCGCTGGGTTGGTACGGGCTGGCCGTCATGGGGATCTTCGTCGCCCTGCTGTTCGAGAGCTACTACTACGTGCTCCGGCGCGGAGGCCTGGAATGGGACTAGAGACCAAGCTGCCCAACGGCATCCTGCTGACGAGCGTCGAGAAGTTCGTCGGCTGGTCCTGCGCGGGATCGCTGTGGCCGGCCACGTTCGGGTTGGCGTGCTGCGCGATCGAGATGATGTCGACGGGCGCCGCGCACTACGACCTCGCCCGCTTCGGGATGGAGGTTTTCGCGCGCGTCACCGCGACAGGCGGACCTGATGATCGTCGCGGGTCGCGTCAGCCAGAAGATGGCCCCCGTGGTGCGCAACCTGTACGACCAGATGGCCGACCCGAAGTGGGTCATCGCGATGGGCGTGTGCGCCTCCTCGGGCGGCATGTTCAACAACTACGCGATCGTGCAGGGCGTCGACCACGTCGTGCCGGTCGACATGTACGTCCCCGGTTGCCCGCCGCGTCCGGAGATGCTCATGGACGGCATCGTCAAGCTGCACGACAAGATCAAGAACGAGCAGTTCGTGCAGCGGCCCCGCAAGGGTGAGTCGATGGAGTCCTACCGCAAGCGCACGGGCTGGATCGACCTGGACCCCACCGTGCCGGGGGTCTCGCTGGCCGGCGTGGACCGCTACGCCGACCTCGGCGGCCGCGCGTGAGCCGCCCGGCGGCCGCGACGTGAGCCGCCCGGCGACTGAGTGCCCGACGTGAGCCGCCCGGCGACCGAGGTGCCCGACGTGAGCCGCCCTGAGGTGCGCGCATGAGCGACGCCGACCGCCCCGCCTCGACGCGCGCGGCGGGCAGCGGCGCGCAGGCCGACCGCCCCACCGGCGCCGGCCCGGAGCGCTCCACCGAGGACATGCACAGTGGCGAGGGCGCGAAGATGCGCGGACCTCGACAGCGAGCTGGCCGTCCAGCTGTCCGATGAGCTGGCGGCGGTGCGCGAGCTCCGGCGACCGCGTTCTCGAAGCCGAGAGCCTCGGCCCTGCGGTGAGCTGACGCTGATCGTGCGGCCCGAGCGGGTCCTTGACGTCCTGCGCTTCTGCCGCGACGACCCCGCTGTGCGTTGCGAGCTGCTGGCCGACCTGTCCTGCGTGCACGGCCCGGCGGGACGCACGGAGAACGCGCAGGAGACGACCTGGCTGGCCTAGCTACACCTACGGCAGTGAGCGGGGCCGCATCGAGGTCGACTACATCGTCGTCTCGCTCGCCCATGGGGCACCGCTTCCGGGGTGCGCACTCGACCTGTCCGACGACGCTCCGCGGGTCGCGAGCGCCACCGCGCTGTGGTCCCCGGCCGACTTCATGGAGCGGGAGGCCTACGACTTCTTCGGGGTGCACTTCGAGGGCCACCCCGACCTGCGGCGCCTGCACATGCCCGACGACTGGGAGGGGCCATCCGCTGCGCAAGGACTCACCCGCCGGGCGGGGTCGACGTCCAGTACAAGGGCGCCGTGCCGCCGCCCGACGAGCGTCACTACTAACCGACAGGCACCGCGATGAGCGAAACGCGCACGCCTGCCACGAGCGGCGCCGACTGGGGCGACGACGAGCACGGTCCCGACCCCAGGCAGGGGGCGGGCCGTCAAGGGCGAGGTGGAAGCCCGTCACGAGTTCACCGTCGTCGGGGGCGAGTGGCAGGAGCTGCTCAACGCCGTCGAAGACGACCTCATGGTCATCAACATGGGCCCGCAGCACCCTCGACCCACGGCGTGCTGCGGATGATCCTGACCTGAACGGCGAGACGATCGTCGATGAACAAGCCGGTCATCGGCTACCTGCACACCGGCATCGAGAAGAACGCCGAGTACCGGCCGTGGGTGCAAGGCGTCACGTTCGTCACCCAGATGGACTACCTGTCGCCGCTGTTCAATGAGCTCGGTCACCGCCTGGTCGAGAAGCTGCTCGGCATCCTCGACGACGTCCCCGAGCGGGCCCAGGCGCTGCGCGACATCATCACTGAGCTATCCGCGTGTCCAGCCACCTCGTGTGGCTGGCCACGACGGCCTGGAGCTCGGCGCGGTCAGCGCGATGCTGTTCGGCTTCCGCGAGCGCGAGGGCATCCTCGACGTCCTCGAGCACCTCACCGGGCCGCGGATGAACCACGCCTACATCCGCCTCGGCGGCGTGTCGATGGACATGCCCGCCGACTTCGACGAGCGGGTCCGCGTCCTGCTCCGCGAGCTGCCGCGACGCATCGACGAGTTCGAGGACCTGCTGTCGGGCAACCCCATCTGGATCGAGCGCAACAAGGGCGTGGGGATCCTCACCGCCGAGCAGTGCCTGGACTACGGGTGACCGGGCCGATCCTGCGCAGCGCGGGCGTCGCGCTGGACCTGCGCAAGTCCCGGCCCTACCGCGGCATCGAGCAGTACGACTTCGAGGTCGTCACCGCCGACTCCTGTGACGCCTACGGCCGCTACCTCATCCGCATCGCCGAGATGCGCGAGCTGCTTCAAGGATCGTCGAGCAGGCGCTCGACACGCTGCCCGGCGGACCGGTCATGCGGCCGACCGCAAGATCGCGTGGCCGGCGCAGTTGGGTCTGGGACCCGACGGGATCGGCAACACCAAGGAGTACTCGGCAAGATCATGGGCACCTCGATGGAGGCGCTCATCCACCACTTCAAGCTCGTCACCG
>JAUJMQ010000031.1 GCA_030446775.1 Egibacteraceae bacterium
TGGGAGCGCGCCGGGGGCTTGCGCGACGACGTGCGCGGCGGCGGCTTCTTGCGCGTCGTCGTGTGCCGCGCCATCTAGACCTCCACCAGGATCGGCAGGATCACCGGCCGCCGGCCGGTCCGCTCCTTCCAGAAGCGGCCGAGCGACGACGACACCGCGCGGCGGACGACCGCCGGGTCCGAACCGGAGCCGGCCATCTGCTCGAGCCCGGCCGACAGCGCCTTGCCGGCCTGCTCCAGCAGGTCGGCCGCCTCCCGCTCGTAGATGACGCCCTGCTGGATGATCTGCGGCTCGTCGACGACCCGGCTGTGGGAGTCGATCTGGACGACCGCCACGCAGATGCCTTCCTCGGACAGCTTCCCGCGCTCCCGCAGGACGGCGTTGCCGACGTCGCCGACGCCGAGCCCGTCGACGTAGACCCGGCCGGGTGTGAACGACTCTCCGCGGGTCACCCGGCCGTCGCGCAGGACGACCGTGTCGCCGTCCTCGCACACGAAGACGTTCTCGGCCGGCGTGCCGGTCTCGCGGGCCAGCTGCGCGTGGGCGAGCAGGTGCCGGTACTCGCCGTGCACCGGGACGAAGGCGTCGGCCCGCACGACGTTGTGGAAGAACTGCAGCTCGTCGGCGGCGGCGTGACCCGAGACGTGGACGTCGGCGATCCCCTTGTGGATGACCGTCGCCCCCTGGCGGAACAGCCCGTTGATGCAGCGGTAGATCGCCGACTCGTTGCCCGGGATCACCGACGAGGCCAGCACGACGGTGTCGCCGTGGCGCAGGGTCACCTGGCGGTGCTGCCCGGCGGCCATGAGCGACAGCGCGGCGTACGGCTCGCCCTGCGAGCCGGTGCACACGATGACGGCACGCTCGTCGGCTGCGGACAGCTCCACGACGGCGTCGGCGTCGTAGCGCAGGTAGCCGAGGTCCCGCGCGATCGGCATGTTGCGCACCATCGACCGACCCACGAAGCACACCTTGCGGCCGACGCCCGTCGCCGCGTCGATGACCTGCTGCACCCGGTGGATGTGGCTGGCGAAGGTCGTGACGATGATGCGGCCCCGCGCCTCGGCGAAGACGCTGCGCAGCGTCTTGCCGATGCGCCGCTCGCTGGGGACGTGGCCCGGCTGGTCGGCGTTGGTGGAGTCTGCCAGCAGCAGCGCGACGCCCTCGTCGCCGAGCTGCGCGAGGTGCGGCAGGTCGGTGGGCTTGGAGTCGATGGGCGTCTGGTCGAGCTTGAAGTCGCCGGAGTGCAGCACCATGCCGTGCGGTGTGTGGAACGCGACCGCCATCCCCTCGGGGATCGAGTGGGCGACGGCGACGAACTCGATGTCGAACGGCCCCGTCTCGATGCGCTCCCCCGCCTCGACCTCGCGCAGGTCCGCCTCGGCGTCGGGGTGCTCGGCGAGCTTGGCGCGCAGCAGCCCCAGCGCCAGCCGCGACGCGTAGATCGGCACGCCGGGGAAGTCGCGCAGGAAGAACGGCAGCGCGCCCATGTGGTCTTCGTGACCGTGCGTGAGCACCACGCAGTGCACGTCGGCGGCCCGGCTTCGCAGACGCGACCAGTCCGGCAGGATCAGGTCGATGCCGAAGTGCTCGGCGTCGGGGAACGTCAGGCCGACGTCGAGCAGCGCGATCCTGCCGCCGACCTCGATGGACGCCATGTTCGCCCCGATCTCGCCGAGGCCTCCGTAGAACGCGACCTCGACGGGAGGCGCCGGGCTCACCGGCGGGCCCGTCCACCGGCGAGCGGGATCCCGGCCGTCGCGAGCGCCTCGCGGACCAGCGTGGTGACCGGCTCGTCGGCGTCGGCCAGCGGCGGGCGCACCGGGCCGGCGGGCAGCCCGACCATGCGCAACGCGGCCTTGAGCGGCCCTGGGCTGGTGTCGGCGAACAGCGCCGCGAACAGGGGCCCCAGCCGCAGGTGGATCTCCCTCGCCTTGGCGGGGTCGCTGCCGAACACCTCGACCATCGCGGCGACGTCGTCGCCGGCGACGTGGGCTGCCACGCTGACCACGCCGACGCCTCCGACGGCGAGCATCGGCAGCAGCGTCGCGTCGTCGCCGGAGTAGACCGCGAAGTCGTCGGGTTTGCGCGCCAGCAGCCATGACGTCTTGACGAGGTCGCCGACGGCGTCTTTGACACCGACGACGTTGCCGATCTCGGCCAGGCGCAGCAGCGTCTCGGGCGCGATCTCGACCGCGCTGCGCGACGGGATGTTGTAGAGCAGGACCGGCAGCTCGGTGGCGGCGGCCGCGGCGGTGAAGTGGCCGAGCAGGCCCCGCTGGGACGGTTTGTTGTAGTACGGGGTGACGTGCATGATCCCGCTGACGCCGGCGGCCGTGGCTTCGCGGGTCAGCGCGACGGTTGCGGCGGTGACGTTCTTGCCGCAGCCCGCGACGACCGCGGCGCGGTCGCCGACGGCCTCGACGACGGCCCGGAACAGGTCCAGGGTCTCGCCGTGAGACAGGGTCGGCGACTCCCCGGTCGTCCCGCACACGACGACCCCGTCGTTGCCGTGGTCGACGAGGTGGGAGGCCAGCCGCTGGGCGCCGTCGAGGTCGAGGCTGCGGTCGGGGTGCATGGGGCTCGCCATGGCGGTGAGCACACGGCCGAAGGGAGGCACGGCAACGTCCTGTCTGGGGGAAGCGTCCGCGCCGAGTCTATCCAGGCCGGCCGGCCACACCCCGGAGCCGCCGCGGCCCTACGCCTGTGCGGCCCGCGCCTCGACTGGCTCGTCGGAGCTCGGGACGGCGGCCGGTGCCAGCCGCAACCGCACGAGGAACCGCGACCCCCCGCCCGGCGCGGGCTCGTGGCGCACCTCGGCGCGCATCGCCTCGCACAGCTGCGCGACCAGCGGCAACCCCACCTTGGGCAGGGCCGCCTCGGTGTCACCGGGTGGGGTGAACAGCCGGGACTCGACCTCGGGCGGGACGCCGGGCCCGTCGTCGGTGACGGCCAGGACCACCGAGCCGCCACCGGGGACCGCGGCGACGCGGACCCGCGTCCCCGGCGGCGTGTGGTCGGCGACGTTCTCCAGCAGGTTGAACACCACGCGGCGGATCCCGCGGCGGTCGCCGACCACCTTCAGCGGCCCCACGTCGACGGGCACCGCGTGGGCCGCGAGCCGCTCGGCGAGCGTCCCGAGGCCGTCGTCGACGGCGCGACGCAGCGACCCGGGCGCGGGCCGGCGGTCCTCGTCCTCGTCGATGACCCCCACGGCGGCGCGCGGGGCCAGCTCGCCCTCGAGCGCCGCGGCGGTCATCCGCAGGCGCGCCGCCAGCTCGCGGCGCCCCGCCTCGTCGAGGTCGGCGCCGCGTCGCTCGAGGGCCTCGGCGACCTCGTCGAGGTGCCGCAGCGGCCCGCGGACGTCGACGAACGCCCGCGCCACGAACGTGCGCCGGCGCCGCCCACGCCGACGGGCCTCCTCGGCGCGCTCCCGCCTCGGCGAGCAGCTCGTGGAGCCGGCCGCCGTAGGTGGCGGTGAGGTAGCCGACGCCGATCAGTCGGCGAAGCTCGACGAGGACTGGCAGCCGCTCGGACAGGTCTGGCCGGTGCAGCAGCACGGGAGTTCGCCCGACCTGCTCGGCGAGCAGCTGCAGCAGCGCCAGCGCGACCGCCAGGGCGGTGAAGCCGGTCGCCGCGGGACCCAGCAGGATGCCCGCGCTGAGGATCACCAGCGCGTACAGCAGCGCACCAGGCCCGAGCCCGTGCCCCCGAGGAAGGCCGACGGCGCCGCCGCCGAGCACCACCGCGTCGGCGACGAGCGAGCCGACCACCGCCGCCCGAGGGTAGTGGCCGAACCGGCTGAAGTAGGACGTCGTGACGACGGCCAGCACCGGCACGCCGAGCGCGAGCGGCCACGCGGCGGTGCCGAACAACGCGAACAGGACCGCGACGCCGGCGCACCACGCGGCGGCGCCGACCGCGCGAACGAAGCCGAAGGGCGCAGCAGGAGCCCGTCGGGTACGGGAAGTTCGCTCCCGCGCGCGGATGCTACGCCGCGCGGCAGACCGCCGATGCCGGTGGCGAGGCGGCAGCGGCGCTGTCCGTGGCGGCGCGCAGGCGGTGGTCACCCCCGGTGCCGCACCAAGGGCGACGTCCATTTCATGCTGCAACACGGCTGGCGGTGTGTCCTGGCAACTGGCCCAGCGCGGTTCGAGGTGGATCGTGACAGACCGTAGTACGCGTTCGTCGCGCCGCGCACGGTTTGGAAGGTGGACAAGCAGACCGGTCGACGGGGGCTCGCCCGGATGGCCCGACCGCGGGCGTGGGCGCCGACGCGCTCCGCGCGGGTCGACGCGCAGCGCAGGTCAGCCGCCGCTCGCGCTGCTCGCGGACTCGACGCTCGCGGCGTCGCTGGCCGTCGTCGCCGCGGCGCCATAGTCCGGGGTACGCCGGATCATCGGCGCCGGGTCCGCGGCGCGGCCCGCGCCTGGCGCCGAGGGTGAGTGCGTGCGATCGACTACTACGCCCGCCCGACGGGTCAATGGCGATCACGGCCCGGCAGGCTCCAGGGCCGCCGCCCCGGAAGCTCCACGGCAGACGACTTCCCGCCGCGGCGCCGTCAGGCCGGCGCGGTGAGGGATGGCCGGACGGCGAGCGTCGACGCTTCGCCCGACTCGACCCGGCCGACAGGCGAGGCGACGGCACACGACGGCAGCGTGACCACGTCGGCGACACCGCGCGCCGCTGTCGCGCGCTCGCGACCCGGGTCGCGGTGGCGACGCTCTTCGCGGTCAACGCGTCCTGTCGGGCAGCTGGTTCGCGCGCGTTCCTCGCCCCGCACCCGGCATCCTGGGCGCGGCGGCGGGATGGGGGCCGGCGCGTTGATCGCGATGCCGGCGGCAGGCCCATCACGCGTCGGTCGCGACGTGGCGTTGCTGTTCTGCGCGATGGCGGTGCTGCCCTGCCGGCGGCGCGCCGCTGCTGTTCGCCGCGCTGGTCGCGCGCCGAGCGCCGCGATGGACATCGCCATCGGCGTGGAGATGGAGTGGCGCCGCGGCCGCAGCCTTCTGTCGTTGCACGGTGTGGAGCCTCGGCGGCGTCGTGTTCGGCGGGTGGCTCGCGGCGCGCGGGGTCACCCCGAGCGCGCACCCTGGCCGTCCTCGGGTTGCCGGTGCCGCGGGACCCAGGGCCGCGGGCACATGCCGATCGCCCATCCGGCCGGTGCCGACGCGACCGAGCGCGGGTCGGCCACGCCTGTGGGGCCGCGCGGTGGCCCGCGCCCGGGCCGGCCCGCCGGTGATGCCGCGCCTCGCCGACGCCGTTTCCGCCGCTGGCTGCCGCGGCGGCTCCTGCTTCCCGGCGTCGTCGGGCATGTTCGGGGTCGAGGGGGTCGCCGACTGGAGCTCACCTGCGCAGCGTCGTCGGTGCCGGGCCGGCGCCGCGGCCGCCGGCTACGCGGCGTTCGCGCTGGCGCCGGCGCCTGGCCGGCGACCGGCTCGTCGACCTGCTGGACGTGACCACCCTTCGGGCCGGCGCGGCGACCGCGGGCTGGCGGCGGCGCTCGCCGCCCGCGCGCCGGGCTGCCGTCGCGGTTCGCCGCCATGGGCCTGGGGCTGGCCTGCCCGCCGATCGTGTTCAGCGCGGCGGGGCGAAGCTCACCGGACGTGGGGCCGGCGATCGCCGGCGTCACGTCGGTCGGCCACGCCGGCTTCTCGCCGGCCCGTCCGCCCGGCCTGCTCGCCGAGCTGTTCGGGCCGGGGCATCGGCGTGGTCGGGATGCTCGCCGGGACCGTAGGCCGCGCCGCCGCAGGGCCGGCCCGGCCGCGCGCCGCGCCAATTGAGCCGCCTTGCCGCGCCTCGTCCGCCGACCGGGCGGCAAGACCACGTCGGCGGCACGTTCGGCGGCCAGCCGCTCCAGCCCGCCACCGCGCGGGTCCACGTGGCGCATCATCTGCGCCACCCGGTGCCCGGCCTGCTCGGCGATCCGCCGGTATCTCCTGGCGCCCTGCGGCCGGGGCGGAGCTCGAGCATCTGCATCGCCGCACGGGCGTTGAGCTGCATCGAGCGCGCAGCCGCCAGGCGAGCCCGACCGCGTACTGCGCCTGCCGCGGCAGGTCCGGGATGCAGCCGCCTGGGCCGCTCGGCCTCGTGCCACGCCTCGGCGACGCCGGCCTCCTCGATCTCGGGCGGGGTGTCGTAGCCGGCGCGCGGCGACAGGTCCACTCGATGGTGAGCATCCGGTGGCGTTGAAGGCGCCGTAGCCGCCACACGTCGAACCGGTACCAGACCCGCTCCAGCGCGCTTGTGGCGGCGTAGTTCGCCCGCTCGCCGGTAGGGCGGACACGACGCGTGATCGCCGGCCGACATCGCCTCGACCCGTGCGCGCAGCTGCCTCCCCAGCGTCGCGGTAGAGCATCCCGGTGCATCGACCTCGCGTCGGGCGACCACGCGACGAGCGCCACCTCCGCCACGGGCTCCGGCGCGCCGACGCCGCCGACGAGCTCGTCGGCCAGCGCGGTGGTGGCGTCGCGGGTGCGAGGCGTTGGCGGCTGGCCCGGTCGTGCCAGTCCACGCGGGTCGAACGACGGGATCACCCGCCAGCAGCTCGCGCAGCGCGAGGCCGGCGACGGTGTGGGCCTCAGCCAGCTCGAGGCGCGCAGGCGCACCAGCAGCTGCTCGTAGGCCTGGCCGCTGGCGAAGATGCCGACGTTGGACACCGTCGCGGCGGGCAGCAGCCCGCGCAGGACGTCGCAGGCCTTGGCGTTGACGCTGTTGCGGTACGCGGTCGGTGACGTCGTCTCGTCGCGGGGGTGGCGTTCGCAGGCCCACGCGCGGACCCGCGGCAGGAGCGCCGCGTAGGTGTCGAACACCGCGTCCATCGTGGTGATGAACGCCTCGGCATGCGGCGAGCCGAGGATGTCGACGTCGCGGTGGTAGCGGTAGCGCCCACCGGGCTTGTCGTCGTAGGGCATGTAGCGGGTGGACTGTTCGAGGTAGGCCGCCAGCCGGCCCCACTCCAGCTGCTTGGTCAGCAGGTTGGAGGCCTGCTCGACCGCGAGGTGAGCGCCACCGAGCTGGGCCACCGAGTCGTCGCCGTACTGGGAGAACACCCGCTCGTAGAGCCGTCCGGCGCGGCTGGCGGCCTCCTCGTCGGCGGCGCGGACC
Source organism: Egibacteraceae bacterium (assembly GCA_030446775.1). Lineage (GTDB taxonomy): Bacteria > Actinomycetota > Nitriliruptoria > Euzebyales > Egibacteraceae > JAUJMQ01. Next base: position 7,108 of record JAUJMQ010000031.1, read on the forward strand.
GCGCCCGGGCCACCGGCGCCGAGGTCGTCGAGATCCTGTGCGAACTCGTCGAGCAGCAGCCGGCGCAGGCTCTTGGCCGAGCGGGAGTAGCGCGCGTACAGGGCGCCCTTGACGACCTCGGGCAGGTCGACGAGCGCGAACACCGGCGCGTCGGTGTTCGTCACGTGACGGCTGAGGAAGGCCTGCTCGTCGGCGGTGAACGACTCGACGGCGTGGCTGGCCAAGGCGGCTCCTCGAAGGTGACTGGAGCCGGTCAGCATACGAGCCGAGCCTCTATGCTCGGTGGATGAACGCCTCCGCCGACGGGACGGCGGCGGCGCCGCTCGCCGACACCCAGGCGTCGCTGCTGCTGCATGATCCCGCCCTGTCCCCGGTCGAGGTCGTGGCGCTGCTCCCCCGTCTCGTCGCCGAGCTCGGGCTGGGCACCGCCGTGACGTTCACCGCCGGCCCGCCCCCGACCGACCGCGGGCCCTGTGCGGCGCTGCCGGTGTGCGCCGACGGTCGTCACGAGGGGACGCTGCTGTTCGTCCCGGCCTGTGAGCAGGCCGTGGCACGGGCACGCACGCTGGCCGAGCACGCCGGGGCGTCGCTGGCCGCGCTGCGACAGGTCGCCGACATCGAGCACCGTGAGCGGGCCGTCCGCCACGTCGCCGAGCAGCTCCAGGACGCGCTGCTGCCCCCGATCACCGAGCCGGACGGCATGAGCATCGCCGTGCGCTACCGGGCCGCCGCCCGTGAGGCGCGGGTCGGTGGCGACTTCTACGACGTGTTCGCCATCCCCGACGGGCGGCTCCTGCTCGTCGTCGGCGACGTCGTCGGCAAGGGGGTCGAGGCCGCCGTGCGGACCTCCCGCATCACCCAGACGCTGCGGGCGCTCACGCTGTGCGGCTTGGGGTTGGAGGAGCTGCTGCGCCGCTGCGACGAGCAGGTCACCTACCAGGACCCCGCGATCATGGCGACGGTGTGGTGCGCGCTGTACGAGCCGGACTCCGGCGAGCTGGAGTTCGCGTCGCTGGGGCACCCGCCGGCGCTGCTGCTGCGCGACGGTGACCCGGCGCCGGTGCGGCTTGAGCTTCAGGGTCTGCCGCTGGGCATGCGTGACCTCGTCGACGAGGTGCCCGAGGTCCGGCGCCGGCTGCTGGAGCCCGGCGACCTTCTGGTCCTGTACACCGACGGGGTGGTGGAGGGCGAGGGCGACTTCATCGCCGGCCAGCAGGCGCTGCTCGACGCCGTCGACCGGCGCCGCGACGAGACCCTGAGCGCGATCATCGACGGCGTCCTCGACGAGGTCGTCGCCGGCGCCAACAAGCGCGACGACGCACTGCTGCTCCTGCTCCGCCGCCGCGACCCTGTCTCCCCGTTGGACATGAGCCGCCCGGCGTCGAGGTGTGCTAGGGCGTGTCTCCTGAATGGTCATGAGCCGGCCCACAGCAGCAGGCTGTGAGCCCGCCGCGGGTAGTCAGCGCCGCGCTAGGCCAGGCCGCGCCAGTGCTTGAAGCGGTTGAAGCCGCGCTCGACGACGTTCGAGGCCGACGGTGAGCCGCCGGGCAGGTCGGCGACGCGCTTGACGGCGAGCAGGACGCCGGGCATGAACGAGCGACATGGGGCGGCGGTCGATGGAGTCATGGCGCAGCGTGAGGTCTGGCCCTGGCCGCCGAAGATGACCTCCTGGCTGGCGACGAGGTGCCGTCGCGCGCCCGGGAGGCGCACGCTGTGCACCGGTAACACCCCTCGACGAGCGGTACTGCCCCCGCGCCGGACGACCAGCGGGAGCCCACGCGCTGTCCTGATCACATGCCTGTCATTCGGCGGGTGGTGCACCCGCGTGCGGCGGCGATCATCCGGCTGTCCGCAGGGCCGTGCCGCTCGGGAGCGTCGATCTTGCGGTCGTACCGTGCAGCTCGGTGATGCCAAGGCGGACGTGCCGCAGATGGCGCGCCGCCTCGCCGGCGAAGCGCATCAGCAGTACCGCCCCGATCGCGAAGTTCGGCGCCACGAACAGGTTCGCCGGCCCGGTGAGCGGCTCCAGCTCGCGCAGGTCGGCGTCGTCGAGCCCGGTGGCGCCGACGACCGTGTGGACGCCGCGGGTCAGCAGCCAGGCGGTGTTGCGCCTGACGCTCGCCGGCAGGGTGAACTCGACGGCGACGTCGGCGCCCGCGTCGAGCACCGCGTCCAGGCCGTCGCCGGAGCCGACCTCGGCGACGAGCTCGGTCTCGGGGTCGCCGCGGACGGCATCGCACACCGCGCTGCCCATCCGGCCGCCGGCGCCGACCACGGCCACGCGCAGCACCTCTCAGCGCCCCCGGCACCGACCGCGGCGACGCGTCGCACGGCTCAGCGCCCCCGGCCGCGCCCGCGGTCACGCCGCCCAGGCGGCGGAGGCGACGTAGCGCTCGTAGTCCGCCGGGTCGGCGCCGTCGAGCGGACCCACCATCGCCAGCGTCCACGGACCCGACAGCTGCACGCGCGCCACGTCGAGCACCTGCTCGCCGGTGACGTCCTCGATCGCTGCGATCGAGTCGTCCAGGCTGAGCAGCGGCGAGCCGGTGATCAGTGCCTTGCCGAGCCGGCTCATGCGGCTGCTCGTGTCCTCCAGGGCGAGCACCATCGACCCGGCGAGGTGGCCCTTGGCACGCTGCAGCTCCGCGTCGGTCAGCCCGTCGGCGACGGCCCTGTCGAGCTCGGCGCGGGTGACCGCCAGCACCTCCCCGGCCTTGCGTGGCGTCGTGCCGGCGTAGACCGCGAAGGTCCCGGCGTCGGCGTGCATCCCGTTGTAGCTGTACACCGTGTAGACGAGGCCGCGGCGCTCGCGGACCTCCTGGAACAGCCGGCTGGCCATGCCGCCGCCGAGCGCCTGGTTGAGCACGCCCGCGGCGAAGCGGCGCTCGTCGTCGCGGGCCAGACCCGGCCCGCCGAGCACGATGGGTCTGCTCGGTGGGGCGGGGGCGCAGCACGGTCGCCGCCGCGACGTTGACGGTCGGCGCGGTCCGCCGCAGCGTCGCCACGGGGTCCCTGCCCACCCGCCGACCGCCTCGGCGACGCAGTCGACGACGGTGCCGTGCTCGACGTTGCCGGCGACGGCCACGACCACGTTGCTGGGGACGTAGTGGCGCTTGTAGTAGCGGCGGACCTGGTCGCGGGTCATCGCCGTGATCGTCTGCTCGTCACCGAGGACCTCACGGCCGAGCGGGTGGCCGCGGTAGTACGCCTCGCTGAACACGCTGTGCACGAGATCGTCGGGCGTGTCGTGGTGCATGGAGATCTCTTCGAGCACGACGTCGCGCTCGGCGTCGACGTCGCCGGCGCGCACGAGCGACGAGGTCATCATGTCGCCGAGGACGTCGACCGCGAGCGGCAGGTCACGGTCCAGGCACCGCGCGTAGAAGCAGGTGTACTCCTTGGACGTGAACGCGTTCATGTCACCGCCGACCGCGTCGATCTCCTCGGCGATCGCCTGGGCGCTGCGGCGCTTCGTGCCCTTGAACAGCAGGTGCTCGAGGAAGTGGCTGGCGCCGGCGACCGGCCCCCGCTCGTCGCGCGAGCCGATGCCGATCCAGAACCCGACCGCGACGGAGCGGACGTCGGGCATGGCTTCGGTGACCACCCGCAACCCGTTGGGCAGGGTGGTCACCGCCACCCTCGGCCACCTCGATCGCGGTCGCGCGGGACGACGCGGACGGTCCCGCGAGCGGCGCCGGGGCTGCCGGGCGCGCCACCACTAGCGGCGCCGGCGGCGGCGGCGCACCACGTCACCGTCGCCGGGCTCGTCCGTGGAGGTCTCGGCGCCGCGCTCACGGGTGCGCTCGCGCGGTGCCCGGTCGCCACCCCGGGAGCGGCCGCCGTCGTCGACGCGGCGCGGGACGCCGGCGTTGTCGGCCACCGCCGCGTCCGAGGGGGCGGCCGCCTCGGTGGTCGCGCTCGCGACCGGTGCTGCTCCGCTTGCCGGGGCGGGGGCACCGCTGGCTGCGCTCGGGGCGCCGCTCGTCGCGGCGCCCGAGCCGCCACCGCCGCTCGGGCCGCCGCCACCGGGCGCGCTGACCAGCGCCAGGCTGAACTTGCGACCGTCCTTGACCTCGACGACCTCGACCCACATCTTCTCGCCCACACTGACGGCCTCGTCGGCGTGGTTGAGTCGCCTGCCCTCGGTCTTGGGCAGCTTGGAGATGTGCAGCAGCCCGTCGCTTCCCGGCGTCAGGGACACGAAGGCGCCGAAGTCAGCGGTCTTGACGACGGTGCCGAAGTAGCGCTCGCCGGCCTTGGGGACCACCGGGTTGGCGATCGCGCGGATGCGGTCGAGGGCCATCTGGGCCTTGTCGCCGTCGGTGGAGTAGATGTGCACGACCCCACGGCCGTCGACGTCGTCGATGTTGATGTCGGCGCCGGTCTCCTCGGTGATCTCGCGGATGATCTTGCCCTTGGGCCCGATCACCTCGCCGATCTTGTCGCCGGGGATGTACTCGGTGAGCACCCGCGGGGCGCGGGTTCATCTCCGCGCGGGGCTCGGCGATGCAGTCGGTGATGGCCCGCAGGATCTCGGTGCGGGCATCCCTGGCCTGGCTCAGCGCCGCGCCGAGCACGTCGGCCGGGATCCCCGACAGCTTGGTGTCCAGCTGCAGGGCGGTGACGAACTCGCTGGTGCCGGCGACTTTGAAGTCCATGTCGCCGAACGCGTCCTCGGCGCCGAGGATGTCGGTCAGGGTCGTGTACTTGCCGTCCTCGGCGATCAGGCCCATCGCGATACCGCCGACCGGAGCCGTGATCGGCACGCCGGCGTCCATCAGCGACAGCGTCGACGCGCACACCGACCCCATCGACGTCGAGCCGTTGGACGACACGACCTCCGACACCAGCCGCAGCGCGTAAGGGAAGTCCTCGGCGTTGGGCACCACCGGCAGCAGCGCGCGCTCGGCGAGGGCGCCGTGGCCGATCTCGCGGCGCTTGGGACCGCGCATGAAGCCGGTCTCACCGGTGGAGTACGGCGGGAAGTTGTAGTGGTGGATGTAGCGCTTCTCGGTGCCCGGGTCCACCGTGTCCAGGCGCTGGGCGTCGCGCAGCATCCCCAGCGTGAGGATGTTGAGGACCTGGGTCTCGCCGCGCCTGAACAGCCCCGAGCCGTGCGCGCGGGGCAGCACCCCCACCTCGGCGGACAGCTCGCGGATGTCGCGGGGGCCGCGCCCGTCGATGCGCACGCCCTCGTTGACGACACGGCGGCGGATGAGCTTCTTCTCCAGCGACTTGAACGCGTTGCGGGCCTGGCGCTCGAGCTCCTCGTCGGAGACCTCGACGTCGCCGGCCTGGTCGAACGCCGCGTCGATCGCCTTCTCGCGCAGCTCGGCGGTGCGGGCGTTGCGGGTGGACTTGTCGATCTGCGCGTCGGTCAGGACCGCCGCCAGGTCGCCGGCGACGGCGCCCTCCACCGACCCGTAGACCTTCTGCTCGTAGACCGGGTACAGCGGCAGGTCGCGGGTGGAGCGCCCGCCGGTGGCGTCGAGCAGCTCCAGCTGCAGGTCGCACAGCTGCTTGAGGTAGCCCTTGGCGGCCTCCAACCCCTGGGCGATGACGTCCTCGGTCGGCTTGGCGGCGCCCATGTCGATCTTGAGCACGGCGTGTTCGGTCGCCTCGGCCTCGACCATGAGGATGTCGATCTCACCCGAGTCGGGGTTCAGCCGCCCCGCGACGACGAGGTCGAACACGGCCTCGGTGTCGAGCGTCTCGAACGTCGGGAAGGCCGACCAGCGGCCGTCGGTGTCCAGGGCCAGGCGTACGCCCGCGACCGGCCCGTCGAACGGGATCCCGGCGAGCATCGTCGCCATGGACGCGCCGTTGATCGCCAGCACGTCCGGGGTGTGGACCTGGTCGGCCGACAGGGTCGTGATGAGGATCTGGATCTCGTTGCGCAGGCCCTCGGCGAACGTGGGTCGCATCGGGCGGTCGACGAGCCGCGCGGTGAGGATGGCGTTCTCGCTGGGCCGCCCCTCGCGCTTGAAGAAGCCGCCGGGGATCTTGCCGGCGGCGTACATCCGCTCCTCGTAGTCGACGGTGAGCGGGAAGAAGTCCAGGTGCTCCTTGGGCCGGCTGGACGCGGTCGACGCGACCAGCAGGCTCGTCTCGCCGAGGTGGGCGACGACGCTGCCCCCGGCCTGACCGGCGAGCTTGCCGGTTTCGAAGCGGATCTCGGCGTCGCCGACCTTGGCCGACACCTCGTGGGTTCCGAGCTTGCCCATGCGAGAGGTACCTCCTGCCGACGCTCGTGCGCCGGCGTGGGCCCGCGGAGCGCTGGCGGAGGCGGCGGGGGCAGTTCCCAGTGGGAAAGGCCGGTCGGCCCGGCCCTTGCCACTGACAACTGTCCGTCCGTCGCGCCGGCGAGCCGGCCGCGGGCGGGTGGATGTGCGGGCGATACGACGACGCCGAGCCGCGAACGGCTCGGCGTCGGTGCTGCTAGCGGCGCAGACCCAGCCGCGAGATCAGGGAGCGGTAACGCTCGACGTCATTGCGTTGCAGATAGGCGAGCAGCCGGCGGCGACGCCCGACGAGCTGCAGCAGCCCGCGGCGCGAGTGGTGGTCCTTCGCGTGCGTCCGCAGGTGCTCGGTGAGGTGATTGATCCGGCTGGTCAGCAGCGCCACCTGCACCTCGGGCGACCCGGTGTCGCCGTCGACGGTGGCGTAGTCCGAGATCAACTGTTCCTTGTTCGGGATGACGGCCTTCGTCACGAAACGCTCCTCGATGGTTCGGTCCCGGCGGATGGACGCCAGCGAGCTGGTCGTCGGGGACCTGCGCGCCGGCCAGGCCGGGTCAGCGGCCGGCGGCGCGGTGCGGTCCTCCTCGCAGCGGTCGGGTTGCGGACCGCTGACCGTCACCCGGATCCGGGCACGATGTCGGCCACCGAGTCCGGCGGCACCCTGCGAGTCTGCCACGCGCGACCCGGGCTCACAAACCTCCGGCGCCGTGCCAGACCCCCGCCCCGCGCCAGATCCCCGCGCCGCGACGTCCCCGCCGCGCGACGTCCGCGCACCGCGGCCGGCGGGCCCGGCGCGGCCCGCACCCCCGTCACGGACCCGCCACAGCGGTGCGGTGATGACGGCAGCGGGATTGCGGGGTCAAGATCTCCCCCGACCAGCCGACGGGGGCAACGTGTCGTTGGCCCTCATCCAGTCCCGCCGCGCGGTTGCGGCACTCGTCGTCCTCGCGGCGAGCGCCTGCACGAGTGCCGCCGCGGCGCCCGCACCGCCGCCGCCCGGCGTCGCGTCCCCGGCGCCGGCTGCCGCGGTGCCGGCTGCCGCCGCGTCGGTGCGCATCGTCCAGCGGCTCCAGGCGGCCGAGGAGGGGATGCCGATCCTGCGGGGAGACTTCGTCGCCGCCGCTCGAGGTGCGCTCGCCGCCCGGGGCGTACGGCTGCGAGTCCTGCGCTTCGGTCCCGGGGCTCGACGCGTGTCGTCGCAGTGGCCCGAGCCGGGTGCACCCTTGCCTGCCGACGGCGTCGCGGTCGTCTGGGCCGGAGTCCCGCCCGCTCCCCCGAGCCCCGGCGAGACCGCCGGCGAGGCCCCGGTCAGCGGGTCCTCGGTCCCCGCCGCACCCGCCGCGCCCGCCGGCGTGCCCGCGCCCGCCGCCGGGATCGCTCCCACCGTGCCGCTCCCGGGGGCCAGCTACGAGCCGCCCCCGACGCCGCAGCCGCCGAAACCGCAGCCACCGGCGGCTGCGGCCGGACAGACTCCGGCGTCCGACCCCGCCACCCCGGCGACCGAGCTCGGCGACGAGCCGCCCGGCGGCGGCGTGCTGACGGGTACGGCTTCGTGGTACGGGCCCGGCTTCGAGGCCCGGCGGACCGCCTGCGGCGGGCGCTTCGACCCCGACGCACTGACGCTCGCCAGCCGGGAGCTCGCCTGCGGGACGACGGTCACCGTCACCGCCACGTCCGGTCGCACCGTCGAGGCGACGGTCACCGACTACGGCCCCGCGGCGTGGACGAACCGCCGCTTCGACCTGTCCCGGGCCACGTTCGCCGCCGTCGCCGACCTCGGCGCCGGCACCGCGCACGTCCGCGTCGAGGTCCGCTGACCGCCTCTCCCGCCATTCCCGCCCCGTTCGTCCAGATGACCGCCCCCGCAGGATGCCGACGCGCGGCACGTCCATGGCCTCCCTGACCTCCACGGCCTTCCTGATCTACACGGCCTCCATGGCGTCCGTGGCCTGCGGGCGGCATGATCTCGCGGTGCAGCGCGTGCGGGCGGCCGGACGTACCGTCCGCGGCGCTCGGCGGCAACTCATCTGTGGAGAATGGGCCATGACCGCTATTGACCCCGGCACCGGCGCGACGGCCGACGCGCTCAGCGAGCGACTGTTCGACGCGGTTCTCGGCGCGATGGACATGTGGTCGGTGTACGTCGGCGACAAGCTCGGGCTGTACACCGCGCTCGCGGGTTCCGGCCCGCTCACCGCGGCCGAGCTGACCGGCGCGACCGGCATGCATCCCGCTGCGCGACGGAGTGGCTCGAGCAGCAGGCGGTCACCGGTTTCCTGGAGGTCGCTGGGCAGCGCCGAGCGCCGCCTTGCCGCCCGGACACGCCGAGGTCCTGACCGACCGCGACAGCCTTGCCTACCTCACGCCGTCTGGTGACCGCGGCCGGGCTGCAACTGCCGGCGCTGCTGGACGCGTACCGCTCGGGCGGCGGTGTCGGCTGGGCGACGGCTCGGACATGCGCACCGGCCAGGCGGAGATGAACCGGCCCTGGTTCCTGCGTGCCCTGGGCAGCGAGTGGTTCACGGCCGTGGAGGACCTCCACGCGCGCTGGGCGCGGGCGGCCGGGTGGCCGACGTCGGCTGCGGCGAGGGTTGGTCGTCGATCGCGCTCGCGACGGTCTCGGTCACCGTCGACGGCTTCGACGTCGACGAACCGTCGATCGCCGCCGCCCGCCGCAACGCCGAGCAGGCTGGCGTCGCCGACCGGGTCGACTTCTTCGCCGCTGACGCAGCCACGGTGGGCGACGACCGCTACGACGGCGCCTACGACGTCGTCACCGCCTTCGAGCATCCACGACCTCGCCCGGCCCGTCGAGGTGCTCGCGTCGATGCGGCGGCTGTCCAGACCAGACGGGCACGTCATCGTCATGGACGAGCGGGTCGCCGAGCGCTTCGAAGGCCGCGGTGACGACGTGGAGCGGCTGATGTACGGGTTCTCGCTGCTGCCTACCCGACGGGATGTCCCACCGGCCTTCCGCGGCGACCGGGACGGTGATGCGCCCCGAGACCCTGCGCCGCTACGCCGGCGAGGCGCGCTTCGCCGACATCGAGATCCTGCCGATCGACAACGACCTGTGGCGGCTACCGGCTCGTCCGGTCGTGAGACGGCGACGGCCAGCCTATCCGCGCAGGAGCCGCCGGGCCTCGGCGGCGTCCGCGGCGATCCGCTCGACGAGCGCCGCGACCGAGTCGAACCGCTCCTCGTCCCGCAGCCGATGGCGGAAGTCGACGGCCGCCTCGCGTCCGTACAAGTCGCCGGAAAAGTCCAGCAGGTGCGCCTCGATGCGCAGGTCCTGGCCGCCGAAGGTGGGGTTGACGCCGACGCTCGTGACGCACGGATGCGACGCGCCGTCGGGCAGTCCGAACGCCCCGGCGTAGATGCCCCGCGCGGGCACCACGACGCGCCGGCTCACCTGGAGGTTGGCTGTCGGGAACCCGAGCGCGGCGCGTTGGTCCCCCCGCACGACGATCCCGTCGACGAGCGGCGGGCGCCCGAGCATCCGCGCGGCCAGCTCCACGTCGCCGGCGTCGACGGCGGCGCGGATCTCGGTCGACGAGATGACGGTCCCGTCGACCTCGCGCAGGGTCACGCCCTCGCTGGTGAAGCCTCGGGTGGACCCGAGGTCGGCCAACGTGGCGACGCTGCCGGCGGCGCGGTGCCCGAAGCGGAAGTTGGCCCCGACGACGACGCGGCGCGCCTGCAGCGGCTCGACCAAGACGTGGTCGACGAACTCCTCGGGTGACAGGTGGCGCAGCGCGTCGTCGAAGGGCATGACGACGACGAGGTCGGTGCCCTGCTCGGCCAGGGTGCGAGCGCGGCGGGCCAGGGTCATGAGCAGCCGCGGCTGGCTGCCCGGGTTCACGACCTCCATCGGGTGCCGGTCGAAGGTGACGACGACGCTGCGCACACCGAGGTCCGCCGCAGCCCGGACCGCCCGGTGCACGATCGTCTGGTGACCCCGGTGCACGCCGTCGAAGAAGCCGATCGACACGACCGACGGCGCCGGCTCGACCAGGTCGAGGCCGCGGACGATGCGGCCGTCAGCCACCGGCGCTCGCCGGCCCGGCGGGGGCCAGCACCGCCAGCGGACGCGCGCGCCCGTCGCGGTCGGCGACCATCGCGAGCAGGCGCCCGTCGCCGTCGAGGAGCGCGACCGGACCGGGGTGCCCCGTGGCCGGGACGGGCCGGCCGTGCCCGACGTCGCGCGCTGTCGGCTCGTCCACCACGACCGTCGGATGGTCGGCGACCGCCTGGGCGGGCGTCAGCATCACCTCGGCCAGCCGCCTCTGCGCGCCGAGTTCCCGCAGCGTGTCCAGGTCGACCGCGTCGCGCGCGCAGAACCGTCCCGACGCCAGGCGCCGCAACCCCGTCAGGTGCGCACCCACACCGAGCCGCTCGCCGACATCGGCCGCGAGCGTGCGGACGTAGGTGCCGGCCGAGCAGGTGACGACGAAGTGGGCCTCCGGGTGTGGCCCGGGCGAGAAGTCGGTGAGCACGAGGTCGTCGATCGTCACGGGTCGCGACGGGCGCTCGACCTCCTCGCCGCGGCGGGCCCTGGCGTACAGTCGCTCACCGCCGACCTTGACCGCCGACACCATCGGCGGCACCTGACGAATACCGCCGACGAATGACCGCAGCGCCTGGCGCACCGCCGCCTCGTCCAGCGCCGAAGCGTCCCGCCGGACGAGCACGTCGCCCGCCGCGTCCAGCGTCGAGGTCGTCACCCCCAGCCGCATCCGGGCGTCGTAGGTCTTGGTCGAGGCCTGCAGGAAGGGCACGAGCCGCGTGGCACGGCCGACGCAGACGACCAGCACGCCGGTGGCTTCGGGGTCCAGCGTCCCGGCGTGGCCGACCTTCGTTCCTCCGCGTCGCCGGGGGCGTTGCGGGGCGGCGAGGATGCGGCGCACGACGGCGACGACGTCGTGGGACGTCATGCCCGGCGGCTTGTCGACGACGAGCACGCCGTCGGTGACGGCGGCCGGCGACCCCTCGAAGGTGCGGCCGTCAGCGACCGGCATCGGTGGCGTCGTCCTCGCGCAGCAGGGCCTCGATGCGGCGACCCCGCTCGGGCAGCGGGTCGGGCGTGAAGCGCAGGTCGGGCACCCGTTTCATCCGCAGCTGCGCGCCCAGCTCCCGCCGGACCAGCGCGGCGGCGCTGGCCAGTCCCGCCGCGGTCGCCGTCCGCGACTCCTCGGTGTCGGGCAGCACGGTGTAGAAGACCTCGGCGCTGCCGAGATCGGACGTCGTGCGCACGTCGGTGACGGTCACGAACCCCACCCGCGGGTCCTTCAGGTCGCGCAGGCGCTCGGCCACGACCTCCTTGACCGCCTCGTTGACCCGCCTCAACCGCTGCGACATCCGATCACTCCTCCGGCGAGACGATGGAGATCGAGAAGCTCACGACCTCCACGCGGGGGTCACGCCACACGATCTGCTCGACCTGCTGGGCCACCTTGCGCGCCCCGGTCTGCGACCCGGCCGCGATGGCCACGCCCAGCCGGCACCGCTGCCACAGATCCTGGTACCCCACCTCCGCCACCGACACATTGAGGTCGTTGCGCAGCGCCGCCACCAACGACTTGACCACTCCCCGCTTGCCCTTCAACGAAGTCGCCTGCGGAACATGCAGGTCCACCGAAACCAACGCCGCGATCATGCCCTCCAGCCTTCCCTCCGGTTCCCGTCGCGAGGAGCAACGCGCTCTACCGGAACGCACGAGCCCAACCGAGCCGGAGGCCGCCGGGTCTCGCCGGAGGGGCTTGGAGGGCGGGTGGGTGTAGCGCCCCGGAGGTGAGACCCGGCGGCCGGAGGTGAACCCACCGGCCGGAGGCGGTCACGCAGCCCCCAAGCCGGCCGGGCAACAGATCAGGTACGCGCCACCTCACGCTCCTCGTAGACCTCGAACTCGTCCCCCTCTTTGATGTCGGCGAACTTGTCCAGGCCGACGCCGCACTCGAAGCCGGTCGCCACCTCGGTGACGTCCTCCTTGAAGCGGCGCAACGATGAGATCGTGTCCTCGGCGGTCACGACGCCGTCGCGGATGACGCGGACCTTGGCGTTGCGCCGCAGCTCCCCGTCGGTGACGTAGCAGCCGAACACGAAACCGGCGCGCGGGACGCGGAACACCTCGCGCACCGTGGCACGCCCCGTGACGACCTCCCGGAACTCGGGTGCGAGCATGCCGCGCACGGCGTTCTCGATGTCCTCGGTCGCCTTGTAGATGATCGAGTACTGGCGCAGGTCGACGCCGCTCTCGTCGATCGCCTGCCGGGCGTTGGCCTCCGGCCGCACGTTGAACGCGATGATGATCGCATCCGACGTCTCGGCGAGGTTGACGTCGTACTGGGTGACCGCACCGACCGCCTTGTGGATGATGCGGATCTTCACCTCGGGCAGCTCGAGCTTGTTCATCGCGTCGGCGACGGCCTCGACGGAGCCGGCCACGTCGCCCTTGATGATGAGGTTCAGCGTGGACAGCTGGCCCTGGGCGATGGCGCCGGACAGGTCCTCCAGCGACAGGGTCCGGCGGTTGGCGAGCTCCAGGCGCCGCTGCCGCGTCCGCCGGCCGGCGGCGATGTCACGGGCGGTGCGCTCGTCGTCGACGACGCGGAACTCGTCGCCGGCGTCGGGCACCTCGTTCCAGCCGAGGACCTGGACGGGGTCGACGGGCCGGCTTGGTCCACCGGGCGCCCGTCGTCGTTGAACATCGCGCGGATCCGGCAGTCGGCGCTGCCGGCGACGACGTTGTCGCCGACGTGCAACGTGCCGGCCTGCACGAGGACGGTCGCGACGGCGCCGCGCCCCCGGTCGAGGTGCGCCTCGATGACCGCACCGCGGGCGCGCCGCTCGGGGTTGGCCTTCAGCTCGGCCACGTCGGCCTGGAGCAGGACCATCTCGAGCAGGTCGTCGAGGTTCTCCTTGGTCTTCGCCGAGACGTTGACCATCGTCGTCTGCCCGCCGAACTCCTCGGCGATGAGGTCGTACTCGGTGAGCTGGGTGCGGACCCGGGTCGGGTCGGCGCCCTCCTTGTCGATCTTGTTGACCGCGACGATGATCGGCACCTCGGCGGCCTTGATGTGGTTGATCGCCTCGACGGTCTGGGGCTTGACGCCGTCGTCGGCGGCGACCACGAGGATCGCGACGTCGGTGACCTCGGCGCCGCGGGCGCGCATCTGCGTGAACGCCTCGTGGCCGGGGGTGTCGATGAACGTGATCTTGCGGCCGTCCTTGGTGATCTGGTAGGCGCCGATGTGCTGGGTGATGCCGCCGGCTTCCCCGGACACGACGTCGGCGTCGCGGATGGCGTCCAGCAGCAGGGTCTTGCCGTGGTCGACGTGACCCATCACCGTGACGACGGGAGCACGCTCGCGCAGCTGCTCGGGCGCGTCGTGCTCCTCGGCGCCGAACTCCAGCTCCTCGGGGGTGATGAAGCGGACGTCGGCGTCCATCTCCGCCGCGACGAGCTCGATGAGGTCCGCCGACATCGACTGCGTCACCGTGATCATCTCCCCCATGCCGAACAGCACGCGGACGATGTCGGTGGGGCTGACGCCGATGGCCTTGGCGAACTCGCCGACCGTGACGCCGGGCACGACGTCGACCGGTCCGCTGACGGTGGCCTTGACCGGCCCGCCGCGGACCTGGCGCTGCGGCCTGTTCGACGCCTCGAACTGCTCCTGGAGCGTCGGCTCCCTGCGACGCTTGCCCTTGCCCTTCTTGCCTGCTGGCGCGCCGGGACGGCCGGGCCCGGCGCCGGGGCCGGCGCCGGGGGCGGCGCCGGGGCGGCCGGGGGCGCCGGTGGGCCGGCCCGGAGCACCGGCGGGCACCCGGCCCGGGGCGGTGGGCCGCCCGGCGCCGGCGCCGGGCGCTGGGCGCCCCGTGCCGCCAGGGCCGCCGGGGCGCCCGGCGCCCGCGGCCGGGGCGTCCTTGGGTGCGGGGCGCAGCGGCGGCGGGATGTATCGCTTACCGGAGCCCTCCTTGGGCAGGTTGTGCTCGACGCGCCGGCGGGGCTCGACCGGAAGGCCGGTCGCGGCGGGGCTGAAGGGCAGGCGCGGCGGCACCGTCGGCTGGCCCGGCCGCGGCGGCGTGCCGGGGCGCGGGACGCCAGGGACGCCGCGGGGCTCCTCGTCGTCCTCGCGCTCGTGGACGACCGGCGCGGGCGGCGGTGGGAGGCGCCGTTCTGCGGGCGGCAGGGCTGGGCGGGGCATCCCCGCCGGACGGACCACCCCGGCGCGGGCGGCCTGGGTGGCCGAGCGGGTCTGCTCCGTGGCCGGCTGGCCCGTCCCGGTGGTGTCGGCGGCCTGCTGTGGCGCGGTCGGCGCCGCGGGCGCGGGGCCTGCCCTGGCCACCGGGGCCGTGGTCTGCGGCGCCTGCGTGCCGGCCGTGGGCGCGGCCGCCTCCTGCTCGGACAGCAGCGGCGAGGCGTCCTCGCCGGTGCCCCCGACGCTCACGCCGGTCGGCGCGGAGGGACGGAACGGCGTCGCCGGCGGCCGGAAACGCGGCGTCGCCGGCGCGGCGGCGGCGGCGGCCGCCTCCTCCTGCTCGCGCCGCAGGTGCGGCGGCAGGATGCGGCGAGCCGTGGCCTCCCTGGGCGGGCCGGTCAGGGCGGACAGGTCATAGGCCTCCGCCTCGGCGCGCTCGCGCTCCTCCTGCTGCCGGCGCCGGGCCTCCGCCCGCTTGCCGAGGCTCTCGGTGAACCGGGCGGCGTCGGGCATCTCGACGGTCGACGAGTGTGACCTCGCCTCCACGCCGAGCTCGGCCAGGCGGCGGATGACCTCCTTGTTGGAAAGTCCCGTCTCCTGCGCCAGCTCGTAGATGCGCTTCTTGCTCACTCACTCACTCCTACCGGCGGTCGTTGCGCCGCCGTTGTGCCGTGTCGCCGTCTCCCACGCCGCCCGCAGAGCGTCGCCGTCGTAGTGCGCGGGCCGTTCGGTCAGCCGCAACGCGCGGGCGGCGGGCGCGCCGGCCGTGCGCAGCAACGTGTCCATGCAGGCGGGCCGATCACACAGGTACGCCCCGCGTCCGGGCATGCGGGCCGCCTCATCGACGGTCAGGACACCCTCGGCCGCCACCAGCCTCACCAACGAGGGCTTGTCGCCGCGTCGCCGGCAGACCAGGCAGGAGCGGGTGGGAACGGTCACCACACTACCCCCCTGGGCTCGGTTGCGGCGCAGCCTCCACGGCGGCGGGCTCGTCGCCGGGCTCGGCTGCGGGCGCGGGCACCTGCTGCGCCTGCGCCGCGCCGTCTCCGGCGTCCAGCGGGTTGCCGTGCTCGTCGATCTCGCCGCGCTCGTAGGCGGCCTGGAAGGCCGCCTGCTCCTCGGCGAACTGCGTCTCGCTCTTGATGTCGATGCGCCAGCCGGTCAGGCGCGCCGCCAGGCGTGCGTTCTGGCCCTCGCGTCCGATCGCGAGCGACAGCTGGTAGTCGGGCACGACGACGAGGGCCGTGGCGTCCTCCTCGTACAGGTAGACCTCGCTGACCTTCGCCGGCGACAGGGCGTTGGCGACCATCGCGGCGGGCTCGGGGGCGAACGGGATGATGTCGACCTTCTCGCCCGACAGCTCGTCGACGACGGCCATGACGCGCGTCCCCCGGGGGCCGACGCAGGCACCGACCGGGTCGACCGACTCGTCGACGCTCTCGACCGCGATCTTCGTGCGGTGGCCGGCCTCCCGTGCGATCCCGCGGATCTGGACGAGACCGTCGGCGATCTCGGGAACCTCCAGGCGGAACAGCTCCCGCACGAGGTTGGGGTGGCTGCGGCTGCAGATGATCTGCGGGCCCTTGAACGAGCGGCGGACCTCCACGACGTACGCGCGCAGGCGCATGCCGTGCTCGTATCGCTCGGTGGGGATCTGCTCGGCGTAGGGCAGCACCGCCTCGGCGTTGCCGAGGTCGAGCACCGTCACCCCGCGGTCGTGGATCTGCAGGGTGCCGTTGACGAGGTCGCCCTCCTTGCCCGAGTACTCGCCGTAGGTCATCTCGCGCTCGGCCTCGCGCAGGCGCTGCAGCAGCACCTGCTTGGCGGTCTGCGCGACGATGCGCCCGAAGTCGTGCGGCGTGTCGACCCACTCGGCGACGATGTTGCCGTCGTCGTCGAGCTCCTGCGCGAACACGGTCACCTCGCCCGAGACGCGGTCGATGACGACGCGCGCCTCCTCGGCCCGCGCGTCGGTGCGCTTGTACGCGCGGGCCAGCGCGCCCTCGAGCGCCTCGATGACGGTGTCGAAGGCGATGCCCTTCTCCCGCTCGATGCTGCGCAGCGCGTCGATCTCGACGTGCATCGGCCTCGTCGGCTCCATCGTCTGTCGCTCCTCACTCACCACGGCAGCACCTGGCGGGCCGTGACGATCTCGTCGTAGGGCACGGTGACGGTCGCGCCGGGCGTCGCGATCTCCACGGCCTCGTCGCCGGCCGTCGCGACCGTCCCGTGCACGGGGACGGTGCCGTCCGACGTCCGCCGCTCCACGCGCACGGCGCGACCCTCGACCCGGTCGAAGTCGCGCTGGGTGCGCAGGGGGTGGTCGACGCCCGGGGAGGTCACCTCCAGCGCGTAGCCGCCGGCGACCGGGTCGACGACGGCGAGCCGCTGCGACAGCGCCACCGACAGCGCCCGGCAGACCGCCACGTCGACGCCGCCGTTGCGGGCGACGACCACCCGCACGACGCTGCGCGGCCCCGAACCGCGGACCTGCACGTCGAGCAGGTCCAGGCCGGCTCCGGCGGCCAGGGGCTCGGCCTCACGGCGCACGACGGTCGTCGCGTCGGCCATGCCTGCCTCCTGTCCGCTCGTGGGTCGTGGGATGCCTTCGTCCTGCCGGGCGGGTGCCCGGTCCGCGCAACAAAAAGTGGGCGTGGGCGCCCACTCCGGTCCGGCTCGGTTGGCAGGGACGGCGCCGCACGGCGGTGCAGTCCCCGGACGCGCGGCCTCGCGGCCCGACCGGGTCCTGTCCGCCGACGGTAGCAGCACCCGGCGGGTGGCGGCAACGCCTCCACCGGGCCCTCGTCCTGCGCCCTCCGTCGCAGTTGGTTCTGATCCGTTTCCCCGGCGGAACAGACAGAACGAACGGGATGAGTGGGAGCCGGTCAGGGGGCCGGGGACTTCGGAGGCCGGGGGGCCGGGACGAGCAGGGCCAGCAGCTCGGAGGCCACACCGGGGGCGGCCACGACGACCGCCTCGGCGGGCCCGGTCACGGGGCGGCCGCGCCCGTCGGTGACCGACGCGCCGGCCTCGGCGGCGATGAGCCCGCCCGCGGCGGTGTCCCAGCGCCCCTGGGCGGCGCCGAGGGCGACGTCGGCCCGGCCGCAGGCGACGTCGCACAGGTCCAGGGCCGTCGAGCCGGTGATCCGCCCGGTCATCATCGACCGCCACAGCCGGCCGACGTCGCCGTCGACGAAGCTGCCGGCGTTGGGCCCGGCGCAGAACAGCGCCTCGGCGAGGCTCGTCGTGGGTGCGGCGCGCAGCACGACGCCGTCCAGGGCGGCTCCGCACCCGCGCGCGGCGGTGAACAGCTCGCCGGCGACGGGCGCGAGCACCGCCGCGGCCGCCATCCGGTCGTCGCTGCCGCAGAACCCGATCGACACCGCCCAGCGGCGTCGCCGCTTGACGAAGTTGGCGGTCCCGTCCAGCGGGTCGACGTACCACCGCCGCCGGCCACGGACCCTCGCCTCGGTGAGCTGGGCACCTCCTCCCCCACGACGAGGTCGTCGGGGAAGGCGGCGTGCAGGTGCTCCCGGACGACCGCCTCGGCTTCGCGGTCGGCGACGGTGACCGGGTCGCCGGCCCCCTTCCACTCTGCGAGGACGCCGGCGGCGTGGTGGTCGAGCAGCACGGCGCCGGCGGCCTCGGCGGCGCGGACGGCCGCCGACAGCTCGGGGGTCACGCGATGACGGACGGACGGCCGCTGCCGCGCTCGCGGCGGATCTCCTCGGCGACCTCGTTGGCGAGGTCGAGCAGGCCCGACACGATCTGGTCCTCGGGCACCTGCGCGACGACCTGGCCCTTGTACAGCAGCTGGCCCTTGCCCTTGCCGGCGGCGACGCCGACGTCGGCCTCGCGGGCCTCGCCGGGGCCGTTCACGACGCAGCCCATGACCGCGACCCGCAAGGGGACGTCGATGCCCTCCAGGGCGCTTTGGACCTGCTCGGCGAGGGTGTAGACGTCGACCTCGGCACGGCCGCACGACGGGCACGAGACGACGTCGAGCCCGCGCTCGCGCAAGTGCAGCGCCTCCAGGATCGCGATGCCGGCCTTGACCTCCTCGACGGGGTCGGCCGACAGCGACACGCGGATGGTGTCGCCGATGCCCTCGGCGAGCAGCGTGCCGATCCCGACCGCGGACTTCGTGATGCCCGTCTTGGGCGGCCCGGCCTCGGTCACGCCGAGGTGCAGCGGGTAGTCGCAGCGCTCGGCGAGCAGCCGGTAGGTCTGGATCATCGTCCACGGGTCGGAGTGCTTCACCGAGATCTTGGTGTCGAAGAAGCCGACCTCTTCCAGCAGCCGCACCTCGGCCAGGGCGGACTCGACGAGCGCCTCTGGGGTCACGCCGCCGTGCTTGGCCAGGACGACGTCCTCCAGCGACCCGCCGTTCACGCCGATGCGGATCGGAATCCCCGTTGGGAGGCGGCGTCGCCGATGAGCCGGACCTTGTCGTGCTTGCGGATGTTGCCCGGGTTGATGCGGACGCCGGCGCAGCCCGCCTCGATCGCGGCCATCGCGTACTTCCACTGGAAGTGGATGTCAGCGATGACCGGCACCGTCGACTTGGCCGCGATCGTGGCGAGGGCGTCGGCGTCTTCCTGCCGTGGGCACGCCACCCGGACGATGTCGACCCCCGCGGCGTTGAGCGCGGCGATCTGCTGCAGGGTGGCGTTGACGTCGTGGGTCGGCGTCGTCGTCATCGACTGGACGCTGATCGGCGCGCCGTCGCCGACCCGCACCCGACCGACGGACAGCCCGCGGCTGGCCCGCCGCCGGGGCGGCTGGGCGTGCGGCGGGGTCTGCGCGGGCGCCGGGGCGGTGGTCAGGACGGGAAGCGGCGTGCGCACGGGTCGCGGACCCTCTCTGTGCGAATCGGAGGCGAGCGGTGCCGCCAGGGTACGTCCAGCGCCCTGCGGGCCGGTCGGCGGGCGGCTCGACCCGGTGAGTGCGGCGCCGGGCGGCGCCCCGGCGCTACCGGGGCAGCAGGTCCGAGGCGGGCTTGACGAGGTCGACGTACAGCGCGGTCAGCGACAGGACGACGAAGAACAGGATCACCGCCAGGGCGATCGGCGTGACGACCGAGGGGTCCAGGCGCCACGACGCCGACCGGCCGCGCAGGCGCCGGACGCCGTTGACGCCCTCCTCGATGAGCAGGACCGCCAGGTGCCCGCCGTCCAGCGGCGGCAGCGGCAGCATGTTCAGCGTCCCCAGCGTGATGTTGAGCAGTGCGAGCAGCAGCAGGACGTTGAACACGTCGCCCGACTGCCCCAGGGCGTTGACGGTCTGGCCCACGCCCACGAGGCTGACCGGCCCGTCGGCCTGCCGGGGCCCGGGATCGTCGACGGAGCCGAACCACTCCGCGAGCGCGGCCGGGCTGAACGCCTGCCCCAGGCCGCGCAGGTTCGCCACGGCGATCGAGAAGATCGACAAGTCGCCGCTGACGGTGCTGCGCAGCGCCTCGCCGACCGGCAGGGTGCGCACGACGGCGGCGGGTCCTACGCCGAGGAACGCGCCGGCGGTGCCGTCCGGCAGCTGGGACGCCAGCTGGACCGACAGCTCCCGCTCGCCGCCGTCGCGCTCCAGGCGCAGCGCCACCGTCTCGCCGGCCCTGCCCGCCAGCGCGTCGCGGACCGCGTCGAAGTCGGGCGTCGGGCGTCCGTCGACCGCGGTGATCCGATCCCCGAGGGCGACGCCCGCCCGGTCGGCCGGGCTGCCCTCGACGACGACCTCGATGGTGTTGGTGGCGGGCGCGTCGGGGTCGGGCAGCCCGACGAACGCCAGCGCCGCGAACACGAGCCCGGCGGCCACCACGAAGTGGGTCGCCGAGCCGGCCACCAGGACGATGGTGCGCTTCCAGGCGGCCTGCTCGCGGAACGTGCGGCCGGAGTCGGCGGGGTCGACCTCCTCGGCGTCGCTCATCCCGACGATCTTGACGAAGCCGCCGGCGGGGATCGCCTTGACCCCGTACTCGGTCTCGCCCCCCCGGAACGACCACAGCGTCGGGCCGAAGCCGAGGAAGAACTTCTCGACCTTCATGCCGAACAGCTTCGCGGTCGCGTAGTGGCCGAACTCGTGGAACATGATCACGAAGATCAGGCCGAGCACGAAGATCGCGACGTACATCACGTGGTCCTGTCGGTGGCCGCGGCGATCGCGGCGTCAGCGCGGCGTCGGGCGTCGTCCTCGGCCGCGAGCAGCGTGTCCAGGTCGGGCGCCGGCTCGCCGTCGTGGAAGGACAAGACTGCCTCGACGACCGCCGGGATGCCGAGGAATCCCAGCCGCCCCCCCAGGAAGGCGGCCACCGCCTGCTCGTTGGCGGC
Source organism: Egibacteraceae bacterium (assembly GCA_030446775.1). Taxonomy (GTDB): domain Bacteria; phylum Actinomycetota; class Nitriliruptoria; order Euzebyales; family Egibacteraceae; genus JAUJMQ01. Next base: position 27,868 of record JAUJMQ010000031.1, read on the forward strand.
GTTGAACGCGGCCGGGAAGGTCCCGCCGCGCCGGCCGGCGGACACGGCGAGATCGACCATGGGGAACGTGTCGGCGTCCAGCGGCTCGAAGTCAAAAGACTGCGCGCGCGTCCAGTCCATCCGCGCCGGCGCGCCGGGCAGGCGCTGGGGCCAGCCGAGCGCCAGCGCGATGGGCAGGCGCATGTCGGGGGGGCTCAGCTGGGCGACCGTGGCGCCGTCGCAGAACTCGACCATCGCGTGCACCAGCGACTGGGGGTGCACCACCACGTCGATGTGGTCATAGCCCAGGCCGAACAGCAGGGCCGCCTCGATGACCTCATGCCCCTTGTTCGCCAGCGTCGCGGAGTTGACGGTGATGACCGCACCCATCGCCCAGGTCGGGTGCGCCAGGGCGTCGGCGACGGTGACGTGGGCCAGCTCGGCGCGGCTGCGGCCACGGAACGGGCCGCCGCTCGCCGTCAGCACGAGCCGGGCGACCTCTTGCGGGTCGCCGGCTCGCAGGCACTGGGCGAGCGCGCTGTGCTCGCTGTCGACCGGGACGAGCTGGCCGGGCCGCCGCACGGCGGCGAGCACGAGCGCCCCGCCGACGACGAGCGACTCCTTGTTCGCGAGCGCGACGCGGCTGCCGGCGCTCAGCGCGGCGAGCGTCGGTCGCAGGCCACGCGACCCGGCGATCGCGTTGAGCACGACGTCGGCGCCGTCGGCCGCGAGCTCGGCGGCGGCGCCGGCGCCGTCGAGCACCTCCACCCCGGCCCCGAGGCCCGCGCGGACCCGGGCGGCCGCGTCACGGTCGGCGACCGCGACCCGCGGCACGCCGAACCGGCGGGCCTGCTCGCACAGCAGGTCGGCGTTGCCGCCGGCAGCCAGCCCGCTCACGCGGAAACGCCCGGGGTGGGCGCTCACGACGTCCAGCGCCTGCGCCCCGACCGACCCCGTGGAGCCCAGCACGGTCAGCCGCCGCAGGTCATCGCCGGGGTCAGCCATCTGGGCGGGCAGCGGCGGCGGACCCGACCCGCTGCGCGGCGCCCACGGCGGTCGGGAGGATCCGACCGCTGGCGAGCGCGTAGTCGGCGTACAGCTGGCCGCAGGCGGCGTCGATGTCGCTGCCGCGGTTGCGCCGGATGGTGGCCGCGACCCCCGCCTCGCGCAGCGTGTCGAGGAACGCGTGCTGGGCGTTGCCCGACGGCGCCCGCCACGGCACCGCGGGGGTGGGGTTCATCGGGATGAGGTTGACGTGGGCGCCGAGCCCGCGCACGAGCCGCGCGAGCCGGCGAGCCTGGTCGACCGAGGCGTTGATGCCGTCGATGAGCACGTACTCGAACGTCAACCGCCTGCCGGTGCGGCCGCGGTACTCGCGGCAGGCGTCGAGCAGCTCCGGCAGCGGGTGCTGGCGGTTGACCGGCACGAGGTCGTCGCGCAGCTCGTCGTCGGGCGCGTGCAGGCTGACCGCCAGCGTGATGGGCAGCCCGAGGTCGGCCAGCCGGCGGATGCCCGGCACGAGGCCGACCGTCGACACGGTGACCGACCGGGCCGACAACCCGAACCCCGACCCCTGGCCGTCGCGGCCGGCGAGCCAGCGCACGGCGCCGACGGTCGCGTCGAGGTTCGCCAGCGGCTCGCCCATGCCCATGAACACGACGTTGGTGACGTGGCGGGGCAGCTGGGCCGCGACCGCTTCCGGCAGGTCCAGCTCCCCCTCCGCGAGCAGTCGCTGCATGACGGTGACCTGCCGCACGACCTCGCCGAGCGACAGCTGCCCGCGGAACCCGGCCTGCCCGGTGGCGCAGAACGGGCAGCCCATCGCGCAGCCGGCCTGGGTCGAGACGCAGACTGTCGCCCGCCCCGCCGACGGCTTCGCCGCCGGCCCACCCGCTGTCGCCCGCCCGCCGCCCGTCGCGCGGGCGGGGTACAGCATCAGCACGCTCTCGACGGCCTCGCCCCCGCCGCACTCCAGCAGCACCTTGAGCGTGAGCCCGCCGTCGGCGGTCGTGCGCCGCAGCACACGCGGCGGCGGTGGCAGCAGCTCGCGCAGGCGGTCGCGCAGCGCCACCGGCAGATCGGTCATCTCGGCGGGGTCGTCCACGCCGCGCACGAGCCAACGGTGGACCTGCTCGGCGCGGTAGCGGGGCTGGTCGCCCAGGAGCGCGGCGAGGCCCGCGACACCCAGGGCGTAGGGGTCCGGGCGGACCGGCGCGGGCGGCGCGCTCACCGGCCCACCGCCGCCAGCAGCAGGTGCGCGGTCGGCAGCGCGAACAGCACCGCGTCGGCGCGCTCCATGATCCCGCCGTGGCCGGGCAGGATCCCGCCGAGGTCCTTGACGCCCAGGTCGCGCTTGACCAGCGACTCCGCGAGGTCGCCCACGGTCGCGGCGAGGAACACGCCGGCCCCCAGCAGCAGCGCCGTCCGCGCGTCGAACCCCGGCACCCGGGCGGTGACCAGACCCGCGACCAGCAGCACCCCGAGCAGTCCCCCGGCGAAGCCCTCCCACGTCTTGGCCGGGCTGACGCTGGGCGCCAGCGGGTGCCGGCCGTAGCGCGACCCGAACGCGTAGGCACAGATGTCGCTGGTGACCGTCAGCGCGACGGTGGCCATGACGGCCCACTGGCCCTCGGGTCGGGCCAGGAGCAGACCGATGAAGCTGGCGCCGAACGGCACCCACAGTCCCACGAGGCCGCGGGCGCCCAGGCACGCGCCGACACGGACGTGAGCGGGGGCGGCGAGCGCCCACGCCAGCGAGCCGAGCAGCAGCAGCAGCAGGCCGAGGGTCTGGCCGGCCGCTCCGCTCGTGTAGGCGCCGACGAGGGTGACCATGCCGGCGCCGAGGACCACCGGGGTCGCCGGGCGGACGCCGACGAGCCGGAACGCCGCGTCGAGCTCGACGACGGCGCCGACGACGAGCGCGCCGATGAAGGCGAGGAAGGCGTACGGGTGCCAGGCGAGCGTGGCGAGAAACGCCGCGGCGAGGAGGATCCCGGACGCGACCGCGATCGGAAGGTTGCGGCCGGTGCGGCCCTTGCCGAGCGCGAGGGACCCGTCGGGCGTCGGGGTGGCGGTCATCCGTGCGGTCTGGCGGCCCCTCAGACCTCCAGCAGCTCCTTCTCCTTGTTCGCCAGCAGGGCGTCGACCTCGCCGACGTGGCGGTCGGTCAGCTCCTGCAGGCTCTTGTCGGCGCGACGCTCGTCGTCCTCGGTGATCTCGCCGTCGCCGGCCAGCCGCCCGATCTCGGTCTTGGCGGCGCGGCGGATGTTGCGGATGGACACCCGGCCCTCCTCGGCACGCTCGCGCGCGAGGCGGACGAACTGGATGCGGCGCTCCTCGGTCAGCTCGGGGAACACGACGCGGATGACCTTGCCGTCGTTGCTGGGGTTGAGGCCCAGGTCGCTCGTCGCGATGGCGCGCTCGATGCCCTTGAGGGCCGACGCGTCGTAGGGGCTGACCAGCAGCATCCGCGGCTCGGGCACCGAGACGCCGGCGACCTGCTGCAGCGGCGTCGGAGCGCCGTAGTAGTCGACCGGCAGGTCGGCGATGAGGCCCGGGTTCGCGCGGCCGGTGCGGATCTTGCCGAACTCCGTGCGGGTGTGGTCCACCGCGCCCGACATCTTCAGCTCGGCCTCGGTCATCGTGTCGTCGATCACCGGATCTCCTCCTGCGCCTGCGGCCCGATCACCGGCGGGGCGTCACCGGCGTGGACGAGCGTGCCGATGGGCTCGCCCGTCACCACACGGCGGATGTTGCCCTCGACGAGCAGCTCGAACACGACGATGGGCATCGCATGGTCCATGCACAGCGAGATCGCGGTCGCGTCCATGACCCCAAGGCCCTTCGACAGCGCCTCGAGGTGGCTGATCTCGGAGAAGCGGGTCGCGTCGTCGTGGCGGTGGGGGTCCTTGTCGTAGACCCCGTCGACCTTCGTGCCCTTCAAGATCGCCTCGGCGTCGATCTCCAGCGCGCGCTGGGCGGCGGCGGTGTCGGTCGAGAAGTACGGGGCGCCCAGGCCGGCGGCGAAGATCACGACCCGGCCCTTCTCCAGGTGCCGTACCGCGCGGCGCCGGATGTAGGGCTCGCACAGCTCCTGCATCGACACCGCGGACTGGACGCGCGTCTGCAGCCCCTGCTTCTCGCAGGCGTCCTGCAACGCGAGCGCGTTGATGACGGTGGCGAGCATCCCCATGTTGTCGGCGGAGGAGCGGTCCATCCCCGACGCCTGGGGCGACGTGCCCCGGAAGATGTTGCCGCCCCCGACCACGACACCCACCTCGATGCCGAGGTCACCGACGACGTCGGCGAGCTGGCCCGCGATCGACGCGGTGATCCACGGGCTGAGGCTGTTGTCGGAGTCGGCGAACGCCTCTCCGGACAGCTTCAGCAGCACCCTGTGGTACTTGCCTGCGCTCACACCCAGCTCCCTACCGTCGGTCGCAGCGCATGGTACGGGGCACCGTCAGCGGCCCACGGCGAAGCGGGCGAAGCGGCCGACTTCGATCTTCTCTCCGGAGGTCCGCTGGAACTCGCCGAGCAGGTCGGCGACGGTGCGCTTGTCGTCCTTCACGAAGGGCTGGTTGAGCAGCACCTTCTCGGAGTAGAACGCCTTGAGCTTGCCCTCGACGATCTTGTCGACGATGTGGTGGGGCTTGCCGGACTCGCGCGCCTCGCGCTCGGCGAACGCGCGCTCGGAGGCGAGCAGGTCCGCGTCCACGTCCTCCTCGCGGACGACGGCCGGCTGCATCGCGGCGATGTGCAGCGCGACGTCGTTGGCGAGTTGGCGAAAGCCGTCGCCCTTGGCGACGAAGTCGGTCTCGCAGTTCAGCTCGACGAGAACCCCGACCTTGGGCGGCAGGCCCGGCGTGGGAGCGTGCAGGTAGGCGTGGACCAGGCCCTCGGAGGCGGTGCGCTCACCGACGCGGCCCTGCATCTTGGCGCCGGTCCGCTCGCGGACGAGCTCGGCGGCCTTGTCGAAGTCGCCGTCGGCGTCGGTCAGGGCCCTCTTGCAGTCCATCATCCCGGCGCCGGTG
>JAUJMQ010000032.1 GCA_030446775.1 Egibacteraceae bacterium
CCTGCGCGGCGGCGACGTCGACGACAACCGGCGCATCGCCGAGGCCGTCCTCAGCGGCTCGGCCGGGGCGCCGCGCGACATCGTCGTCGTCGGGGCGGCGGCGGCCCTCGTCGCGGCCGACCTCGTCGACGGCTGGCCGCAGGCCCTGGACCGGGCGACCGCGGCGATCGACAGCGGCGCCGCCGGCGACGTGCTCCAGCGTTGGGTCGCCGCCTCCCAGGAGCTCGCGGCGACCCCGGCCTAGCCGGGGCCTGGCCGGGCGGCGACACCGACAGCGGCCGGGCGTCCCAGCCGAGCCTCGTGGCGGATGCGGCACGCTGACGGGATGGAACGGGTGGTCAGGGGCGTGGTCCTGCTCGTCGCCGTCGCCGCGCTGGTGACGGCGCTGGCGTGGGTGTTCCAGCGGCGGCTGATCTACCTGCCCGACCGGCGCGACGTCCCACCGGCGGGCTCGGTGCTGCCCGGCGCCGTCGACGTCACCCTCACCACCGAGGACGGCCTGGAGCTGGGAGCCTGGTTCCTGCCCGCCGTGCCGCGCGACGCGCTCGGCAGCGTCCTGGTGCTCAACGGCAACGCCGGCAACCGCGCCGACAGGGCGCCGCTCGCGCGCGCGCTGTCGCGCGAGGGGCTGCACGTCCTGCTGTTCGACTACCGGGGCTACGGCGGGAACCCGGGCACCCCTACGGCAGACGGGCTGCTCGCCGACGCCCGCGCCGCCCTGACCGCCCTGCGCGACCGCCCGGAGACCGATCCCAGGCGGGCGACCTATCTCGGCGAGAGCCTCGGCGCGGCGGTCGCGGTCGCGCTCGCCGTCGAGCAGCCTCCCCACGCGCTCGCGCTGCGCTCGCCGTTTCCCTCGCTCGCCGAGATCGGACGCCTGCACTACCCGTTCCTGCCCGTGGGCTGGCTGCTGAAGGACCGCTACGACGTCGCGGGGCAGATCGGGCGCGTCGACGCCCCTGTCCTCGTCGTCGCCGGAGGGGCGGACGGGATCGTTCCCGCCGCCTCCAGCCGCGCGGTCTACGACGCCGCCGGCGAGCCCAAGCGCTGGGTGCTCGTGGACGGGGCCGGCCACAACGACGCCGCCCTGGGGCACGGCGCGCGGCTCGTCGAGGCGGTCACCGAGCTCGTGCGCGGAGCCGACACCCGCTGACCGCCGGAGTCGCCACGTGCCGACGGGTCGGTCACGCAGGCGGGGCTACATGCCCTCGGCGTCCTCGAAGCCGATGCCCCACAGGCGCTCGAGGTCGCCGGAGGAGAACGCCTGGAACGCGATCATCGTGTGCGTGCCGGTCACGCCCGCGACCTTGGCGATGCCGCCGGTGACGACGTCGGCGATCTGCTCGTGACTGGAGACCCGCACGAGCGCGACGAGCTCCCAGTCGCCGGTGACGGAGTAGACCTCCGACACCCGGTCGATGTCGGCGATGGCCTGTGCCGTCTCCGGGATGGCGTGCACGTCGACGTGCAGCAACACGATGGCGGTGATCACGCCGGCAGCCTAGCGGCTCTCCCCGCAGCCCGATGGAACGGTCGCGCACGTCGGGCGAGGTGGCGCTCGTGTCGTCAACCGACCGGCGCACGTGCGTCACGGCGGGTGCGCTTGGCGGCCAGCTCGGCGGCGGGCCGGCCGGTGGAGCGGTGGACGCGACCGAGCCGCGCGGTCAGTGCCGCGAGCTGTCGTCCGCCGGCGACACCCGACGACAGCTCGCCGTCGCAGTGCAGGATCACCACTGCGCGGCCGGCGAGCCAGCGGCTGACGAGCTCGGTCTCCTCGGCGTCGGCGGCGGCGACCGCCGCGGCGGCTGGCGGGGCGGGGACCGTCGGCATCGCGGTGTGCACGGCGGTCGCGGTCGCGGCCAGGTCCGCGGCCGCGCACGTCCGCGACGCGACGAGCCGGCCGGCACAGACGCCGACGACCTCCGCGCGCCCGTCGCCCATCGGCCGCCAGGCGACCACGTTGCCTCCCGCCGCGCAGCGGGTCAGCCGGCGGGTGCGCTCCAGCGCGGCGGCGAGCGCCCGCAGCCGGTCGCGTACGGCGGCCGCGTCCTCGAAGCGGCCCGCACGGCCGAGGGCACGCATCCGTTCCTCCAGCGGCCGCAGCAGCGGGCCGGGGTCGCCCGTCATCGCCTCCCGGACGACGTCGGCGGTCGCGCTGTAGCGCTCGACGGTCACCGAGCCGTCGCACGGTGAGAGGCAGCGGCCCATCTCGGCGAGGGCGCACGCGGGAAACCGGGTCGTCGCGCCGATGCGCGGGGTGCAGCGGCGCAGCGGCACGACCTCGGCGATGGCGTCGGTGACCGCGGCGGCGGCGCGCCCGCTCAGCGGGCCGAGGTACGCGGCGTCGCCGGCGCGCAGCCGCCGCACCAGTGACAACCGCGGGAAGCGCTCGGCGGTCAGCTTGACGTAGACGGTCCGCTCGGGGTGCTTGGAGCGCCGGTTGAAGCGCGGCCGGTGCGCGGCGATGAGCCGTACCTCCCGCACCGCCGCCTCCAGCGCCGTCGGCGTCACCCACGAGTCGACCGCCGCCGTCTCCTTGAGCAGGTCGACGACCTTGCGGCGGTCGTCGTTGCCGAAGTAGCTGCGCACCCGTGACCGCAGGTCGCGGGCCTTGCCCACGTAGAGCACCTCACCGCTGGCGGAGCGGAACGCGTACACCCCGGGCGCGGAGGGGAGGCCGTCGGCGAGGTGGCGTCGGCTGGCGAACAGCGGCGCGTTGCGGACCCGCGAGAAGTCCACGAGGTCTTCCAAGGTGACCACCCCGAACGAGCCGGCGCGTTCGAGCAGCCCGTGGAACACCTCGACGGTCGCACGGGCGTCGGCCAGCGCCCGGTGGACCGGGACGGTCCGGCACCGGAAGAACTGCGCGAGCGTGGCCAGCTTGCAGTCGTGCACCTCGTCACGGACCAGGCGTCGTGCCAGCGAGGCCGTGCAGACCACGGGGTTGCCCAGCCGCGGGTAGTCCAGGCGCTGCAGGCCGGCGTTGAGGAACCCGAGGTCGAAGCGGGCGTTGTGCGCGACGAGCGCCGCACCCCGGCAGAACTCGAGGAACGACGGGAGGACCGCCTCGACCGGAGGCCGCACGGCCACCATCGCGTCGGTGATGCCGGTCAGCACGCTGATGGAGACCGGGATCGGCTGGCCGGGATCCACGAGCGAGGCCAGCTCGCCAACGACCTCCCCGCCGCGGATCTTGACCGCGCCGAACTCGGTGATGCGGCTGTGCTCGGGCGAGCCGCCGGTGGTCTCGAGGTCCACGACGACGAACGTCACCGCGTGCAGCGGCGTGCCGAGATCCTCCAACGAGGGCTGGTGGGGCAACGCGGCGCGCGACATCGCCGCAGCATACCGAACACCTGTTCGCTACCGCCGGCAGCGCCGCCGCGGCGCGGCGGGGGTACCCGAGCGAGGACGCACCTCAACCGCCGGGCGGCCTGGCCCGACGACTGGCTTCGGGAGACGCCCTAGCACGCACCTCAGACGCCGGGCGGCTCATGTCCAACGACTCCCTTCGGGAGACAGGGCCTACTAGGCGGCGTCGGCGCGGCGGGCCAGCGCCCGCCGGGCCCGCTGTTCACGGCGGAACACCCGCCGACGCTGGGTCTCCAGCGTCCCGCCCCACACGCCGAACGCCTCCTGGCGGGCCATGGCGACGGCGAAGCACTGGGTCCGCACGGGACAGCCGGCGCAGATCCGCAGGGCGACGCGGTTGTCCTCCTCGGAGGTGGAGTAGAACAACTCGACGTCGTGCCCCCGGCACGCCGAGCTCCTGCCAGTCCTCGTCGTACACCGTGTCCGCCTCCTCTCAGACTGTGACAACGGAACGGTCGGGGGGTCGAGTTCCCGCCCGGTCGGGGGCCGATGGCGGGGTCCGGTGCGGTGGAGGCGCCGGTGGGCCGGGGCGTGTGGGGTCTCGCCCGGCGCCGGCCGGGGAAGGCTGGCGGAGACGCCGACGAGGGAGGCCGACGCCGCCATGACGACCCGAGCGCTGCGCGAGTCGCGGTATCCCGAGCGCGACCGCAACGACGCCGGCCGCGCCGAGAACGCCGCCCCCGAGACCGCTTCGGCCAGCCGCTCCCACGCGGGCACGCCGACGAGATGCCCGACCGCGTCGAGCCCGGCGCCGCCGTCGACAGTGTCGGCGACGCCCCTCCAGCGCGCCGTCGCCCTGTTCGACGAGCAGCGGTTCTTCGAGGCCCACGAGTTCCTCGAGTACATCTGGAAGTCCGACGAGGTGCCCGAGGCCGACCGTGACTTCTGGAAGGGCGTAACCCAGATCGCCGTCGGCTGCTGCCACACCCAGCGCGGGAACGCCAAGGGCGCCGTGACGCTGCTTGAGCGGGCCACGCGCTACATGGCGCCGTACCCGCGGGTCTACCACGGGATCGCCGCCGACGCGCTGGCGGCGGGGCGCTGCGGGTAGCCGCGCAGGTCCGCCGGGACGGGGCGTCGCCCGAGGTGGAGTTCTTCGGCTTTTTCCTCGCCGGCTGAACCGAGCGCCGCTGCCGCGGCCCTCGGTCGCCGGTGCGCCCTGGAAGGTTGCCGCCGAACAACACGTGACCGGTGTCCAGCGTCATCTCCCGCCGCGTCGCCCCGGCGCGGCCCGACGCTACCCTTCGGCTTCCGACCCCGCCCGAACCAGTTCGACGTTCCGGAGACGCCGTGAGGATCGCGCCGCTCGCAGCGCCGGCGGGCGCGCCGGCGGGTGCGCTGCTCGATGCACGGGCGGGTGCGCCCGCCGTGGCTGGCGGGCGCGCCGGCCGCGGGGTCGTCAGTGGTGACGCGGCCGGTGAATGACGCCAACCGGGTGCTGGCCGACCGGGTGCTGGCCGACCTCCCAGCGGCGCTGTGGGACCCCCTCCTGCAGGCGGTCCGCCGCGCCGCGGGCCACCTCGGCCGCGCCGCGTTGCCGACGGGGCTGCGCCCGTACGCCGAATGGCAGCCGGTCCGGCTGCGTGCCGAGCGTCCCCGTCGTGCGGTCGCCGCGGCGCTGGCCGACGACCCCGGGCTGCGTGAGGCGGTGGGCAGGCGCGCTGCCCTCGGACGCCTGGGTCGCCGCCGAGGACGGCGACCCGCTGCGGCTGGCACGGGCCCACGGTGCGGAGCTCGCGATCGCGGCGCTCGTCGCGCGCGGGCGCTTCGGCGAGGTCGCGGTGGTGGCCGCCGAGACGGCGGCGCGCGCGATGCGGCCCGCGGACGCTCCGCGCGGGAGACGGCTGCCGGGGTCGGGGCCGGCGGCGCGGGGCCGGCCGGCGCGGTGGGGACGGGCGAGGCGAGCGCGGGCCGATCGACGCACGCCGACCGGATCACGCAGGGCGTCGACGGAGGGTCGGGGAGCCGCAGCGACGACGACGCCGACCGACGGCGTCAAGAGCTGGTCGCGCTGCGCCGCCACCACGACGCCGTCCGTCGTCGCGCCGACGGCGCCGAGGAGCGGGCGGTCAGAGCCGAGGCGCAGCTCCGCGAGGCGCACGAGGAGATGGCGACCCTCCGACGGCAGCTGGAGCGGCTGCGCGGCCGCCTCGACGACGAGCAGCGCCGCTCACGCGACCGGCTCGCCCGCCTGCGTCGTCGCGCCGACGAGGCCCAGGCGCGGGCGCGGATCGACGCCGACCGGGTCGGCGGGGTCGCCGAGCGCCTGGCCGCTCTCAGCGACGAGCTGCGGCTGGCGCTGTCCGAGCCGCCGGCGGCCAGCAGTCAAGCCGTCGCCGAAGCCGCCCCGGCCGCCCCGTCGCTGCTGCGGCGCGCGCGGCCGGCGCAGCCGGGACGCCCGTGCGTCCTGCCGGCGGGGCTCGGCGGCGAGGAGCCCGCCGCCGTCGAGGCCCTGTTGCGCGTGCCGGGTCTCGAGGTGGTCTTGGACGGCTACAACGTCTCCAAGGACCTGCGCGGCGTTCCCGGTGCGGGCCTCGCCGACCAGCGCGCGTGGCTGGAGCGGATCGCGTCCGGAGTCGCCGCCCGATACGGCCCGAGGGTGACGATCGTGTTCGACGGCGACCGTGACCGTGTCGTCGCCGCCGGTGCGGGTCGCGGCGTGCGGGTCGTCTTCACCCCCGACGACGAGATCGCCGACGAGCGGATCATCGGCATCGTCACCGACGCCGAGCCCGGCGCTCCGCTGCTCGTCGTGACCTCCGACCGCGAAGTTCGCGACGCCTGCCTCGTCCTGGGAGCCAACGTCGTCGCGTCCGGCGTCTTCCTCCGCGCGGTCGTCTGACGCGTCGCTGTCACACCCCCTCCGTAGGGTCCGCACAAGGGCCGCGGACGCAGCGGCTGCGGCGACGACTGCAAGGAGCGGCATGCTCATCGACTGCGAGCAGTGCGAGGTGCGCGACACCGACGCCTGCGACGGGTGCATCGTGACCTTCCTGCTGGACCGCGACGAGGGCGCGGTCGTGTTCGACGTGGCCGAGGAGCGGGCCATCCGCACGCTCCAGGACGGCGGCCTGGTGGCCGGGACCAACTACCTGCCCCGCGCCGCGGGCCGATGACCGCGGCCGGGGGCTGCTTGCCGCGCCGCACCGCGGGGCCGTGCCCGGCGTCGTCGAGGCCTGACGGGCGGGAAGGCGTCGCTAGCATCGGCGGATGACGCCGATCCCGTCCGCGCGTGGACGCGCGTTGTTGCACGTCGCCGCGGCAGCAATCGTCGTCGTCGGCGTGCTCGCGCAGGTCTTCCGGTCGCTCGCCCCACCGCTGGGTGACCTCGTCGCCCCGTCGGCGGTGTTCGACGCGGACCACCTCCAGCTCGCGGCGGCGTTCCGCAGACCGCTGTACGTGCTGGGCGCGGTCGCGCTGCTCGTTCGCCTCGCCATCGCCGTGGCCGCCGCCGCGACGCCGACCGGGCGGCGGCTCGTCGACGCCGTCGTGGGACGGGTCGGGGAGCGCCGGCCGGCCCGGGCCTTCGCCGCCGCGGTCCTGGTCGTCGCCGTGGCGACCGACCTCGTGCTGCTCCCGATCGCCTTCTGGTCGGGGTTCGTCCACGAGGGTGCGTACGGGCTGCGAACGCAGGGGCTGGCCGGCTGGGCCTACGACTGGATGGTCGGCCACCTGCCGGTGTGGCTGGGGGTGGGCGTGCTGGCACTCGGCGGGTTCACGCTGGCGCGGCGACTGCCGCGGACCTGGCCCGCCGTCGGGGGGATGACCGCTGCGGTGCTGGGCGCCGCCGTCGCCTTCGGCGCCCCGCTCGTGCTCGAGCCCCTGCGGTTTGACCTGCGTCCCCTTCCCGACGGGCCCGTGCGCGCCGAGGTGGAGGCGGTGCTCGAGCGCGCCGGCGAGCCCGTGGACCGCATCCTGGTCGCGGACGCCAGCCGCCGCACCACCCGCCAGAACGCCTACGTCTCAGGGCTCGGGTCGACACGCCGGGTGGTGCTCTACGACACCCTGGTCGCCGACCGGCCGGCCGACGAGGTCGGCGTCGTCCTCGCGCACGAGCTGGGCCACGACCGCAACCGCGACGTGCTGCGCAGCACGGCGCTGTCGGCCGCCGGCGCCATCGTGACCGCCTACGCCGTGCGCGCGCTGCTGCGCGCACGCGTCCGCCGGGGGCTCCAGTCGCGGGTGGCCGACCCCCGCGCGGCCGCGGTCGTCGTGGCGGCCATCGTCGTGCTGACGACCCTCAGCCTGCCGCTGCAGAGCTTCGTCAGCCGACGGGCCGAGGCTGCCGCCGACCTTGCGGCGCTCAACCTCACGGCGGATCCCGCGACGTTCACCCGGATGCAGGTGGCCCTGACCCGCTCCAACCTCGGCGAGCCGGCGCCGCCACGCTGGGCGGCGGTGCTGTGGGCGAGCCACCCCGCGCCGGTCGCCCGGCTCACGATGGCGATGCGGTGGCCGCTGGAGTGACTCCGGCCGGACCCCGCACCCTGTGGGTCACCAACGACCTGCCGCCCCGCAGCGGGGGGATCGAGCAGTTCCTGGGCGGCCTGCTCGCCCGCAGCGACGCTGCGACGACCCGCGTGCTGGCGTCGGACGCGCCCGGGGCCGGCGAGGCGGACGCCGCGCTGGCCTACGAGGTCCGCCGAGTCGGTCGCCGGCCGCTGCTGCCGGGTCCGGCCCTGCTGCGGCGGGTGCGGGCCGAGGTTGCCGACTTCGGCGCCGACGTCGTCGTGTTCGGGGCGGCCTGGCCGCTGGCCGAGCTCGCCGGTCGGCTCCCGGTGCCCAGCGTCGCGCTGAGCCACGGCCACGAGGCTGGGCTCGCACGGCTGGGTGGTGGCCCGCTCGTCCGTCGCGCCGTTCGCGACCTCGCCGCGCTCGGTGTCATCAGCGCGTTCACGGCGGCCGCGCTGCGCCCGTGGGTGCCGGCGTCGGTCGCCATGGCGCACATCCCACCGGGCGTCGACGTCGAGCAGTTCTCGCCGGCGGTCGACGGCGCCGTCGTGCGCCGGCGTCACGGCATCGACGACGGTCGCCCTGTCGTCGTGTGCGTGTCGCGGCTCGTCGCCCGCAAGGGCCAAGACGTCCTCGTCGGCGCCTGGCCACAGGTCCGGCGCGTCGTCCCGGGGGCGCACCTGCTGATCGCCGGCACAGGTCCGCTCGCGGCGGCCTTGCACGGCGAGGTCGCCGAGCAGGGCCCCGGCGCCGGCGTCACGCTGGCCGGGGAGGTCGCGTGGGCCGACCTGCCGGCCTACCACGCCGCCGCCGACGTGTTCGCGATGCCGTGCCGCACACGCTGGCGCGGCCTGGACGTCGAGGGTCTGGGGATCGTCTACCTGGAGGCGCAGGCCAGCGGCGTGCCGGCCGTGGCGGGTCGCTCGGGAGGCGCCCCCGAGGCGGTCGTGCACGGCCGGACCGGGCTCGTCGTCGACGGCCGCCGCCCGCGGGAGGTCGCCGGCGCGGTCGGGCAGCTGCTGGCAGACGCCCCGCGCCGGTGCGCGATGGGCCGGGCCGGCCGCGATCACGTCGAGCGCCACTACGCCTGGCCGGTGATCGTCGAGCGGTGGCGCACGGTGCTGACCGCCGCCGCGGCGGGCGGCGCGAGCGGCGGGCGTGGGTAGCCTCCCGGCGGACCGTCGGGTCTCGCTCGACGCGCCAAGGGCCCGGATGGCCGTGACCCCCCGACGCTCAGGGGCCGCCCGCCACCCGCACCGCGCCAGCCAGCACTGGAGGTCGAAGTGAGCACGCTGCCCGACGAGATCCGCGCCCTCGTCGCTACGAAGACGGGCGACGGCGTCGAGGTCGGACCGGCGACGCTGCCGACCGCGGAGCTCGGGGAGGGCGACGTCACCGTCCGCGTCCGGTGGTCGTCGGTGAACTACAAGGACGGCCTCGCCACGATCCCCGGTGGGAAGGTCGCGGCGGTCAGCCCGCTCGTGCCCGGCATCGACCTCGCCGGCGAGGTCGTCGCCGCTGACGCACCGGGGATCGAGGTCGGGTCGACGGTCATCGCCCACGGCCACGACCTCGGCACGAGCCACCACGGCGGGTACGCCGAGTACGCCCGGGTGCCGGCCGCGTGGGTCGTGCCGCTGCCCGAGGGACTGTCGTCCCGGCAGGCCATGGCGTTGGGCACCGCCGGCTTCACCGCCGCGCTGAGCGTGGTGCACCTGGAGGCCCGGGGCCTGGCGCCCGGTGACGGGCCGGTCCTGGTCACGGGCGCCACCGGCGGCGTGGGCAGCACCGCGGTCGGGATGCTCGCCGAGCGGGGCTATGAGGTCGTCGCCAGCACCGGTAAGCGTGACGCCGCCGGCTGGCTGCGGGGGCTCGGCGCCGCCGAGGTGGTCGACCGCGACGCGGTGCTTGGCGACCCCTCCCGGGCGCTGCAGCGCCAGCGTTGGGCCGCAGCGGTCGACTGCGTCGGCGGGGCGACGCTCGCGGCGGTGCTGTCGGCCCTGCGCGTCGGTGCGGCGGTCGCCGCCAGCGGCAACACCGGCGGCGCTGCGCTGGAGACGACCGTCTTCCCGTTCATCCTGCGCGGCGTGGCGCTGCTCGGCGTCGACTCCGTCAACTGCCCGTACGACCTGCGCATCGACGTGTGGCGCCGGCTCGCCGGCGACCTGCGGCCGCGCGGCCTGGACGACTCGATCACCGCGGAGGTCGCCGGGCTCGGCGACGAGCTGCGCGCTGCCCTGCGCAAAGTCCTCGCCGGGGGGATGCGGGGCCGGACGGTCGTGCGGGTCGCCGAGTGACGAGCACAGCCCTTCGCATACCGCGGGACGGCGGCTGAACCGAGGATCAGCGTCGCGGCAGGTCGGTCAGCCGGCGTCCGGCGCGACGAGGCGGTCATAGAGCCACCGTTGGCGTGGCGCCGCCTTCGCGAGCGCGGCTGCCGCCGCAGGATCTGGCGTGACGACCGGTCCGGTGCGCGCGGCGCGCAGGTCCACGGCGAAGCCGCCTGCCTCCAGCGCGAGCAGCGCCGCGCCGCGCGCCGACCCCTCCGGCTCGTCGGAGACGACGAGCGGGTGGTCCAGGCCGTCGGCGATGATCTGGCGCCAGGCCGCCGACTCGCGGATCCCTCCGCCGGTCGCGACGATCGTGGCGATGCCGGGATAGGACCGGCGCAGCGCGTCCCACACGGCGCGGAACGTCAGCGCCACCGACTCGAGCCCGGCGCGCAGCACGTCGACCGCGTCGGTCGACAGGCGCAGACCGGCCAGGACGCCGGTTGCGGTCTCGGCGTAGCCGGGTGCGCGCTCCCCGGCCAGCAGCGGCAGCATCGCCAGGCCGTGCCCGGCGGCCGGGCGGGCGGCGAGCTGCGTCTCGGCGTCGTCGGGCAGTCGCAGCGTGCGCCGCATCCACGCGTGGAGGTTGCCGCCGTTGGACAGCGCGCCCCCGGCGACGAGGCGCCGGCGGTCCGCGCGGTAGCACCACAGGTCCGGCGGGACGGCGACCTCGTCGGTCTCCCACAGCACCCGCATGGCGCCGGACGTCCCCACGTTGAGCGCAGCGCGGTCGTGGCCCACGGCGCCGGCGCCCACGTTGCTGCAGGCCCCGTCCCCGAACGCCGGCGCCCAGGGCACCCCGGCGAGCGCCGGCCAGCGTGCGGCGTACGCGCCGGCCAGGCCGTGCCACGGCTCGTCCCGCAGCACCGGCAGCCGGTCGGCGGAGACGCCCAGCGCGTCGCACAGCGGCCGGTCCCAGGTGCAGCTGCGCAGGTCCAGCAGGCCGGTCCCCGAGGCCATCGACACGCTCGTCTGCGGCGTCCGTGCGAACAGCCGGGAGAACAGCCAGTCGGTCGTGTCGGCCCACCGCCGCACCCGGCGGTACGCATCCGCTTGGGTGGCCGCCAGCCACCGCAGCTTCGCCGGCCAGTAGCTGGCGTGGGGAAACGCGCCGGTGCGTGCGTGGACGGCGGCCGGGTCCTGCTCACGGGCGAGGGCGTCTGCGAAGGGCTCGGCGCTCGTGAAGGCCCACGTGAGGACGTCGGTGACCGGCTCGCCGTCGCCGTCCAGGCCGAGCAGGGAGTGCCAGAAGCACGAGACGCCGACGCAGTCGACCGGCTCGTCGCCGAGACGGTCCAGGGTCGCGGTCACGGTCCGCAGCAGCGCCGCGGGGTCGAAGACGCCGCCGTTGTCGCGGACGGCTCCGGCGGGGTGCGCGACGCGCACCGTCGGCCCGCGCGTCCGGCCCGCCGCATCGACGACGAGCGCCTTGACCGATGAGGTGCCGATGTCGATCGCGAGCGCGCGCGGCCCGTCGGGATGGTCCGTGGTGGCGCTCATGCGGGCGGCCTCCGGTCGACGCGCGGCGGCGCGGCGCGGCGGGGCGGCGGGGGGGGGGGCACACGGTAGCCGCCAGGGGTGGTGCCGGGCCGTCTTTGGCCGCTCCGCCGCCGCCGCGCGGCCGTCCGGGTGCGGTGAGGGGGCGTATGCGCTCGAAACCGCACCGCTGGCTGCGTGGCCGTCCCGCGCCCCGCCGCGCCGCCGCCGCGGCGCCGCCGCGGGGCCGTCCGGGTGCGGTGAGGGGCGCATACGCTCGAAACCGCACCCGCTGGCGCTGCGTGGCCGTCCCGCGCCCCGCCGCGCCGCACCCGCGCCCCGCCGCGGGGCCGTCCGGGTCCGCCGCGCGGTGAGGGGCGTATACGCTCGAAACTGCACCCGCTGGCGCCGTGCGGCCGTCCCGCGCCGCGCCGCGCGGCCGCCTCCGGCCCGTGCCGCCGCGGTCCGGGTGCGGTTTGGGGCGCATACGCCCGAAACCGCACCCGCTCGGCCGGGAAGGGGACGCCGGTCATCCGCCCGGTGCTCGCGACCGCCGCGTACGTCGCGCCGGCGAGCCCGCCCGTCACGCCAACGAGTCGGGGGCCGACTCCTCCAGCTCCATCCCGCGCGTCTCGGGCAGGCGCAGGTACAGCGGCGCGCTGAGGATCACCGGCAGGCTCACGACGACCGCGGTCGGTGCGAACCCGCCGAAAAGGTCGGTCAGCACGCCGAAGCTGAACAGCCCGGTGACCGCTCCGACGGCGCTGGCGGCGGTCAGCCACCCGGCCGCGGTCGCGCGCTCGGCGGTGGGGAAGATCTCGGCGGACCGCCCCCCGACGGGGGGGGCGTCCGCCGCGCCGGCGGTCAGCCCCAGCAGGTAGCCGCCGATCGCGGCGGGCGTCGGGCCGGCGTAGGTCACGATGCCCGCCACGCCGACCACGACGTGCATGACGACGCTCGTGGAGCGCCGGCCCCAGCTGTCGGCGGTCCAGCGGCCGGCCAGCAGGCCGGCCAGGGCAAGCGGGGCGGCGGCCGCGGTGATGGCGAAGGTCGCCCAGCGCGGCAGCTCCAGGACCGTCTCGGCGTAGGCGAACACGAAGCTGTTGACCGGGCTGGTGACGAAGGCGGCGGCGAATGCCAGGCCGCAGATGATCGCGAGCCGTCCTCGCAGCGGGGCCGGCACGGCGCCGAGACCGAGCCGGTTGCGCCCGGCCGCCGTGAGACGGGCGAAGCGGTCGGGCTCCTCCAGGTGGCGGGCGAGCCACGGCAGGCACAGCAGCGGCACCAGGCACAACGCGAACAGGCCACGGAACCCCAGCGCGTCGCCCCCCGCTGCGCGCACGAGGGTCGTGAGTCCGGCGCCGACACCGTAGGCGGCCGTCAGCAGCGCGATCGCCTTCGCGCGATCCGAGGAACGGGTCTCCTCGGCGGCGACGACACCCGTGATCGCGTTCGTCGCCGACAGCAGCGGGCGACCCAGCGCGAACAGCGCCACGAACCACCAGTAGCCCGGCGCGACGGCGGCGGTCGCGGTCAGCGCCAGCCCGGCCGCGGAGCAGGCGAGCAGCACCCGCTTGCGACCGCGGTGGTCGGCGAGCGCCGACAGCGGCAGCCCTCCGAGGGCAGCGAGCCGGATGAGTCCCAAGCCCAGGCCGAGCGTGGTCGCCGACAGACCGAGCTCGGCCGCGACGCCGCCGCCCTGGCCCTCACCGAAGGCCTGGGCGACGTCACCGAGCGCGGCGATCACCCCGAACTGGGCGAACCCCGACGCCGACGACAGCGCCGCGGCGGCCAGCACCGCCGGGTGCAGCCAGGCGCGCAGGAGCGGGCGGCCGGCGACCGCGCCGGCAGCGGGCGGACCGGGTGCGGCGGAGGTCATGGGCGCCGACGTTAGTGGATCGACCCCCGGGGCAGGCTGGGCGCGGCAGCGTGGCGGACCGCCGGCCGCCGCACGCCCTCACAACGACGGCCTCGCAACGACCCTGGAGCGACAGGAGCGCACCGTGGTGAACGCATGGCCCGGCAGCCCGTACCCGCTGGGCTCCCGTTGGGACGGTCGCGGCACGAACTTCACGCTGTTCAGCGAGCACGCCGACGGCGTGGAGCTGTGCCTGTTCGACCGTGAAGGCTACGAGCTGCGCCTGCCGATGACCGAGCAGACGAACTTCATCTGGCACTGCTACCTGCCCGGCGTGAGTCCGGGGCAGCGCTACGGCTTCCGGGTCGCCGGGCCGCACGACCCCGCGAAGGGACACCGGTTCAACGCGAACAAGGTGCTGCTGGACCCCTACGCCAAGGCCATCGACTGCGACGTCGACTGGGACCCTGCGGTCTTCGCGTACCCGCTGGGCGGTTCAGACCTGGAGTCCGACGACCGTGACAGCGGCCCGCACGTGCCCAAGGCGGTCGTGATCAACCCGTTCTTCGACTGGCGCGACGACCGCCCGCCGAGCATCCCGTGGCACGAGACGGTGATCTACGAAACCCACGTCAAAGGCATCTCGATGCTGCATCCGGAGGTGGAGCCCCAGCTGCGAGGCACCTACGCCGGTCTGGCGTCCCCGCCGGTCATCGACTACCTGCGCTCGCTGGGCGTCACCGCCGTCGAGCTGCAGCCGGTGCACCACTTCGTGCAGGACCACTTTCTCGTCGAGAAGGGCCTGCGCAACTACTGGGGCTACAACACGATCGGCTTCCTCGCACCCCACGCCGACTACGCGGCGCGTGGGACCACGGGGGAGCAGGTCTACGAGTTCAAGGCGATGGTGGCCGACCTGCACGAGGCCGGGCTGGAGGTCATCCTCGACGTCGTCTACAACCACACCGCCGAGGGCAACCACATGGGCCCGACGCTGTCGTTCCGTGGGATCGACAACGTCAACTACTACCGCCTGGTCGACGGCGACGCCCGCTACTACAAGGACTACACGGGAACCGGCAACTCGCTGAACGTCCGCCACCCGCAGGTCCTGCAGCTGATCATGGACAGCCTGCGGTACTGGGTGACCGAGATGCACGTCGACGGCTTCCGCTTCGACCTCGCCTCGACGCTGGCCCGCGAGCTCCACGACGTCGACCGGCTGTCGGCGTTCTTCGACCTCATCCAGCAGGACCCGGTCGTCAGCCAGGTCAAGCTCATCGCCGAGCCGTGGGACGTCGGCGAGGGCGGCTACCAGGTCGGCAACTTCCCGACCCTGTGGACGGAGTGGAACGGCAAGTACCGCGACTCGATGCGCGACTGGTGGCGGGGCGAGGTTCCCGGGCTGGGTGAGGTCGCCTCGCGGCTGTCGGGGTCGGCGGACCTGTATGCGCACAACGGCCGGCGACCGAACGCGTCCATCAACTTCATCACCGCCCACGACGGGTTCACGTTGCGCGACCTCGTCTCCTACAACCACAAGCACAACGAGGCCAACCTCGACGGCAACTCCTCGGGTGAGAACCACAACCGCTCCTGGAACTGCGGTGTGGAGGGGAGACCGACGACCCCGCAATCCTTGCGCTGCGGGCACGCCAGCAGCGCAACTACCTCGCGACGCTGTTTGTGTCTCAAGGGGTGCCGATGCTGCTCGGCGGTGACGAGTTCGGCCGCACACAGCACGGCAACAACAACGCCTACTGCCAGGACAACGAGCTCACCTGGTATGACTGGGACCTCGACGACGAGCAGCGGGCGCTCCTGTCGTTCGCCCGTTCGATGATGCGCCTGCGTGCGGAGCACCCGGTGTTCCGGCGCCAGAAGTTCTTCCGCGGCGAGACGCGCGAAGGGATCCAGGACGTCGACTGGATGCGGCGCGACGGCAGCGAGATGTCGCGCCGGGACTGGGACACCGGCCACCTGCTCGCCATGATGTTCTTCCTCAACGGGCAGGCGATCCCCACGCCGGACGAGCGCGGCCGGCGCGTCGAATCGACAACAGCTTCCTCGTGCTGACGAACGCCGGTCCGGAGACGGTGACCTTCACACTGCCCGGCGAGCAGTACGGCAAGACGTGGCAGGTCGCCGTCGACACCGCGCTGGCCTCCCACGCCACCAGCCGCTCCGCGAGCTGGTGACCGGTGACAGGCTCGACCTCGTCGACCGCTCCCTGGTGGTGCTGCGCCGCATGGACGACGCGCGCGATGACTGACGGATCCCCCCGCCGGTGACGGCCACCTACCGCCTCCAGCTCACCGAGACCTTCGGCTTCGCCGCCGCCGCCGACGTCGTCGGCTACCTCGCGCGGCTGGGGGTCAGCCACCTGTACCTGTCGCCCCTGCTCACCGCGCGGGCGGGCTCGACGCACGGTTACGACGTGGCGGACCCCACGACGGTGTCCGAGGCGCTCGGCGGCGAGCAGGAGCTGCGACGCCTGGCCGCCGTCGCGCACGAGGCGGGTCTCGGTCTGGTCGCCGACATCGTTCCCAACCACCTCGGCACCGGCCCGGACAACCCGCTGTGGGAGCTGCTGCTGGCCGAGGGGCACAGCGGCGAGGGCGGTCGGGTGTTCGACGTCGACTGGGAGCCCGCGCTGCCGACCGCGTCGGGCAAGGTGCTGCTGCCGGTGCTCGGTGACCAGTACGGCGCCGTGCTGCACCGCGGCGAGCTGGAGCTGCGCGAGTCCGACGGCGAGGTCCGCCTGCACTACTTCGACGAGACCTTCCCGCTGTCGCCGGAGTCGCGGGAGGCGCTTGACCGCAGCGGCGGGGTCCCGGCGCTCAACGGCACGCCCGGCGAGCCCGAGACCTGGCACCGGCTCCATGCGCTGCTGGAGCGCCAGCACTACCGGCCTGTGTGGTGGCGGATCGGCGACGCGGTGGTCAACTACCGGCGGTTCTTCGCGATCAACGACCTGGCCGCGGTCCGCGTCGAGGACGAGCACGTCTTCGACGTCACGCACGCCAAGATCCTCGAGCTCGTCGCCGCGGGCGTCGTCGACGGCCTGCGCGTGGACCACCCCGACGGGCTGCGCGACCCGGCCCGCTACTTCCGGCGCCTGGCCGAGCGCAGCGGCGGCGTCTGGACGGTGGCCGAGAAGATCACGCATCCCGGCGAGCCGCTGCCCGACTGGCCGGTCGCCGGCACGACCGGCTACGAGTTCGCCAACGACGTCCTCGGCCTGTTCGTCGACCCCGCCGCCGAGGAGCGCTTCGACGCCCTGGACGTCGACCGCGACCTGGGCCCGTCTGACCCGCTCGAGGAGGATGCCGGCGAGGGCCAGCCCGGCGAGGGCGAGCTCGACGACGAGCTCGACGGCGGGTTGTGGGGATACCGGGACCTGGTGCACGAGGCGAAGGAGGAGATCCTCGACAACGACCTTGCCGCGGACTTCGACCGCTTGAGCCGGCTCTTCTGGGCGTTGACCCAGGAGCACCTCGAGGCGCGCGACGCCGGGCTGCGCGACTGCGGCTTCGTCCTGAGCGCGGTGCTGGAGTCGATGCCGGTCTACCGGACCTACGTCGACCCCGAGACGGGTGCGGCAAGCGAGCACGACGAGCAGGTCGTCGACGAGGCGTTCGCCATCGCGCGCGCCACCTACCACGGAGCTCCCCAGCCGGTGTGGGACCTGCTGCGCCGGCTGCTCACCGGGCGCGCCGGCACGAGCCCCGCGCACCTGGACTTCGTCGCCCGCTTCCAGCAGCTGTCGAGCGCGCTCATGGCCAAGGGCGTCGAGGACACCGCCTTCTACCGCTACCGCCGGCTGCTCGCGCTCAACGAGGTCGGCGGCGACCCGACGCGCTTCGGCCTGGACGTCGCCGGCTTCCACGCCGCGAACGCCGAGCGCGCACGGCGCGGGCGCGCCGGGTTCGGCATCGGGATGCTGACCACCGCGACGCACGACACGAAGCGCGGCGAGGACGTCCGCCTGCGGATGGCGGCCCTGACAGAGATCCCCGACCGCTGGGAGGCGGCCCTGACGGGCGGCGTCGGGGAACTCGATCGCGACGACGCCCAGCTCGTGCTGCAGACGATGGTCGGTGTGTGGCCGCTGACCGAGTCGGGCACGGCGACCGCCGACCTGAGCGAGCGCCTCCAGGCCTACCTCGTCAAGGCCTTGCGGGAGACCCGTGAGGCGACGTCCTGGACGGACCCGGACACCGGGTACGAAGACGAGGTCACCGGGTTCGTCGTCGATGCGCTGGCCGATCCCGCCTTCGTCGAGCGGATGGCCGATCTCGCCGGCGCCGCCGGCGAGATCGCCATGGTCTCGGGGCTCGCGCAGGTGCTGTTGCGCTGCACCTGTCCCGGGGTGCCGGACACCTACCAGGGCAACGAGCTGTGGGACGACAGCCTCGTCGACCCCGACAACCGCCGTCCCGTGGACTTCGCGCGCCGTGCGGCGCTCCTCGACGAGCTCGACGCCGGCGCCGACGTCGCCGAGCTGTGGCACCGGCGCCGCGACGGACGGGTCAAGCTGTGGGTCGTGTCCCGGGCGCTGGGCGCCCGACGGGAACGTCCGGGCTGTGTCGGGGCCGACGCCGGCTACGAGCCGCTGGCCGTGGACGGGCGGTGGGCCGCACACGTCGTCGCCTTCGCCCGTTCCGACGCCGTAGGCACCCCCGGCCTCGTCGCCGTCGCGCCGCGGCTGCCCGGCGCGGTGATGGGCCCCGACCTCCGGCCGCCGCTGGGCGCGGCGTGGGGTGACACGACGGTCGCCGTGCCCGACGGCGAGTGGGCCGACGCACTGGCCGGCGGATCGCACGCCGGGGTCCGGTCCCGGTGTCCGAGCTGCTGGCCACCCTGCCCGTCGCGCTGCTCACCCGCCCCTGACCCGGGCTGCCGTGGATCTCCCACCGAAACGGTGGGAGATCCACGGCACCTCGGGTCATCGCGCGCGGGGGCGTTGCTGATGTGGCTGGAGTCACGGGTTGCGCTCTGTCGTGACGCCGCTAGGGTGTCGCGCGACTCCCTTCCCCGAGCATCGAGTCGCCGTGCGCTGCCGTCGTGTGCTGCCCGTCCTGTCCCTGTGCGCCGTGCTCGTGTCCGGGACGGCCGTGCCCGCCGCCGCGGCGACCACGGGAAGAGCGGCCACGACGACAGGGTCGCGGGTCCGGGTCCGGGTCGGGCCGTCCACCCGCTACGCCCACGTGGGGTGGGTGCGCCACGGCCGTCCCGTCCGCGTCGTGTGCAAGCGCCGGGGCCAGACGATCGACGGCCGCTTCGGCCGCAGCTCGACGTGGCTGATGATGCGCCGGGGCACCTACCTGCCCCGCACCTTCGTGCGCGTGCGCGCCCGCGCCGTCCGCCGGCTGCCGGTGTGCCGCGTCTCCCGCGGCGACGACTACTTTCTGCGCTCGACCACCCGACGGGTCGACCCGTTCCTGTTCTACGCCCGCTACTGCACCTCGTTCGCGGCGTGGCGTGTCAACCAGCACGGCACCCCCTTCACGAACGGCTACCGCGGGGTGCGCTGGGGCAACGCCGAGCACTGGGACAACGCCGCCCGCGCGGCCGGCGTCCCCGTCAGCCGGCGTCCTCGCCCGGGGGACGTCGCCCAGTGGAACCCCTGGCGCAGCGGCGCGCGAGCGGCCGGCCACGTGGCCTTCGTCCGCAAGGTCCACCGCGACGGGACGATCACGGTGGAGGAGTACAACTGGGAGCGGCCGTTGCGCTTCGGGCGGCGGCGGATCCCGGCCAGGTCGGTGAGCAACTTCATTCGCTTCTAGCCGTCGGGTCGCGGTGGCGCGAGCGGTACCACCACACCGCCGCGGCCACCAACGCGACGCCGAGCACGACGACGACCACCGTCGAGATCCGGCCGATGGACTCGCCGATCTCGTCGTAGCGCTCGCCGAACGCCGCCCCGAGACTCATCAGCACCATGTTCCACAGCGTCGACCCGGCGGCGGTGAGCAGCAGGAACCGGCCGATCGGCATCTCCGACGTACCCGCCGGCACCGACACGACGCTGCGGGCGAGTGGCACCATCCGCGCGAAGAACACCACCTTCCAGCCATGGCGGTCGAACCAGTCGTCGGCCTGGTCCAGGTCGCGCTCGGACAGGCGGAACAGGTGGCCGTGGCGCAGCAGCACCGCCCTGCCGCCGTAGCGGCCGAGGAGGTACAGCGCCAGCGCCCCCACGGTCGAGCCGGCCGTGGCGGCCGCGAGCCCGACGACGGGGTTGAGGTCGCCGCGGCTGACGAGGAAGCCCGCGAACGGCAGCACCGCCTCGGAAGGGATCGGCGGGAAGATGTTCTCAGCGAGCATGACCAGCGCCAGCGCCCACGCGCCGCCGGTTCGGACAACCTCGGTCACCGATCCCATGGCTCCCATGGCGCCCACCTTCCCCCCGGCCGAGCCGTTCCCACCGGGGCCGCTTCAGTCCCCGGCCACCGACCACGCCACGGGGGACAGACCCAGCAGGAGGCCGAGCCCGGCCACGGTCTCGACCTCGTCGGGGCTCAGCCGACCGGCGCGGGCCCGCACCGCGACCTCGTAGAGGCAGTCCTGTCCCGCGGACAGGTCCACGTCGACCCCGAGGTCCTTGCTGAGCGCCAACCAACGCCGGATCGTGTCCACGTCGGACCTGCGCAGCGCCCGCGCCGCGCTGCACGCGGCCTGCGTCACCGCCGACGTGAGGGCCGCCTCGACCGGACCGACGTCGAGCTGGTAGCCCTGCGCCCGCGCCTGCGTCAGGGTCGCGCTGATCGCCCGGAACGCCTCCGGGCGGTCGCCCGCGCCGGCGGCGGCGCGCAGGTGGCGTTCGAGCTCAGCGGACAGCGTGAGCTCCGCGGCTGCGCGGAGGTCGCGCGGCAGCTCGTAGCCGGCTGCGCTGAGCATCTCCAGGATGCGCCGGTGGTCGTGGTACAGGCGGGCGTACTGCTCGGTGAAGCGGGCGTTGAGCTCGCTGAAGACCGCACCGACGACCTCCTGGCGGCCCTCGTACAGGGCGGCGTTCAGCCCGAACTCGTCGCCCGGCAGCAGCTCTCCCACCAGGCGCAGCAGGTGCGCGAGCGGCGCGGTCGGAAACGCCGTCCACAGCTGCGACACCGCGCTGGCGTACGCCCGCTCGCCGGGGAAGGGCGTCACGACGCCGTGGAAGTCCAGCCCGCCCAGGTGCACCGCGGCGACGAGGAAGTCGTGACGGCGCCCCGTCGCGCGTGCGGTCACGATCGTGCGGGCGGTGCTCAACCCAAGCCGCTCGCGCTGGTCGCGGCGGTGGTCAACGAGCGTCACGAGGTGCCCGCCGGCCTCCTCGCGGTCGGGCAGGGACCGCACGAGGCCGCGCAGCGCCGTGTGCGCGGCGACCCGGGTCGGCGTGACCACCGACGTGTCGACGTGCGCGCGCCAGACGTCGGCGCCGCTGCCCACCCCCGGCTTGTTGCTGCGCGCCTCGGCCAGCACGCCCAGGACCTCGTCGCGGGGGACGGCGACCCCCAGCTCGCCGAGCAGGTCGAGCACGCGGCCGGCGTAGCGCAGGACGTAGACGGTCTCGATGCCCGACACGTCGGCGAAGAACCAGCCGCACGACGTGTACATCACCATCGCGTTGCGCTGCGACTCCAGCAGCGTCCACAGGTCGACGGTCTGTGCGTCGCTGAGCTTGCGCACGGCCATCCGGTCGAGGAACTCGGCGGGCTCGCGCGCGCCGAGCCGCACGTCGATGTAGCGGTCGCGCGCCGCCCACGGGTCACGCAGCAGATCCGCGCCGCGGTCGGTGAAGGCGTCGGCGGCGGCGTCGCGCACGACATCGAGCGCCGCTCGCAGGGGGGTGCGCCAGGCCTGGTTCCAGCCCGGCAGGCTGTCGGTCGCGCAGCCGCAGTCGCGCTGCCACCGTCCGACGCCGTGGGCGCAGCTCCAGGCCGTGCCCTCCCCGCCGACGACCTCGACATCGTCGACGGGCGGGTGCTCGGCCAGCCAGGCGCCGTAGTTCGTCGGCGCCATGTCGCGCTGCTCGGCGGCGCAGAACAACGCGTAGGCCAACCCCAGCTCGCCGAACGGATGGTGGTGTCCGAACGTCTCACCGTCCAGCGCCGCGTGCACCAGACCCCCCGCACGCGGCACCGAGGCCTGGAGACGCTCGAGCAGCACGCCCGAGTCGGCCGTCGCGGGGTCGAAGGCGAGCCCCTGCGCGAGGCCGCCGTCGTAGAAGAACACCGCCAGGCTGCGGTCCGACCCGTCGGAGTGCGCGTGACGGTACGCCCGCCCGAGGTCGAGGTGGCCGGCGGCGTCGCGCCACCCGCCGCCCCGGTGGCGCACCCGCGCCGCCTGGTGGGGGGCGAGCACGGTGTAGCGCACCCCGGCGTCGATCAGCGCGTCCACGACGCCGGGGTTGCAGGCCGTCTCGGGCAACCACATGCCCTCCGCCTCGCGCGAGAAGCGGTGGCGGAAGTCGGCGAGCCCCCACAGGATCTGCGTTGCCCGGTCGCGGGTGCTCGCCAGGGGCAGGACCATGTGGTTGTAGGCCTGGGCGAGCGCGTTGCCGTGTCCGAGGCGGACCGCGCTGCGCCAGTCGCCGTCCAGGACCCGCCCGTAGGTGCGCGGGTCGTGGCGTTCCAGCCACGACAGCAGCGTCGGGCCGAAGTTGAACGAGACGCGCTCGTAGTTGTTGACGATGCGCTCGACCCGGCGGGTCCCGTCAAAGATCCGGGCCGTCGCGTTCGGCCGGTAGCACTGGCGCAGGATGCGCTCGTTCCAGTCGCGGTCGGGCGCCGCGGACGGCTCGGGATCCAGCGCACCCGTCCAGGGGTTGAGGCGCTCCGGCTGGTAGAAGTGGGCGTGGACGACGAAGGGCTGCACGACGGCCGAGGCTACCGGTAGGTCACGGCACGGTCATCGACGCCGGTCGCCCACAGCGACGCCGAGCGCGGCGCGACGGCGAGCTCGCGCTCGCCCTGCGGCGCGGTCTCGTCACCGTCGAGCCGGGCCGTGTCGAGCAGCCGCCGCCACGTGCCGTCGGGAAGCGCCAGCACCCGCCGGTCGGCCGACAGGTTGGCGACGAGCAGGACCGCCGAGCCGCCGTCGTCACGGCGGACGAGCGCGAGGACCTCGTCGTCGACGGTGAGGACGTCGACGAGGTCGCGCCGCCCGTTGCCGAGCGCCGGCTCGGTGCGGCGGAGCTCGAGCAGGTCGCGGTACAGCTCTCGCCACGCCTTGCCCTCCGGCGTGTCCGCCCTGGCCCGGTCCAGGCGGCTGCGCTCGACGGTGGCGGGGTCCTGGGGGTCGGGGACGTCCTCGGCCCGGCCGAAGGACGCGAACGACGCGAACTCCTCCCGGCGGCCGGTGCGGACGGCCTCGGCGAGCTCCGGCTCCGGGTGGCTGGTGAAGTACTGGAATGGGCGGGTCTCGCCGTGCTCTTCCCCCATGAACAGCAGCGGCACCGATGGCGCCGCGCAGGCCAGCACCGCCGCCACCCTGGCCAGCTGGGGACCGACCAGCGTGACGAGGCGGTCACCGCGGGCGCGGTTGCCGATCTGGTCGTGGTTCTGCGCGCACGTGACCAGGCGCCATCCCGGACGGTCGCCCAGCGGGGCGCCGACGCTGCGCCTGCGGTGGACCGAGTAGTGGCCGTCATACAGGAACCCGCTGCGATAGACCGCCGCGACGTCGGGCAGCCCGGCGTAGTCCAGGTAGTAGCCGTCGCGCTCGCCGGTCACGGTGGTGTGGATCGCATGGTGCAGGTCGTCGGCCCACTGCGCGTCCATGCCGGTGCCGCCGGCCGCCCGCGGGGTGACCGTCAGCGGGTCGCAGCGGTCGCTCTCGGCCACGAGCTGCAGCGGCCGCCCCACCCGGGTCGACAGCGCGTCGACGGCGTCGGCGAGCTCGGCGAGCACGTGCACCGCCGAGGTGTCGATCAGCCCGTGGACGGCGTCCAGGCGCAGCCCGTCGACGTGGTAGTCACCCAGCCACGCCAGCGCGCTGCCGACGATGAAGTCGCGCACCGGGTCGCTGTCGGGGCCGTCGAGGTTGAGCCCCTCGCCCCACGGGGTGCGGTAGCGGTCGGTCAGGTACGGCCCGAACTCGGGAAGGTAGTTGCCGCTGGGGCCGAGGTGGTTGTAGACGCCGTCGAGGACCACGGCGAGACCGGCGCGGTGGGCGGCGTCGACGAACGCCGCGAACGCCGTCGGCCCGCCGTAGGGCTCGTGGACGGCGTACCACGCCACCCCGTCGTAGCCCCAGCCGGCGGTGCCGTTGAACGCGTTGACCGGCATGACCTCGACGTGGGTGATCCCGAGCTCGACCAGCGCGGGAAGCCTCTCGGCGGCCGCCGCGAGGGTTCCCTCGCGCGTGAACGTGCCGACGTGCAGCTCGTAGATCGCGGCGGCGCCCAGCGGCGCGGCCCGCCAGGTGCGCTCGCCCGGCGACCAGCCGAACGACGCCGCGTCGACCACACGGGAGCGGCCGTGGACGCCGCCGGGCTGCCAGCGCGACGCCGGGTCGGGCCGCACCTCGCCGCCGTCGAGGCGGAAACCGTAGTCGTCGCCGTGGCCCGCCTCGGTCCGCAGCTGGAACCAGCCATGGGGCTGGGGATCCATCGGCTGCCTGCGGTCGGACACGACCAGCTCGACGCCCCCGGCGTGCGGCGCCCACACCCGGAAGGTCGTGGTGCCGTCGGCGGCGACGAGCGGTCCGTGGCTGCGGCGGTTCGAGGGCATGGACGTGCGGCTCCTGTACGTGGCGGTCCGCGGCAGCCTTGCCCCCGGGTGCGCTCGCTACGCCCGACGGTGCCGGCGCGGCCTGCCGGTGTCCGGGCCCGGCGTGGGGCACCCTGGAGCCATGGTCTCACCTGCGCTCCGGCCGTCGCCGCTCCCGTGAACAGCCCAAAGCCCGGCGCCGCCGTCGAGGAGATCCGCACCTCGCTGTGGTTCATCCCCGCAATGTCGGTGCTGGCCTCACTCGCCCTCGCGGTCGTGTTGACCCGGGTCGAGGTGCCCCGCGGCTCGGTGGTGGCCGGCATCGTGTTCAGCGGCGGGGCCGAGGGCGCCCGGGGCATGCTGCAGGCCGTCGCCGGGTCGGTCATCACCGTCACCAGCCTGACGTTCTCCCTGACCGTCGTGACCCTGCAGCTGGCCTCGAGCCAGTTCTCGCCGCGGCTGCTGCGGACCTTCCTGCGCGACCGGGGCAACCAGGTCGTGCTCGCCGTGTTCATGTCGACGTTCGCCTACAGCCTGACGGTGCTGCGCACCATCCGCGCCGGCGAGGCCGACGCTCCGGAGTTCGTGCCGCAGGTGGCCGTGAGCGTCGCGTTCCTGCTGGCGCTCGCCAGCGTCGCGGCGCTCGTGTACTTCATCGACCACATCACCACCGAGATCCGCGTCGACACCATGATGCAGGACGTGCAGATCGACACCGTTGACGTCATCGACCGCGTCCACCCGATCGACGGCGAGGATGCCGACAGCGGCCCGCCGCCGGCCGCGTGTCCGCCGGCACATGCGGTCGCCGTGCCCGCGCGGCGCTCCGGCTTCCTCACGTCGGTGTCGTGCCCACCGCTCGTGCGGCTGGCGGCCGAGCACGACCTCGTGTTCGAGCTCGACCCGCGGGTCGGTGACGCCGTCGTCGAGGGCGGGCCGGTGGCGTGGTGCTGGCCGGCGGACGCGGCCTCGACGCGACGGGCGAATCCGGCCGCACTCGTCGAGAACGTCAACCACGCGGTCACGATCGGGTCCGAGCGGACGATGCAGCAGGACGTTGCGTTCGGGCTCCGTCAGCTCACCGACATCGCGGTCAAGGCCCTGTCGCCGGGCGTGAACGACCCGACGACCGCGGTCCACTCGCTCGCCCGCCTGGCCGTGCTGCTGCGGCGGCTCGCCGAGCGCCCGCTGGGGCCGCTCGTCGGCCGCGACGACGAGGGGCGGGTGCGGCTGGTGGTCCGCCGTGTGGCGTTCGACAGCCTGCTCGGCGGTGTGTGCGGCGAGATCCGCCGCTACGGCGCCGCGGAGCCGACGGTGATGACGGCTCTGCTGAGGCTGTTGCGCGACGTCGGCGAGGGCGCTGCCGACGAGGGTCGCCGTCAGGCGGTGCGCGACCAGATCGGCCTCGTCGAGGCTGCGGCTCGCCGGGCGACCGACGAGCCCGCCGACCTCGAGCC
>JAUJMQ010000033.1:0-6513 GCA_030446775.1 Egibacteraceae bacterium
GGCGCAGCGCCACGAAGACACGGTCGTCGCCGTAGACCTCGGTGGCGCCGATCGGCTCACCGACGACCGGGACGATGCCGGTGCCGGACTTGCCGGTCGACTCGGCGACGAGCTGCTCGACCCAGTCGCCGAGCGGCGCGAGCGCGGTGGGGGCGAGCAGGGTGAGCTTGTCGCGACCCTGGCGGTGCGCCGCTGCGAGGAACGCCGCCAGCCGCGCGCCGGGGTTGTCGCCAGGCGCGGCGCGGCAGGCGGCGAGCATCCGGCCCGCACCCGTCCAGATGACGTCGAGGTCGACGCCGACGAGCGCGGCGGGCAGCATCCCGAAGTACGACAGCGCCGAGTAGCGCCCACCGATGTCGGGAGGGTTGTCCAGCACCTCCCGCCAGCCGGCGTCGCGTGCCTGGGTCTCGAGCTGCGAGCCGCCGTCGGTGACTGCGACGAGCCGCTCCGGTGGCACCAGCGTGGCGGCGTGCGCGGCGAAGCAGCGCGTCTCCTCGGTGGTGCCGGACTTGCTCGACACCACGACGAGCGTTTGCGACAGATCGGCATCATCGAGGGCGGCGCGGACGGCGGCCGGGTGGGTCGAGTCGAGCACGACGAGCTCGGCACCCCGGCCCTCGCCGCCGAACAGCGCCCCGAACACCTCCGGAGCGAGGCTCGAGCCGCCCATCCCGGCCAGGACGACGCGGTCGATGCCGGCGGCGGCCACGCCGGCTGCGAGGTCTCCGAGGCGCTGGACCCACCCCTGCGGCGCCGACGCGACGTCGAGCCAGCCGAGGCGGTTGGCGGCGACCTCGCGGTGCGAGGGGTCGTCGGACCACAGGCTGGCGTCGCGGGCGTGCAGCCGGCCGACCGCGTCGCGGTCGCGCAGCTCGGCCAGGGCGTCGTCCTCGGCGGTCATCGGCGGCTCCTCGTCGCGGCGATCCGGCCGGCCAAGACTAGGCCGCCACCTGCGCGCCCCTCACCCCGCCCCCGGGCTTGTTGGAGATCCGTGCCGCATCGGAAACCGATCAGAACGAACGCGTGGGGCCAGGGAGGGCAGCGCGGTCGGGCTGCGGATGCGATGATCGGCGGCCGCCAGCCGGAGGAGGCCGCAGATGCTCGAGGCGCTCGTCGTCGCCCTGCTCACCCTCGTCACGTTCGCCGTGCTGGCGACGCTCGGCTTGGGGTACCTGCTCGCGCGGCAGGTCCTGCCCGTGCGACCGCTCGCCACGACGGTCGCCGTCCTGGCGGGATTGTTCATGGCTCCCGTGCTCGGCCTCGGCGGGCTGGTCACGGGCCTCGGCTTGGCGCTGTGGCTGCAGGCCGGCGGCCGGCGGCCGGCGCCGCTGCGCCTGCCGGCCGGGCGCGCTCGCGGCCGGCGGCGGACCGTCACAGTGGTCGAGCCGTCGCGGCTGCGCCGGCCCTACAGCGGGCTGGTCACCGCGGCGATGGCGGCGAGGGGACGGTTCGTCGCCGCCGTCGAGGCCACCGCAGCGGGTCCGCTGCGCGAGCAGCTGGCCGACATGACCGCCGACGTGGACGCGGCCGTGCTGCATGCCTGGCATCGCGCCGTCTCGGGAGAGGCCGCGGCGCGGGCTCAGGCGGAGGTCGAGGCGGCGCTCAAGGCGTCACGCCGGCGGGCGACGGTCCTGCTGGACGACAGCCAGCGCGACGGCGAAGCGGTGCGCGTCCAGCGCGACAGCGCAGCGCGGCTCGCGGCCGCCGCGTCGGTCGACGCCGCCGAGGTGCGCAGCGTCGTCGCGGGACTCGACGCGGCCGCCGCCACGGCACTGGAGCTGTCGGCGACGGCGGCGACGGCGACGCCGTCGGCGCTCGACACGCTGGCCGACCGGCTCGCCGCGCTGCGCGCGGGCGCCGACGAGGTCGCCCGCCTGCCGGTGCACTGACGGCCCGAGCGGCGCGAGGGTCAGGCTCGGGTGCGTGCCACGGCCTGGGCCTCGCGCAGCGCCGGGCCCTCGACCAGGTCCGGCCGGGCGTCGAGGAGCGCATCGACGAGCCCGGCGCCGACCCGGCGCTCGTCAGCGCGGGCGCTGCGGCACAGCTTGGCGGCGAGGGACAGCACCGGTACGGTCGGCGATGCGGCCAAGGTGTCGAGGTGACGGCGGGCGGCTGCGTCGTCCGGCTCGGACAGCGCCGCCGCCACCAGCCGCCACAGCGCGTTCTGCTTCACTGCCGCAACGCTACCGTGGACGGCCGGCCGACGGCCGACCACGACCGACCAGGAGCAGCGCTGTGGGAGTTCGCGGCTGGGCTGCGGCGGGCACGGGAGCGGCGGCAGGCGCCGTGCTCGGCTGGGCGGGGCGGCGCGGTGAGCCCCTCGTCGACCTCGACCCGGTGTGGGTCGGCTCGGGCGCCCGCGCGGCGATCCAGCGCCGCTACGAAGCGCCGACGCTGCGCCGCCTCGGTGGCGGGCTCGACGGGGGAGCGGCCCTGGAGATCGGCTGCGGGCGGGGCGTCGGCGCCCGGCTCGCGGTCGAGGCCTTCGGCGCCGGCACGGTCGTGGCCGTCGACGTGCATCCGGACACGGTCCAGCGTGCGGCCGCGGCCGTCGACGGGCTGCCGGCGGGGGTGGTCTCGTTCAGCGTCGGCGACGCCACCCGGCTGGACCTGCCCGACGCGTCGGTCGACGGCGTCTTCGACTACCACACCCTGCATCACGTCGGGCGGTGGCGGGTGGCGGTGGCGGAGGTGGCCCGCGTGCTGCGGCCCGGCGGGCGCCTGTACTTCAGCGAGCTCACGCGCCGGGCCACCAACTCGCTGCCGCTCGTCGTGCTCACCGCGCACCCGCGGCAGGACCGCTTCGACACCGCCGAGCTCGTCGCGGAGCTCGGCCGGCACGGCCTCGACGTCGGGGACCGACTCGTCGAGCACGCGGGGGGCGCGTGGGTCCTCGGCGCCGCCGTCCGGCGCCGCGGGTGACGGGACGGAGCGAGCGGACCGCGGGCGCCGTCGGCCGCCTCGTCGTCGAGCTCAACGCCGCACCGCCCTACGAGCTGCTCGGCGTCGTCGAACGCCAGCTCGCCGACGCGCTCGGGGCGTTCTCGGTGCGGTTGTGGCTGGTCGACTACGAGGAGGCGGTGCTGAGCCTGCTCGTCCTCGACGGCCCTGGCGCGGACGCCGGCGTCCCGGTCGAGGGCACGCCCCACGGGAGGGCCTACCGCGCGCAGGAGCTCATCGTCGTCGGCGGCGACGACGAGATCCGTGCCCACGTGCCGGTCACGATGCGGGCCGAGCGGCTCGGCCTGCTCGAGGTCGGTCTGCCCCGGATGCCGGATGACGCAGACCGCACGATGCTGACCGCGGTCGGCATGAGCATCGGGCACGTGATCGTCGCCGCGCGCCGCTACACCGACGTGTTCGAGGTCACCCGCCGCCGCCGCGAGCTGGAGCTGCCGGCCGAGCTGCAGTGGGAGCTCCTGCCGGTGCTCGCCCACACGGGTCCGCACTTCGGCGTCGCGGGCAGCCTGGAGCCGGCCTACGACATCGGCGGGGACAACTTCGACTACGCCGTCGACGCCGCGGGGCTGACGGTGTCGATCAGCGACGCCATGGGCCACGGGATGCGGGCGGCGATGCTGAGCACACTGGTGGTCGGGGCGCAGCGCAACGCGCGCCGCCGGGGACAGTCCCTGCGCCAGCAGGTGCGCGCGGTCAACACGGCCGTGCTCGACATGTTCGGGGGCGAGAGCTTCGCCACCGGCCTGTACCTGCACGTGGACCGCGACAGCGGCGAGACGACGGCCGTCAACGCCGGCCACTCGCTCGCCTACCTGTTGCGCGACGGGCGGGTCGGCCCGCTCGACATCGAGCCCGACGTCCCGATGGGCCTGTTCGCCGACGCCGAGTTCGTCTCACACACGCTGCGGCTGGAGCCCGGCGACCGGCTGCTGCTGTACAGCGACGGGTTGACCGAGGCCGCCGACGCCGACGGCGAGCAGTTCGGGGCGCGACGGCTCGAGCGGCACCTGGCCGACACGGCCGACCGCCCGGCACCCGAGGTCGTGCGGCTGCTGACCAAGGCGGTGTCCGGCTTCACCGACTCCTACCTCGCCGACGACGCCACCGCGGTCTGCATCGACTACTGCCGCTGACGCTCCGGGTACGCCGCCGCCGGCCCGATTGCCCGGGCGGGTGCGAGTTCGTGCGTATGCGCTCGTTTGTGCACCCGGTCGGCCTGGGGGGTGGGCGACTCGCGCGCGTCGACAGCCGCCGCTTTACATAATGGACATTATCAGGGGTTTGAGGGTACCCGGAGCGCGGTGGTGGGGCTCAGCTTGTCCCCGCCAGTGCGGTCAATCGCCGCGCGGGGTCAGCACGCAGAACTCGTTGCCCTCCGGGTCGGCGAGCACGACCCACGACGTGTCGCCCTGGCCGATGTCGACGTGCGTGGCGCCGATCTCGAGCAAACGCGCCACCTCGGCATCCTGGTCGTCGGGGGCCAGGTCCAGGTGCAGGCGGTTCTTGACCGTCTTGGCGTCGGGGACCCGGATGAACAGCAACGCGGGCTCGTTGCCGTCAGCCGGCTCGATGACGACCTCGTCGCCCTGGTCGTAGCCGTGTGTGTAGGCCAGGGCCTGCGACCAGAACGCGCCGAGCCGCGCCGGGTCCACGGCGTCGACGGTGATCGTATAGATCCGGCTCGACATCAGCCCTCCTGACCCGCGGCGCGCGGATGACGCGTGCGGCTCCGGCGACCTGCGCCCCGCTGGCGATCGGTCACGGACACGCGTCGGGAGCCTAGCGCCGTCGCATGTTCCGCGTCCCGCTCCCTGGCCGGTGCATGAGGGACACCACTGTCGGCCGGCGTTGCCCGGCCACAAGCTCGCTCCGGCCAAACCCTCCCAGAACCGTCCGAACTGGCCAGCCGGGACCACCGGAAAGGACCATTGCCGCTACCCGCTGTAT
The DNA here is from genome assembly GCA_030446775.1 of Egibacteraceae bacterium. Taxonomy (GTDB): domain Bacteria; phylum Actinomycetota; class Nitriliruptoria; order Euzebyales; family Egibacteraceae; genus JAUJMQ01. The sequence goes on from JAUJMQ010000033.1 coordinate 4,909, forward strand.
TCGGCACGGTGGTGACCTTGGCGCCCCCGACCGACGGAGCATGCCGATGACTGCACGGATTCGGAGACGGACGGGCACGGCGGGACTCGCCGCCGTGACGGCCGCGTTGATCGCGCCGATGGCGGTCGGGCCGGCCGCGGCCGCAGACGGGGCCGTGGCCGCAGCCGGCGTCGTGGTCGCCTCGGGCCGCGCCGACGGCGCCAAGGGCAACGGCGACAGCTTCGGCCCGTCGTTGTCCTCCGACGGGACCCGCGTCGCCTTCGGCAGCCTGTCGACGAACCTGGATCCGCGCGACACCGACGCGCGCGCCGACGTCTACGTCAAGGACCTGTCGACGGGCGCGTTGACGCTCGTGTCGGTTGACGCCGGCGGCCGCAAGCTCCCCGTGGCCAGCACCGGTGCGGCCCTCGCGCCCGGCGGCGGCGCGGTGGCGTTCGTGACCCCCGCGCCTCTGGACGCGCGGGACCGCAACGGCGAGGCCGACGTCTACGTCCGCGACCTCGCCGCCGCAACGGTGACCCTGGCGTCGGCCCAGGCCGACGGAACCGCGCTGCCGCTGGGCGCCGAGGCGCCGGCGCTGTCGGCGGACGGCAGCCGCGTCGCGTTCCTGTCGGGCGGCGCCGTGCGGGTCAAGGACCTGCGCAGCGGCGGCCTGACGACGGTGAGCGAGCTCGCCGGCGCGCCGTCGCTCTCGGCGGACGGGACGCGCGTCGCGGCCGACGGCCGCTACACCGGCGACGGGGGGTTCCCGTCGCCCGTGGTCGCCGACCTGACCGGCGGCACGACCCGGACGCTGCCGCGCAACTTCTACGTCGCGCCGCCCTCCGTCGCCGGCGACGGCGCATCGGTGGCGTACACGACCAGCGACGACTCCTCCAACGCCGGCCCCTGCAGCGTCCAGCTCGACACGGGCGCGCAGCGCTGCCTGCCGCCCGCCAACGGCCCCTCGGGGACCGTCGCCGTCGGGTCGTTCGCCGGCGTCGCAGACCTCTCCGCCGGCGGGCGGCGTGCCGCGATCAACCACAGCCTCACCCTCGAAGCCGCCGACGGCGCCGAGACGGGGCCGTCCTACCGGCGCGTGTACGTGCAGGACCTCGTGACCGGGGCCGTGCTGTGGGCTTCCCCGAGAAACCCCGGCCGGGCCGCCGACGGTGACAGCACGGCGGCGTCGTTGGACGCCGCGGGCGGCCGCGTCAGCTTCGAGTCCACCGCCACGACCCTGTCTCCCGGCGACGGTGACGCGGTCTCCGACGTCTACGTCGTCGACCTGGCCCCGGCGGGGGGCGACACCCGCGGCTGCACCATCGTCGGCACCGACCGCGGCGACGTGCTCACCGCGACGTCGGGACGCGACGTCATCTGCGCCGGTGCCGGCAACGACGAGGTGCATGGCGGCGGCGGGAACGACGTCGTGTACGGCGGCCCCGGCGACGACCGGCTGTACGGCGACGCCGGAGCCGACGTGCTCGACGGCGGCGACGGTGCCGACTACCTGCACGGTGGCTGGGGCGACGACCTCCTGCGCGGCGGCGCCGGCCGGGACCGGTGTGTCGGCGGGATCGGCACGAACCGCTTGCAGGCGTGCGAGGCGACGACCGGCTGACG
>JAUJMQ010000033.1:6613-20838 GCA_030446775.1 Egibacteraceae bacterium
GCAGGCAGAACACGAGCTGTGGGTCCTGTAGCACCGCCGGGTCGCGCAGTGACGCGCGCGGCACGAACGCCCGCCACCGCACGGGACGCACGTGCAGCGGCGCACGGCCCGGCGGCACGGGCCGCCACTGGTACCCGCCGGACACGCAACCGACGACGACCTGTCCGTCCGGGGTCGGGACCACGACCGGGTCACCCGGTCGCATCCCCTCCACGAAGCGTTCGATGACGCGGTGGCGCTTGCGTGTGCGCCGGGGCACGCCGTGGGCCGCGAGGTGCTCGCGCGGTCCCGCCCCGGGCTCGGGCTCCAGCGCGACGACCCCATGCCCGACGAACGCGCCGAGCAGCTCGGGTCCCGGTGCCCGCACGACCCACGCGCTGAACGGCCGTTGCGGCGCGGGTGGCGCCGGAGCCGCGTCGGGCCAGACATACGGCAGGTCGTCGGGCACGTCGGGGAAGTGCGGCCGGTAGTGGCCGGGGTCCTTGCGGACCAGCGCCGACTGGTGTGAGCGGTGCAGGCCCGGGTCGCCCAGCCAGGGGGGCAGCAGCCCCGCGGCGCCGAGCTCGCCCTGCGTCCGCCGCGCCGGGGAGAACTCGGCGATCTGCGCCTGGCACGAGTCGGGATGCCCGCGGCGCAGCCACTCACGGCTGCAGGCGTCCCCGTAGGCGACGAGGGCGTCGACGTGCCCACGCCACATCACGACCGCCGGGTGGGAGCGCCACCCGTAGCCCTCGATCCTCAGGGCGCGCAGCATCTGCAGGACCTCCACGCGCTGCTTGCCCAGGCGCGCGCGGTCGAGCACCGCGGCGGCGCGCTCGACGTGGGGGTACGGCAGGAAGGTCTGCAGGGCGGCCTCCGTGGGTCGCGGCAGCGTCGCCGCCGCGGCGAACGGTCAAACGGCGCAGCCGACGTCCTCCCCCACCACGCCAGACGCCGCGGTCACCGCCCGCCCCACGACCGCCCCGTCCCGCGGGGTCCAGCCGCAGCGCCGGTCCGCCGTCGCGTGGCAGGACGGCGCCGCGGGCGACGACAGCGCCGTCGTCGCCGCGCGACTCCAGCCCCGCGAGACGACCCGGGTGGCTAGTAGCCGGCGCCACCCCGCAGCGACGCGAGCAGCGCGACGCCGACGAGGAAGCCCAGGATCATCCCCACGCCGGCGAGGATCGCCGCGAGCTTGCCGCGGGGGTCGCCCTTGCTGTGGCCGACGATCCCCATGACGATCCCGGCCGGCCCGAACAGGATCGGCAGGATGACGACCGCCAGACCGGCGAACACGAACCCGAGGATGGTGAAGACCCGCCCGTTGGTGGCGGTCGCGCTGGTGCCAGACATGCTCGCTCTCCCGTCTCGCCACGCGCCCGTCGCGTGGACAGCACGCTCGGTATAGACGATCGATACGCTGCGTGGGATAGCTTGGCGAACCGGTGCGGGCCTGCCGGGCCGGTCAGCGGAACGTGACCGGTAGCTCCACCGCGACGGCGAGCGCGTCGAGGTAGTCGTCGCGCGGGATGGTCACCGCGCCCATCGACCGCAGGTGCGCGGTCGGCATCTGCGCGTCGAAGATCCGGAAGCCGCGGGCGCGCAGGTGCCCCGCGAGGTGCACCACCGCCACCTTCGAGGCGTCGCTGCGGCGCGAGAACATCGACTCCCCCGTGAACGCCCCGCCGACGGCGATACCGAGCAGGCCGCCGACCAGGCACCCGTCCTCGGCGCTCCAGACCTCCACGCTGTGAGCGAACCCCGCGTCGTGGAGGCGCCCGTAGGCGGCCTCGAGGTCGGAGGTGATCCAGGTGTCCTCTCCGCCGCGGCGCGCGCACCCGCGGACGACGTCGCCGAAGGCGCGGTCGACGGTGCACGTCAGCCGTCCGGACCGCAGCCTGCGGCGCAGGCTGCGCGACACGTGCACCCCGTCGAGCGGGAACACCGCGCGGGGGTCCGGCGACCACCACAACACCGTCCCGTCGGCGCTGGGCCACGGGAAGATGCCGTGGCGGTAGGCGTCCACGAGCGTCCCGACCCGCAGGTCGTCGCCCCACGCCAGCGGCTCGTCGGCGGGCCCCCGGCGCGGGTCGGGAAAGCGGCTCGCGCCGCGGGGCGGTCCGCCGGCCGGGCCTGGGCTCAGCGGATGTCCGCGCCCATCGCGTGGGCGCCCCCGTCGGCGTGCACGATCTCGCCGGTCACCGCGGGCATCCAGTCCGACAGCAGCGCGCAGACGACCCGCGCGACCGGCTCGGTGTCGGCGACGTCCCAGCCCAGCGGCGCTCGCCGCGTCCAGGTCGACTCGATGTCGCCGAAGCCGGCGATCTGCTTGGCGGCCATCGTCTTCAACGGGCCGGCGGCGACGAGGTTGACGCGGGTCTGCTGCTCGCCCAGGTCACGGGCGACGTAGCGGCAGCACGACTCCAGCCCCGCCTTGGCCACGCCCATCCAGTCATAGGACGGCCACGCCACCGTGGCGTCGAAGTCCAGCCCCACGATCGACCCCCCGCCGGCGGCGGCCAGCAGCTTGGCCATGCCACGTGCGAGCGACGCCAGCGAGTACGTCGACACGTGGACGGCGGTCGCCACGTCCTCCCACGGCGTCGCGAGGAAGTCTCCGCCGATGGCCGAGCCGGGCGCGAACCCGATCGCGTGGACGAGGCCGTCGAGGGCACCCCAGCGCTCGCCGAGCCGGTCGGCGACGACGTCGATGTGAGCCGGGTCGGTGACGTCGAGCTCCAGCACGTCGGCGGGTTGCGGCAGCCGCCCGGCGACGCGCTCGGTGATCCGCAGGCCGCGCCCGAAGCCTGACAGGACGACGTCGGCGCCCTGCTCCTGGGCGAGCCGGGCGACGGCGAACGCGATCGAGGCCTCCGTGAGCACCCCCGTGACGAGTAGGCGCTTGCCGTCCAGCAGCATGGGGTCTCCTCGCGGCGCCGTCGGTGCCGGCCGCTACTGCGGCAGGTTGTCGTGGCGGAAGCCGGGGACGACCGCGCCGGCGAGCGACGTCAGCGTCGCCGCGACGACGGAGCGGGTGTCGCCGGGCGCGATGACCTCGTCGACCGACAGGCGCTCGGCCGGGATGTGCGGCGCCATCGCCTCGGCCCGGTAGCGCGCCACGAGCTCGGGCCGGCGCTCGGGGTCGGCGTCGATGTCGCGGCGGTAGATGACGTCGACCGCACCCTCGGCGCCCATGACCGCCAGCTCGGCGCCGGGCCAGCTGAACGCGGCGTCGGCGCCCAGCGACTTGGAGTTCATGACGATGTAGGCGCCACCGAACGCCTTGCGCAGGACCACGGTCACCCGCGGGACGGTCGCCTCGGCGTAGGCGTACAGCAGCTTGGCGCCCTTGCGGATGATCCCGCCGGCCTCCTGGCCGGTGCCGGGCAGGAACCCCGGCACGTCCACGAGGGTGACCAGCGGCAGGCCGAACGCGTCGCACATCCGCACGAAACGCGCCGCCTTCTCCGACGCGTTGATGTCCAGGCACCCGGCGAGCACGAGCGGCTGGTTGGCGACGACCCCGACGGCCTGGCCCTGCACCCTCGCGAAGCCGACGACGACGTTCGGCGCGAAGCGGGCGTGCAGCTCGGTGAAGCTGTCCGCGTCGACGGTCCCGCGGATGACCCCGCGCACGTCGTAGGGCACCCGGTGGTCGGTGGGGACCTCTGGCATCGGCAGCGCGTCGGCGGGCGGCGCGGTCGGAGGCAGGTCCCAGCACGACGACGGCAGGTAGGACAGCACCCGGCGGGTCAGGTCCAGCGCGTCCTGCGCGTCGTCGGCCACGAGGTGGCACACGCCCGAGGCGCTGGCGTGGACCTCGGCGCCACCGAGGTCGGCCAGCGACACGTCCTCGTAGGTCACCGCCTTCACGACCCGCGGTCCCGTGACGAACATGTGCGCCCGGTCGCGCTGCATGATGACGATGTCGGTCAGCGCGGGGCTGTAGACCGCTCCCCCGGCGCAGGCGCCGAGGACCACCGAGATCTGCGGCGTCCGCCCGGACATCAGCACGTTGCGCCGGAAGATCTCGCCGTAGCCGTCGAGGGCGGCGACGCCCTCCTGGATCCGCGCGCCGCCGGAGTCGAGCAGCCCCACCACCGGCGTCCGCGCGCGTGCGGCGTGGTCCAGGATGCGGGTGATCTTCGCGGCGTGCATGCCTCCCAACGACCCGCCGAGCGCGGTCGGGTCCTGGGCGAACAACGCCACGGGGCGACGGTCGATGCGCGCGGTGCCGGTGACGACGCCGTCGCCGGCGGGCCGCTTGCGCTGCATGTCGAACGCGTGGACCGCGTGGCGGGCCTGGCTGCCGAGCTCGTTGAAGGTGCCGGGGTCGGTCAGTGCGCGGACGCGCGCGAGCCGATCCTCGCGGACGTCGATGGTGACCGACGCCGGGGCCGGGGTCAGGTCGGAGGTCACGCCCGGGTCACCACGAGCACGGCGTTCTGGCCGCCGAAGCCGAAGCTGTCGCTCATGACGACGTCGACGCGCTCCTCGCGCGGGGCCTTGGCGACGACATCGACGTCGATCTCGGGATCCTGGCTGTCGAGGTTGGCCGTCGGCGGGACAAGGTTGTGCTCGACCGTCAGGACCGAGAAGGCCGCCTCGATCGCGCCGGCGGCGCCCAGCGAGTGACCGGTGACCCCTTGGTGGAGGTGACCGAGAACGCGTCGCCGAGCACCCGCCGCAGGGTGCGCGCCTCGGCGGCGTCGTTGAGCGGCGTGGACGTGCCGTGCGCGTTGACGTGGTCGACCTCGTCGGGCGCCACCCCCGCGTCGTCGAGCGCGGCGCGCATCGCCAGCTCCGCGCCCGTGCCGTCGGGGTCGGGGGCGGTGGCGTGGAAGGCGTCGGCCGAGGCGCCGTAGCCGGCGACGAGCGCGTGGGTGCGGGCGCGGCGGGCGTCGGCGTCGGCGCGATGCTCGAGCACGAGGATGCCGGCCGCCTCGGCGGCGACGAAGCCGTCACGGTCGACGTCGAAGGGGCGCGACGCGGTCGCCGGGTCGTCGACGCGGGTCGACAGCGCACCCATCTGGGAGAAGCCGGCGATCGACAGCGGGGTGATGCCGGCCTCGGTGCCGCCGGTCAGCACGACGTCGCAGGCGCCTGAACGCAGCAGGTCGCGCGCGACACCGATCGCGGTCGCCCCCGACGCGCAGGCCGTGGCGGTCACGAGGTTGGGGCCGTGGGCGCCGAACTCCATCGCGATCTGCCCGGCGACCATGTTCGGCACGAGCATCGGGATGAGCATCGCGCTGACCCGGTCGGGACCCTGTTCGACGAGGCGGCGCATCTGCGCCTCCCACGTCGCCGCGCCGCCCATCCCGCAGCCGACGACCACGCCGACGCGGGCGCCGTCCCAGGTCGACGGGTCCAGCCCGGCGTCGCTGACCGCCTCGCGCGCGGCGACGACCGCCAGCTGGACGAACCGGTCCAGCCGCCGTGCGTGCTTGCGCCCGAGCAGCTCGAGTGCGTCGAACCCTGGCACGCGACAGGAGATGTCGATCGGCACGCCGTCCAGGACGGGGTCGGTGGCCGCCGCCGAGACGCCCGACAGCACGCCGGCCCAGCTGTCGGCGACGCCGATGCCGGCGGGTGTGACCAGCCCGAGGCCGGTGACGGCGAGGGGCTCGCCCGGCCGGACGGGCGACGGCGTGCTCGGGCTCATCAGCTGACCTTGGCGCCCTTGGCCTCGAGCAGCGCGACCGTGTCCGACAGCGTGGTCAGCTGCTCGGCCTCCTCGTCGGAGATGCGCACCCCGAGGTCCTCCTCGGCGGCGAGCGCGAACTCGACGAGGTCCAGGGAGTCGAGGTCCATGTCCTCGAAGGTGGACTCGGGGCTGATCTCGTCGGCGGGCACGCCGAACTTGTCGATGAGCAGCTCCTTGACGCGGTCGTACACCGGACTCATGAGAATCTCCTGTGGGATCGGGTGGAGGGCTAGGAGGTGGCGAGGTCAGGCCAGGTCAGCAGCGTAGAGCCCCATGACAGGCCGGCACCGAAGGCGGTGAGCAGCACGAGCTCACCCGGGCGCAGGTCGGCGTCGACCAGGGCCAGCGGGATCGAGGCGGCGGAGGTGTTGCCGTAGCGGGCCACGTTGGACACCCGCCGCTCGACCGGCACGCCGAGCCGGTCGCCGACCGCGTCGAGGATGCGGGCATTGGCCTGGTGACCGACCATGCGGTCGACGTCGTCGACGGTGAGCCCGGCGGCCTCCAGGACGTTGCGGGAGGACTCCACCATGCGGCGCACCGCCTGGCGGTAGACCTCCTTGCCGTCCATGTGGATGAAGTTCGCGCGCTCGGCGATCGCGTCGGCGTCCACGGCACGCCGCGAGCCGCCCGCGGGGATCGCCAGCAGGTCGGCCAGGTCGCCGTCGCTGCCGAGGTCGAACGGGCCGATCGCGCCAGGCTGGTCGGCGTCGCCGCGCTCGAGCACGACCGCGCCCGCGCCGTCGCCGAACAGCACCGCGGTGCCGAGGTCGTCGGGGTCGACCAGGCGGGTCATGATCTCCGCGCCGACGACGAGCACCCGCTCGGCCACGCCGGCCGCCAGCAGCCCGGCGCCGGTCGCCAGCGCGTACACGACGCCGGCGCACCCGCCGTCGACGCGGACGGCGGCGACGTTGGGCAGCCCCAGCCTCGCGGCGACCTCGGGGGCGGTGGCCGGCATGGGCCGGTCGGGGCTCGTCGTGGCGCACACGACGGCGTCGGCCTCCCCCGCCCCGGCGGACTTGAGCGCCCGCGCCCCCGCCTCGACGGCGAGGTCGGCGGTCGCGGTGCCGGCGTCGGCGACGTGGCGCTGCGCGATCCCGGTGCGCGTGCGGACCCACTCGTCGGAGGTGCTCAGGCGCTGCGACAGCTCGTCGTTGGTGACCACCCGTGACGGGACCGCGGCCCCGAGGCCGCGCAGGACCGCGCTGGTGCCCAGGCGGGAGACGCTCATGACATCACCTGCATCGCCGGGAGGCTCACGCCTGCACCTCAGTCGCCGGGCGGCTCACGTCCGGCCCAGCCACGCCAGGCCCTGACCGCGGGCGACGAGCTGGCCCGGGCGGACCAGGAGGTCGCGCAGCACCGCGCGGACGGGGCTGCGGACCTCGTCGGCGCGGCCACGGCCACCGGTCACGTGCCCGACGAGCGCGCCCGCCTCGACGGCATCGACGTCCGCCAGCGGCCGGAACCGGCCGGTGCTCGGGGCGACGATGACGACGAGGTCGTCGAAGAGGCTGCCGGACACGCTGCTGGCCGGCTCGGTGACGCCGGGCGGCGGCGCCGCTGGCGCGGGCAGCGTCCGGGTCAGCAGGTCGGTCATCTCGGGGGCTCCCTCGGCGGTGGTTACGGTGGCGTAGGTACAGCCTCGTTGACGTTGACGTCGGTGTCAACTGCGGGCGACCATACCCATGCACGGGTGCCGGTCAACCCGGCGCGGCATGGTCGATCGGTCCGCGGTGCCGGGCGCCGGCGCCCGGGTACGCCCGCCGGCCTCCCGGCGCCTCAGGCCTCGACGACCTCCAGCGCGGTGGAGATCGCGATCTGCGGTGCGATCGAGCGGTACACGGGACAGCTGTCGGCATGGATGCGCAGCACCCGCTCGATCGCCTCGCGGTCCACACCGGGATCGACACACAGGCGGTAGGTCACGGTGATGCGCTTGATGACGAGGACGCGCCCGTCCTTCTCGATCTCCCCCACCGCCTCGGACGTCAGCCGCCCGCCGTCCGCGGGGACTCCCCTGGCCTCCAGCGCACCGCCGAAGGTTCCGGTCAGTCACCCACCGGCAGCGGCGACCACGTAGTCCAAGGTGGTCGAAGTGGGGTCGTGGTCCGCGGCCGAGACGCCGTAGTGCTCGGCGACGGCGCCGTGCACCCCGAAGGCGACGGTCTCGCCCGCGGGCAGCCGTGCCACCCGGTCGGGCCCGGACCGGCGCTCCAGGCGCACGCGCGACGTGTAGGCGACGTCTCCCATCTGGACCCTCCTGCTCGTCGACAACCTACCCCGGCGGCGCCAAGGCAGTCCTGCGGCGCTACCGGTCCGGCTCCGCAGGGGCGCGCCCAGCCGGTCGGTTGCCGGTGCTGGTAGACGTAACGCAGCTCCAGTGGCCACGCACCCGCCGTCACGGCAGCTGCGCCTGTTTTCCGACTCGCGCGACGCCATCGCCGCAGCGAGCACACTGGCGGCAAGGGCTGCCCACGTCAGAAGGCACCATCGCAGTCATCGAGGAGCGTGCGCGCACTACTCTGAGGCGATGCGAGGACTCGACGACGTGGCCGTCACGTTGCGGCAGCGCATGGACGGCCATCGCCGGAACCTCGAGGCGCTCGTGCGCATCGACAGCGTCAGCGCCGCCGGCTTCGACCCCGCGCGCGTGCGCGCCAGCGCCGAGGCGGTCCGCGACCTGCTCGCCGCCGGCGGCCTGGAGCACGTCCGGCTGTTGGAAGTCGACGGTGCCCACCCGGCGGTGTACGGCGACTGGCTGCACGCCGACGGTGCCCCCACCGTCCTGCTGTACGCCCACCACGACGTCCAGCCGCCGGGCGACGCGGCGGCGTGGACCTCGCCCGCGTTCGATCCCACCGAGCGCGACGGCCGCCTGTACGCGCGCGGCGCCGCCGACGACAAGGCGGGCGTGATGGTCCACGCGGCCGCCGTCGACGCGTGGCTGACCGCCCGCGGTGCGCTGCCGGTCAACGTCAAGGTGATCGTGGAGGGCGAGGAGGAGACCGGCAGCGAGCACCTCGCCGAGTTCCTCGCCCGCTACGCCGACCTGCTGCGAGCCGACGTCGTCGTGGTCACCGACACCGACAACTGGCAGGTGGGGGTGCCCGCCATCACCTACCTGCTGCGCGGGCTGGTGGACTGCGACGTCGAGCTGCGGGCGCTCGACCATGCGCTGCACTCCGGGATGTACGGCGGCCCGGTGCCCGACCCGGTCAGCGGGATGATCAAGCTTCTCGCCGGGCTGACCGACGAGCACGGCGCCGTCGCGATCCCCGGGTTCGCCGACGACGTGCGCCGGCCCACCGCCGCCGAGCGCGAACGGATGGCGGCGCTGGACTTCGACCCGGAGCGCTTCCGCGCCGAGGCCGGGATGCTGCCGGGCGTCGAGCTCGTCGGCGACCCGGGAGCGCACGTCCTCGAGCGGCTGTGGATGCGCCCGTGCGCCACGGTGATCGGCTTCGACGCCCCGGCGGTCGCCACCTCGTCGAACACGCTCGTGCCGTCGGCGCGGGCACGGGTCAGCGTGCGCCTGGCTCCCGGCCAGGACCCGCTGCGCGCCCGCGCCCGGCTGTGCGGCTGGCTGGAGGACCATGTCCCGTGGGGCCTGCAGGCCACGGTCATCCCCGGTGCCGCCGGTGCGCCTTTCCTCGCCGACCCGACGGGGCCCGCGTTCACCGCGGCCGCCACGGCGCTGGAGGCCGCCTACGGCCACCCGGTCGTCTACCAGGGGCTCGGCGGCAGCATCCCGTTCCTGGCCGACATCACCGCCGCCTTCAGCACGGATCCGGGCCGGCCGGTGCCGGCGCTGCTGCTGGGCGTCGAGGACCCCGACACGCGGGCGCACGGCATCGACGAGTCGCTGCACCTCGCCGATTGGGCGAAGGCGTGCCTGGGCGAGGCCTACCTGTTCGCCGAGCTGGCCCGTGCCGACCTGACCGACGGCCGCCCGTGAGCCGCCCGGCGCTGAGGTGCAGGCGTGAGCCGCCCGGCGCTTGCGGTGCGGGCGTGAGCGCCCGCAGCGAGTACGACGCCGCCTACTTCACGCTGCTGCGCGCCCGCGAGGAGCACGACGACCTCCTGCGCTACGGCGAGTACCTCGACGTCGAGCAGGCGCGCCTGGACGCGTTCACCGAGCAGACCCGCGGCGGCATGGACGCCGTCCCCCGCCGGCTGCGGCGGGTCGTGGACGGCACGACCAAGCCGCTGCTGGAGGCGGTCGGCCGCCGCCGCTCGGCGGTGCTCGACGAGCGCCGGCGCATGGAGGGCCGCCTGCGCAACGCCGAGCTGTTCGTCGAGGAGTGCGAGCTCGAGGTCGCGCGCCTGCGCGCCTGATCCGCGCAGGTCCCGCTCGCCGTGCGGGCGCGTCGCGACGGCGCCGGGCGGTGCACACGGCGGCGCGGTCGACCTCAGTCGTGCAACAGCGCGCGGACCTGGTCGTGGAGCAGCCCGTTGGTCGTCAGCGCCTCGCCGGTCGCCAGCGGTGACCCGCCGTCGTAGGAGGTCATGCGCCCGCCGGCCTCGGTGACGACGCACTGCGGCGCCGCCACGTCCCACGGCTTGAGGTCGCGCTCGACGGCCACGTCCGCGAAGCCCCCGGCGACGAGCAGGTGCATCCAGAAGTCGCCGAACCCGCGCGTGCGCCAGGCGGCGTCGGCGAGGCGCCCGAGGGCCTCCCACTGCCCCGGTGCCGACCGCCACCAGTCCAGCCCCCCGTGCAGCACCTGGGCCCGGGCGAGGTCGTCGACGTCGCTGACCGCCGCCGGCACCCCGTTGCGACGCGCGCCCCCACCGCTGAACGCGTCCCAGCGCTCCCCCAGCGCCGGGGCGCTCGCGACGCCGACCACGGGCTCGCCGTCGACGACGAGCGCGATGAGCGTCGCGAACACGGGGATGCCTCGCAGGTAGTTGTTGGTCGCGTCGATCGGGTCGAGCACCCATGTCGGGACCGCGGGATCCAGAACGCCGCCCTGCTCCTCACCGAGCACCGCATGGTCTGGTGCCGCCGCCGCGAGCCGCTCGCGCAGCGCGGCCTCGACGGCGCGGTCGGCGGCCGTCACGAACGAGCCGTCGGCCTTGCGGTCGGCCCGCACCGCCCCTCCGAACGCCGGCAGCGACACGGCGTCGGCGGCGTCGGCGAGCTCCAGCGCCAGGTCGCGCAGGCGCTCGACGTCCAGCACGGGTCTGTTAGGAGTCCTCGACGAGCTCGTCGAAACGCAAGACGAGGTCGTTGGGCTGCACGGTCAGGCTGACCTCGTCGCGCGGCGCCCACAGCGGGATGCACGGGCCCTGGCCGGCGTGCCCGCACAGGCACACGACGAGGCCGCCGCTGGGCGTCATGCCGACGAGCTGGCGCGCGTAGGACAGTAGCTCGGTCATTGTCGCGCCGCCGCCGGTGCGCCGCCAGTACGCCATCGCCCAGCGCGACTCCGGCCGCCCGAACACCGCCAACGCGCCTCCCGGCGCCAGCTTGGCCACCGCGGCGATCGAGCGGACCCCGCCCTTGAGGACCTTGTCCTGCTTGGGCGCCTTGCCCACACGCGCGGCGACGGCCGGCTCGGCCAGCCCGCCGGGAAGGTCGCTCAGGTCGTAGTTGCCGGCGGCCTGCGCGGCCTTCTGCCGCTCGACGGAGACCTGGTAGACCTGCTCGCTCTTCGTCGTCACGGTGCTGGGGACCTCTCTGCGGTCGTCGGCGCCGCGATCGCATGCGGCGGCGAGGCGACCCCCCATCGCCCTCGGCGGCGAGTGTAGCGAGCCGGCGCCGACCCGGGCCCGGCTGTCGGGCGAGCGGTCGACCGGTCGCCGTGCGGGCACACGCGACCGCGCCGGGCTTGCCGACCGGCGGCGCCGGCTCGTCACGGCAAGCGGCGCTGACCAGTTGCTCAGGTCCGGGCGGATCGCGGCCGAACATCAACGCAGGTCCTCGGCGCGCCGGCCCCCGCCGGTGTCGCCGCTGCCAACTGACGGAGGTCCGATGCGTCCCGCACCCGTCGTTGCGCTCACCGCGGCCGGTGCCCGCCGCACGCCTGCAACGCATCGTCGTGTCGCGGCGCTCGCGATGCTGCTGCTGTTGGCGTTGGTCCCCGCCCCGCCACTTGCCGCAGCCCGGGCGCCGGCGCAGCCCGTCGTCGCGCGGGGGGCGCTCGCGGCGAGGAGCAAGCCGCGGCCGCTGGCCACGGCGGCCGTCGCGCGGACACCGGCCTCCGTGCCGGCGGGCGGCCGGGCGCTGGCCGACCGCTACCTCGTCCTGACGGCGAACCGGCGGGACGCCGTCGCGCTCATCCGCGAGCATCGAGGCGCGATCAGCCCGCGGCGACGCTATCGCTCGGCGGTCACCGGCTTCGCCGCGACGATGGACGCGGCGACCGCCGACCGGCTGCGCGCCGACCCGAGGGTCGTCGCGCTGGAGGCCGACCGCGTCATGGGGCTCGGCACGACCCAGGCGTCGCCGACGTGGGGGCTGGACCGCCTCGACCAGAGCCGGCTGCCCCTGAGCAGGACCTACACCTACACGGCCGCTGCGAACAGCGTCACCGCCTACGTCGTGGACTCGGGCGTGTACGCCGGCCACCGGGAGTTCGGCTCCCGTGTCCGGACGGGGTTCGACGCGGTCGCCGGCCGCTCCACCCGTGACTGCAACGGGCACGGGACCCACGTCGCCGCGACGATCGCGGGCCGCGTGTTCGGGGTGGCCAAGGAGGTTCGCATCGTCCCGGTGCGGGTCACCGGCTGCGATGGGCGCTTCCCCGCCTCCACGCTCGTCACGGGGCTGGACTTCGTCGCGCGCCACCACCGCCGGGGGCAGCCCGCGGTCGCCAACCTCAGCCTCGGTGGCGGGGTCTCCCGCAGCATCGACGCCGCGGTGAACCGGCTGATCGACGACGGCGTCACGGTCGTCGTCGCCGCCGGCAACGAGGCGTACGACTCGTGCTACGTCTCGCCGGCGAGAGTCGGTCGGGCCATCACGGTGGGTGCCTCCAACCGTCGCGACGCCGTCCCGTTCTGGTCGAACTTCGGGCGCTGCCTGGACCTGTTCGCCCCCGGCGTCGCCGTCACGTCGGCCGGCATCCGGTCCCGCACCGCCACGGCGACCATGGACGGGACGTCGATGGCGGCGCCGCACGTCGCGGGCGCCGCCGCGCGCTACCTCGCCGCGCACCCCGCGGCCACGCCGCGGCAGGTCGCGGGCGCGCTGAGGTCCAACGCGACGACCGGAGTACTCGGCGGCTACCCCGGTCCCGGAAGCCCCAACAAGCTCCTGCACGTCAGGGCGGCGGTGCCGGTGGTGCTGACGTCATCCGCATCGGCTCCCAGCGTCGAGCCCGGCACGGCCGTCACCGTGCGCGGCGCTCTGCGCAACGCCGTGAGCGGCACCCCGGTCAGCGGCAAGGCGGTCGCGCTGTACCGGCGGCCGAGTGGCACGACGAGCTGGTCGCGGGTCACGACCGGCACGACCGGCGGCGACGGGCTCGTCACGTTCCCGCTCTCGCCGCAGGGGGTCGTCGAGTACCAGCTCCGGCACCAGGCCACCACGACGACGACGGGCGACCGCAGCGGCGTGGACGCCGTGGACGCTCGGGCGACCACGACGCTGGCGACCGCCGCCTCCGCCTCGCAGGCTCCCGCCGGCAGCCCGGTCACCCTGTCGGGCACCTTGAGCAGCAGCGCCGGAGGCGCCGCTGTCGCGGACGGACCCGTCGATCTGTACGTCCGCCCGCAGGGCGCGGACTGGTCATGGGTGGCCGGCCAGCAGACTGACGTCAACGGCGCCGTGTCCTTCGAGCACACGCCGCCCGGCAGCGCCGACTACCAGCTGCGGCACCCGGCGACGAGCCTGACGCGGGCCTCCGACGGCGCCGTCCTGAGCGTCGAGGTCACCGCCGCGCCGTAGCGGGAGCCCGGCGCCGGCCGGCGCTGCGTGCCGGCCCCCGGTTGCGCGCCCGTCCCGGCGTCCCAGTCCGCCGCGGCCGGCTGTCACACCGAGCCGTCAGGATGTCGTCGGCGACGCCGGCAGCGCCGCCCACCTCACGACTGGACACACCGTGGACGACGACAGCGGCGAGGCCGCCACCGAAAGCTGCTCGGGGCGTCCACGCCGACGGGGCGTCCGGCCCGGCGGGGTCGACGCGACCATGACGTGCTGAGACCCGGCTCGGCCCGGCGCCTGCTGCTGGCCCTGCTGCTGCTGGCCGGACCGGCGTGGTGGCTCGGCCGGCCGGATCGGCCCGGCACGACGCCGCCGACAGGCAGCCCCGCGACGTCGACGCAAGCCCCGGCGGCCGGGCCACGGTCCGGGCACCCGGCCGGCGTGCCCGCCGGCGCCCAACGGGCGGTCGTCGAGCGCCACGTCGACGGGGACACGTTGTGGGTGCGGGCCGACGAGCCCGGCGGCCGGTTGCCCACCGGGGCGAGCTCCCCGGTCCGCCTGCTGGAGATCGACACGCCCGAGAGCAACCACCCCACGCAGCCGGTCGGGTGCTTCGGTGCCGAGGCGTCGGCCTTCGCCGAGCGCATGCTGCCGCTCGGGTCGACG
>JAUJMQ010000034.1 GCA_030446775.1 Egibacteraceae bacterium
AGCAGCCCGGCGAAGCCGACCACGACGTTCAGCCCGAGCGCCAGCAGGACGTAGAAGGCCACGCGGTCGACGAGCACCGTCCGGTAGAACGCCGACACGAACGGCAGCTGCGGCAGGGCGTAGATGACGATGAGCGGCACGCCGTAGATGACGAGCGCGCGCAGCGGCGAGGCTCTGGCGAACCGCTCCCGGCGCCGCTGCGCGCCCCGCCGTACGCCTGCTTGGTGTCGCGCCAGCCTTCCGTCAGCGGCTGGTAGACGCGCCGGATGCGCGCGCTTGCTGCGCAGGCGGTTGCGCCAGCTCAAAGCCTCGCTGTTGCGCCTTCGTAGGTCGTCATGCGCGCTCTGCCACCTTCTGACCGAGGATGCCGGTGGGTCGGATCATCAGGACGAGGACCAGGACGGAGAAGGCGAGAACGTCCTTCCACCTGGTGCCGTTGGGGATGCACAGGGTGCCGAGGTTCTCGAACATCCCGAGCAGCACGCCTCCGAGCATGGCGCCGCGGATGTTGCCGATACCGCCCAGGACCGCTGCGGTGAACGCCTTCAGCCCGGGGATGAAGCCCATGTTGAAGCGGACGGAGCCGAAGACCAGACCCTGCAGCATCAGCTGCGCCGCCGAGGAGGCCGCCGATGAGGAACGTGATCGCGATGATGCGGTCGATGTTGACGCCCATGAGACCGGCGGTCTCGGCGTCCTGCGCGACCGCGCGGATGCCCTTGCCGGTGCGGGTGTGGTTGACGAAGAAGTCCAGGAAGCCCAGGAGCACGATCGCGGCGACGACGGTCAGGATGATCTTGTTGTTGACCTGCACGACGCCGATCGAGAACACCTGCTCGGTGCGCAGCAGGTTCGGGAACTGCAATGCGTTGGCGCCGTAGCGGATGCGCGCGGCGTTGGAGATCAGCAACGACACCCCGATCGCCGAGATCAGCGCGGCAAGCCGTGGGGCCCCGCCTTTGCGCAGGGTCGGTAGGCCACGCGCTCCATCAGCACGGCGACCAGTCCGGCCAGCAGCATCGCCGCGGCCAGCGCGGCCAGGAACGCCAGGACCAGCCCTATGCCGCTTGGAGGGCCGCGGTCCTCCCAGGAACGCCCCGCCCGCGAAGGCGGCGGAGAAGGCGCCCACCATGAAGATCTCGGAGTGCGCGAAGTTCAGCAGCTCAAGAACCCCGTAGACCAGGGTGTAGCCGATGGCGATGACGGCGTAGAGCGCACCGGACTGCAGTCCCAGCGCGAGGCCCTGGGTGATGCGCCACGGTGTTCGTCAAGCAGTCGGGCAAGTCCCGCCTCCGGCAACTCGAGCCACCCGCGCCGCAGCACGGCGCGCGGCGGTCGGCAGATGGTAGTCGATCCCCCGGCCGCGACGGGCCACCTTCGGCCAGTTGCACCCGCGACAGCGAGGGGGTGGGCCGGCGGCCCACCCCTCGCTCGTCGCTGCGGGAGAAGCGACCTACTCGGTGGCTTCCTCGGTCGCCGCTCCTCGGTGGCCTCGCCGCCCTCGGCGCCCCGCCGCCGCGACCTCGGTCTCCAGACGACCCACTCGCCGTCCTCGACGACGAAGACGTTGTAGGCCTGGGTGGCGATGTCGCCGTTCTCGTCGAAGGCGATCTGCTTGCCGAAGATCTCGCCGTCGAAGTTGCGGATGTACTCGGTGATGGCCTCCCGGTCGCAGCCGACGTTCTTGATGGCGTCGATGACCAGCAGGGCGTTCTGGTAGGCCTCCACGGTGAAGGCGCCCGGCTCGGCGTCGAACGCCGACTGGTAGGCCTCCAAGAACTCCGGGTCGACCTCCTGGGGGTTGGCGCCCGGGTAGGTGACGTAGGACCCCTCGGCGGCGCGGTCGCCCGCACGGTGATGAACTGCTGGTCGAAGGCGCCGTCGTCGGACACGAAGACCATGTCCTGCACGCCCTGGTCGGCGAGCTGCCGTCGGATCAGGCCGGCCTCCTGGTAGTAGCCCCCGAAGAACACGGCGTCCGCACCGGACTGGGCGACCTGGCCCACAACCGCGCTGTAGTCCTGTGGCCGGCCTCGACGCCCTCACGCTCGACGACCTCGGCGCCCATCTCGGTCGAGGGACTGCTCGACGAGGTCGGCCAGCCCCTTGCCGTAGTCAGAGGAGTCGTCGATGACCGCGACGCTCTGGGCGCCGAGGTTCTCCATCAGGAAGGTCGCGGCCACCGGACCCTGGGCGGCGTCGGTCGCGACGGTCCGGAAGAAGTACGTCCAGCCCTGCTGGGACAGGTCGGGGTTGGTCGCCGACGGTGACACGAACGGCAGCCCCTCCTCGAGAATCGGACCGGACGCCTCGTCTCGCCCGAGAACGCCGGACCGACCATCGCGAGGATGGCCTCGTCGGCGACGGCCTGCTGCGCCAGCGGCGGCGCCTGGTCGGGGTTGCCCTGCGAGTCGAAGCGCGCCGCCTCGAGCGTCACGCCCTCGGGCAGCTCACCGCCCTCGTTGGCCTGGGTGATCGCGAGCTCGATGGCGTTGATCATGTTCGTGCCGAGCGCGGCGTTGTCGCCGGTCAGCGGGCCCTGGTAGGCGATCTTGTAGGTGCCCGGCTCGCACCCGGCGGCTTCGGTGCCGCCCGCCGCCTCGGCCCCGTCGGTGGTGCCCGAGGCCTCTTCTGTCTCCTCTGTGCCCGGCGTGCCGCCACAGGCCGCCAGCAGCATGCTCAGCGCCAGTAGGAGCGTGAACATGCTGAAAAGCTTCTTGCTCAAGGCTCGTTCCTCCCCAGAAGGTGGTGCGTCGGTCGTGTCCTCGCCGGAACGGCGGCGCCATGCACGCGGCTCGGACGGTACTACAGGCGTCGTGCCGCGACCACCCTCCCAACGGGCGCCGTGCTCGGGTAGTTCCGTCCTTCGCGCCGGCTGGTGCGGGTACAGTGCCCGTCGGTTGCGCTCGGCGACACGACGGGAGCGGTGCGGTGGGATATCTCGCCGGACTGATCGCCATCGCGTTCGTCGTGTTCGGCTGGTCTACTGGTGATCGAGTGGCCGCTGATCGCCCTGCTGCTCGCCGCCGACTTCGTGCTGGAGACCTGAGCCGTCGCCTAGAACACCTGGCAGGAAGGTGCTGCAGGCGGTCGGTGCGTGGCTGGACTCGAACAGCGCGCGCGGCGAACCTTCTTCCACGACGACACCGTCGTCCATGAAGGCGACGCGGTGCGCGACCTCGCGGGCGAAGCCCATCTCGTGGGTGACGACCATCATCGTCATGCCCTCCGAGGCGAGGTCGCGCATGACGTCCAGCACCTCTTTGACGAGCTCGGGGTCCAGCGCCGAGGTCACCTCGTCGAACAGCATGACCTCGGGATCCATCGACAGCGCGCGGGCGATCGCGACGCGCTGCTGCTGGCCACCGGACAGGTGGGCGGGGTAGGCATTGATCTTGTGCGACAGGCCGACGTTCGAGGTTGCGCGTGCGCGACGATCCGCGCGCCGCGCCACGCGAGCGCTTGCGACCCGGCGCTGGGCGATGGTGAGGTTGCCTCGACCGACATGTGCGGGAACAGGTTGAACGACTGGAACACCATGCCGATGCGGCTGCGGACCTTGTCGATGTCGGTGTCGGGGCCGGTGATGTCCACGCCCTCGATGACGATGCGTCCGGGGTCGGCTCCTCCAGACGGTTGACGCAGCGCAGCATCGTGGACTTGCCCGAGCCCGCGGCCCGATGACGCACACCACTTCGCCGTCCTCGAGTCGATGCCCTTGAGACCTCCAGCTCTCCGAACTCTTGTCCATCTTGATCGCGGACGCCGCGACCCGCGCGGTCCAGCATGGCGACGAGCTGGGTCAGCGGCAGCGTGATGGCGAGGCCAGCGCCACGACCGTCAGCGGTGTGGCGTTGAACGGTCACGAGCTCCTTGCTCACCGTCGTCGTCAGTACGAACAGCAGCGAGGTGTCCTTGATCAGGGCGACCTCGTTGGTCAGCGGCGGGATCACGATGCGAAACGCCTGCATGACGTCGAGGACGACCGCCGACTTGACCAGCTCGGGGTCCAGCGCCGAGCCCACCATGTCACCTCGTCGAACAGCATGACCTCGGGGTCCATCCGCGACCAGGGCCGGCAGGCCGCCAGCGAACGCAGCGGAGGGGCGGATGCTGGACAGACGCATCAGCGCCAGCAGCAGCGAAGACCACCGGACGGTGTAGATGATCGTGTTCTTCACGGCCATCGTGACCACCCGAACATCCCCTTGATGATCTCAACGTTGAAGGCCGGATGGTCTCCCAGTCAGCGGCCGTCGCCGCGAAGATCACCAGCATGCCAGAGCAGCACGTACAAGAAGCCGCAGGTGATCGCGCTGCGCCGCGGCGAGATCCGCGGGGGTGGCGCGCCCGCCGCCGCGATCTCCGGTGCCGGCGGTGGTCGCGTCGGATTGGCTCAACCGCCGAACCACTCCTTGAACAGCGTGTCGTACGTGCCGTCGTCCTTCACGGTGGCCAGCGCCTTGTTGGCCGCCTCGAGCAGCTCCGTGTTGTCCTTGGCGACGGCGAGCCATCTTCTCGCCGGTGGAGACGTTGCTCTTTGACGGCTCGGGGGCCGTTGACGACAGGTGCTGGAGCACGCCCTCGATGTCGCCGGCTTCCAGTGCCAGGAAGATCTCACCCGGGGAACGATCTCATGCCGACTTCTTGCCGGTGGTGCCGTTCTGGACGCCGAGACGCTTGTCGAAGTCCTCCAGCGTCTTCAGCCCCGAGTCCTTCTTCGACTGCTCGGCCGAAGTACGGATGTCGACGTTCCGATCGATCTCGCACTGGTCCGCCTCGGGAGCGGCGCCGCTGGTGATGGGCTCGGCCTGTGTTGTTGACCTCCACGGTCGCCACCCATCTCCTGATGCGCGCGGAGCGATCGTGTGAACTCGCCGTCCTTCTCGAACTCCATCGGCGGGTAGCGAGTCCCGACGGCCTCGTTGATGGCGCGGCACGCTTCCTCACTGTGCTCGCTCTCACCAGGGGCCGGTTCGATGGGCCGCCGGCTCGCCCTTTCCGAGGCGGTCCCGCCGGAGCCTCCAGCTGAGAACCAGCACGCATCTGCGGNAAGCATCGTGGACTTGCCCGAGCCCGACGGCCCGATGACGCACACGACCTCGCCGGCCTCGATGCACAGGTCGATGCCCTTGAGGACCTCCAGCTCTCCGAACTGCTTGTGCAGGTCACGCAGCTGGACCCTCGGTGTGGTCATCCGGTCATCTCCGCCTCGGACGGCAGCGGCTCGGCCACCACATCCTTGCCCTCCCGCAAGCGCCGGTCCAGGAGGTTGACGAGGCGGGTGAGCGGGATCGTGATGAGCAGGTACACCAGACCGGCACCGACGATCGGCGAGAAGTTGCCCGTCTGCTGCGCCGCTGACTGGCCGACCCGGTAGATCTCCCGCTCGCCGATCGTCGTGCCGAGGATGAACAGCAGGCTCGAGTCCTTCGTGATCGCGATGAATTCGCTGGTCAACGGCGGCAGTACGCGGCGGATGCCCTGCGGGACGACGACGAGGCGCATCGCCAGCATGTAGGACATCCCGACGCTGCGAGCGGCCTCCATCTGGCCCTTGTCCACACTCTGGATGCCGGCCCGGAAGATCTCGGCGATGTAGGCGGTGGCGATCAACCCGAGTGCCAGGACGCCGTAGGCCAACCGGCTCCGGCCGAACGGTCGGATGCCGGCGGTCGGTAGCCCGAGGCCCACGAGAGCGATGGTCAGGATCGCCGGCAACCCGCGGAAGATGTCGATGTACACGAGCGCGGGCAGGCGCAGGAGACGGGTTCGGGAGACGCCCATGAGCGCCAGCCCGAGGCCGAGCACGACACCGATGACCGTGGCCCCGACGCTGATGACAAGCGTGTTGCGCAGGCCCTCCCGCAGCAGCTGCGGCAGCGCCTGGAGAATGAGCTCGGGATTGAAGAAGAGCCGGACGACCTGCTCCACCGCGAGTCCTCCGCGACCGCTGCCGGATGCCGGCTACCCCTGCGCCTGGAACTGCTCGGGCACCTCGGCGTTGGGGAAGTACTCCGTGAAGATCTCCTCGTAGGTCCCGTCGGCGATGATCTCGTCGAGCGCGGTGTTGACGGCGTCGGTGAGGGCGTCGTCGTCGGTCTGGAAGCCGAAGCCGTACTCCTCGCCGGTGTCGACCTCCTCCGCCAGTTCCACCCCGCCGCTCTCCACCTGCTCGTTGACGACGGGGATGTCGATGAAGACGCCGTCGACCTGGCCGGAGCGCAGGGCGGTGAAGGCTGCCTCGGACGTCGGGAACTCCACGATCGTCGCCTGGTCGCCGAAGTTCTCCTGGGCGTACTCGAAGCCCGTCGTGCCGGCCTGCACCGCGATCTGCTTGCCCTCGATGTCGCCGACACCCTCGATGTCGGAGCCCTCGGGGACGGCCAGGGCCTGGCTGGCCAGGAAGTACGGGTCGGAAAAGTCGATGGTCTGGTCGCGCTCCTCGGTGATCGTGATCGCCGACGCGATCATGTCGAAGTCACCGGCGGCGAGCTGCGTGAAGATCGTGTCGAAGCTCGCGTTGACGAACTCGGGCTCGCCGAGCCCCAGCCGGCTCGAGATCTCCTTGACGAGGTCGATGTCGAAGCCGACGTTCTCGCCGTCCTGCACCGACTCGAACGGCGCGAACGCGATGTCGGAGCCGACCACGAGGCGGTCGCCCTCGAGCAGACCCAGCTCCTCGGTGCTCATGGGCTCGGTCGCACCCGCACCGGTGGTCTCGGTCGGGGCGGGGCCGTCGGTGGCCGTGGTCGTCTCCGTCGCGGGCTCCCCGCCACAGGCGGCGCCGAGCACGGCGAGCAGGGCCAGCACGGCGACGAGCGTGCGGTTGACGGTCTTCACGGTGTCCCTTTCGGCAGCGGCGGCGCCCAGGGCTTCGCTGAACCGGCTCGGCGCGGGGCGCATGGTAGACGAGCCCGCCGCGCCGCTGCGGCCACCGACCGCGGCGTGCGCGCCGGTCGCGCGCCACATCGGCGCCACATCACTGGGGCTCGTAGCGCTCCACGACCTGCTCCGCGACGGCCTTCATCGCCAGCCGCCGCTCCATGGCGGTCTTCTGCAGCCAGCGGAACGCCGCGGGCTCGGTCATGCCCTCGTGCTGCTGGAGCAGGCCCTTCGCCCGCTCCACGAGCTTGCGAGCCTCGAGGCGGTCGGTGAGGTCGCCCACCTGTTCGGTGAGGCCCTGCAGGTCGGCGAAGCGGCCGGCCGCGATCTGGATCGCCGGCAGGAGGTCGTGCTTGGCGAAGGGCTTGACGAGGTAGGCCATCGCGCCGGCGCGGCGGGCCTTCTCGATGAGGTCGCGCTGGCTGAACGCCGTCAGCACGAGCACCGCCGACAGCCGTTCCTTGGTGACCTGCTCGGCGGCCTGGATGCCGTCCATGACCGGCATCTTCAGGTCGAGGATGCACAGGTCGGGACGCAGCTCACGCGCCATCCGCACGGCGGTGGCGCCGTCGGACGCCTCGGCGACGACGTCGAACCCCTCCTCGAGCAGCATCTCCTTCAGATCGAGGCGGATCAGGGCCTCGTCCTCGGCGATGAGCACACGGATCGGTCGCTCGGGTGCCGCCTGCCCGATCGTGTCGACGGCCGGGGACTCACCGGGAGTCGCGGTCGTGCCCATCAGCCTGCTCCTGTCCGCTCGTCGAGCAGCCGCTCGAGGAGCTCGTCCTGCTCGACGACGAGCGCCCGGACCTGCTCGCCGAGCTCGTCGCGGTGGCGGCGCAGCCGCAGCAGGTCCTGCTCGGCCTCCCGCCGCTCACGGTCGGCCAGCGGCGTGGCCGACACGACGGCGCGCGTCTCGGCCTCGTCGACCACCCCCTGCTGGAAGGCGACCTGCTCGTCGACGATCCGCAGGGACTCGCGTGCCCGCAGGACCTCCGCCCGCGCCTCGGCGAGACGTCTGTGCAGGTTGCCGCGCAGCATGCCCGACGGCCCTCCCGACCGGTGCCCCGGCGACGGGGTGCCCACCGGGCGCGGAGTCTAGCCAAGCCCGAGCAGCTCGCCGAAGTCGAGCTGCCGAGTGCCCCGGGAGGGATTCGAACCCTCACGCCTTTCGGCAACGGGACTTGAATCCGTCGTGTCTCGCCATGATTCCACCACCGGGGCAGACGCGGACAGCGTACCCTCCCGCTGCGTCTTCCCGATATTTCTCCCACACCAGGTCTCGGTCTGAGCATGGCAGTTCGGGCACAAGATCCGAAGGTTCGGCAAGCGGTTGTCGTGTCGCCGGCCGTTGATGTGGTCTAGCTGCAGCGGCATCGGCAGGCCACGCCAGGTTGTGCCACCGCATCCTTCGCAGACCGGGCGCTTCACCCCTTCCTTGATCAGGCGCAGCCGCAGGTCGTGGGTGCTGTGGCAATGGGAGTTCTCGACGAGAACCTCGGCGAGCGGACGTGCCGGGCGCGTGGTCACCTTGAGCCCCTTGTTCCACCCCTTGCTCTTGAAGTGGGACGTGTCGAGACCCAGCGCCGCGATCCTCTCGCGCAGGACCGGGTAGGTGGAACCGCTCGCCTGCAGCCCGAGGCGTCGCAGGACCGCCATCAACGATGTCGAGGCAGCAACCGCCTCGACGAGCTGCTCGTCGGACCAGGTCCGGCGGTCCGTGGCGGGCTTGTCGGGGCGGGACCGGGCGGCGCGGCGGCGGGCGTCGCGGCCGAAGTGGCTCGTGTCCAGCGCCAGCTGGAGGATCTGGGCCTTGGCCACCGACCAGGCCGCGCCGCTGGCGGGGTAGCCGAGGCGCCGCAGCACCGCCCGCATCGAGGTGGACGCCAGCACGGCCATGCGCAGCTCGTCGGGGGTCCAGCGCGGCCGCACGCCGGCGTGGGCGACCCCGTCGTGGGGGTCCGCCGCCCAGGCCGGAGAGCGGGCGGCGCGCAGCAGACTCGGCTCGTCCAGGCCCAGTGCGAGCATGCGCCGGCGCACCGTCGCCAGCGACGCCCCGCCCTTGCTCAGGCCGAGCCGTTCGAGCACCTCGCACAGCGTTCCGGCGGCCTCGACGGCGTCGACGAGCTGCTGGTCGGTCCAGCCGCGCGGTCTGCTCATGACGGCAGCGTGGCAGGGCCCTGTGACAGGTTTCCGCACCGGAGGCGCCGTTGTGCACATCCGCGCGGCGGTTGTCGGGGCTGCCGCCCGGACAGGCTCGACGGCGTGGAGGCCGAGCCGGAACCCAGCCCCTGGCGCACCCTGGCGTCGCGCGAGGTCTACGCCAACGCGTGGATCCGCGTCCGCGAGGACGACGTCGTGCGCCCCGACGGCAGCCGGGGCATCTACGGGGTGGTGAGCATGCGGGCCGCGGCGCTGGCGGTGGGGCCGCTGTTCGACGACGGCTCGACCGTGCTCGTCGGGCAGTACCGCTACACGTTGAGCGCGTGGTCATGGGAGATCCCGGAGGGTGGCGGGCTGCTCGACGGGGATCCGCAGCCCGAGGCCGCCCGAGAGCTGCGCGAGGAGACCGGCATCACGGCGGCGCGGTGGACCGATCTCGGCGCCGTCGAGCCCTCCAACAGCATCACCGACCAGCGCGGGCGGGCGTTCCTCGCCGAGGACCTCACCGAGGGGTCCCCCCAGCCCGACCCCACCGAGGAGCTGCGGCTGTGGCGCCTTCCCCTGCGCGACGCGGTCACGATGGCCCTCGACGGGCGCATCACCGACGGGCTGGCCGTCGTGGGGCTGTGCCGGGCCGACTACGCGCTGCGCAGGCGTGCCGGGGACCGCCAGGGGTACTAGGCGGGGAGGAACCACACCGTCAGGAGCCCCACGTGGCCCGCCTCGTCGTCCGCAGCGAGTTGCCGGTCGGTGCCGCCGAGGCGTTCGCCTACCACGAGCGCCCCGGGGCGTTCGAGCGGCTCACGCCGCCGTGGGCACGGATCGAGGCCGTGCAGCCGGCCGCAAGCCTGCGCGCCGGCACCCCTGTCGTCCTGCGCACCGGCGTCGGCCCCGCCAGGCTGACCTGGGTCGGCGAGCACATCGGCTACGACCCGCCGCGGGAGTTCCGCGACGTCCAGCGGTCCGGTCCGTTCGCCGCCTGGGAGCACCGCCACGGCTTCGACCCGCTGCCCGACGGCCGCTGCGTGCTGTCCGACGAGATCACCTACCGGCTGCCGCTCGGGCCGCTCGGCGCCCTCGCCGAGCCGCTCGTGCGGCGGCGCCTGCGGCGCATCTTCGACTACCGCCACCGCCGCACCGCCGCCGACCTGGCGCTGGCCGCCCGCCAGCCGCAGCGCACCCTGACCGTCGCGATCACCGGCGCCTCGGGGCTGATCGGCAGGTCGCTGGCGTCCTACCTCACCACAGCCGGGCACGCGGTGGTGCCGCTCGTCCGCCGCGACCCGCGGACGGGCGAGGTGCGCTGGGACCCGGCCGGCGGGACCGTGGACACCGAGGGCCTGCGCGGCATCGACGCGGTCGTGCACCTGGCGGCCGAGCCGATCGAGCCGCGGCCGCTGACGGCAGCCAAGCGCCGGCGGCTGCGCTACAGCCGCGTGCAGGGAACCCGGACGATCGCGGCGGCCCTGGCCCGCATGGACGACGGCCCTCGGGTGCTGCTGTCGGCGAGCGGCAGCAACTGGTACGGCGACCGCGGCGACGAGCCGCTCACCGAGGACAGCGGGGCCGGCACGGACGCGGGGCTGCTCACCGGCATCGCCCGGGAGTGGGAGGCGGCGCTGGCGCCGGCACGCGACGCCGGCCTTCGGGTCGTGGCGATGCGCACGGGGATCGTCCTGGACCTCGACGCGACCATCCTCAAGGTGCTCGGCCGGCTCGCGCGACTCGGCGGCGCCGCGCCCGTCGGCGACGGCCGGCAGTACTGGCCGTGGGTGGCGATCGACGACACGGTCGGCATGTACGTCCACGCGCTGGGTGCCGACGACCTCGACGGCGCGCTCAACGTGTCGGCGCCCGAACCGGTCCCGAACAGCGAGTTCACCCGGACCCTGGCGCGCGTCCTGTCCCGCCCGGTCCTGTCGCTGAAGGTGCCGCGCCTGGCGCCGAGCCTGCTGCTGGGGTCCGAGGCCGCCGACAGCCTGCTGTTCACGAGCGCGCGGATGCTGCCCGCCCGCGCGCAGGCGAGCGGCTACGAGTTCGCCTTCCCGACGCTGGAGGGAGCCCTGCGCCACCTCTACGGCCGCTGAGCCCGGACCCGGGGTGCCGTGGATCGCCCACCGAATCGGTGGGCGATCCACGGCACCGCGGTCTGGGCGGTCAGCGGTGGCAGCCGGCGGCCAGGTCGGCGACGAGAGCGCGGACGGCTGAGGGGCCGCCCTCCCCCGCCGCGCGCACGATCGCCGACCCCACGATGACGCCGTCGGCGAAACCCCGCCACCTCCGCCGCGTGCGCGCGCGTCGTCACGCCGATCCCGACGGCGACCGGACGGACGGTGTGCGCCCGGAGCCGCTCGACGAGCGGGGCGGCGGCCGCCGACAGGGACCGCCGCTCTCCCGTCACCCCCATGGTGGAGGTGGCGTACACCCAACCGGTGCTGCGATCGCCCACCGGCCCGAGCCGCTCGTCGGACGACGACGGCGCGGCGAGGAACACCGTGGCGAGGCCCGCGGCGGCCGCCGCGTCGCACCACGGGCCGCCCTCCTCGGCGGGCAGGTCGGGAAGGATGGCGCCCGACAGCCCCGCGTCGACGGCGGCGCCGGCGAACGCGGTGAGGCGGTCGGTGCCGCGGTAGTGCCAGGCGAGGTTGTAGTAGGTCATCACGAGGGTCGGGACGCCGACGGCCGCCGTCAACTCGGCGCACATCGCGAAGTCGTCGTCGGGCGTGCAGCCCGCGTCGAGCGCGACCTGGTTCGCGGCCTGGATCGTCGGCCCGTCGATCAACGGGTCGGAATAGGGAAGCCGACCTCGAGCAGGTCCGCGCCGCCCTCGGCCGCGGCCTCCAGGCATGCCCGGGACCCGACGAGGTCCGGGTAGCCGGCCGGCAGGTACGCGACGAGCGCCGCCCGGCCGTCGGCGTTCGCCGCGCGGATCGCCGCCTCCACGCGGGTCGGCGCCACGGCGACGCCGGGGGGGCGCCCGCGGGGGCGGGCGCGGCACGGTCGGGCGCGGCCGCGGCCGGCGTGGCGGGGGGGCCCTCGCTCACTGCGCCCCTCGTAGCTGGAGCAGGCGACTGACCTCGTCGACGTCCTTGTCGCCCCGCCCGGACAGGTTGAGCACGACCACGCCGTCGTGCCCGAGCTCTGACGCCAGCCGCATGGCGGTGAGGACGGCGTGGGCCGGCTCCAGCGCCGGGATGATCCCTTCGAGCTCGCACAGCAGGCGGAACCCCTGCAGCGCCTCACTGTCGGTGGCCGCGAGGTACTCCGCCCGGCCCGTGTCGGCGAGCCACGCGTGCTCGGGGCCGACGCCCGGGTAGTCCAGACCCGCCGACACCGAGTGGGTGGGCCGGACCTGCCCGTAGTCGTCCTGCAGCACGAAGGTGCGGGCTCCGTGCAGGATCCCCTCGCTGCCGCCGGCCAGGGTCGCGGCGTGCCGGAGGCCGTCGAGCCCCTCGCCGCCGGCCTCCACCCCGACCAGGCGCACCGACGCGTCGCCGAGGAACGGATGGAACAGGCCCATCGCGTTCGAGCCGCCGCCGACGCACGCGACGAGCGCGTCGGGGAGGCGGCCCTCGGCCCGGAGCAGCTCGGCACGGACCTCGACGCCGATGACCTTGACGAAGTCGCGCACGAGCTGGGGGAACGGGTGCGGGCCGACGGTGGAACCGATGAGGTAGTGGGTGGTGTCGACGTTGGTGACCCAGTCGCGCATCGCCTCGTTGATCGCGTCCTTGAGGGTCCGCGTGCCGGAGGTCACGGGGACGACCTCGGCGCCCATGAGCTGCATCCGCACGACGTTGAGGCGCTGGCGCCGGCAGTCCTCCTCCCCCATGTACACGACGCACTCCAGCCCCAGCAGCGCGGCGATCGTCGCGGTGGCGACGCCGTGCTGCCCGGCCCCGGTCTCGGCGATGACCCGCCGCTTGCCCATCCGCTGGGTGAGCAGCCCCTGGCCCAGGACGTTGCACAGCTTGTGGCTGCCGGTGTGCGCGAGGTCCTCGCGCTTGAGGAAGATCCGCCCGCCGCCGGCGCGCTCGCTGAGGCGCTCGGCGAGGTACAGCGGTGTCGGGCGGCCGCCGTAGCTGCGCTGGAGCCCGCGCAGGCGCTCGGCGAAGCCGGGGTCGTCGCAGGCGGCGGTGTAGGCGGCCTCGAGCTCGTCGAGCGCGGCGACGAGCGCCTCGGGCACGAAACGCCCACCGAAGCGGCCGTAGTGGCTGGGGTCGGGACCGCTCAACGGCCCGGCCGGCAGCCCGGCCTGCGTGGCGGCGTCGGTCGAGGTCGTCGAGGTCGTCGAGGTCGTCGAGGTCATGGGGTGGCTCCTGCGGGGCGCCGGCCGGCGGCGACGAGCGCCGCGACCGCGGCGGCGGGATCGGCGGCGGTGGCGACGGACTCGCCGACGAGGACGGCGTCGGCGCCGAGATCCGCGAGCCGGGTGACGTCGTCGGGACCCCGGACCCCGCTCTCGGCGACGGCGATCGCGCCGGCCGGCAGGGCGGCGCGCACCGCGGCGAAGCGGCCGGGGTCAACGGTGAGGGTGGCGAGGTCGCGGGCGTTGACGCCGACGATCAGGCGTCGGCCCGAGCCTGCGGCGGCGTGCGCCGTGGCCGCACGGGCGGCCTCCGCGGGCGTGTGGGTCTCCACGAGCGCGTCCAGGCCGGCCTCGTCGGCGACGCGCAGCAGCCCGGCGAGCGCGGCGTCGTCGAGCGCGGCGACGATGAGCAGCACGGCGGCGGCGCCCACCGCGGCCGCCTCGTGCACCTGGTAGGGATCGACGACGAAGTCCTTGCGCAGCGCCGGGATGTCGACCGCGGCCACGACGGCCTCCAGGTCGTCCAGGGAGCCCTTGAACGCCAGGGGCTCGGTGAGGACGCTGACCGCCGCCGCCCCGCCGTCGCGGTAGCGCCGGGCGAGCGCCCCCGCGTCGGGGATGGGCGCCAGGTCTCCCCGCGAGGGGCTCGCGCGCTTCACCTCCGCGACCACGGCGACACCCGGCCCGCTCAGCGCGTCGGCGAGCGACGGCGGCCGCCGGCGGGCAGCCGCCGCGGTGCGGATGTCGTCGAGCGGTCGCTCACCGATCGCGGCGGTGACACGGGCGCGCGCCTGGTCACAGGCACGTTCGAGGAACCCCGGCATTCCAGCCGTCCCTTCTGCCTCGTGGGCGCTCATCGTAGGGGTCAGCCCTGGGTGTTCAACTCCGACTCGACGGGCCCCCCGACCGCGTATGCGGTGGCGGTACCCGGCCCGGCCCGGCGTTAGCCGTCGGGCCGGGCGGGGTCGTCGTCGGCGGCGAGCTGCCACTCGTCGTCGTCGGGTGGGTCGTCGATGCTGTAGCGGTGAGGGCGCTCGCCGGCGGGCGTGAGCCTCGGGCGGCCAGCGCCCCGCCCGCCACGACGGCCGCGGAGCCCAGCCCCGCCAGCGCCGGCGCCGGCGTCAGCGCGCCGTGGAGCCGGACGGCGCGGACGGCGCCTGCTGCGACCGCGACCAGGCATGCGACGCCGACGAGGACGACGCCGACCCCCGCGGCGCGGCGCCCGCGTCCCCGCAGCATCCCCACGAGCGCTCCGCCGACGAGTCCGGCCAGGGCGAGGGCGACCACCACCGGGGCGACGACCGTGCCGGGAGTGCTCGTGGGCTCGACGAGCACGAGTCCACCGACCGTCCGCGAGGTCTCGCCGGCGACCCACCCGGCGGCGCCGGCGACGAGGGCCACGAGGGCGCCGAGCACCGTCAGCCCGACGGCGGCGGCGGTGCTGCGGCGCGCGGGGTCACCCTGCCGGGGTGGGGGTCGCGTCGCCCGCCGCCACGAGCCGCTCGGCGGCGCGGACCGCGGCGAGAAGGGCCATGGCCTTGTGCTGGGTCTCGGCGAACTCGCGCTCGGCGACGCTGTCGGCGACGATGCCCGCCCCCGCCTGCACGTAGGCGGTGCCGGCCCGGAACACGACCGTGCGGATCGCGATGCACAGGTCGAGGTTGCCGGCGAGGTCCACGTAGCCGATCCCGCCGCCGAACAGCGCCCGGCGGGTCGGCTCGAGCTCGTCGATGATCTGCATGGCCCGCACCTTCGGCGCGCCCGACAGCGTCCCGGCGGGGAACGTCGCGCGCAGGACGTCGACGGCGCCCACGTCGGCGCGGACCCGCCCGCTGACGGTGGAGCGCAGGTGCATGACGTGGCTGTAGCGCACGACGTCCATGAAGTCGTCGACCGTGACGCTGCCGAGCTCGCAGACCCGGCCGAGGTCGTTGCGGGCGAGGTCGACGAGCATGACGTGCTCGGCGCGCTCCTTGTCGTCGGCGCGCAGCGCTGCCTCGGCCGCGCGGTCGGCGGCGTCGTCGGCGCCCCGTGGCGCCGAGCCGGCGATCGGCCAGATCGCCGCCTGCCCGTCGCGGACGGTGACCAGCGCCTCCGGCGACGAGCCGACGATGCGTGTCGGACCGGCCGGGCCGGGCAGGTCGAACAGGTACATGTACGGCGAGGGGTTGATCACCCGCAGGACCCGGTACACGGCGAGCGGGTCGACGTCGGTGGACAGCGCGAAGCGCTGGCTGGGCACGACCTGGAAGATGTCGCCGGCACGGATGTGCTCCTTCGCGCGCTCCACGGCGGCGAGGTAGTCCCCGCGTGGCATGTTCACCGCGGCGTCGTCGACGCGAACGGCCCGCGGCGGCGCCACCGGCGGCGCGGCCACCGGCTCGGCGAGCCGGGCGACGAGGCGCTCGGAGGCGGCGACCGCGGCGTCCCAGTCGGCCGCCGGGTCGGGGCCGGCGCGGACGTTGGACATGACGAGCAGGCGCTGGCGCAGATGGTCGAAGACGACGAGCTGGCCCGGGAACACCAGGTGCGCGTCGTCCATGCCGAGGTCGTCGACGCCGGTGTCGGGCAGCCGCTCCACGAAGCGGACGATGTCGTAGCCGAGGTAGCCGACCGCCCCTGCGAACAGCGGCGGCAGGCCGGGCAGGTCGGGGGTCCGCAGCGCGGTGACGAGCGCATCAAGCGTCGCCAGCGGGTCGCCGGACGACGCGGCGGCAACGGCCGGCGGGGGGACGTCGCCGGTCAGCGTCACCGCGCCGTGGCGGGCGCGCAGCTGCAGGAACGGCCGCAGCCCGACGAACGACCAGCGCCCCCACCGCTCGCCGCGCTCGACCGACTCGAGCAGGAACGTCGGCCCCGGGGTGTCGCGCAGCCGGTCGTAGACCGCCAGCGGTGTCGTCAGGTCGGCGAGGACCTCACGCCACACCGGGACGACGGCGTGGTCGGCCGCGAGCGCGGCGAAGTCGGAGCGCGACGGCTGGTACAGGTCCCCCGTCACCCCGGCGTCACCGGCCGGTGAAAGCAGCTGCGCACGCCGGTGTGGCAGGCGACGCCGTCGCCGCCCTGGTCGACCGCGACGAGCACCACGTCGGCGTCGCAGTCGGCGACGACGGAGACGACACGCTGGGTGTTGCCGGAGGTCTCGCCCTTGTGCCAGCGCTTCCCGCGGCGGCGCGACCAGAACACCGTCTCGCCCCGCGCGAGGGTCTCGGCCAGCGTCTCGCGGGTCATCCACGCGACCATGAGCACCTCGCCGGTGTCGTGCTGCTGCACGACCGCCGGAACCAGGCCACGGTCGTCGTAGCGGACGTCGTCGGGCGTCATCCTCCGGCCACCGTCGCGGGGCGGCACGGCCGGCCGGCGAGCCTGAGGGCGGGCGCGCGGCGCACGGCGGCGTCGCGGCGGGCAGCGGCGGGCATAGCCGAAGCCTAACGACGGCGCCACCCGGACCGGCGTCGCCGGTCATCCGGGACCCTGGCCCGGGCCGGCCGCCCCCGCCCGGGCCCGCACGACAGGACCGACGATGAGCGACCTGCGCGACGACAGCCCCGGGATGTCGGCCGGCGAGTTCGCCGCCGCGTTCAAGCGCTTCCTCGACCAGGTGGGTCGCGAGACGCCTGCCGAGGAGCCCGAGCTCGTGCGCCGCATCGCCGAGCACCTCGGCACCGATCCGCGGGGGCTGCCGATCCTCGCCGAGGAGCTGGCGACGTTCGAGCACCCCAACGTCCAGCGGGCGCTCGACGCGTGGCTCGCCGAGCCGACGCGCCAGGCGGCGCTGCTCGGCGTCTCCGGCGAGCAGAAGCGCTTCGCCGGGATGGGGCTGACCGACCTGCTGGCGCCCGCACACGGGGGGCTGGGCGGCGACCACTCCCCGCGCCTGGGCCCCGTCGACTACGTCAACGTCCCGATCGGGGTGGGCCGCGTCCTCGCGTGCGTCCAACACGGCCTGTACCTGCTGCGCGAGGGCTCCGAACCGCTCGTCGTGCTCGTGCGCGGCCCCAGCGAGCACAGCGGCATGCCGAAGGTCGTCGTGGAGGTCATGGCCCGCCGGACCGAGGTCACGGCGGCGTTCCTCGCGACGCTGCGAGCCGGGATGATCGAGCACAACGTCTACCGCGGCCAGGTCCTGACGCTCGGCTCACCGCACGGGCCCTGGGGGGAGGGCGCCGGCGCGGTGGAGTTCCTGTCGCTGCCGGTCATCGAGCCGGGCGGCGTCGTCCTGCCCGCCGGCCTGTTGGAGCGGATCGAGCGCCACACGGTCGGCTTCTCCCGGCACGCCGCCCGCCTGCTCGCGGCCGGCCGGCACCTCAAGCGGGGACTGCTGCTGTACGGGCCCCCGGGGACCGGCAAGACCCTGACCCTCATGTACCTGGCTGGCCGGATGGCGGGACGGACCACGGTGGTGCTGTCGGGGCGCAGCTACGGGATGGTCGCGCCGTCGTGCGAGCTGGCGCGGACGCTCGCGCCGGCGATGGTGATCCTGGAGGACGTCGACCTCGTCGCCGAGGAGCGCGGCATGTCCGACATCGGCGAGAACCCGCTGCTGTTCGAGCTGCTCAACGAGATGGACGGGCTCGCCGAGGACGCCGACGTCATCTTCGCCCTGACGACGAACCGCCCCGACCTGCTCGAGCCGGCGCTGGCCGCCCGTCCGGGGCGGGTGGACCAGGCGACCGAGATCCCCCTGCCCGACGCCGACTGCCGCCGCCGGCTGCTCGACCTGTACGCCAGGGGGCTGGACCTGCGGCTGACCGACGCCGCCGCCGTGGTCGAGCGCACCGAGGGGGTCAGCGCGGCCTTCGTCAAGGAGCTCCTCCGTCGAGCCGCGGTGCTCGCCGCCGAGGAAGGCGGCGAGCTCGTCGTCGTCGACCGCCACGTGTCCGCGGCGCTGGACGAGCTGCTCGTCGACGGCGGCAGGCTCACCGTCCGCCTCCTCGGCGGGCGGGTGGGCCGCCATCGCGGACCCGACGGCCGCGACGATCCCGGCGGCGACCCGCCGCCTGGCGCGACACCGGGCGGCCCGGCCGCCCGCCCGGCTCGCCCTATCCGCGCATCCGCCGCCGGGCGGCGCAGCCCGGCGCCGCTCACGCCGCTATCCGGCCGGTCACCCGCCGCCGGGCTGGGAGCCGCGCAGCGCGTACACCGCCGCCGCTGACGAGGCCGGTGACCCAGCCCGTTACGCCGGATGCCCTCGGAACGCGCGGAGCCTTCCGCGCGCCGCGCGGCGGGGCTGGACGGATCGACCCGGCGGCACCCGTGGTCGTCAGCGCCCAGGCGGCGAGCGCGGACCGCGGCCGACGATGCCCATCACGCCGATCTCGGCCTCACGGCCGCCATGAACAGGCCATGGTGAACGCCGTCGAACGCCATGGCCGCCGCTGCTGATCGCCGGCGCGTGCGGCATCCGATGAACGAGCGTCGTCGGCGCGGTAGGGCGAGGGCGCGGCCAGCGCCTCGGGGTCGTCGCAGCACGCCACGATCGCGGCGACGTCGGCGTCGCGGATCTCGTCGAGCATGACGAAGATCGACAGCGTGGGCGCGGCGAGGACCGCCGAGGACAGGCGCCGCCCACCGCGATGCCCTCGACCATGTGGTCGACGGTCCCGGCGCCGCCGGAGGCGATGACCGGCACGTTGACCGCGGCGGTGACGGCCTGCAGCAGTTCGAGGTCGAAGCCGGCCTTCGAGCCGTCGCGGTCCATGGAGGTGAGCAGGATCTCGCCGGCCCCGCGGCGCTCACACTCCGCGGCCCAGGCCACCGCGTCGCGGCCGGTGGCGGTGCGCCCACCGGCGACCACCACCTCGAAGCCCGCGGACGGCCGGCCGGGAGCACCGGTGGCGCCGTCGCGCGCCCGCGCGTCGATGGCCGCGACGACGCACTGCGCGCCGAACGCGTCGGCGGCCTCCGACAGCAGCTCGGGCCGCGCGACGGCGGCCGTGTTCAGCGACACCTTGTCCGCGCCGGCCCGCAGCAGCCGCCTGACGTCGGCGACGGAGCGGACGCCGCCGCCGACGGTCAGCGGGATGAAGACCTGCTCGGCCGTGGCGGCCACCACGTCGTAGATCGTCTCGCGACGGTCGCTGGAGGCCGTGATGTCGAGAAACACCAGCTCGTCGGCGCCCTCCGCGTCGTAGGTGCGGGCCATCTCAACAGGGTCGCCGGCGTCGCGCAGGCCGACGAACCGCACGCCCTTGACGACCCGCCCGCCGTCGACGTCCAGGCAGGGGACCACCCGCACCGACAGCGTCACCGCTGCTGCCCGCCGGCGTCACCGGCGACCACCGCGAGCGCCTCGCCCAGCGAGAACCGCCCGGCGTACAGCGCCTTGCCGACGATCGCGCCGTCGACGCGGGGATGGGCGGCGGTCAGGGCGCGCAGGTCGTCCAGCGACGACACGCCGCCGCTGGCCGTCACGCGTGCCGACGTCTCCTCGGCGACCTGGCGCAGCCGCTCGACGTTGGGGCCGCTCAGCATGCCGTCGCGGCTGATGTCGGTGAAGACGAACCGGGCCACCCCCATGAGGGTGAAGCGGTGCAGCGCGTCGAACAGGTCGCCGGACTCGGTGGTCCAGCCTCGCGCCTTGAGCGTCGCGCCCTCGGCGTCGAGCCCGACCGCGACCTTGTCGCCGTGCGCGGCGACGGCGGCGGCCACGAACGCCGGCTCCTCCAGGGCCATCGTCGAGGACGACACGGCTGGCGCCGAACCCGACCGCCGCGTCGAGGTCGGCCATCGAGCGGATGCCACCGGACGCCTGCACCGGCACACCGGTCGCGTCGACGATGTCGGCGACGAGCGCGCGGTTGCGCGGGTCGCCCTCGAAGGCGGCGTCGAGGTCGACGACGTGCAGCCACGACGCACCGGCGTCGACGAAGCGGCAGGCGACGGCGACGGGGTCGTCGTCGTAGACGGTCTCCGCGTCGGCGCGACCCTGGCGCAGGCGGACCGCCCGCCCGCCGCGGATGTCGACGGCCGGGTACAGGGTGAACGTCACGCGGCCCGCGCCTCGGCCACCCAGTTGGCGAGCAGCCGCGCGCCGACGTCGGCGGACTTCTCCGGATGGAACTGGGTGCCGACCACCGAGCCGACACGGACGACCGCGGGGAAGCCGGGGCCGTAGTCGACGGTGGCGACGACGTGCCCGGCGTCGGACGGCTCCGCGGCGTAGGAGTGCACGAAGTAGACCTGCTCCCCCGCGACCCCGTCGAGCAGCGGATCGGTCCGCGCCGCCGTGACGGTGTTCCATCCCATGTGAGGCACCCGCACGTCGGGTGGCAGACGCCGCACCGCGCCGGGCAGCAGGCCCAGCCCCGGCGTGTCGGGCGACTCCTCGCCGCGTTCGTACAGGATCTGCATGCCGACGCAGACGCCGAGCAGGGGCCTGCCGTCGTCGACCCACGCCCGCACCAGCCGCTCCAGGCCGGCGTCGACGAACTGCCGGACGCAGGCGCCGAAGTGCCCGACACCCGGCACGACCAGGGCGTCGGCCTGCGCGGCGGCCGTCGCGTCGTCGGTGACTGCGACCTCGGCGCCGGCGCGCTCCAGCGCGCGCTGGGCCGAGCGGAGGTTGCCGGCGCCGTAGTCGAGCACCGCGACGCGCAGGGTCGTCATGGCGGCCAATGCTAGGCGCCGGCCGGACGGGAGGCCGCCCTACCCCGTCGCGGTCCACAGCCAGGGCGCATCCGCGGAAGCCCGGACTTCGCGACGGGCGATGATGCGCGGGGTCCAACCTCGGGAGGCACCGATGGCGGTCGGCGAGCAGGCGCGGCATGCGCTGTATGGTCGGCTCGAGCAGATGCTGGGGGCCGAGGACGCGACCACGCTGATGAGCTACCTGCCTCCCACCGGCTGGGCCGATGTCGCGGTCAAGCGCGACCTCGACGCGCTGGAGGAGCGGCTCAACCTGCGGTTCGCGGCGGTCGACGAGCGGCTGGACCTGCGCTTCGCAGCCGTCGACGAGCGGTTCCGGACGCTCGAGCTCCGCATCGACCTCACCGAGCAGCGGCTGCTGGCCGCCTTCCGCGGTGAGCTCAACGCCGCGGTGACGTCGCAGACCCGCACGATGCTGTACACGATGGCCGGGACGGTCGTCAGCCTCGGCGGCATGGCCCTGGCGCTGGCCCGCTTCGCCTGACCGCCGCGACGGCGCCTGCACCCGGCGGGGTCACAGCGTGCCCTTCGTCGACGGCACCCCCTCGCCGGTGACCGCCACGGCCCGGCGCAGCGCCACGGCGACCGCCTTGAACACCGCCTCGCTGATGTGGTGGCTGCCCTTGCCGGCGAGCTTGGTGACGTGCAGGGTGATCCGGGCGTTGGCGACCAGGGACTCGAAGAAGTGCTCGGTCAGGGTCGTCTCGTACGTGCCGACGAGCTCCACCGGCGTGTCGGCGTCGTAGACGAGGTACGGCCGGCCAGACAGGTCGACGGCGACGCGCACGAGCGCCTCGTCGATCGGTACGGTCGCGTCGCCGAAGCGCTCCACGCCGGCCTTGTCCCCGAGCGCCTCGGCGAGCGCCTGCCCGAGCGCGATGCCGGTGTCCTCGACGGTGTGGTGCGCGTCGACGTGCACGTCGCCGTCGGTGCGGACGCGCAGGTCGAGCCGCCCGTGGCGGCCGAGCTGGTCGAGCATGTGGTCGAAGAACGGCACCCCGGTGGCGATCTCGCAGCGGCCGTACCCGTCGAGGTCCACGCGCACGTCGACGGCGGTCTCAGACGTCGAGCGCACGACGTGCGCGGCCCTGGTCATGCACGCACCTCAGACGCCGGGCGGCTCATGGACCCGACTCGGACGCCGCCTCCGCCAGGGCGCCGGTCAGGGCGGCGAGGAAGACGTCGTCCTCCGCACGGGTGCCGACGGTCACCCGCAGGCAGC
The DNA here is from genome assembly GCA_030446775.1 of Egibacteraceae bacterium. GTDB lineage: Bacteria > Actinomycetota > Nitriliruptoria > Euzebyales > Egibacteraceae > JAUJMQ01. The sequence goes on from JAUJMQ010000034.1 coordinate 22,227, forward strand.
CCGCCAGCCGGGGCTTGTCGGAGAAGTCACGCACGAGCACCCCGCGCTCGAGCAGTCGCTCGAACAGCGCTGGCACGTCGGTGCGGAACAGCAAAAAGTTGCCCGCCGACGGCCACACATGCACCCCGGGGACCTCGTGCAGCGCCGCGTAGAGCCGGTCGCGCTCGGCGGCGACCTCGGCGACGTGGGCGGTCACCTCGTCCGCGAGCTCCAGGGCGGTCAGCCCCGCCTCCTGGGTGAGCGCGTCGAGGTGGTAGGGCAGCCGCACCTTGCGCAGGTCGTCCACGACCCACCGGTGCGCCAGCAGGTAGCCCAGCCGCAGGCCGGCCATCCGCCACGCCTTGGAGAACGTGCGGCACACGACGAGCCGCGGCAGCTCGTCGAGCAGCCGCGTCGCCGTGACCGCGTCCGCGCCGCGGAGGGGGTCGGCGAACTCCACGTAGGCCTCGTCGAGCACGACGAGCGCCCGGCCGGCGTCGTGGAGGGCGCGCACGACGTCGAGGCCGACGGTCGCACCGGTGGGGTTGTTGGGGTTCGCGACGCAGACGATGTCGGGGTCGAGCCGGCGCACCGCCGCGGCCGCCGTCTGCGCCGAGAGGGCGAAGTCGTCGTCGAGGTCGACCTCGACGGTGTCGGTCAGCGCCACCCGGGCGAGCAGCGGATGGGCCGAGTAACCGGGCCGGGTCAGCAGCACCCGCCTCCCCGGTCCGCCGTAGGCCTGGAACAGCTGCCCCAGCACCTCGTTGGAGCCGTTCGCGGCCCACACCCGCTCGGGCGGCAGCCCGAAGCGCTCACCGAGCGCGGTGCGCAGCGCTGTCGCCCGGCGGTCGGGGTAGCGGTGCAGCTCCAGCGCCGCGACCCGCTTCCCGACCTGCTCGGAGAACGCCGGCGGGGGCGGCCACGGCGTCTCGTTGGTGTTGAGGCGGACAGCGACGTCGAGCTGCGGCGCCCCGTAGGGGACGACGTCGGCGAGATCGGCGCGCACGGGAACGCGGTCGAGATCGGCCACGTCAGCCCCCGAGGCGGACCTGCACCGCGCGGACGTGGGCCGGCAGGTCCTCGGCGGTCCCCAGGGCGGTGACGACCGGCGCGAGCTCGGCGAGCGCCTCGCGGCTGTACTGGACCCAGTTGACGGGAACGCAGAAGTCGTCGGTGCGCAGCCCGCCGGCGAAGCGGGCGGTCCCGCCGGTCGGGAGGGTGTGGTTGGGGCCGGCGCAGTAGTCACCGAGCGACACGGGGGTCGCGCCGCCGACGAACACCGCCCCGGCGGCACGCACCCGGTCCGCGACCGCGGCGGCGTCGGCGGTCTGGACCTCCAGGTGCTCGGGGGCGAACGCGTCGGCCACGGCGACCGCGTGGTCGAGATCGTCGACGAGGACCGCGGCGCTCTGGCCGGCCAGCGCGGCGCGAACACGGTCGGCGTGGCGGGTGGCGGCGACCTCCTGGAGCAGCGCCGCGCCGACCCGCTCGACGAGCCCGGGTGACGGGGTGATCAACAGGCAGGCGGCGAGCGGGTCGTGCTCGGCCTGGGCGACGAGGTCGGCGGCGACCAGCAGCGGGTCGGCGGTGTCGTCGGCGATGACGGCGACCTCAGTGACCCCGGCGAGGCCGTCGATCCCGCAGGCGCCGTCGGCGGCGACCATCTGCTTGGCGGCGCCGACGTAGACGTTGCCGGGCCCGACGACCTTGTCGCAGCGGGGCACGGTCGCGGTGCCGTAGGCCATCGCCGCGATGGCCTGCGCGCCGCCGACGCGCACGATCCGGTCTGCGCCGGCGAGCGCCGCGGCCGCGAGGATCACCGCGGCCACCCGGCCGTCGGCCCGTGGCGGGGTGCACAGCACGACCTCGTCGACGCCCGCCACGCGAGCGGGGACCACCGTCATGAGCACGGTCGACGGATAGGCGCCACGGCCGCCCGGCACGTAGACCCCGACACGGCGCAAGGGATGGTGGCGCACGCCGAGCACCGCGCCGCCGCGGTCGGCGGTCCAGTCGCGAGGGCGGGACTGCTCGGCGAACCAGCGGATCTGGTCGGCGGCTCGTTCCAGCGCCGCGCGCAGGTCCGGATCGAGCGCATCCAGCGCCGCCTTGGCCTCGTCGAGGCCGACCTCCGGGTCGCCGCCCTCCCACCCGTCGAGCGCCACCGTGTGGCGCGTGACCGCCTCCTCGCCCGGGGCGCCCACGGAGGCCCGAATCGCGCGACCCGTGGTCCGCGCCGCCTCGACCGGCGAGGCGGCGGCGAGCGGCCGGCGCGCCCACCGGTGCCAACCGTCCCCCCCCCGGACCAGCACGTCCACC
>JAUJMQ010000077.1 GCA_030446775.1 Egibacteraceae bacterium
TCCCGCTCCAGGTCCCGTCCGTGGCGGTCAGGGTCTCTCCGTCGCGGGTGGCGCCCGTGATCTCCGGCGGCGTGAGCAGGATGGGCTTGGCCGCCTGCACGGCGGCGGTGGGCGGGGACTCGACGGGCGTCATCGTCCGCCGGTTCGTCGCCTCGACGCGCAGCCGGATGGTCGAGTTCACGTCGGCCGGGGTGAGGCGGTAGGTCGCGCCGTCGGCCCCGGGGATGTTCTGGCAGGAGGCGCCCGTCGGCGAGCAGCGCCGCCACTGCCACTCGTAGGTGATCGGCTCCGTGCCGGTCCAGGCGCCCTGCGATCCCGTCAGGAGCTGGGCGTCGCGGGGGGTGCCCTCGATGCCGGGCAGCACGGTGGCCGCGGGCGGCGCCACTTCGACGATGGAGCCGATCGCGGTGTGCGCGGTGACGGTGCCGGCGGCGTTGCTGCCGGTGACCTGTGCCCGGATCCGCGAGCCGATGTCGGCCGGCGTGAGGAGGTAGGTGGCGGCGCCGGCGTCCGCGATGGCCGCGCACGCCCCGCCGCTCGCGTCGCAGCGCTGCCACCCGATCGAGAGGGCGATGGTGGGGGTGCCGGTCCAGGTGCCGGTGGCCACGGTGAGGGTCTGTCCGTCGCGGGCGACGCCGGTCACCGTCGGCAGGCGCGTGACCGCGGGCGGCGCGGCGCTGACCGCAAGCGCGGCGCTGCGCGCGCTCACCTCGCCGTCGGGGTTGCGGGCCGTGACCTCGAGGCGCACGGTGCGGCCCGCCTCGGCGGGCGTGAGCCGGTACGTGCTCGCGGTGGCGCCGGCGATCGGCGTGCACCCCGCGCCGGCGGCGTCGCAGCGCAGCCAGCGGCGCGTGGAGCTGATCGTCGCGATGCCGGTCCAGCTGCCCGGCGCCCACGTGAGCGTCTCGCCGTCGCGCGCGACGCCCGTGATGGTCGGCAGCGCCTGGTTGACGGGCGGCTGGGCGGGGGTGATGGTCGTCGGCGTGGCGGCGGAGTCCTTGGTGGCCGCGCCGCCGGGGTTGCTCGCAGTGACCCGTACGGCGACCTTTGCGCCGAGATCGGCGTCGGCGAGCCGGTAGGTGTTCGCGGTCGCGCCGTCGATCGGGAGGCAGCCGGCGCCGCTCGCGTCACAGCGCAGCCACTCGTAGGCGTAGCCGAGTGTCGGCGTCCCGGTCCAGGACCCCAGCTTGACGGACAGGACCTGCCCGACGCGGGTGGCCCCGCTCACCGCCGGCGGCGAGGTGTTGGCGGGCGGGTTGACGGCGACGAGGCCGGTCGCGGCGGTGGTCGCCGTCGCGGAGCCGTCCGGGTTCGTGGCGCTGACGATGACCCGGATGCGGCGGTCGACGTCGGCCGGGGAGAGCGTGTAGCTCTTCGCGACGGCACCCGAGATCGGCGCGCAACCCGCCTCGAGCGCGTCGCAGCGCCACCAGGCGTACTTGTAGGCGATGGTCGCGGCCCCGGACCACTCGCCGTTGTCGATCGTGAGCATCTGGCCGTCGCGCAGGATGCCCGAGAGGCTCGGGGCCCGGACGACCACGGGAGGCTCGGCCGGGCCGATGGCGACGGTCGGCGCGCTGTTGCCCTCCCCCGTGCCGGCCATGTTCGTCGCGGTCACGAGGATCCGGATGCGGGCGTCCCGGTCGGCGTCGGTGAGGCGGTAGCTCTGCGCCGTGGCCCCGGGAATGGACACGCAGGCGGCGCCCTCGGCGTCGCAGCGGCGCCAGGCGTACTCGTAGGCGAAGGGCTGGGTCCCGGCCCAGCTGCCGGGCTTCGCGCTCAGGAGCTGGCCCGAGCGCGTGTTGCCCGACACGGTGGGCGCCGCCGTGTTGTTGGGGGGATTGCCCGAGACGAGGGCGGTGGCCGCGCTGGTCGCGTAGGCGACGCCCTCGGCGTTGCGGCCCTCGACCTTCACCCGCAGGGTCGAGCCGACGTCCTGGGCCACGACCGTGTAGCTCTCGCCCGTCGCGGCCAGGGCGACGCAGTTCACTCCGTCGCGATCGCAGCGCTGCCAGCCGCGCTTGAAGGCGATCGGCGCGCTGCCGGTCCAGGTGCCCGGCGCCGACGTGAGCTGCTGGCCCTCGCGGGCGGACCCTGAGATCG
>JAUJMQ010000035.1 GCA_030446775.1 Egibacteraceae bacterium
GCGTGGGATTCGAACCCACGAGGAGCGTGAACCCCTAGCGGTTTTCAAGGACGCTCTCCGCAAGATCATCACGCGGGAGGAAGACCAAAAGCGCAGGTCAGCAAGGGTACAGCCGTCCGCCGCGGTGCGCCGAAGTGCATCGTCGTTCCACTGTGAATGGCACGCGAATGGCACGCCGCAAGCTGCTGCCACGCTCACCCGTTGCCGGACGCTCAGACGATCCGGTCCCTTCCTTCAACACTCGCTCGGTACGCGTCGAGCGGTCGCCCCGTGACGTCGTGCCAGATCTGCGTCGTCCACGAGCCGCGGTCACCATGGATCCTTAGCAACGTTGCCGCGTGGTTCGCCGCCGCCGCCGATAGCTGGAGGTCACTCGCCCTCCTAGGACCGGCCTTGTCGTTCGTCCTCGCCTGCACCGCCTATGCCTGGCAACTGACGGCCATCGCCCGAGCAAGGCTCTCGCTGGCTAACTTGCCGCCCGGTCCGTGGTGGCGCAGATGGTGGCCCCCGGCGCTGCCGCGGCCACCGCGGCGGCCGCGGCAGCGCTTACTGCATTCAAACTGACGAGGCCCAGCACCCGTGAACTGCCTGCTGTGCTGCGCTCGGACCCCGTCGCGGTCTGCGTTGCACTGTCTGTACTGCTCCCGCTTATGTACGCGGTCAGCGGAACAGGGCCGTTCGGCCTGTGGGCGAAGGGTCTGAGGCTGCCTGGGAGGGCAGCGTGGGTACGTGCGGCCCAAGTCCTCACGATCGCCTTCGTCGCGGGCGCCGCTGCAGCGGCCGCCGCCGGTGCCTTCCACCCCGGCTGATTGGCGGCAGGCGCCGCGCTGTACGTCGGGCTGGTCGTTACCCTCATCGGCATGTACCTGTTCCTGTCGCGGGCGACGCCGACGTCGGCAGCCGCGGCCTGACGGTGCGTGCGCGACCGGACTCAGCCCACTACCGAGGCTGCTGCGGCTGATCTCGGGGCGCAGGCGGCGGGCGTCGTCGGACCGGCGGCACAGATCCTCGGCGTGGTCGAGGTCGAGCCCGAGCGCGATTTCGAGGAGCGCGTCGACGAGCCGCCCGAGCGCGGGGGTGTTGCCCGTGCCCTTGTAGCCCTGGTGCGGCAGGCCCCACGTCCTGAGCGTTGCGGCGGGATAGGTCTCGACGAGCACGCCGCTGCCGGTTCCGGTCAACCGGCCGGCCACTGGCGGCGAGAGCGCTGAGCAGGCCCGCGCCGAGCATCGCGACGGCGGCGATCCGGTCCGCGGCGACGCTCAGCGGCCGGACGCCGGCGTCGCGACAGGGTCCGCCGCCAGGCGAGCCCGGCCATGCCCGGCGAGACGGTGACGTGGCCGTCTCGCGGTGAGCGAGCAGGACTCCACGAACGGTTCGGGCCATCCAAGCGGGCAGTCGACTGCAGCCAGATCGGCGCCGTCGAGCGCGCCGATGACGCGCGAGTCGTCCGCGCCGGCCACGATTTCGGCGACGTGCGCCCGTCCGCCGATGTCCCAGTCGACAGTGGCGACGGCGGTTGCGCGGGGTCCGCGGCGAGGTCGACGCCGACGGTCCGCACGAGCGGGACGGTAGTCCGTGTGGGCGCTCGACGCCAGCCCGTGCCTTGCGGCGCGCCGTCGTCATGCGGCACTACAGGTCGGCGACGGCTTGGTCGGCGAGGCGTCGGGCCGCGCGGTGGTGGTCCTTGCGGCGTTTGTCGTTGGCGGGCAGGCGCGCCGACCGGGCGAGCTCCTTGCGCGCGGCGGCGATGAGCGCCTCCGCGCGTGTCGCCCTAGCCCGGCGTCCGGCGAGAGACGACTGGGTGCGCTTGCGGACCTTCGCCTCGGCGCTGGCGACGGCTTTCACGGCGGCGGCGTGGCCGCTGTCGTAGGACGCGGCCCGAAAGGTTCCTTCGCCTTGTCGGGGCTTGGCCGCGGCCGCGGGCTTGGGCCGCATGCCGGGCTGCAGCGGGGCCTGCCGGTTCCAGAACGCGCGGTCCTCGGCGGTCTGCGGAGGCGGGGCGAGCCGGGTGACGACGCGCTGTCCGGAGAGCTCGGCGGCGCGGCGGGACACCGGAAGGACGGTCCGGTCCTGGTCGTACTGGAACAGCGCGAGGCCGACTCCGTCGGCCCATCTGATGGCTTCGGCGGAGTAGCCGGACAGGGCGTAGAAGATGCCTTGGGCGCTCAGGGCGGCGGCGGTGCCGTTGAGGTCGCGGATCTCCCGGGAGCCGACCTTCGCGGTCCAGTGCTTGACCTGCGCGATCGCGTTGTCGGCCTTGACGTCGACGCCGCCGTCGGGGCCGCTGGCCGTCACGGCGGCGTCCGGGTAGCCGATCGCGGACATGTGGGCGGCGGCCATCCGTTCGGCGTCCTGCCAGGTCCGGACACGGTTCGGGCGGCGAGGAACGGCCTCAGCCGGGTGCCCTGTCGGTGCGTGCGGGGGCCCTGCCGGCGGTGCGGCGGCTGCCGCGGGCTGCGGGGGAGCTGTCCGGCTCGTGCCCTCCGCGTCGGCACCCGGCCTGCTCGTCGGGCCGGCAGCCGGTCTGGGCGCTGCGGGCGGAGAGGGGCGACGGACCGGCTCGGCGTCCTGTTGCTCCAGCCACCGCAGGTCCCGCTTCATCAGCGGTTCGCCTTTGGCCCAGGCCTGCCGGAGCAGGTCGAGCTTGGCCTTGCGGTAGTCATCGCGCAGTCCCACGACCGCAGTGTCCCCGACGGCCCGCGAGGCGGCGGGACCTCAGCCGGTTCCGCGGCGACACCGGCTGGGGCGCCGGGGAACCGTTGGTGCCGTGGCGGCGTCCGATGTTCACAGCCGAGGAGGTTCGTGGTGAGCGAGGCAGTGGGGTTCGTCGTGGGCGGCGGTGTCCTGGGCGCTTGAGCCGGCAGCGCGCGGGTCGGCCCGGCTGGGCCCGCTGACGCAGGAAGTGAGGCGGAGGCGGAGAGCTCGGCGCCGGCCCGCGGGGAGGTCGTCGCGAGCGAGAACACGGTCCCGGCCGAGCCGCGCGACCAGTTCGCTGACACCGCGACGTCACCGGACGATGCCGGCCGCGCGTGGCGCAGGTTCGGGCCGGCCGGGCCGGTGCCCCGGGTCGACTTCCGCGCGGACGCTCTGCTGTTCGCGGGTTTCGGGGAGTCCGGCAGCTGCCCGGCGCGGTTCGACGGCTGACCGTCACCGATGGCCGGGTGGAGATCGACTTGGGCGGCGAGGGCGGGTCCACCGTCTGCCCCGACGACTACAACGCGCGGACGCTCGTAATCAGGGCTGCCCGCGAGTCGCTGCCCGGCGCCGGGCTCGACATGGTCCTCGACGGCGTGTCGTTCCCGCTGTCGGCTGTCGGCTGTCGGCTGTCGGCTGTCGGCTGTGGCCGCGGCCGAGCCGCCGCGCGGCCGGTCCTGGTCCGGATGGTCACTGCCGAGCAGCCCCGCCTGGACCTCGTCGCCCGTCAGGACACGGCGGGCGGGCGATCGGGGGTCGAGCTGGTCCTGACCAACGACGGCGACGTCAGCGCGATGACGGGCGGATGGCCGATGACGCATCTTCGCTGGGACGAGCAGCGGTGGCTTCCCGCCGACGGTCAGGGCGAGCACGCCGACCATCCCGCGATCGGCGCCGAGCCCGCGGAGATCGGGCCAGGAGGCACGGGAGTCGTCGCAGGGATCGACCCCGCCGGGCTGCAGCCCGGCTGGTACAGCGTCGTCGCCAGGCTGCAGCTGGGCGGCCGGGGCCGGGCAGTCGACGTCCAGGGAGTCTTCGACCTCGCCGGGTGAACGGCCCGACCCGTGAGGCGGTGTGGTCGGTTGTCGGGGGCGTGGAGCTCACCGTCCGGTTGGGCCATTCCGAGGCGCGGTAGGCGGCGAGGGTGTCAACGCGTAGGCCGGACGCGACCCGCCGGTCATCGGATCGGCCGGGCCGCCTCCGGCGTCATGGTTCGCGTGCGCTCGCGGGGAGGGCGCCGGGTTTCGCTTCGGCGAGCCGGCGCAGGCCCTCGATGACCTCGTTCCGGTCGGGGATGCGTCGCCATGACGGGTGTTCGGGAGGCATGTTCCGGAGCGCCGCGCGGAGCCGTTTCCGGTCGTGGGGGGTGGCGTCGGTGTTGAGTCCGCGCATGCCGGTGAGGTAGGCGACCTGTCCGAGCAGGGCAATGTCTTCTCGGTGCCGGTCGGGGTCGCGCCTGTCGGCGACAAGCGCCGCGGCCTTGCTGACGACCGCTCCGAGGATGGTCGGCCGTCGGATGTGGCCAGTGCGGTCGCCGAGGCGGACGGGGAGCCGTTCGGCGCGGATGAGGGCTTGGTTGCCTCCTTCGATGGCAAGGCCGGGTCTGCCGCCGGGCGCGACGGGCTGCCGTTCCTGCCGGTCGAGGCCGTCGGGCAGGAGCAGGTCCATGAGCGCTTTGCCGCGGGCGTACCGGTAGGCGAACCCGTCGGAGGTCTGTACTGGGTCGAACTCGCGGGTCAGGAGGAGCCGGGCGGCGGTGTCGAGCGCGTCGCGTCGGGTCCACACGCCCAGGACGACGTCGCCGTCGTCGGTTGCCCTGTATCCGTCGACGCCGTTCTCCAGGCAGTGGATCATCGTCATCTGTCCTCCGACGAGGACCCATGAGTCGTCCAGTTCCTGGTCGAAGTCCAGGAGCGTGTGCCAGGCGGCTGCCTGCGGTTCGTCCATCGCGGGCAGGACGACCGCGGGGCGGTTGAGCGTTCGGATCGCTTCGGGGTGGTCGCGGACCAGGCGCCGCCAGGCGTGGACCTGGGCGTTGCTGGCAGCGGGCGGGTCCGGCAGCAGCGCCGTGAGGGCGTCCTGGAGCTCGTGCTTGCGTTCTCGCTGCAGCGCGGGCGCGAGCCTGACCCGGTTGGCGAGCGACCGCAGGACCTGCTCGACTTCGGGCGGGCCGGCGGGTGCCTGGTCGCCTTCTTCGGTCAGGGAACGGAACTCGTCGGCGACGTCCTGATGGGACCGTCCGGTGATACCGGCGATTGCTTCCAGGGCGTCGCCGCTGCCCTCAAGCCCCTCAGACGGCAGCGCGGGCTCCGGTGGTCTTGCGGCGGCGGCCGGCCGCGTGCTCGGCGAGGATCCGGTCGAGCAGGTCGCGTCCTGCGGTTCTGGAACGTGCGTCGTCGGTGTCGAGCAGATCCGCGGCGACCATGAGCCTGGGCGCGACGGCCCGTCCTTCGCGGTCGCGTGAGGTCCGGCGGTGCCAGTCGCCGTCGACCGTGCGGACGACGAGGTTGCCTGTGGCGCTGCGGATGAGGAAGAACTCGTCGACGAGCCGTGCGCATGCTGTGGCGTCGGCGTAGACGTCTGCCCGTCCGGCGGCGCTGAGTCCGAGCCCGTGGGCGCTGGCGGCGCTGGCACCGGCCGCGACTACCCCGTCGGCGGACAGGAGCTCGGCGATGTCGCGGTCGGCGATCCGGTAGCGCGTCGCGGCGGTGTGCCGGGACCGCAGCCATCGGCTGTATGTCTGCCATCCCGCGCCGGCGCGGTGGGTGAGCCGCGACCGCAGACGGGAACGCTCGCTGGTCGTCAGCCAGGACGCTTTCCCGCCGTCGAGCAGGTCGGCGGCGGCCCATGCGGTTCTGGCGGACATGGCGCGGCTCCGCGCCCCGGCGCCGACAAGCTCTTCTCTGCGTTCGAGATCCTGCGCGCTGACGACCCATTGCGACCCGACGCGGCGGCCTTCGAGAGCGCCGCTGCCGATCAGAGCCCGTACTCGGGAAGGCCGCACCGCTAGACGGGCAGCCGCCTCGGTTACCGTCATCTCAGACACGTACACAACTATAGCGGTCCAGCTCTATTAGTGCTAGCAAATGTGAGGGGGCTTGCCGCCGTCGGATGAGCGCCGTGAGCGAGAAGCATGCGCGCGCCGGTGCTAGTAGGAAAGAAATCCGAGGTTGAGAAGCCGGTAGCCCATCGCTTCCTCGCTGACGTCGAAGGTCTTCGAGAGTCCGCCGACCAGTGCGCTGCGGGTCGCGCCGGCTCGGACGTGGGGCTCGGCGAGGCGCTGGACGTCGGCGGCTGGCATGAGCAGGGACGCGGCGAAGGCGTTCGCGTCGCGTTCTTCCTGGATGCTCGGGTTCCCGGCGTCGGTCCGGTAGTCGACGCGCAGGCCGCTGTCGACGGTGACCTTTCGACCCGTGTGGAGCCTGAGGTGTCCGATCTCGTGCGCGATGGTGAACCGCTGCCGGCGGGGGTGGTGGCTGCTGTTCACGCCGATGACGGCGGTGCCGGGTTCGTCGGCCGCTCCGCGGACGACCATGCCGGAGAGCTCGCGTCGGAACCGTTCGCGGCGCACGACTGCTCCGCACGCCAGGGCGATCTCCTCGACGGGGACGGGCGGGCCGGCGAGGCCGAGCTCGTCGAGGAGGGCTTCGGCTGCCCGTTCAGCGCGTCTGCTCACCCGGCGGCCCGGGCGGCGTCGCGGCCCAGCGTTCGCGAGGTCTGCCGGAGCAGCATCTCCACTGCTTCCCTGTTCGGGTCGCTGAGCTTGCGTAGGTCTGACGTGATGGCCGGGCGGACAGCGGCGGGTGCGGCGGACGGGAGCAGGTCCGCGGCTGCGACGCCTGTCGTCTCGGCGATTGCGGCGGTCATGTGCAAGAGGGCCTTCTGCCGGCCCGCTTCCATGTTCGCGATCGACGACCGGGTGAGGCCCAGGCGGTCGGCGAGCTGCTGCTGGGTCAGGCCGGCTGCGTCGCGGGCAGTTCTGACTCTGCGGCCGAAGTCTGCGTAGAACCGGTCTGTCTCGTCGGGGGTCACGGCGTCAGGATGCCGCCCAGCCACCCCAATTGTCAATGTCACAAACCTCACGGCGTGGCGCAACGACCGGGCTCACCCCGTCAGTTTGCAGCGCAAACAACAGTCCCGGTGACGGCGCCCTTGACACTCGCTTGACGGTGCTGTGCAATGTCAATGACACCGACGTCGCTCTTGATGTCGCCCCCGCCAACGGCCGGAAGGCACAGCATGCGCCAGTCCCGGGGGGTCCTCCCCAGCAAGAAGGACTCCGTCATCAAGGACCCGGCCGCTGCCGGGACGCTCGTCCTGGCCGCGCTGCGGCCCGACCTCGACCAGGCCGCGGTCCTCGCCTGGCTCAGCCAGGCCGACCTTCTCGTGAAGCAGATCCAGGCGGCAACCGACGCGAACGGCCGCCGCACCGGGACGGTGGCTGTTGGGTTCGGGCCGTCGTTCTTCACCCGCGCGAACGGCACGACCCGGTTCCCCGGTGTCGAGCCGCCCGCCGGCTTCGCCCCGGACCCCGGCGCCGCGCCGCCGGCCGGCCTCCCGCGGATCCCGCAGGTCCCCGGCAGCGTCGATGCCGCCGCCGATGTGGCGTTCTACGTCATGGCGACCCGCGAGCAGGCGACCGCCGAGTTCCTCACCGGCCTGGCCGCGACCGGCGACGCTATCGTCTCGATCCGCCAGGAGCGAGGCCACCAGCGCGCCGACGAGACCGAGCCGTTCGGCTACAAGGACGGCGTGCGCAACGTCGCCCGCGACGACCGCGGGAACGTTGTGTTCGTCGACCCGGACGTCCTGCCGGAGGAGCCCGACTGGGCCGAGAACGGCACATACATGACGTGGATGAAGATCCCGCAGGACCTCGCCGCCTTCTCCCGTCTCGCCCCGGCCGACCAGGACGCCGTCATCGGCCGGGACCGCGCCGGACGTCGCCTGGACCTGCCCGAGGCGACCCGCGACGAGCCCGCCGACGACGCCGCCGCGTTGCCGCCCGCCAGCCACGTCCGCAAGACCGGGCCTCGCGGCCCGGTCCGGGACAAGACCCAGATCTTCCGCCGCGGACTGCCCTACGCCGAAGCCGCCGCCGGGCGGGTCAGCGCCGGCCTGCAGTTCGTGTCGTTCCAGGCATCGCTCGACCAGCTCCGCGTCGTGCTCAACAGGTGGATGCTCAACCCCGACTTCCCGGTCCGCGGCTGCGGCCAGGACGCCCTCGTCGCCCGCGGGCTCATCCGGATCGAGTCCCACGGATTTTTCTTCGTCCCGCCCGACACCGACGACCCGATCGGCGCGGTCATGTTCGCGCCCCCGAAGAACAAGCGCCGCCCCAAGACCGGGAAGGTCGCCGTCCGCAAGCGCGTCATCGACTCCAACGGCACCGAGCTCGACGTCGACCTCGCCGGGTTCACGTTCCAGGTCGTCGACCCCGCGACCGGCCAGCCGGTCGGCGAGCCGTTCGCGACCAACAGCCACGGCCATGCCCTGTCGCCTGACCTGCCGACAGGCACGCCGCTGCGGCTGGACGAGACCGCCGCGACTGCCGGCGCCACCCCGTCCCAGCCCATCGCGTTCACCCTCGACGCGGCCCGGCACGTCGTCCGCGTCGACAACGTCGTCCCCATCGGCACCGTCTACGGCGGATGAACCACCACAGAAGGGAGCCCGTCATGGCCAAGGGCAGGAGCAGAAGCGCGATCACCGGCAAGTACGTCACCCGAGCGGCGGCAGCACGACGGCCCCGCGTGACCGTGACCGAGACCGGCGGGAACCGCAGCAGCGGCACGGCGCACCGCAGCGCCATCACCGGCAGGTACGTCACCGCTGCCACCGCTGCCCGCCGTCCGCGCACGACGGTCACGGAGAACCGCTAGTCGAGACCCGCACGGTGGCGCTGCCGCCCGGACGTAGAACCGGCTCGGCCCGACGGCCGGCACGATCTGTCGTAGCCGGCGGGTTGCATGAGAGACAAGACGAGGAGGGCCGCGTGAGCAGGTCGGACGACATCAGGCGAAAGCTGGCGGACATCGCGGCCAAGCGCACCGCGGTCGAGAAGCAGCACAGCGACGCGTCCGCCCGGCAGGCGTCGAAGAACGCGGAGCACGCCCGGTACTCCGAGCAGGTCCGACGGACTAGCTCCGAGGCGACCCGGAGGTCTTACCTAGGGCAAGCAGACCGCGCGGCATGCGCCGCGCTGGCCGAAGGCAAAAGGATGGCCGACCTCAGCAAGAAGCGTGCGGATCTGGCGAAGGACGAAGGCGTCCAGCACAAGGCGCTGGCCGAAGCGGTCAAGCGCGAGGCCGCCGATCAGGAGACCAAGGCGAAGAAGGCGCGGCAGGACGAGGACCGCCGCCGCGCGGACGAACGCCGGGCCGACCGGCGCCTGCAGCAGGCCCGGCAGGAGGACCGGAACCGCACCGAAGCGCTGGTCGGATGGACCGAACAACGGCTTTCCGACCGGATCGACGCGGCGGTCCGCCCTCCGAGGCCCGAGCAGCTCCGCATCCTGTACGCCACGGCGAACCCGCACGGGGACCTGCGGGTCGAGGAGGAAATCCGGCGGGCCAAAGCTGTCGTCAAGATGTCCACCTACCGCGACCAGGTCCTGATCGAGCACCTGCCAGCAGCGACAGCCGGGGATCTGCTCGACGGGCTGCCGGAGCTCCGCCCGCACGTCGTCCACTTCTCAGGGCACTCCAACGAGTCGGTCCTGTCCTTCGACGACGGCAGCGACACCCGCGGGGCCGGCAAAACGGTCACGGCCAAGGCATTTAAGTCGGCGATGGAAGCGCCGGACGAACCGCCCGTGCTCGTCGTGCTCAACTCGTGCAAGTCCGCGGCACAGCTGCGGGCACTGCTCGGCAAGGTCGCTGTCGCCGGCGGGATGAGCGACGCGATCGGCGACCCTGACGCGTTGACGTTCGCGACCCGGTTCTACCGATCCCTCGCCGAAGGGCAGTCCGTACAGGCCGCGCGCAATACCGCACGCGCAGACATGGAAGCGAACGGCCTGCCCGACCACGACCTACCGACCCTTGAAGTCGTCGACGGCGTCGCCCCGGCGCTCGTCCGCCTCGTCCAGGTTCCGGGCTGAACGTGGCCGAGGCCGCGGTGGGCGCCCTCGCCTTCCTGGTGTTCGCCGTGCTGTGGCTCTCGACGCAGGACTGGTTCGATCTCGTCCCGCGGCGGGTGCGCCGTCGTGCCGCCGCCGTGGGCGGCGTAGTGCTGCTGATCGCATGCCTTGCCGTCCCGACCGCGTTCAAGACGGGGTTCACCCGATTCATCGGTTATGCGACCGAGAAGGTCACCGCTCGGGTTGAGCACGTCCTGCGCGACACGCTCACGCATGAGACCGTCCCGTCGTCGCCGTCGGATTCGGGAGGTTTTCCAGCCGACGCCGGCTGAGGAGCGCAACCAAGCGAACGCGCCCGGGGCGGTCCTCAGTCCTCGACGGCAGCAGCTGTCCAGGATCAGCCCGGGCGAATCTTGGCGGTAGCGCAGCCCCGTAAGCCGCAAGATCACCACCAGGCGTCGGCACTACCAGGCAGCCCGCGAGCGGCGTGCGCTCCTGGAGTGCGGGAGCCGGCCACGGCACAGCGCTGCGGCAGTTCCGTCAACGTCGCGCGCCTTGAGGCTGCCCGCCATCAGCAGGTCTGCAAGCGCCCGCAGGACCGACACATCGCCGGGGCAGGTCTGCGGTCTGCCCGGCTAGAACGCGGCTGAGCCGGCGTCAAGGTGCTCCGGAGATGCGCGTGTCTGGCGCTCCTAGATCCGGTTCTGCGCCTCCCCTCGAGGTGTTACCGGGAGTGCATCCCATACGAGCGGGGTCAGCTCCTCGCGGCCAACGCCGCGATCCAAGGCTACGGTCCGGTTGGTCTCAGCCAGACCCTCAGCAAGATGGCTCAGCCAGGTGCGTCGGCCACGCCTCACCCGACGAGCCGACGCCAGGCTCTCTGGGCAGATTGGCCCCTTCGCTCCATCGGGCAAGACTTTTCTCGGCGCGGGCAAGGGTGCTGTCCCCACTCGGGTGTACTGAGCGCGGTCCGGGCAAGACCCAAGGCCCCACTTTCGCGGGCGGCGCCGTCCACAGTTCCGGAGTTGCGGGCCCCACAGGGGGACTCGACGGGCGAGGCTGGGTGGCCCGTGGAAGGAGCTCTTCGTGCAGGACCCGACTGTGCCGCCACCCGGTGACGAGTGGCCGTCCGATCCGCCGCCGACGCCGCGCCAGGACCATGCTGTGCTGGCCTGGCTGGCCCTGGAGGCAGACCTGCCGGTCGCGGTGCAGCGGCTTCTGCTCGATGCGTTGATGGCGTGGGCGCCGGTGATGGGGCCGTACCTGTTCCCGACCGAGCCCGAGGCGGGGGTGGACTGCGACCTCGGGCAGGTGCTCGAGGTGATCTGGTGGCGCCGCAGCGAGCAGGCCGTCGACGCGCCGTGGGCTCAGAAGGTGGCCCTCAACGAGCTCTGCGGGCGACTCGGTCTGGTGCTGGCCACGCTGCGCGCGCGGCGCCTCCCGCACCACCTGGAGTCACCGGGAGGTTGAGGGACACCGCGTCTGGACGCTGGTCGGGACGTACGGCGCCGTCGGTACGCCCACGCTTGGCGACCAGCTCGCCCTCGTCGAGGCGACTGCTGGGACGGCAGCGGAGGCCGCGGTCATGCGGCGGCCGTGTTCGGCGGCGAGATGCTCGCCCGCCCCCGCAGCCCGCGCCTGCGCGGCCCGTCCTTGCGTCTGGCGCAGGAGCGCCATCATCTCGCAGAGCACCGTCAACTGTGACAGCAGCCCGAGCAGCTGGCGGGTTTCGGCTCGCTTGACGATCCGGGCGCTGAGCAGGGCGCCAGCTGCGTGGCGGCTCGTTCGACTGAAGGCGGTCGTGGGCGTGAGGCGGCGGTGCAGGTCCTGCGCGGCCCGGTCGTAAGAATCGCCGGCGGCGCGCAGTGGGCCGCGGCGCTTTCCCTCGACCAGGGAGCTGACGGCGTGCAGCATCTCGCTGGCCGCGGTAGCTGCGGCCTGCGCGCTTGCCCGCTGTGCCTTGCTGGCATGCGGGCTGCTGGCGGGCCGGATCTGTTCGGTGGCCTCCCGAGCCGCCCGCTGGGCGGACAGCCACAGCCGACGTCGTTCCAGCTCGGTCAGCTCACCGTCCCTCCAGGGCCGCCGGTGCTGCTGCCCGACCCACGAGCATGCGGGCTGGCGGGTGCGGCGCCCGACGTCGTGCCGGCGGCGCTGTCGTCCTGCCAGCGGGCCTGTAGCTGGGGCAGGCTCAGGTCGGGGGCGAGCTTCCCGCCGCCGAACCAGACGCTCGCCCCGTCGGTCGTCCCGTGCGGCAGCAGCGCGACGGCGTAGCCGGTGATCTCACCCGGGTTGCGGGTGCTGTAACGCTCGCGGACCAGCACCCCGGAGCAGCGCAGCCGATCGGCGAACTCCTCCCAGCCCAGCGAGCCGGCCAGTGCCGACCGGACGCGGGCCCGCAGCACGTCCCGGTCGGGTCCGGCCGGGGGCGGCAGTCCCGCCGTCGCCCTGGCCCGCACCGTGCTCTGGTGCTTGCGTCGCTCGCCGCGCGTGATCTCTCCGGGCTGGCCGTCCGGTCCACCGGGCTGGTTGCGGTCAGCCCGTACTGCTTCTCGACCGCCAGGCTCGCCTCACGGGCCCGGTAGAAGTCGTGGCGCGGGAACACCCGCCGGCCGTCCTGACGGACCAAGGTGGCAACGACGTGCACATGGTTGTCGGCATGCCGGACGGCTACCCACCGCGCCGCGCCCGCGTCGCCGTGCTTGGCCAGTCGAGCCGGTCGAGGTACTGCGCGGCGATGTCGGCCCACTGGGCGTCGGACAGCAGCCGGTCGGTCGGAGCGGCGCTGATCGCCAAGTGATACGTCGGCTTGGCGTCCTTACCGACCCCGCCGGCCCGCACCGGCGCGTCCAACAGCGCAGCCAGGCGGGACACGTCGGGCCGCCCGTTCGTCGCACGCTCGGGCTCGAGCGTGCTGGGTGTCTGGTAGCCGGCGATGACCCGGGCGTCGCGATGCTCGGAGTCCAGGCCGTGCTCGCCAGCCAGACCCTCGGTGAACAGGTAGCCCAGCAACCGGCGGGTGTCGGTCCTCGCCGGCACACCTTCCCGATCATCTGCGGCGTCCTTGGCGTTCGCCTGTGCTGCTCAGCCGAGGCGACGGGACAGCACGACGGTGGCCCGGTCCATCCGCTCGCTGGCCCGCACGCAACCGCTGACGGCCTGCAGCAGCCACACCGGCGCACCGGCGCCGCTGTTCAGCGCCGCGACGGCCTGGTTCAGATTCACCGCGTACCGGCCAAGCGCCGTCCGGCCCTGCAGCAGCTCGGCCAGCAGCGCGCCCTGTCCGCCGACGTCGCCGGGGCGACCCCGGACCCGGACAGCGTCAGCCCGGCCGCCGCGACGAAGCCAGTCGGCGTCAACCCAGCCAGCTGCGCCGCCGCCCGCACCGAGGCGACCTCCACATCGTCGTAGAGCACCTTCAGCGCGTTGCGGCGACCCGGGAAGCGGTGCGCCCGGTCCCGAACGAAGGCGCTGCGCGCATCCCCTGCGGACACCGCACCTTCGACCGGCAGCTGCACCGGCCGCTCCGACAGCTCGTCGTGACCGTCCATCCGCGCTCCTCACCCCCGCGGGACGTTCGTCCCTTACCCACAGAAGGTGCGGTCGGACGGGGTGCTGTGACAGAAGATCTTGAAGTTTCTCCGCACGGCCCAATCCGGTGTGCCGCCGGCCCGCGCCCGGGCCGGCGAAACCCTGCCCGCGACCACCGGCGCGGCCCTGGGCGGGGAACGGGCCGGACGCGCAGCGGACGGTCCGGTCACCTGACCATTAACTTGCTCTGCTCCTCCCAAGCTGCGCGGGCAAGACTCAGAAACGTCTCGCCGCACCGAGCAGAGCCGGTCCTATAGACGGAGGCGTAGCGACCGCCGATGAGCGGGGGCTTGTCAGTCACTCGATAGGCGCCTACGCCGACCCGGATCGTGGTCAGGTGAGCTCGACGGTGAAAGGCGGCTACCCGTGTACTCGGACTCGTCCAAGTTCTGCAGGCTCCTCCAGTTCCGCGCTTCTCGGCTAGGGGAAGCCGAAGCTCCCACTCGCCCGCGACGGGGCACCGACGCTGGCAGTCGTGTAGCCGTGTGGGCGCTCGGGTTCGTGGTCCTGTCTTCGCGGCGCATGGGCGTCCTGGTCGTTCTCTAGGGCGCTGTGCGGGTCCGGGACGGCGAGGTGCGTCGCGGCATGCTGCTCGTCGGGTTCCCGACGGCCATCATCGCCGCAGCGCTGACGCACCCGCGTCCCGGTAGCCGCGACTACCTCCCTCGCGACTAGGC
This sequence comes from Egibacteraceae bacterium, assembly GCA_030446775.1. GTDB lineage: Bacteria > Actinomycetota > Nitriliruptoria > Euzebyales > Egibacteraceae > JAUJMQ01. Next base: position 14,041 of record JAUJMQ010000035.1, read on the forward strand.
CGGCCGAAGCCGTCCTGACGGCGAGTGGTCGTGTAGAAACACCCGGTGCCCCCGACCGCTCCGCGCCCGCTTACGCCCCGTGCGGAAAGCGCCTGCCCGCGGGAGGCCGAAAGACTTACAGCGACGCGTGCGCCGCTGTGCAGCGCCGGGAGGCGAATGCCCGCAACCGCCGAATCTACGGCGCGCGGCAGGCCGCGCTCACGGCCGGACGCCTCCTGCCCGGTGCCGTCGGCGGTCTCGACGCCAACCAGAGCGCCGCGCTCGCGCAGACCCTCCCGCTCCTGCGCCGGTCCCACGGTGACCCCGCCGACCAGCCCGCACAAGCGGGCTGACGCCCGCCGTGGCAGCCCCCGCCGACGTCCGCGCCGCGGTCCGGGCGTGGCTGGACGAAGCCGCCAATCCGGACCGCCCCGACAGCGACCGTCGACTGCTCGTCGACCTGCCATCGTGGAGCGCCGTCGCCGCAGCGGTAACGGCGAACGTCACGCCCGGCGCCCGCCCGGACCTGTACGCGCCCAACCGGGCGCCGGGCGACGAAGCGCTGCGCGGCGTGGCGCTCGTCGCCGACACGGGGGTCGCGCGGCTCGTCGACATCGCCCGGCACGGCTACTGGACCGACCTGGACCGAATCGCGGACCAGTTCGCGGCGTTCCTGACGATGACGCAGCCGCCGGTCGAGATGTGGCTGCTCATCGACGCCGAGATCCCAGCCGGGACCGATGTCGCATTCGGGCCGTGGCGGCTCCGCAGCCCGGACCCGGCCGTTCTCCGCGCGCTCACCGGTGGAGGCGGCGCACGACTACATCCCGGGGCGGCGCCGGATCGACGCCGGCCTCTACGGCCACTCGGCGTTCCTGACACGCGAGGACCCTGACGGCAAGCCCGCACGCGGCCTGACGTTCTTCCTTGTGCGCCGCCCGGAGCAGTTGTCGTGGGAGCCGCTTCTCGTCCTCGCGCTCTGGCAGCACGAAGTCCTCCGGCTCGACGCCCGCTACCACGTCGAGCCGGGTCGCCGGGTCGACACGAACTGGAGCGAGCCGTCGCTCGATGTGCGCATCCACGACAGTGACGAAGGCTGGGTCGAGGAGGAATGGCACCGGCCCGGCGGATGGACGCTCCGGCCCGGCGACACCGACGCGTTCGGCCGGTTCGCCGACGCCGTCCACGGGATGCTTGCGGGCGTTCTCGGCCGCCAGTCCGGCAAGCAGCAGAAGAAGACCGCCCGCCGGGCCCGACGCGCGGGTCAGCACCTTGTCCGCGCCGCGCAGCGGTCGTTCCCCGGCGGGACCGTCGACGAGGAAGACCGCGACGAGGTCGTCCTGCACTATGTCATCGCGATCGAGGCGCTGCTCGCGGACGAGGACAACCTCGACCTGAGCCGCAAGGTCGCGTACCGCGGCGCGGCGCTGCACTTGACCGACGCCGAAAGGGTCCGCGTTCGCGAGCTCCTCGCGAAGGCCTACACCGCGAGGTCGAAGTACGCGCACGGCGACGAGACGAACGAGACCGACATCGACCTGCGGGCGCTCCGGCAGGCCGCGGTGACGATCTACCTGCGCTGGCTCGTCGTTCACACGCGGAACGCCTGGGGAAACGTGCCCGCACTCCTCGACCGGTCCGTCCTCGACCACGACGCCCACGCCCGAACGCTGCACGACCCGCTGACCGCGTTCCACACCGCGACGCCGCCTGCGCAGCCCCCCAGCGACATCCCGCCGCACGACAGTCCCAGACGCGACGGGCTCGGCTGACTCGCGGAGCCGGGGACGTCAGCGCGCCGACGCGTCCTGCGCCACGTCAAGAAGGCCAAGCCCGCGCCAGGTTCCCCGCCGCTCACGCCGCGCCGCGCCGCGCATGACCCGGGTCCGCGCTCAGCTCGAAGGCGGCACCCGCCATGACGCCCTCGGCACGGTAGCGGGTCTCAAGACCGTGACGGACGCTCGACCTGCACGTGCCGCCGCTGCCGCGCGGCGCGGCCGGCGGACAGCTTCGGCCCGCCAGTCCGTCCGGGGCTGGGGTGCCCGCCCGATAGGGCCGTGAGACGGTTACCGCGATGACGCAGACGACGGCGCGGAAGCGGCGGGCAAGGCCAGCGGCAGGCGCGGCCTCACCCGCGCTGTTCAGCGTCGGATACGAAGGTCGCGACATCGACGAGTTCGTCGCGCTTATGCGAGAGCGCGAGGTCACTGTCCTGGTCGACGTGCGGCTGAACGCGATCAGCCGCAAGCCCGGGTTCTCGAAGCGGCGCCTTCAAGCGGCGCTCGCCGGCGCCGGGATCTCCTACCGGCACGCGCGCGCGCTCGGTAACCCAAAGGACAACCGTGAGCCGTTCCACAGCGGCGACCCCCACCGGGGCGCGCGCGCCTTTCGAACGGTCCTCGCGAGCGATGACGCCGGGCTGGAGCTCGGCCATCTCGGCAAGCTCCTCGGCACCGAGCGCGTGGCGGTCTTTTGCTTCGAGCGGGACCACGACCGGTGCCATCGGCAGGTCATCGTCGAGCGGGCCGCCGTCGGACTGCCGGTCGTGCGGCTCGACTGAGGTTCAGGACAAGCGCAGAGCCGGCTCGACTGGCGGCCAAAACACGCCGAGGGCGCAGAACGACTGCGGGTACCGGGCAACCGTCCCGACGTAAAGCATGACGTCGCGCCCTGGTGCCGCGACCTCCCGCATCCACTTCTGCTCAATCTTGCCGAGCAGGTCTCGCTCGCTGGGGTACTTGCCGCGCCACGACCGATAAGCCTGGCCGAGCTCCCAGTCGAGGAGCCGCTGCTGATGGCCCGGGCAGCCCGGTGCGTGGTCGCACCGGTAGCGGTACCGGAACTTGTAGGGGATGTCTTCGAGGGCTTCGAGCGACGGCTCGAACAGGTCGAGCTGGGTCCCGCGGTCGGCGGGGGGCGGCGACTGTTCGACGTGCCATCCCGTGAGCGCGCCGGGCCGGAACACCGCCAGCGACGTCCCGTCGGCGGCCTGCTGGCGCTGCGCGTGGCACATGCTCGGGACCAGCAGTGGCTCGACAACGTCCCGGCGGGCCGACCACCCCTGTGCGGTGTCGACGTGCCGGACGATCTCAATAGTGTCCGCGCGCGGCTCCCAAGACTCCGGCCGGCTATCCGCGCCTCGCACGACGTCGAGGCGGATCACGTCGTACTTCGCGAACTGCTGTGCTGCGGGAAGCCGCCGGAACGGGACGGGGAACACTCGCACCCAGTGCGGGCTGTCGGTGTCGAGCCGGATCCCGGCGACGCACACCGCCTCGCCGTGGCCGTCCGTGCGGACCGGGTACGCCTTCACGACGACAAGGAGCTCCATCCGCTCGCGCCTTGGGTGGAGAGGCGAAGCCATGACGGTCTCCTGTCGTGCCGGTGGGCGGCATCCAACACCCAGTTCTCAAAGGACAGCTGCAGGCGCGCTGGACGGGCCGCCCGGAGACCCAGCAGCACCGTCCGGACGAACGTGCGCGCCTTACAGTGGTGGCCTCTGTGGGAGGTGCTCCGTGGCGGTTCTCGGCGTCAGCGCGGCGGCGGGCGTGCTGTGGCTCGCGCTCGTCGACGACGGCGCGCTCGTCGCGTCCGTGGACCGGGTCGAGCAGCCGACGGGGATGTCGGAGGGCCGGGCCTGGCGCGAGATGCTGGAGACGCTGACCGACCTCCTCCGGGACACGAAGCCGACCACCGTCGCTGTTCTCGACCCCGGCACGTACAAGAACCTGCCGTGGACGCCGACGCGGGGCCGCGTCGCCATCGAGACGGTCCTGACGATGGCGTGCGACGCGGCGGACATCGCGTTGGAGCGCGTCGCGCACGCGACCGTGAAGGTCGCCGTCGGAGCGCGGCCCACCGACGCCGCGTTGTCCGGGTTGCTCGCGGGGCTCGTCCCAGCCGGCCCCCCGCCCCGCTGGAACGAGCGGATGAAAGCCGCAGCGGCCGCTGTCACCGCTGGCGCCGCGTGAGCGACAACCGCGTCATCGAGCGGACGCTTACCCTGCCGGTCGGCGCTCTCCGGACACTCCACGCCGGCGGGTGCGAGGTCCGGCTGTACCGCGACATTCTCACCGGGGCGCTGTCCGTCGGGAAGCGGATGGATCTGCTCGGCCGGGAGGACAACTACTTCGTGTACGAGGCCGCACTGCTCCATGAGCTCGACCACGACAACATCACCGGGATCTACAACGTCGCGGAGGTCTCCTCCCTGGGCCTGCGGCTCGTCGAGATCTTCATGCCGTACTACGCGCTGGGCGATCTCCACGACGCGATCCGCGCCCCGGGTGGCGCGATGTCGACGAGCCAGGTCCGGCACCTGTTCGTGCGCGCCCTACGCGGCCTGCACGCCCTGCACGTCCGGCACGGCGTCGTCCACCGCGACCTCAAGCCCGGGAACCTGTTCCTCGACGAGAAGACGGGCATTCGCGTCGGAGACCTCGGTGAGGCGAAGCGGATGGACGGCGCGGGCACGGCCGCGGCCCTGCTGACCCCGCGGCTGTGGACGCCGCCGGAGGCGTTTACCGCCGGCGCGCACACGGTCGCCTCTGATCTGTACTCCCTCGGCCTGTCGCTGTTCGAGGCCCTGAACGGGCCGTGGGACGACGGTCTGTTCGACATCGACCGGGCGCAGACCCGGCTCGCGAAAGGCCTGCGCGTCCCCGGCGACGCCGACCTCACGTCCGGGCTGCATGTCCCGCCGCCGCTGCGGCGCGTGGTCAGCAAGGCCCTGCGCCGGAACCCCGCGGACCGGTACGCGACGGCGGCCTTGATGCGGGAGGCACTCGTCCAGGCGACGTTCGTCGACTGGACCCGCGTCCAGGACGGCGCCGCGACCGGTTCGGGCCGGGCCGGGCAGTACAGGGTGACCGCGACGAGAACCCGCTTGGGCTGGCGCGCCCGGGGTGAACGGCCGTCCGCCGGCGGCTGGCGCAAGATCACCGGGTCGCCTGAGTTCAACGCACCCGATCAGGCAGAGGCCCTCGACAGGGCGCTTCGCCACGTCGAGACGCACGACGCCAGGACCTGACCCGCATCTTCGAACGCCGCCCGGTCCTGCGGCCCTAAGCCGTCCAGCAGCTGCGACCACCCGCCCGTCCAGTCGGCGTCGAACATCCACGCCGCCGCCGCGCCCGTCCCGCCCTGCCCGACCAGTCCGGCCGCCGCGAGCCCGCGCAGCAGGCGCTCCGCGCCGCCCGTGCCGCGACGTTCCGCCGACGGCTGGTGCTCGGCCGCGGCCGGCGCGTACGCGCTGCCCGCGTCCAGGCCCGCGGCGAGCCGCTGGAAGGCCGCGTCGAGCGGCCACGGCCTCGCGGGCACCGCGTCGGCGCCGGACGCGGCGACGCACAGCCCGACGACGGCCTCGTCACGCAACCCGACTCGCGCGGTACTATCCATACCGCATTGTTGCGCAAGTCCTTGCGCAACTTACGGCGACACGCGCCAGCGGAAGGCCACCGTGGACGACGGCATCCCTGACGGGCACGTGTCCGTCGCTCAGGCCGCCCGCTGGCTGGGGCAGACGCCATCCGCCTTAACCGCGCGCCTGCGGGCGGGCAAACTCGCAGGCAGGAAGATCCCGCGGGGCCGGCGGCAGGTTTGGGCAGTCGAAACCACCGCATTGCGCAACACAACCCCGCCCGTCGCACTTGTTGCCCAACGAGACCCCGGTTGGGGCCGTGACGCCGGCGACGTCGCGGAGCGGAACAGCGTCCTGCACGAAGTCCTCCGCCGCCGCCGGATCATCGACGAGCAGCAGGCGACAATCGACCGGTGCCGCGTCGTCATGGACGAGCAGCGTTCGGAGATCGAGGCTCTGCTGCTCGGCCTGCCCGCGATACCGAACAACTAGGCACCCGCCGTCGCCCGTCCCCAATCGCCCGCCGCCTCGTGTTGGAACCCGGCCACGGCACCCCGCACATCCCGGCCGCGCACCGGAGCGGGAATGGCTCGGCGACTCGTAGCTGTCCCTACCGAGCAGCAGGAAGTGCCGCCACCGCCCGCTTTGCGAGGGATACCTGCCGACACTGGCCGCGTCATCGCGACCTGTTCCTGGGCCTGCACGCCGAGGACCTCCAGAACGCTGCCGGGGCCGCCCAGCCAAGCTCCGCGCCTCGTAATCTCTTTGCGCTCCTCGCGCAGCGCTCTTGCCCGAAACTCCGCCCGCTTCGGCAATCTTGATCGACACAGGTGGACCCTGCCGCGCCTCTACGGCCGGGTTACATGCTCACCAGCGGTCAATCGCTGTAGTCGCTCAGTTCAGATGTAGGTACTCCACCCAGTGCCGCCTCAACACTTCCCCAAACTCCGTGAGCGTCGCCCGCCCGGGAGACTCTTGCCCGGACTCTTGCCCGGACTCTTGCCCGCTGGCAGCGGCACTCTTGCCCAAGGACAAACTTCAAGATCACCTGTCACAGCGAGGTGCCGCATCGCACCTTCAGTTGGTAGAGGGACAGCGCCGGCTGCCTGGCGGCGCGGCCTCTTGCCGTGGAGGACAACGTGGAAAAGTTGCTGCTCACGCCCCATGAGGCCGCCGAGGTGCTGGGCATCGGCCGGTCGAAGCTCTACCAGCTCATGCGCGCCGGCACTGTCACCTCAGTCCGCATCGGGAGCTGCCGGCGCATCCCCGCCGCCGCCTTGCCGGACCTGATCGACCGACTGCAGGCAGACGCGCATCACGACGCACCGCGATGGATGACCCGGCACGTCCACAGCGAGTTCACTTGTCCACAGAACTCGCCGCCGCAGCGCGTCAGCACCGCGACCGGCGGTACTCCGTCCACATGACGAGGAGTGTTAGATGAGCCGCCGGAAGTTCGGAGCGGTGCGACGACTACCCAGCGGACGTTGGCAAGCCCGACTGCCCGGGCCCGGCGGCGAGTTGTTGCCTGGGCCGAAGACGTTCACCACCAAGGTCGAGGCGTCGCGCTACCTGGCCGCCATCGAGACCGACATGGCCCGGGGCCAGTGGGTCGACCCGCGCGGAAGTT
>JAUJMQ010000078.1 GCA_030446775.1 Egibacteraceae bacterium
ACCGGTGCCACCGCCGGAGCTGGCGGACTTCCAGAAGGACGGGGAGGGGCAATAGCGTCCCGCCCCGGCGCGGGCGCATAGCGTGTCCCCGTACCGCAGTCCCGCCGCCTCTGCCGTCAGCAACGAGCCTCCCCCCCCGATTTCTTGGGGCCGCCCTGGAAGTCGGGGGGCAGTTTCATCGGCCAGCAGCGCGATCGCCTGGACCAACTGCTCGACGCTCGGCCCCTGCGCCCGATCCGCGCGCGTCTCCGCGGCGGTCACCTCCGGTGTCACCCTCTGCCACCTCCCGCCGCCGCGCCTAGCGCCGCTCGTAGCCGTAGCGCCCCGATCGGCGCCGCCGCCGGCGGAACGTGGTCCGGTGGGTCCGGGCGGGCGTGGGGTGGCTGCCGGCCGGCGGGTCGGGTCAGCAGCAGATACCGCTGGCTTATTGCGGCTCACTTACGCTGCCTGCGCCATCAGCCTGGCGAACGGTGAGCGACGGGTCGCCACTCGAGATATGTCCGCAAGCCACTCGTCGACGCGGACGAAGTTGAGCGCGACGGTGAGCAGGTGCTGGAGCGTGGTCTTCGCCAGGCCGCTGGAGCGTGCCTGGCGCAGGCCGAGGCGACGAATCCCGCGTGAGCGCGTCCCCTCGACGCCGACCCGATGGGCGTACGCGGTCGCGAAGTCGCGCGTCTCCGCGCGTGCCCGCGCTGCCTGGAGGGCCTCGTACTGCTCCCGCGGCCGGATCGTCAGCGTCCGGCGGGCGCGCGTGGCCTGCGTACACGCGCCACGGCTGGGGCACGGCCGGCAGTCGGCCGCGGCGCACTGCAGCGTGATGACCGCGTTGGTCCGGTGGTCGACCGCCGGCCGCTGTCCGCCCGCCTCCCTTCCGCCAGCGGCGGAGGACGCGGCTTACTTGTGGATCACGATGCTCCCGCCGCGCAGGGCGGTCGTCGGCTCGGCGTCGTCGCCGGCGCCCCGCTGGTTGTCGTAGACGACCGCGCCGGTGGCCTGGTCCCAGATCTTGAGGCGGAACGTGTCGACCCCGCCGCCGCCGCTGACCTGGCCGTCGACGGCGGTGAGCAGGAAGCCGTAGGCGCCCGCACCGTTGATCGTGCCCGCGCCCTTGTACTGCGCCCGCGCGCCGGCGATGACGAGCCACTCGTAGCTGCCGCTCTTGAACCGGAGGTTGCCGGCCTGGAACTGGAACTCCGTGTTGCCGGACGGGGTGGTCGCGCCCTTCAGGTACCTCGAGACGAAGCCGAAGCTGGCCTTGCCGGTCGCGGCCGGGTCGGCCGCGTAGGCCCCCACCGGTGAGTCGATCCAGCCGCCGCCCGTGACGAAGCCGCCGTTCGGGTCGTAGACGACCACGTAGCGGTAGCTGCTCGTCCCGACGCCGCCGTCCTTGTCCCTGACGGTCAGGGTGATGGTGTAGACGCCCGCGGCGGTGTAGGTGTGGCTGCCGGTCACGGTGCCGCTGCCGTTCGACTCGCCAACGGTGCCGGTGCTGGTCGTGCCGTCGCCCCAGTCCCACGTCGCGGTGTGCGTATCGAGGGTGCCCGGATCGGTGAAGGAGGCCGTGGCGTTGTTGATGGTCGTGCCCACCGCGACCGGTGCGGCTGGCGCGCTAATCGCCCCGACGGCCGGAGCGACGTTGTTGACGGTGACGGAGCCGGTGGACGCGGTGACGCCGCCGTCCTTGTCCTGGATCTTGCCCCTCACGGCATAGCCGGGATTGTCCGTCGCGGCGCAGGTGGCCGTGCCGGCCGTGCCGAACGCGCCGTAGCCTGCCCCGTCCCCGCAGTCGAAGGCATAGGTGAAGCCAGTCGCCGTGTCGGCGGAGGACGGATCGGACGGGGCGGTGAACGAGAGGGTGAAGGTGCCGCCTTCGCTGACCGGCCCGGTATTCCCGAAGGCGGCAGTCGGGGCGACATTGCTCACCGCCACCGTGGCGGGCGACGTGGCGCAGGCCCCGTGGTTGTCGCAGACCCGCAGGGCTACCGTCGCGCTGCCGGGGCCGTCGAGGGCCGCCGCCGAGAAGGTCGCGCTCTGGCCCGGCGTCTCGAAGGTGCCGTCAGTGTCGAGGT
>JAUJMQ010000036.1 GCA_030446775.1 Egibacteraceae bacterium
GAACGGAAACGAGCGACGGAACGACCCGGGTCCCCGCCGTTGCGCCGCGCCGGGCCGGTGCGGGTGCGCTTGCGGGCGCATACGCCCGAACCTGCACCCGCTCCACCGAGTCCGGTCCTCAGGAGGCGACGCCGCGGGCGCGACGATTCGGCTCGGGCGTCGCCTCGGAGCCGGGCTTCCGCGGCTGGAACGACGCCGGCGGCCGCGTGATGAGCCGGCGCCCAGGGCGACGCCGGCGTCAGCGCCAGGGTGTGGAGCCGGCGGCCAGGGTGACGCCGGCGGCCGCCTGATGAGCCCGGCGTCAAGGGGTGACGCCGGCGGTCAGGCGGCGTGGTGGCGGTCAGGCGGCGTGGTGGCGGTTCTGGGCCGCCTCGAGACCGACGGCGACCAGGTCGAGGATGGCGTCGCCGGCCCGCTCGACGGTGACGTCGATCTGCTCGCGCTGCCGCGGTGAGAAGCGCTTGAGCACGTAGTCGGCTGGGTCCTGGCGTCCCGGGGGCCGGCCGACCCCGATGCGCACCCGGTAGAAACCCGGTCCGCCGCAGCGCCGCTGGATGTCCTTCAGCCCGTTGTTGCCCGCGGTGCCGCCCCCGAGCTTCAGGCGCAGCCGCGCGAGCTCCAGGTCGATGTCGTCGTGGACGACCACGAGCCGGGCCGGTGGCACCTTGTAGAAGGCCAGTGCCTGCTGGACGGGCCCGCCGGAGGTGTTGTAGTAGCCGAACGGCAGCACGAGCGACAGCGGCGTGCCGCCGGGGGCCGTCCAGGAGTCGGCGACCTGCGCCTGGGCCTTCTTGTGCGGCTTGAACGACGCGCCCAGGCGATCGGCGAGCCGCCGTACGACGTCCGCGCCGACGTTGTGGCGGGTCGCCGCGTACTCGGCATCCGGGTTGCCCAGGCCGACGACGAGCCAGCGGTCGCCGGCCACCGGCGGCTCGGGGCGCCGGCTCAGACGGGCGACGAGGCTCAGCGGCTACTCCTCGCCGGCCGCGTCCGCGTCGCCCTCGGCCGACCCGGCCTCCTCGGCGGTCGCACCCGCGGCCTGGTCGGCGTCCTCGCCGGTGACCGCGTCGGTGGGCTCGGGCAGGTCCAGCTGCGGCACGAGCAGGGTCGCGACGGTCGTGTCCGCCTCGACGGTCACCTCGACGCCCGACGGCACGCGCACGTCCGACACGCGCAAAGTGTCGCCGACGTTCATCCCCGAGACGTCCACGCTGATGCTGTCGGGTACCTCCAGCGGGAGCACGTCGACCGCGAGGGTGTACAGCTCCTGGGACACGACGCCGCCTTCGGCGACGCCCGGAGCGTCCTCAACTCCCTCCAGGTGCAACGGGACGTCGACGCTGACGGTGACGTTGCGCGAGACGGTCACGAAGTCGACGTGGAGCACCTCGCGGCGCACCGGGTGGCGCTGGACCTGGCGGGCGAGGGCGAGGTGCATGGCGCCGTCGACGTCGAGCCGGAGGATCGCGTTGAGCCCGGCGTCGGTGTGCAGCGCGTGGTACAGCTCCCGCTCGTCCACCGAGATCGGGGTCGGCTCCAGATCACGGCCGTAGGCCACGGCGGGGACCCGTCCGATGCGGCGCAGGCTGCGGGCCTCGCTCTTGCCGCCGCCGGCGCGGGGGCGGGCGGCGAGGGATACCTGCTTGGACATGGCGGGACGCTCCTGGCCGGGCGGGAAACTGCGGACGGGCGCGCGGGCGCGCACCGACTCCAGGCGCGTGGCGCTCGGGGCATGGTAGCCAGGCCGCCGCCGCAGCGGCAACCCGCGCCCGGTCAGCGCTGGTTCAGGTCGTCGAACAGCTCGCTGACCGACTCGTCCTCGAAGATCGCCTTCATGGTGGCGGCGAGGATCGGTGCGACCGACACCACGGCGATCTTGTCGAGGTGGCAGCCGGCGGGCAGGGGCAGGGTGTCGGTCACGACGACCCGCTCGATGGGGCTGGCAGCCAGCCGCTCGACCGCGGGACCCGACAGCACGGGATGGGTGGCCACGGCCACGACCGTCCTGGCGCCCCGCTCCATGAGCGCCTCGGCCGCGCCGCAGATGGTTCCGGCGGTGTCGATCATGTCGTCGACGAGCACGCAGGTGTGGCCCTCGACCTCGCCGACGACGGCCAGGGTCTTGGCGACGTTGTGCGCGGTGCGGGTCTTGGCCAGGAACGCGATCGACGCGTCGGGCAGGCGCGACTGGAACTTCTGCGCGAGCTTCACCCCGCCGGCGTCGGGCGAGGAGATGACCAGGTGCTCGTCGGCGCAGTGCTCGATGAGCCAGCCGACGAGCAGCGGCAGCGCGGTCAGCGAGTCCATCGGCTGGTTGAAGAAGCCCTGGATCTGACCGGAGTGCAGGTCGACGGCCACGACACGGTCGGCGCCGGCGACGGTGAGCATGTCGGCGAGCAGCCGCGCGCTGATCGGCTCGCGGGAGCGGGCCTTGCGGTCCTGGCGCGCGTAGCCGTAGTAGGGCACGACCGCGATGATCCGCTTGGCCGACGCGCGCTTCGCCGCGTCGATGAGCAGCAGCTGCTCCCAGATGCTGTCGTTGACCGGCGTGCAGTGGGTCTGCACCACGAACACGTCGCTGCCGCGCACGTTCTCGCGGTAGCGGAGGTAGATCTGGCCGTCGGCGAACTCGTGGATGTCCACGTCGCCCAGGCGCATCCCGAGGTGGTCGGCGACTTGGCCGGCGAGCTCGGGGTAGCCCCGGCCCGTGAAGATCTGCATCCGCTTCTTGGTGACGATCTCCATCGCTTCAGCCCCCGGGTGGTGCGGTCATCGGCCGTCGGGCGAGTCCTCGGCGGCGCGCCGGCGACGTTGCGCGTAGCCCTCCACGACGCGCTGCTCGCTGCGTTCGACGGCCAGCGCCCCGTCGGGGACGTCGCGGGTGATCACCGAGCCGGCCCCGGTCCACGCGTCGGCACCGACGGTGACAGGCGCGACGAGCATCGTGTCGCTGCCGATCCGCGCGCCGTCGCCGATGACGGTGCGGTGCTTGGCGTAGCCGTCGTAGTTCACCGTGACCGTCGCGGCGCCGATGTTCGCGCCGCGCCCGATCGTCGCGTCCCCGACGTAGGACAGGTGGGGCACCTTGCTGTCCTGGCCCACGGTGCTGTTCTTGATCTCGACGAAGGTGCCGGCCTTGGCCCCCTGCTCCAGCCGCGTGCCGGGACGCAGGTAGCCGAACGGCCCGACGGTGGCGTGCGGGCCGATCGACGCGCCGAGGGCGACGCTGTAGGTGATGGTGGCGCCGTCCTCGACGACCGTGTCGACGAGCCGGCAGCCCGGGCCCACCGTCGCGCCGCGGCCGACGCGCGTGCGGCCCTCCAGGTGCGTCGACGGCAGCACGACCGCGTCGGCGGCGACCGTCACGGTAGCGTCGACGTAGGTCGTCGACGGGTCGGGGACGGTGACCCCGTCGAGCATGAGCCGGGTCAGCACTCGGCGGCGCAGGACGGTGCCGGCGGCGGCGAGCGCGGCGCGGTCGTTCACCCCGGCGACGACCTCGGCCGGCGCGAGGTGCGCGTCGACCCCGCCGGCGGTCAGCGGCGCCACGACGTCGGTGAGGTACTCGTCGCCAGGGTCGTTGTCGCTCGTCAGCGCGCCGAGGGCCCCGACGAGCGGTTCGCGGGTGAAGGCGTAGATCGAGGTGTTCACCTCCCGCAGCCGCCGCTCGGCCGGTGAGGCGTCCCGGTGCTCGACGACGCGCGCCACCCGCCCCGCGTCGTCGCGGACGACGCGGCCGTAGCCGGTCGCGTCGGCGAGCTCGGCGGTCAGCAGGGTCGCCGCGCCTCGGTGCGCGGCGAGCAGGCCCTCCAAGACGTCGCCGGTCAGCAGCGGCACGTCGCCGGGCAGCACCAGGACGGTGTCGACGCCGTCGAGGGCGCCCGCGTCGGCCACGACCCGGACGGCGTGGCCGGTGCCGCGCTGCTCGCGCTGCTCGACGGTGACCAGACCCGGGACGCCGGCGGCCTCCGCCTCGGCGCGGACCTCGGCGGCGCGGTAGCCGACCACGACGACGACACGGTCGAGCGCGAGTGGACGCACGGCCTCGAGCACCCAGCGCAGGACCGTGCGCCCGGCGACGGCATGCAGCACCTTGGGCAGTTCGGACTTGAAGCGCGTCCCCTTGCCGGCGGCGAGGACGACGGCGGCGGTGGTCACGCGGCCGGCACCCCGCGGGAGAGCTGGGAGGGAAGGTATCGAACCTTCAACTTCGACTCCAAAGGACGACGTGATGCCATTTCACCACCTCCCATCGGGCGCGCGACCCGCCAGGGCAGCGCAGCCTCGGGCACGGTCACTGTAGCCCAGCGCCGGCGGGCCCGACCGCGGGCTCAGCACGGCCGCAGCTCGGGTCCGCCGGCCGGCGACGTCGCGACCGACACCGCCGCGAAGCGGCCGCCGACCCGGTCGGCGATCGAGGCGGCCGCCTCGGCGGAGTCCGCCAGGCCCAGCAGCGTCGGCCCGCTGCCCGACAGGACGGCGCCGAGCGCCCCCGCGTCGACGAGCGCCCGCTTGTGCTCGGCGAGCTCCGGGCGCAGCGCGAACGCGGCCGCCTCCAGGTCGTTGTGCAGGGCTCCGCCGAGCGCCTCGGCGTCGCGCATCCGCAGCGCCTGGAGGACGGCGTCGGGTTGGACCTCGTTGACCTCGCCGTGGCGGTCCCAGGCGGCGTAGACGTCGCGGGTGGACAGCGGCTGCGTCGCGGTCGCGACGACCCACCAGAACGTGCCGCGGCACAGGACCTGCGCCAGGGCCGTTCCCCGTCCCGTCGCCAGCGCGGTGCCGCCGACGACGCAGAACGGGACGTCGCTGCCGACGTTCGCGGCGATGTCACGCAGGGTCTCGCGCGACAGCCCGCAGCCCCACAGCTCGTTGAGCGCCACGAGCGCCGCGGCGGCGTCCGCCGACCCGCCGGCCATCCCGCCAGCGACGGGGATGCCCTTGCGGAGGTCCAGGACGGTGCACGGCGTCTCGGCGTGGTCGCTGTCGGGGGTTGCGAAACGGGCGGCGCGCTCGTCGACGAGCGCCAGGTCGATGACGCCCGCCGCGGCGGCCAGCGCGCGGGCCGCCCGCACCGCGAGGTTGCCCTGCCCTGCGGGGATGGCCTTGCCGCCGTCGTGCCACAGCCGCAGACGCATGCGCCGTCGGGCGGCGGGATGATGACCCTGGCCGGGGGGCCGATCAGCCCGACCCGCAACCGGTCGTACAGCGATACGGTCTGGAAGACGGTGACGAGCTCGTGGTAGCCGTCCGGCGCGAGCCGCGCACGCCGAGGAACAGGTTGAGCTTGGCCGGCACCCGCACCGCCACGCACGGCCCGTGGGGGGGCGGCGGTCGCACGCCCGCGCGCACGGGGCGCGGGGGGGGGGGCGACTTATCCGGCCCCCCGCTCTTGGGGCTTGGTGGGCGGCCCCCGCTGGGGCGCCCAACCGCGCCCGCGGGCCGCCACCCGGTCGCCCCAGCCGCGCCGCGCCGCGCGGCCGGCGCGGGCGCGGGCGGCGGCGCCGGTCACCCGGTCAGCGCGACCGTCAACCGCGCCCAGGCGTCGAGGTCGAGCTCCTCGGCGCGGGCTCCGGGGTCCAGCCCGGCGGCGACGAGCGCCCTCTCGACGCCGCCCGGCTCGTGGCCGGCGACGGCGAGCGCGTTGCGCAGCCGCTTGCGGCGCTGGGAGAACCCGGCGTCGACGACCGCCAGCACGGCGCCGCGAGCGACGCCGCGGTTCCAGGGCCGGGGCCGCAGCCGGACCGTCACCGAGTCGACGTTGGGCACGGGGTAGAAGGCGTTGCGGCTGACCGCCGCCACCACCTGCGCCGTGGCGTGGGCGGCGACCTTGACGCTGACCGCGCCGTACAGCGGATCCCCGACGCCCGCCGCCCACCGCCGGCCGACCTCCTTCTGGGTCATGACGAGCAGCCGCGTGAAGGCCTCGGAGGCAAGGGCGCCGAGCACCACGGGGGTCGCGACGTTGTAGGGCAGGTTCGCGACGAGCGCCGCAGGGGCGCCGCCGGTCAGGGCACCGTGGTCGACGGTGACCGCGTCGGCGGGGACGATCTCCACGCCGGCGTCGTCGCCGACGACCTCCCGCAACGCCGCCACCAGGCCGGTGTCGACCTCGACGGCGACGACCCGGGCGCCGGCCTCGCGCAGCGCCAGGGTCAGGCTGCCGAGGCCGGCACCGACCTCCACGACGAGATCCCCCGCTCGCACCTCGGCGTCACGGACGGTCTTGCGGACGGTGTTGCCGTCGATGACGAAGTTCTGTCCGAGCGCCTTGCGTGGGCGCAGCCCGTGCGCGGTGAGCAGCCGGCGGACGTCCGCGGGGGTGAGCAGGCCCACCTATCGGCGCGCGCTCACCACGACAGGCGCACCCGGATGACGCCGGCGTCCACCGACGCGATGCGCCGGAAGGCCGGCTCGTTGAGGTCGATGATGCGGCCGTCGATGTAGGGGCCGCGGTCGTTGACCGTGACCCGAACCGACCTGCCGTTCGCGAGGTTCGTGACGGTGACGACGGTCCCCAGGGGCAACGTGCGATGCGCGGCGGTCATCCCGTCGCGCGGATGGATGTAGTAGGAGGCGGCACCCGTCGCGGTCCCGTCCTGGTCGCGGCTCGGCTCGGGCTCCGGCGGCGGCTCGGGCTGTGGGTCGGGCTGAGGGTCGGGCGCCGGCGTTGGACGCGGTGGGTCGGGAACCCGACGCGCGGGCGGCCCCGGGCCGGCGCCGGCGCCCGGCGCCAGCGGGGTGGGAGCCGGCTGGGTGGCGGGAGGCGCCGGGGCCGTGCCGACCTCGACCACCGCGTCGACCGGCTCGCGCACGAGGCGGCGGGCGACCTGTCGCCGCCGGGTCTCGCGACCGTCGACCGTGACGACGCGCTCGGTGACCTCGGCGAGCCCGTCGACGGCCCCCCGGATCTCGCGGCGCCTGCCGTCCGCGAGCGCGGCGGTCGGGCGTTCGCTGAGCCCGGCGGGCACGGCGACCTCGCGGATCTCGCGCGTGCGCTCGACGTCGCGCACGACGATCTCCATGCCCTTGCGCGGCCGGGCGCGGCGCGGAGGCGACACGCGGTCGTCGCGGTCGACGGCGATGCCGAGCCGGGTCAGGACCCCGGCGACGTCGCGCGCGTCGGTGATGACGTCGTGACGTTCGCCTGCGGCGACCACCGTCACGGCCACGGGCGTGCGGACCTCGACGGTCATCCCGTCGGACACACGGGTCAGGCGCGCCGGCCGGACGACGGAGCGGCGCGTCACCTCGATGCGGTCGGACATCCCGCGCAGCACCTCGCCGACGCTGAGGGCGGTGACCAGCAGCGTCCGCTCCCGGTCACCGGCGAGGAGCGTGATCTCGCGGGCGTGGACGAGCTCGACCACCATGCCGTCCGACAGCCGGGTCCCGGGCGGGGGCACGAGGTCGTCGTCGGGGCCGTGCGCGACTCCGGCACGCTCGAGCAGCTCCGCGACCGTTCGCGCGTGCGTGCTCACCGTCTCGGTCGAGCCGTCGACGCTCAGGGTGACCTCGTAGTCGGTGACGAGCCAGGTCACGCCGAGCAGCGGCACTACGACGGTGACGAGCAGCCGCACCCCCAGGCGCGCCACCCGGCGGCAAGCGGCGGGGGCGACCCTGCGCCCCGGCGCGCGTCGACTCACGACGGCAGCCCGAACAGGCGTCGGGCGTTGTCGCTCGTGATGCGGCCCATCTCCTCTGGCGTCGTCTGATGGAGCTCGGCGAGCTGGCTGATCGTGAGCACCACCCGCGCCGGCTCGTTGGGCTGGCCGCGGTGCGGGTGCGGCGACAGGTACGGCGAGTCGGTCTCGGCGAGCAGCAGCTCCGGCGGAGTGGCGGCCGCGGCCTCGCGCAGCTCGGGCGCGTTTCGGAACGTCAGGTTGCCTGCGAAGGACACGAACCAGCCCCGCTCCGTGCAGATCTTGACCAGCTCGGCGTCACCGGAGAAGCAGTGGAACATGGTCCGCTCGGGGGCCCGCTCGTCGTCCAGGACGGCGACGACGTCGTCGTGGGCGTCGCGGTCATGGATGACCAGCGCCTTGTCGAGGTCCTTGGCCAGGCGGATGTGGTCGCGGAAGGAGTCCTCCTGGCGGACCGGCGGCGCGCCCTCCCGGAACCAGTCCAGGCCGGTCTCGCCGATCCCCACCACCTGTGGGTGGCGGGCGAGGACGGCCAGGCGCTCCAGGACGTGCTCGGTCGCCTCGATCGCGTTGTTGGGGTGGATCCCGACGACGGCCCAGACCTCGTCGTGACGGGCCGCGGTGGCGACGCACTCGGCGGACGAGGCCAGGTCCTCGCCCACGGTGACCATCACCGTCACCCCCGCCTGGCAGGCGCGGGCGATGGCGGCTTCGGGATCCTGTCCCTCGAACAGCCGCTCCAGGTGGCAGTGCGCGTCGGTGTACACGGGGGTCCGTTGTTCCCAGGGCCGCACATGGCGACGCCCGCGGCTCCGCGGGCGTCCCCTGAGCCTAGCGACCGGCTCCACGGCGGGCGAACCGGCCGCCGCCTAGTCCGGCGCGATGTACTGGCGCCACACCCCGTCGTCGCTGATCGCGACGCCCGGGCCCGGTGCCGAGCCGTCGAGCGGGAAGCCTGCCGGCCACACCCACAGGTCGGGCCGCTCCTGGCTGCGGGCCGGCTCGCGGCCCAGCACCTCGGCCAGGGCGCCCATCGCCTCGGAGACGTCGCCGGCGGCGTCGCGCCAGCGGTCGACGCAGGCTCCGGCACCGCCACCGCAGAAGAAGTCCTCTTCGGGTATCAGCGATTCGATCTCGTCGAGGTCGCCGGACTGGACGGCGAACCGCGCCGCGTCGCGCACACGGTCGCGCATCTGCGCGGTCGGGCCGGGAAGCTCCGGCTCGTCGCCGGGGACTGACCGCTGCAGCCATGCGTAGAACGCCTCGACGTCGCCGTCGAACGAGTAGCGCGTGCGCTCGATCGACGGGAACTGCAGCAGCGTGTTGTCCAGCTCCGACAGCAGCTGGGTGGAGCCGCACGAGCTCGTGGCGTTCGGTATGGCCTCACGGAGGAAGCCGGCGAAGTCGACCTCTGCGGTGCCGTCGTTGATCCTCACCGAGTTCAACGCACCGGCGGTGGGCTCGCCGAAGAAGCTGGACGCGCCCGCGTCGACCTCGGCCTGCGTCGGCCCGGCCAGCAGCGCGGTGAGCGCCCCGCGGGCCACGCCCGGCGTCTCGACCTGCCGCGGGTAGGCCCGGGCGAACGCGCAGTCGCCGGTCTCGGACTGGCCGCTGGCGCCGAAGTAGACCTGCACCTCGGTCGTCGCCGGCGCCGGCGGCTCGGAGGCGTCGGTCGGCGGGGCGGTCGCGTCGTCGGACGGAGGCACCTGGCCCGAGGGCCTGTCCCCCGCCCCGGCAGGGTTGATGGCGACCGTCGCGACGCTGTCTCGCAACCGCCTCACACCGCCATCATCGCTGACGAGCCAGGCGATGCCGTCCGAGACGACGATCCAGGTGGGGGCCTCCCCGATCACCCACTCGATCGGCCCTGCAGGGTCGACGCTGAAGGCGTCGGCGGTGCCGGCGGGCTCGACGTCGAACGGGCCGAGGGCAGAGAAGCCCTCGACGTCGACGAAGTCGCGGATCACGGTGTAGTCGGCCTCCAACGTTCCGCCCTCGCCCTGCTGGCCGCTCAACCGCACCCGGCCGAGCTCCACGCCGGTCGGCGCCTCCCCCTCCACGCCGCCGCAGCACTGGTGGACGACCACCAGCACGCCAGGCTCGGCGGCCGCCGGCGCGAGCAGCGCGCCGCTGTCCACGCCGTACACGCCGATGCGCTGGGGGTCACCCGGCTCGTCGCCGCTGAGGTCCAGGGTCCACAGCGCGGCCCCCTCGTAGCCGGCCGACCAGTACAGGCGGTCGCCGCTGGGATCCCAGGTCAGGTCCGAGGCGGTGAACTCCTCCACGCCGGCGTCGAAGACCGGCACGGTGAACAGCTCCTCGCCGATCGGCACCACGAGCTCGGGCTGGCGGCCGTCGCCCTGGACGCCCCTGAAGGACGCGTACTGCCCGTCGGGGCCGAATGCGGGGCCGTAGCCGTGGCCACGCTCGAACTCCTCCCCGGTGAGCAGGTCGGCGAAGACCAGAGTCACCTCGGTGCCGTCGCCGCGCTCGGGGCGGCGCTCGAACACGATCTTGGTGCCGTCCGGGGAGATCGCCGGGGCCGACTCCAGCCCCTCGCCGTCGAAGATCGTTTCAACCGACCCGCCGCCGCACGACGCCTCCAGACGCCCGTCGGTGGTGGCGAACACCGCGACGAGCACATCGCCGCCGCAGACCGCGGGCCCCGACCGCGCCGGCGCCTCCGAGGCCGCCGGCGGCTGGGTCGCCAGCGGCGCGGGCGTGAAGTCGACGCGGGTGTTGAGCACGGTGGGCAGCGTGACGGCGGCCACCGCGAGCAGCCCCGCCAGTCCGAGCCCCGCGACGGCGACGGTGACGATCCGCCGCCGACGGATGCGCTCGGACACCCGGCTCCAGGTACGCGGGTCGGGCCGGACGTCGGCGGCGCGCGCCTGCAGCGAGCGCCGCAGCCGGTCCTCGAGGTCGGCCACCTAGCTCACCTCCTGCCCCAGGACGGCCCGCAGGCGCTCCATGCCACGCGACGTGCTGCTCTTGACCGTGCCGACGCTGACGCCCATGACGTCGGCGGCCTCGGCCTCCGACATGTCGGCGTAGTAGCGCAGGACGATCGCCGTGCGCTGGCGAATGGGCAGCTGACGCAGGGCGGTGAAGACCTCGTCGCTGTCGGCGATCTGGTCCTCGGCGCTGCGGGAGCCACGGTCGTCGCCGGACCGCTTCGCCGCCTCACGGCGCTCCAGCCCCAGCCGCCGGAACCGCGAGTTGACCTCGTTGACGACGGCACGGCGGACGTAGGCCCGGGGTTGACGGACGGTCCCCTTGCGCATCTGGCGGTAGACCTTCACGAACGCCTCGGCGACGGCGTCCTCGGCACGATCCCGGTCTCCGCACAGCAGGTACGCCAGGCGGAGCGCCTCGGGATGGGAGGCGGCGTAGACCGCGGCGAAGTCGTCCGTCTCCACGGACGCCGCTCGCCGCAGGGGGATCGTCAACAACGTGCTGGCCACCGCTTCCCTCCTTCCACGTTCCATGACGCGGAAGGAGCCCACCTGGTTGCCTCGTCAGGAGCCGTCGGCGCGGAGGTCCCCGGGCCCGACCTCCTCCAGCTTGGGGAACAGCAGGGGCCCGCGCGTGGTCGCCGTCCCGACTGCCAGCAGCCCCTGCGACGCGGCGGCGGGAAGCCGCTGGTCGTCCAGCGGATCGCCGACACCCAGCTGGGACCACAGCCGCTGCGCCGCGTCGGGCATGACCGGGCTGACGAGCACCGCCACGACGCGCAGCAGGTCCAGGCAGACGTAGAGACAGCGGTGCAGCTGCTCAGTCTGTCCCTGCTTGCGCAAGCGCCAGGGCGCCCGCGCCTCGACGTAGCGGTTGAGCCCCGAGACCAGGACCCACAGGTCCTCCAGCGCCCGCTTGAACTCCAGCCGGTCGATGGCGGCCATGCCCGCGACCGCGGTACGCAGGTCCGTCGCGAGCGCCGCCTCGACCGCGTCGCCCTCGTCCAGCGCGCGGTCCCCGGGGTCGGGCACCGCGCCGTCGCAGTAGGAGGCGATCATGTTCAGCACGCGGTTGGCGAGGTTGCCCAGGTCGTTGGCGAGGTCGGTGGTGTAGCGCGACTCCATCGACTCCCAGCTGAACGACCCGTCGAGGCCGAAGCTGATCTCGCGCAGGAAGTAGTAGCGGTAGCAGTCGACGCCGAAGTGGTCGACCAGCTCGGCGGGGCGGATGCCGGTCGCGTTCGTCTTGCTCATCTTCTCACCGCCGACGAGCAGGAACCCATGGGCGAACACCTGGCGGGGCAGCGGCAGCCCGGCCGCCAGCAGCATGGCGGGCCAGTACACGCAGTGGAAGCGAACCAGGTCCTTGCCGATGAGCTGCAGGTCGGCCGGCCAGCGCCGCTCGAACACCTCGTCATCCGCCCCATAGCCGGCGGCGGTGACGTAGTTCAACAGTGCATCGAACCACACGTAGAACACATGAGCGTCGTCCCAGGGCACGGGCACGCCCCAGTCGAACGAGGTGCGGCTGACCGACACGTCCTCCAGACCGGCTTGGACGAACGTGCGGACCTCGTTGCGCCGCACTGCCGGCTGCACGAACGAATCATCGCCCTGATAGGCCGCCAGCAGCGCCGGCGCATACTTCGACAGCCGGAAGAAGTAGTTCTCCTGCTCGCGCCGCTCGACGGCGCGCCGGTGGATCGGGCAGAGGTTTCCCTCAGCGAGGTCGTCGGCGGTGTAGTAGGCCTCGCACGACACGCAGTACCAGCCGCGGTAGACGTCCAGGTAGATGTCGTCCTGGTCATACAGGAGGCGCATGAACTCCTGCACCCGGACGGTGTGGCGCGGTTCGGTGGTGCGGATGAAGTCGTCGTTGGAGACGTGCAGCAGCGACAACATCTCCCGGAAGCGGGGGCTGATGTCGTCGACGTGGTCCTGTGGGTCCATGCCACGCCGAGCCGCCGCCCGCGCAACGTTCTCGCCGTGCTCGTCGGTGCCCGTCAGGAAGTGCACCGTGTCGCCGCAAAGGCGGCGCCACCGGGCCAGGACGTCGGCCGCGACGGTGGTGTAGGCGTGGCCGATGTGCGGCACGTCGTTGACGTAGTAGATCGGGGTCGTCAGATAGAAGGTGTCCTTGGCGGCGGCCATGCCGGCGGTCCTGTCTGCGTCGCGGCCCGAGGGCAGAGCCCGCCGGTCGGGGCCCGCCGGCGGGGCGTGGATAGTACCGGCGCGGTCCCCGCGCCCCGCGTTTGTTCTGATCCCCCAGGCCGGCCGAGGAGATCAGAACAAACCCGGGTCGTCACCGGGATCGCGGGACGCCTCGGCGACGACCTGGTAGACGGCGCGCTTCGGCGTGCCGGTCGCCGCGGCGACGGCCGCGATCGCCGCCTTGCGTGACATCCCCGTGGCGACGAGCTCGCGGACCCGGCCCAGGATCTCGTCGGGAGCCAGGTCGCGGGCCTGGTCGGTGGATGCGCCTGCGACGACGACCGTGACCTCGCCGCGGACCCGGCCGGCGGCGGCGCGCCCGGCCAGCTCGATCAGTCCAGCGCGCCACACCTCCTCGTGGAGCTTGGTCAGCTCGCGGGCCAGCGCGGCGGGGCGGTCGCCGAACGCCGCGGCCATGGCGGCGAGGTCGTCGGCGGCCCGGTGAGGAGCGACGTAGAACACGAGGGTGCGCGGGTCGCCGTCGAGCTCCGCCAGCCGCCGGGCACGCGCCGTCGCCCTGCGTGGCAGGAACCCCTCGAACGCGAAGCGATCCATCGGCAGGCCTGACAGCACGAGCGCCTGCAGCGCGGCCGCAGGCCCGGGGATCGCCTCGACGGGCAGCCCCCGCTCGGCCGCCTCGCGGACCAGCCGGAAGCCCGGATCGGCCAGACCGGGCGTGCCGGCGTCGCAGACGAGCACGACGGTCTGGCCCGCGTCGACCCCGTCGAGCAGCGGCCCCGTGCGCGACCGCTCGTTGTGGTCGTGGTAGCTGGTCATCGGAACCGAGGCGCCGACGTGGTCCAGGAGCACGCGGGTGCGGCGGGTGTCCTCCGCAGCGACGAGGTCGGCTCCGCGCAGCGCCTCGGCCGCCCGGGGGGACAGGTCACCGAGGTTGCCGATCGGCGTGGACACGACCACCAGCCGCCCGGCACCTCGGACACGCTCGGCGCCTGGCCCGCTGCCGGCGGCGCCCGCCGCCGGCAGCGCCCGCCGGGTCGCCGCCGGCCGCGCCGGCCGGGTTGCCGCCGGGGTTGCGGGCTGGGGGCCGGCCGCCGCCGTCTCGTCGCTCACCGACCGTAGACTCCCCGCTCATGGCCACCGACACCAGCGCGGCTCCGGCGGCGACCGCGTCGGAGGCGGGCCCTTCCGCGACGCCCTCCCGAGGGGTCGCCGCGGTGTCGCTGCGGTGCTCCTGCCGCTCGTCCTGCTGGCGGTCGCCGGGACGCTGCGCTTCGCCGGCCTGGGCTACCCCGACCGCATCTACTTCGACGAGACGTACTACGCGACGCAGGCGCGGGAGTTCCTCGACCGCGGCGTCGAGGAGGCGTTCGCCGTCCACCCACCGCTGGGCAAGCTGTTCATCGCGGGCGGCATCGCCGTCTCGGGTGACTCCTTTTTCGGGCAGCGCGGCCGCGGCGGCAGCGGGGACCCTCACGGTGCTCGTCACCTACCTGATGGGCATGCGGCTGTTCCGACGCCGCGGTGTCGCGGCCTTGGCGGCGCTGCTGGTCGCCGTCGACGGGCTCGCCTTCACGATGAGCCGCATCGCGATGCTGGACGCGTTCCTCGCGCTGTTCGTCGCCGTCGGGGTGTGGCTGCTGCTCGTCGACCGCGACGTGCAGTGGATCGGCGCGGGTGGTCCGCGCGTCGACCTGGGGGACGACACCCCGCCGCTGCCGGGCGTCCCACCGCCGCGGCCCCGGCGCTGGCGGGTGCTGGCAGGCGTCGCGTTCGGGTTGGCGCTCGCGACGAAATGGTCGGCGCTGCTGGCGATCGCCGGCGCGGGCGTGTTCGTCGTGGTCAGCGAGATGCTGTGGCGGCGACGGACCACGGGGTCGCCGTGGCGCGGCTGGGCACGGATGGTGGCCGGTGCGACGCTCACCCTGGTCGGCATCCCGCTGCTGGTCTACGTGGCCAGCTACGTCCCCTGGTTCGCGAACTTCCCCGAGACCCGAGAGGGTCAGCAGCGCTGCGCGGAGGCGACGGCCTGTGACCTGTCGCTGCCGCAGCTCGTCGGCGCCTGGTGGTCCGAACAGGCCGAGATCGCGACGTTCCACCGCGAGCTGGAGGCCGAGCACCCCTACCGCAGCCACCCAGGGACCTGGCTCGTGCTGATCCGTCCGGTCGCCTACTACTACGAGTCCTGCGACGCCGCCAAGCTCGCGGACGGCGCCTGCGTCACCGAGCAGGACAACGTCGAAGAGATCCTGGGCATCGGCAACCCGATGGTGTGGTGGGCGGCGCTGCTCGCCTACCTGGTCGCCGCCTGGTATGCGGTGGTGCGCCGCGCCTGGCCCGCCGCGGTCGCCCTGGGGTTCCTGCTCGTGCAGTACCTGCCGTGGTTGGCGGTGCCCAGGCCCAACTTCTTGTTCTACCTGACCCCTGCCGTGCCGTTCCTGTGCCTGACGGTGGCGTACGCGGCCTGGCGCGTCGGGCGACACCGGGGGCTGCGCGCCGCGCCCGCCGTCGTCGCGGCGCTCGCCGTGGGGGGGCTGTGGTTCTGGTACCCGGTGTGGACGGGGCTGGAGATCGGCCGCGACGCCTGGCAGCTGCGGATATGGCTGCAGAGCTGGGTCTGACCGTCCGGCGATGAGGATCCCCCGGCCGGACGTCCTCGGCGAGTACGCCCGCGAGGCCCTGTGGGTCCTGCCCACGGTCGCCACGGTGGGGGCGGTCGCGCTCAGCGTGGCCCTCGCCCGCGTCGAGCCGGCGTTCACCGTCTTCGACGGCGGCGCCGACGGCGCACGCCAGATCCTGTCCACCGTCGCCGTCGCGGTCATCACGGTCACCGCGACGGTGTTCTCCGCGTCGACCGGCCAGACCCATCCCAGCGTCGTCCCCCGCACGACGTGCTCGCCGAGTCGCCCTGCTGCGGGCGCTGACCGCCTGCACGCCGCGTTGCCCGACGGGGACCGTGGACGCCTGGGACCTGGTGGCCCGACTCGAGCGGCGGTCGAGCCGACAGGCCCGACGGTGCTCGTCGCCCCTCGTCAACGACCCGGCCCGACGGCGATCGAGCGACAGGCCGACCTCGTCATCGACGACGGGGCGCCAACCCGCCGACGTCGATGCCGTCCTGACAGAGGCCCGCCTCGTCAGCGCCGCCTGCGCCGGGAGGCTGCCGGACCAGGTGTCGGGCGTGGGGCCGTGAGCGCCGTGAGCGCACCGCCATGACATGAGCGCCATGACACCGCCCGCCGTCCGACCGCCGCCCGGCTCGACGAACGCGAAACGCCGAGCCGGGAGCCGACCGCGCGTCACTTGTCCCGGGTGAAGGTCCCCTTGAGCTTGTCGGCGGCCTTGCCGACGGCGTCCTTCGTCTTGGCGCTGCCCTGGTCGATCTCACCCTCGCGCTGCAGGTCCGTGTCGCCCGTCAGGTCGCCCACGGCCTCCTTGCCACGGCCCTTGAGCTCCTCGCCCTTGTGGTCACTCACGGCGGTTCCTTCCACTCGTCGGGCGAAGGATGTTCCCGCAGCGCGGGCGCGCCAACCTCATGCCCGCGCCCCCCAGCACCTGGGAGAGTCCCGGCAGGCGGCGCAGCGCCCGCAGGAAGCCACAGCGCCAGCACCGGCACCCGGTACAGCCCGACGGATCGCCGTCCCCGGCCCCACCACGTCGACGCGGGCGGCTACACCGCTGCCGGCTGCAGCAGGATCTTGAACGTCCCCTCCTGCTTCTTCTGGAACATCTCGTAGCCCCGGGGTCCTTCCTCCAGGGGAAGCCGGTGGGTCGCGAAGTCGTCCACGCCCAGCGGATCGCCGTCGCCGGTGAGCAGCGGCAGGATGTCGTCCACCCAGCGCCTGACGTTCGCCTGCCCCATCCGCAGCTGGATCTGCTTGTCGAACAGCGTCAGCATCGGCAGCGGATCGGCCATGCCGCCGTAGACGCCGATCAGCGAGATGGTGCCGCCTCGTCGGACGATGTCGATGGCGAGATGGATGGCGGCCAGGCGGTCGACACCGGCCCGCTCCATCATCTTGGCCGCCAGGCTGTCGGGTATGAGGGTGGCCATCTGCTGGGCGAGCTTGCCGAACGGCGACCCGTGGGCCTCCATACCCACCGCGTCGATGACGGAGTCCGGCCCCCGGCGGTCGGTCAACTCGCGGATCGTTTCGGCGATGTCGTCGTGCTCGCGCAGGTTCAGGGCCTGGACGCCGTTGGCGCGGGCCCGCTCGAGGCGCTCGGGCACGAGATCGACGCCGATGACGCGTCCCGCGCCCCGATGCAGCGCGACGCGCGCCGACATGTCGCCGATGGGCCCGAGGCCCAGGACGACGACGCTGCCGCCGTCCGGGATGGCGGCGTACTCGACCGCCTGCCACGCCGTCGGGAGGACGTCGGACAGGTAGACGAAGCGGTCGTCCGCCGGCCCCTGCGGCACCTTGATGGGCCCGAACTGCGCCTGCGGGACGCGCAGGTACTCGGCCTGCCCACCGGGCACCTGGCCGTAGAGCCTGGTGTAGCCGAACAGGGCCGCCCCCATCTTGTGGTCGCGAACCTGGGTGGTCTCACACTGCGTGTGCAGGCCCTGCCCACACATGAAGCAGTGGCCGCACGCGATCTGGAACGGGACGACGACCCGGTCGCCGCGGGCGATGTTCGTGACGGCGCTGCCCACCTCCTCGACGATCCCCATCGGCTCGTGGCCGATGATGTCGCCTTCGGACATGAACGGCCCGAGGACTTCGTACAGGTGGAGGTCCGACCCGCAGACGCCGCTGGACGTGATCCGCACGATCGCGTCGGTGGGGTCCTGGATCGTCGGGTCGGCGACCGTGTCGACCCGAACGTCTCGCTTGCCATGCCACACCAGTGCCTTCACGGGCGCTCCGTTCTCGGGTCGGGGGCCTGGAGCGGCTGCCCCGGCGAGGGCCGGCCACCTACCCCTGGCCCATGCCGCGAAACGCCGACCCGGTCCAGCCCGCGCCGACCCGGGCCGCCGCGGGGAGGCCTCCGACACCCCATGAAGCGCTGGTGGCTCGACGAACGGGCCCACGCGGGCCGGGGGCATCTGGACTCGCTGTACGTCGCCGGCTACGAGCGCAAGGCGGGCTCTGGACACACGTCCAAGCGGCGCTCCCCGTGACGCCGTCCCTGCGCCGCAGTCCTCGCCGGCGTTCAGCCGAAGAAGTCGTCGAGCAGGTCGCGGCCGGCTATGCCTGCGCGGCGTTCCGCGCGCCGGATGCCGCTCCGTGGTGGAATCACGGGTGTGGACGTCGCTGCGCTGCTTCTCGAGCTGTACGGCCGGATACCACCGTTGGCCCGTCGCGCCGTCGACGGTGTCGACGTCGACCGGCTGACCGAACCACCATCGCCGGGCGCGAACACGATTGCGTGGCTGGTGTGGCACCTCACCCGCGTGCAGGACGACCACGTCGCCGAGCTGCTGGACGTCGACCAGCTGTGGGTCGGCAGCGACTGGTCGCGCCGCTTCGGGCTCGATCCGGATCCCTCCAACACGGGCTACGGCCACACCCCCGGGGAGGTCGCGGCCGTCCGACCGGAGCGGCCCGCCGTGCTGCTGGAGTACCTGGACGCCGTCGACGGCCGCACCCGCGCGATGTTGGCGGACCTCGCTCCGGCGGACCTCGACCGGATCGTCGACCGGAGATGGGATCCGCCGGTCACGCTGGGCGTGCGGTTGGTCAGCATCGCCGACGACTGCTTGCAGCACGCCGGCCAGGCGGCCTACGTGCGCGGGCTCCTCGGCCTGTGAGACGTCGCCGGTACGGCCTCCACGCGAGGCGGTGATGTGCGAGCTACCTGCCGGTCGTCGTCGTCAGCAGGGAGTCGAGGCGCGGATACACCCGCCGGGCGTTCAGCTCGAACACCTTGCGCTTGCCGTCGTCCGCTAAGCCGACGTGGTCGACGTATCGCTTCGTGTCGTCCCAGTGAAACCCCGTTTCCGGATCGATGCCCGGGACGGCACCGAACATCTCCAAGTCAAGAAAAGGCATGGGCCATCACGACGAAGCTGACCACGCGGTCACCTGACGGCGTCCGTCAGCCCGCGCGGCCCGCAGGACCGCCGAGTCAGTCGTAGCTCGTAGAGGAACGTGCCCGCGAGCACCCCGACGAACGCGACGAGGAGAGCGACGGCGACGGCTCCCGCCAGTGGTGACGCGTAGTGAGCCGGAATCCCGGCGACCGCGTCGCCCGCGACGGGTCCCACGTGGATCGCGGTGACGAACAGCGCGCCACCGACGGAGAGGATGGACCAGAAGCGCGGGCCCACGCGGCCGCGCAGGGAGAGCACCAAGCCGACGGCGATCGCCGGATAGACGAACAGGCTGTAGGTGAACGGGTTGGCGTCGCCCACGAGGGGCCATCCCGTGGCTCCTCGCAGGATGTGATCGACGTGGTGCGCGACGCTGAGGGCTGTCGCGGCGCCGATCAACCGGTACAGCGCCGGTGTCATGCCTGCGGGCCTCCGCCTGGGCGCGTGTTGCTCGACGTGGACGGGCGGCGTACGCATCGCGGGCTCCAGAGGTCTAAGATGGACGGTCTAGGAGAGACCGTACCACACCGACCACGGACTCGTCCGGCGCGTATCCTCCGATCGGGAGTAAGTGGTGACGCTCACGCCGACCTCGTTCATCGTCCTCGGTCTGCTCGAACGCCTCGGCGAGGGGACGCCCTACGACCTCAAGACCCTGGTCGCCGCCTCGATCGGCAACTTCTGGTCGGTGCCGCACTCCGCGCTGTACGCAGAGCCGGAGCGCCTCGCCAAGGCCGGCTACCTGTCCGAGCGCCGGGAGACCGGGGGACGGCGGCGCAAGCTGTACTCCCTGACCGAGTGCGGGCGTGAAGCGCTGCGCGACTGGCTGGACGCCCCCACCGACGAACTGCCCGAGCTCCGCGACCCCGGACTGCTGAAACTCTTCTTCGGCGCGGACGTCACCACGCTGGCCTCCCGCCGCCTCCAGGCGCACCGTCGCAAGCTCGCCGAGTACGAGGCGCGGGCCCGGGCAGACAACCCGCCGCTCACACTGGGAGCCGGCCTGGGCCACGAACGCGAGTGGGTGCGCTTCTGGTCGGAGCTCGCCGCGGGCGACACGCCCGAAGACCGAGAC
>JAUJMQ010000002.1:0-66168 GCA_030446775.1 Egibacteraceae bacterium
GCGCGGCCGCGCACACCGTCACCCGCGACTACGTCGTCGTGGACTACGCCGGCGGCGACAAGCTGTTCGTCCCCTCCGATCAGGTCGACGCGATCGCCAGGTACGTCGGCGGCGAAGAGCCGCGGGTCATGCGCCTGGGCGGCGCGGACTGGGAGCGCGCCAAGTCCAAGGTCCGCAAGGCCGTCCGCGAGATGGCTGCCGAGCTCATCCGCCTGTACCAGGCGCGCATGCACGCCCCCGGCCATGCCTACGCGCTCGACAGCGCCTGGCAGCGCGAGCTGGAGACGGCGTTCCCCTACGACGAGACGCCCGACCAGCTGTCGGCCATCGACGAGGTGAAGGCCGACATGGAGGCGCCGCTGCCGATGGACCGCCTGATCTGCGGCGACGTCGGCTTCGGCAAGACCGAGATCGCCGTGCGCGCCGCCGCCAAGGCGGTCTTCGACGGCAAGCAGGTCGCCGTCGTCGTCCCGACGACGCTGCTCGCCCAGCAGCACGGCGAGACGTTCGGCGAGCGCTTCGCCGGCTTCCCCGTCAGCGTCGCGGTGCTGTCGCGGTTCGCGTCGCCCCGCGAGCAGAAGGCGATCGTCGACGGGCTGGCCGCCGGCACCGTCGACCTCGTCATCGGCACGCACCGGCTGTTCGGCGCCGACGTGCGGTTCAAAGACCTCGGGCTCGTCGTCGTCGACGAGGAGCAGCGCTTCGGCGTCGGGCACAAGGAGAAGCTGAAGCAGCTGCGCACGAGCGTCGACGTGCTGACGATGACCGCGACACCGATCCCGCGGACCATGGAGATGGCGATCACGGGCATCCGTGACCTGTCGACAATCGACACGCCGCCCGAGGAGCGCCAGCCGGTCGTCACGCACGTCGGCCCGTTCGACGAGCCGATGGCCGCGCTCGCCGTCCGCCGGGAGCTGCTGCGCGAGGGCCAGGTCTTCTGGGTGCACAACTCGGTGTCGACGATCGCCGCCGCCGCCGAACGGGTGCGCGAGCTCGTCCCCGGCGCGCGGGTGGAGTTCGCCCACGGGCAGTCCGACGAGGCGACGCTGGAGCGGACGATGATCCGGTTCTGGCAGCGCGAGTTCGACGTCCTGGTCTCCACGACGATCATCGAGTCGGGGCTGGACGTGCCCAACGCCAACACGCTGGTCATCGAGCGCGCGGACCTGCTCGGGTTGGCCCAGCTCTACCAGCTGCGCGGCCGGGTGGGGCGCTCCACGGAGCGCGGGTACGCCTACCTGTTCTATCCCGAGCACTCGGCGATGACCGAGGAGGCGTACAAGCGCCTGGAGACGATCTCGACCTACACCGGCCTGGGCTCGGGGCTGTCGATCGCGCTGAAGGATCTGGAGATCCGCGGCGCCGGCAACGTCTTGTCGGGCGAGCAGTCCGGGCACGTCGCGACGGTCGGGTTCGACGAGTACGCCAAGCTCATGGCGCAGGCCGTCGCCGAGCTGCAGGCCGGCGGCGGGCGTCGTGCGGTGCTGGCGGCGGACGAGCCGGAGGTCACCCTGGACCTGCCCGTCGACGCCCATCTGCCGCACGACTACGTCGCCGACGAGGCCCTGCGCCTGGAGGCGTACCGCAAGATCGCCGCCGTCCGCGACGCCGCGTCGGTCCGCGCCGTGCGCGAGGAGCTCGTCGACCGCTACGGCCCGCTGCCCGAGCCGGCCGACCGGCTCGTCGCGGTGGCCGCGCTGCGCGCGATGGTCCGCCGCTGGGGACTGCGCGAGATCACCTCGACGCCGCGGCGGACGGTGCGCGCCACCCCCGTCGTCCTGGCCGACTGGCAGGAGCTGCGGCTGCAACGCGAGCACCCCGGGGCCGTCTACAACGCGACCGCCGGGGCGCTGGAGCTGCCGATGCCGCGCACCGGCGACCTCGTCGGCTGGCTCGCCCGGACGCTGCAGGGCGTCCTGGGCCCGGCTCGCAAGGCGCGGCCGGCCGGGGCGGGGCAGGGCGGCCGGTAGGGCGGGTGGCGCGCCGCGGGACCGACCTACACTGGCCCGCATCCTCCCTCCCCGGACCAGGACTGTTGACATCGTGCACGTTTCGAACTCTTGGCGTCCCCTGCTGGCGGCGCTGCTCGCTGCCGCACTGACCGCCTGTGGCACCGTCGGCGCGGGGGGAGACCCCAACGTCGCCGCGGTCGTCAACGGCACCGAGATCCCTGTCAGCGAGGTGGAGGAGCAGTTCGAGCAGGCCAAGAACAACCCCGAGGTCGCCACGCAGCTCGAGAGCGACACGGAGGGGACCGTCGCGGAGGGTCTGCAGGCCCAGATCCTGTCGCGGCTCGTGCTCGCCGAGATCCTCTCGGACTGGGCTGACGAGCTCGGCGTGACCGCGACCGACGAGGAGGTCGCCGCCGAGCGCGAGCAGGTCGTCGCCCAGGCCGGTGGCCAGGAGGCCTTCGACTCCCAGGTCGAGCAGGCGGGCTTCACCGACGAGCAGGTCGACGAGCTGCTGAGCCAGCGCGTCCTGCAGCTCGAGATCGCCGACGAGGTCGGCGGCGGAGAGGTCAGCGACGCCGACGTCGCCGCGTTCTACGAGGAGAACGCCGACAGCCGCTTCGGGGAGAAGGCGACGATCCGCCACATCCTCGTCGAGGACCAGCAGACGGCGCGCCGGCTGCGGCGCCAGCTCGACAACGGCGCCGACTTCGCCGAGCTCGCCCGCGAGCACTCCACCGACCCGGGCAGCGCCGAGAAGGGAGGGGACCTCGGCGAGTACTCGCGCGGCCAGGGCCTGGTTCCCGAGTTCGAGCAGGCGGCCTTCGACGCGGAGGTCGGCGAGCTCGTCGGTCCCGTCCGCACCGAGTTCGGCTTCCACCTCATCGAGGTGACCGACAAGGCGCCGCCGCAGACGTTGGAGGAGGCGACTCCCGAGATCCGCCAGGAGCTGGCCCAGACCCAGCAGGGCGAGCAGCTGGAGGCGGCGCTGCGCGAGCGCACCGAGGCGGCCGAGGTGACGGTCAACCCGCGCTTCGGCACCTGGGACGCCGAGACCGGCGAGGTCCGCCCGAGCGAGCCGCTGGGTGCCGTCACCGAGTCTCCCGGGGCGCCCGCGGGTGGCACCGAGCCGGCGACGGTCCCCACCGAGACCGTCACCGAGTAGGCGGCGTGGCGCGGCTCGTCCTCGTCGACACCGCCGACGAGCTGCCCGGGCTGCTGCCGTTGCACGCCTGGTCGGCGCTCATGTCGTCCGATCTCGTCGTCGTCGGCGACGCCGGGCACCCGTTCCTGACCCACCTCGAGCTCGCCGAGCTGCGGACCGAGGTGCTCGCGTCCGCCGGCGACCGGACCGCGAGCCTGTCGCGCACCGACCTGCTGTCGGGGCTGCACCCCGCCGACAAGGCCCGCGCCGAGGCGGTCGTCGACCGTGTCCGCGACGAGGGCGAGGTCGTCTACCTGCTCGGGACCGGCGACGGGGAGGGCTTCGTTCGCACGCTGGGCATGGAGGCGGCCCGGGCCGGCGTCGAGGTCGAGGTCGTACTTCGGCGTCCGTCCGTCGCGGGTGCGGCTGCTCGACCTCGTGCGGACCGAGCAGCGGCTGCGCGCCCCGGACGGCTGCCCGTGGGACCTCGAGCAGGACCACCGCACCCTCGCGCGCTACGCCGTCGAGGAGGTCTACGAGCTGCTCCAGCGAGGCGATCGAGGCGGGGAGCCCGACGCGATCCGCGAGGAGCTCGGTGACGTCCTGCTCCAGGTCGTGTTCCACGCCCAGATCGCCGAGGACAGCGGCGCCGGCTTCACGATCGACGACGTCGCGGGCGGGATCGCCGCCAAGCTCGTCGCCCGCCACCCCCACGTCTTCGGCGACGTCAGCGTCACGGGCGCCGACGAGGTCGTCGCCAACTGGGAGGCGCTCAAGGCGGCCGAGAAGCCCGAGCGCAGCGGCGTGTTCGACGGCGTCCCAGCGGCGCAGCCGGCGCTCGGCTACAGCGAGAAGCTGCAGCGGCGCGCCGCCGCCGTCGGGTTCGACTGGCAGGCCGACGTCGAGGCCGCCGACCGCATCCGCGCCGAGCTCGACGAGTTCCTCGTCGCCGGCGACGACGCCGGCCGCGAGCACGAGATCGGCGACGTGCTCCTGAGCGTCGTCGGTCTCGCGCGCCGGCACGGCCTCGATCCGGAGCTGGCGCTGCGCGGTGCCGCCGGCCGCTTCCGGCGGCGCTTCGAAGCGGCCGTCGCACAGGCCGACCGGCCGGTGCCGGAGCTGTCGTCGCTGTCCCGCGACGAGTGGCTGGCGCTGTGGGACGCCGCCAAGGCCACCGAGACCCGACCAGGATGACGGCCTGCGAGTCGCGGGCGACCGGCTCGTGCTGTTGCTGATGTGAACTTCCGCAGCCTAAAGTTACCAACCACCGCCGAAGGGACGCTGTCGTGGAGATCGAGGTGCTGCGGGCGCGTGAGCTGCTCGACTCGCGTGGCAACCCGACCGTCGAGGTCGACTGCGCGCTCACCGACGGTGCCTTCGGGCGGGCGGCGGTCCCCAGCGGCGCGTCGACCGGGGCGTTCGAGGCCGTGGAGCTGCGTGACGGCGGCGACCGTTACGGCGGCAAGGGCGTGCGCCGGGCGGTCGCGCACGTCACCGACACGATCGCCCCGGCGCTGCTCGGCCGCGACGCCACCGATCAGCGGGGGATCGACGCGACGCTGCTGGAGCTCGACGGCACCGACGACAAGTCCGCGCTCGGCGCCAACGCGCTGCTGGGCGTCAGCCTGGCGGTCGCGCACGCCGCGGCCGCGTCGTGCGGGTTGCCGCTGTACGCCTACCTGGGCGGTCCCAACGCGCACCTGCTGCCGGTGCCGATGATGAACATCGTCAACGGCGGGGCGCACGCCGACTCCAACGTCGACTTCCAGGAGTTCATGGTCGTCCCGCTGGGCGCGGCCACCTTCGCCGAGGCGGTGCGCAGTGGCGCGGAGGTCTACCACGCCCTCAAGGGCGTGCTGTCCGAGCGGGGGCTGAGCACCGGCCTGGGCGACGAGGGCGGGTTCGCCCCGAGCCTGGAGTCCAACGCCGCCGCGCTCGACCTCATCGCCGAGGCCGTCGACCGGGCCGGCTACGCGCTTGGCGAGGACGTCGCCTTCGCGCTGGACGTCGCCGCCTCGGAGTTCTTCCGCGACGGCGTCTACGACCTCGCCGGCGAGGGCCGGCGCCCGCCGCCGGCGGAGATGGTCGACATGCTCGCCGACCTCGTCGACCGCTACCCGCTGGTGTCGGTCGAGGACGGGATGGCCGAGGACGACTGGGACGGCTGGCAGCAGCTGAGCGCCCGGCTCGGCGACCGCTGCCAGCTCGTCGGCGACGACCTGTTCGTGACGAATGTCGAGCGGGTGCGCCGCGGCATCGCCGAGGGCAGCGCCAACAGCGTGCTGATCAAGGTCAACCAGATCGGCACGCTCACCGAGACGCTCGACACGATCGCCCTCGCCCATCGGGCTGGGTGGACCTGCATGATCAGCCACCGCTCCGGCGAGACCGAGGACACCACGATCGCCGACCTCGCCGTCGCGACGAACGCGGAGCAGATCAAGACCGGCGCGCCGGCGCGCAGCGACCGGGTCGCCAAGTACAACCAGCTCCTGCGCATCGCCGAACGCCTGGGCGCCGCGGGAGACTACGCCGGCGCGGCGGCCTTCCCCCGCCAGGTGGCCGCCGCGGGGAGCGCCGGCCAGCGATGACCCCCGGGCGCCGACGCCCCGCCCAGCACCGCGGCGCCGCCCGCGGGCGTCGATCCCGCGCGCCGTCCGCCGCGGGCACCCTTCTGCGGCGCAGCGGCGCCGCCCGGGGCCGGTCGCGGCTGTCGCGGGCGGCCGCCGGCGACCGGCCCTACGTCGCCGCGCTGTTCGGGCTCGTCGCACTGCTCGCCGCCATGCTCGTCGGCCCCCTGCACAGCTTCACCTCCGCCGCCGAGCGGGTCGACTCGCTCGAAGCCCGCCGCGACGACCTGCAGCGCCGCGTGGACGGGCTCACCGAGCGCAAGGAGCGGCTGCGCGATCCCGCGGAGATCGAGATCCTCGCCCGCGAGAAGCTCGGCCTCGTCAAGCCGGGCGAGATTCCCTACGTCGTCGCCGGTGACCGCGACGCCGACGACCGGGTCCGGCCCGACGGCCGCGAGCCGCCGCCCGTCGTGCGGCTCACCTGGTACGAGCGCCTCGGCCGCCTGTTCGCCCGCCTCCTCAGCCGCTGATCTGCTCCCGGTTTGTTCTGATCTCCCTGGCCGGCCAAGGGGATCAGAACAAACTCGCAGGGAGGGTGGCGGGGGGTGTGCGAGTCGCGGTGGGGAGGCAGGCTGGCGGCGATGGACGACGCGCTCCGCCCGGCTGCCGACGCCGGCTACGAGGCCCAGCTGGCCCGGCCGGCCGCCGAGCCGCGTGACGCCGCGCTCGCGGCCGCGATGATCGGCCGGCCGTTGCGCGGCTCGTCCGCGGTCGCCGTGCGCTGCGGCTGGGGGCTGCCGGCGGTCCTGCGGGTCTCCCCCAGCTGTCCGACGGCACCCCGTTCCCGACGCTGTTCTGGCTGTCGTGCCCGCTGGCCAGCCGTCACGTCGGCCGGCTGGAGGCCGATGCCGCGATGGCCGGGCTGAACGAGCGGCTGCGCGCCGACCCCGACCTGTCCGACGCGTACGCCGCAGCCAGCGAGCGCTACGTGGCCGCCCGCGACCGCCTCGGCTCACCCGTCCCCCGGGGTGACAGCGCCGGCGGGATGCCGACGCGGGTGAAGTGCCTGCACGCGCTGTACGCCCACCACCTCGCGACGCGCGACAACCCGCTGGGGGCCTGGGTGGCCGAGCAGATCGAGCCGATGGCGTGCCCGCGTCCCTGCGTCCGCCCCCAAGACGCCCCCGAGCCGCGATGACCAGGGTCGCCGTCGTCGACGTCGGGACCAACTCTGTGCGCCTGCTGGTCGCCGACGCCGCCGACGGCTCCCTGGAGGCCGTCGCGCGCACGATGACGATCACCCGCCTCGGCGCGGGGGTCGACACGACCGGGCGCCTCGACGACGCGGCCCTGGCCCGGACGCTGGACTGCATCGGCGGCTACGCCAGGCGCTGGCGGGAGCTCGGGGCGCAGCGGGTGCGCATCTCGGCGACGTCGGCGGTCCGCGACGCCGCCGACCGGGACCGCTTCTTTGACGGCGTCCGCGCCCGGGCCGGCGCCGAGGCGGAGGTCCTGTCCGGCGAGCAGGAGGCCCGGACCGCCTTTCTCGGCGCGACGGCGTCGGTGGACGGCGAGCCGCCGTTCCTCGTGCTCGACATCGGCGGCGGGTCCACCGAGCTGATCCTCGGCACGGACGCCCCGGAGGCGATGACGAGCCGGCAGCTCGGCTGCGTCCGGCTCACCGACCGGGCCCTGCATGACGACCCTCCCACCCGGGCGCAGCTGTCGGCGGCGACCGGGCTGGTCGACGAGCAGCTCGACGGCGCCGCCGCGGTGATGGACCCGTCGCGGGGCCGCACGCTCGTCGGCGTCGCGGGGACCATCACGACGGTCGCGGCGCTGTACGGGGAGCTGCCGGCGTACCTGCCCGAGCGGATCCACGGCACGCGGGTGCCCTTCGACGGCGTCGACGCGGTCACCGAGCGGCTGGCGGCGCTGACCACCGCGCAGCGCGCCGAGCTGGGGCCCATGGCGCCGGGCCGTGAGGACGTGATCGTCGCCGGCTGCCTCATCCTGCGGCGGGTGATGGAGCGCTTCGGCTTCGCCGAGGTGCTCGCCAGCGAATCCGACATCCTCGACGGGCTCGCGCTGGCGCTGGCGGCCGCGCCCGGCGCCTGAGCGCCCGCCCGGAGCTCCGGCGCGACGTCAAGCCGCCCCCCCGGCGGGGGCGGTGGCGATCCAGGTCAACCCGCCGCGGGCGCGATCAGGTCAACCCGCCGCAGGCGCGATCAGGTCACCCCGCCGCAGGCGCTTCAGCGCGCGCTGCTCGGTTCGGCCGCGCCGATCACGTGGGTGACCGGCACGTCCACGGCGCGCTCGACGCGCCGCACGAGGTCGGTCCGCAGCCACCGCGACATCCCTGGTGGCAGCGTCGACAGGACGACCTCGTCGGCCGGCTCGCGCCGCAGGGCGTCCAGGACCGCGTCCACGGGGCGGGCGTCACCCACCTCGCCGGTGACCGGGCAGCCCAGCGTGGCGAAGGCCTCGAGCGCGGCGTCGAGACGGCGCTGCGCGCCGGCGCGGTCGTCGGTCTCGTTGTGGCTCCAGCCGCGGGGGTCCGGTCCCGCCGGCACGACGACGTGGATGTGGCAGCCGCCCGCCTCGGACCGCTCCCGCAGCAGGTTCGCGAGCTCGCGACCGCCCAGGGTGTGGTTGGCGACGACGAGGATGCGTGACATGTCGGCACCTCCGCTGGCGACGCCCCGCGGGCGGCCTGCGGCGAGCCTACGCCCGCCACGCCCGCGGCGGAACCCCTGCGGCTCAGGTCGTCCGGTCGGCCCGGCGCAGCGCCCGCACGAGGTCGCCTCGCGTGACGATGCCCACCACCCTGCGGGCGTCGTCGACGACGGGGACGCGCGTCACGCGGCGGTCGTGGATCAGTGTCGCCACATCCTCGACCGTCGCCTCCTCGCCGACCGCCGGGGGGTCGTCCTCCATGACGTCGGCGACCGTCTGGCCGAGCGCCGCGCGGACCTCCTCTTCGAAGCGCCTGCGCTCACCGGGCAGGGGGATGTACGCACCGAGGATCTCGATGGTCGTCGGGCCGTGCAGGCGCGCCTCGGACACGAGCAGGTCGCTGTCGTCGAGCAGCCCGACCAGGCGCCCGCCGGAGTCCACGACCGGCGCGCCGCTGATGTCGGCGTCGACGAGCAGGGCGACGGCGTCCTCGACGGTGGTGTGGGGCGTCAACGTCGTCACGGGCGACGTCATCACGTCGGTGACAGGCAGGTCCCTGGGCATGCTCGCTCTCCGGTCGGGGCCGGTCAGCCTAACGGCCGGGCTATCGTGAGCCTTCCGTCACCGCGAGGAAGGCAGGCCGTGCTCGTCTGGTTCTCCGTCACACCGATCGGCACCGGCTCGGCGAGCGTGTCGCGGGACGTCGCACGCGCCCTCGACGCCGTCACGGCCACCGGGATCCGCGCGACCACCGACGCCTCCGGCACCCTGCTCGAGGGCGACTGGGACGCCTGCATGGCGGCGCTGCGAGCCGCCGGCGACGCGGTGCTCGAGGAGGCGCCGAGGGTGTCGTTCACCTGCAAGCTCGACATCCGGCGCGACAAGCCGGACCAGTCGGGCGCCGACAAGCTCGCCAGCCTCGACGCCGCACGCCGGGAGACGACCGCATGATGATGACACCGCAGACGCAGCGCACCGCCGTGATCGTGCTCGCCGTCGTGCTCGGCGTCGCGCTGGTGCTCAGCCTCGTCGGCCCCTTCCTGACCTGAGCCCGCCACCCTGAACGCGCGCCCACCCTGAACGCGCCTGCCCCGAACGGGATCGTCGAGCGCCTGGCGGCGGGCCTCGCCGCGCAGCCGCCCGCGACGGTCGCCGCCCCGCGGCTGGGGCGCATCGGCGCGGCCCTGGCGATCGTCGCGCCGGCGGGGCCCCACGACGCCGAGATCGTCTACACCCGCCGCCGCGACGACCTGCGCGCCCACCCGGGTCAGATCTCGTTTCCCGGCGGGCGCGTCGACCCCGGCGAGACGGTCGCCGAGGCGGCGGTGCGCGAGGCCGTCGAGGAGGTCGGCCTGCGGCCGGATTCGGTCGCGCTGCTGGGATCCCTCCCGCCGCTGTTCATCCCGCCGTCGCGGTTCTGGCTGCAGACCGTCGTCGCCGCATGGGAGGCGCCCCACCGCCTGGTCGCGGCAGAGGCGGAGGTCGCCGAGGTCCTGGCCGTGCGCCTGTCCCTGCTGACCGACCCCGCCACCTGGCGGTCGGTGCGCCTGACGGTCTCGGGCTGGTCGTGGGCGTGGGCACTGCCGGGCGGGCACCTGCTGTGGGGCGCGACCGGCGTCGTCACCGCGTCGCTGCTCGCCGTCCTCGACCCCGGGTGGAGTCGCGGGCTGCGGCCCGCCGACCTGGCCGACCGGGAGGTCCGCCCCCGGCGCCGCGCTGCACGGACCGCGTCGACCCGCGCGCTGCTGCCCGGGACGCCCGAGCGCTCGGCGCGCGAGCTCGCGGCTGCCGGCGGCTGGCGACCTCCGGCCGGCCATGGCGGCACCGCCGCCGCGGGCGCCGTCGTCGCCGAGGCGGTCACGCGGGTGGCCGGCCCCGGCGCCCAGCGCGTGCTCGTGCTGGCCGGCGACGGTGGTGACGGTGCCGTGGGCCGTGCCGCCGCCCGCAACCTGTCGAGGCTCGGCCTGCCGGTCGCCGTGGTCGCAACCGCGGAGTTCCCGGGGACGCTTCCCGAGGCCGACGTGGTCGTCGACGCCCTCGTGGGCGACGGCCTGCGCGGGCCGCTGCGCGGGACGCCGCTGGCGATGGCCGCCGCCCTGCGCGAGTCGGCTGCGACGGTCGTGAGCGTCGATCTGCCGAGCGGCCTGTCACCGGTCGACGGGATCGTCGGCGAGCTCGTCGCGGCCGACGTCACCGTCGAGCTCGCGCCCCCGCGGCCGGTGCTGTCGTCACCGCGGGTCGCCCCCTTCGCCGGTGACCGCTACGCGGTGCTGCCCGGCGGGCCGGGAGAGCCCGGCGTGCTCGTGCGGGTCGTCGACCTGGCTCCGTGAGGTGCGCCGCCGGTGGCCCGGACAGACCTGTCGCGGTGGCGGGCGACGGACCCGGCACGAGCGTTGCGCGGATCAGCTCGGCACGCTGCCGGCGTGGACCGCCGCGGCGGCGTGCCGGTCACGGCTCGCGGGTGACGGTCCGTTCGTCGCCGCGGGAGGCGAGGCATCCATGCGTTCGGACAGCACCTGGGCGAACAGCTGCATCAGCTCCAGGACGGCGTTGTCGAGCTGCCTGGGCTCGGCGCTGGCGCCGCACAGCGTGCCGACGAGGGTGCCGTCGGCGTGACGGATCGGGACGCTCACGTACGTCTCGATGCCGAGCGCGCGGGCGGCTTCGACGCCGCTGTACACCCGGCTCACCTCGCTGCTGTGGAGCACATCGTCCTCGATCATGCGGCGGCACAGCGTGTCGCCCCAGGCAACGGTCAGACCCTCCTCGATCGTCATCGCCCCGGCGTTGTGGGTCGAGCGGGTCACCTGCTCGGTCAGGTCCCGGTCGATGGTCGTGAAGAAGGTCGTGTCGAGGCCCGACAGTGCCGTGAGCTCTCGCAAGAGCGCTTTCATGGTGCGGTCCGGGGCAACGTCGGCGCCGGCGATCTCTGACACCAGAGAGGAGAAGGCGGTCGAGGAGCGACGGGTCTGGCCCAGGTCGGGCATGCGGGTGCCGAACAGCATCGCGACCACGTGAGCTTCGGGGACCGGCCTGCTGAACAGGTAACCCTGGACCTCGTCGCATCCGTTGTCGACGAGGAACGCGAGCTGCTCGGGCGTCTCGACGCCTTCCGCGACGACGGTGCGGCCCAGGCTGTGCGCCAGGGCGATGATCGAGCTGAGCAACGGCGCCTCGCCGGCGTCGATCTCGGCGATGAAGGACTTGTCGATCTTGAGTCGCTGGGCCGGCAGCTGCCGCAGCCGGCTCAGTGACGAGTGCCCGGTGCCGAAGTCGTCGATGGACAGGCACACCCCGACTGCCGTGAGGCGCTCCAGGGCCCGGTTGATCTCGGCCTCGGCGGCGAGCACGGTCTCGGTGACCTCCAGGTGCAACGCGTGCGTCGGGAGTCCGGTCTCGGCCAGGATGGCGGTCACGGCCGGTCCCAGGTCAGGGTCGAGAAGCTGCCGTTGGGACAGGTTCACCGCGACCGTGAGCTCTGGCCAGTCCGTGCGCCACCGGCTCATCTGCTCGCAGGCGGTGCGCAGCACAAAGGCGCCCAGCTCGGTGATGACGCCGGTCTTCTCCGCCGCCGGGAGGAACTCGAACGGGGGCACGACGCCGCGTTCAGGGTGGTCCCAGCGCACGAGCGCCTCCAGGCCGCAGACCTCCCCCGACGCGGTGTCGACGATGGGCTGGTAGTAGACGGTGAACTGCCGCCTGGCCACGGCGTCGCGCACCTCGTTCTCCAGCTGCATCCGATCCTTGAGGCGGTCGTGCATCCGCGGATCGAACACGCAGGCCTGGTCTCCGCCGCGAGCCTTCGCCTCGTACATCGCGAGGTCGGCGTTGCGCAGGAGAAGGTCGAGGTCGCCGCTGGCATCCCCCAGCGCGATGCCGATGCTTCCCCGCACCCGCACCTCGGTCCAGTCAAGCGCGAACGGGTCGCGCAGGGCGCGCAGGATCCGGTCGGCGGCGATGCCGGCACTGTTCATCCCGGCGTCAGGCAGCAGGACTGCGAACTCATCGCCCCCGAGACGCACCACGGTGTCCTGGGCCCGCACGCAGCCGCCGAGACGGTCCCCGACACGGAGCAGCAGGTCGTCGCCGCTGGCGTGGCCGAGACTGTCGTTGACCTCCTTGAACCCGTCGAGGTCGAGCAACACCATGGCCGTGGAACCGGCTCGCATCTCCGGCGACGCGGCATGGTCCCGCAGCAGCGCGCGGTTCCCCAGACCGGTGACCGGGTCCTGGTACGCCTGCAGCCGCAGCGCCTCCGTCTGGGCGGCCACCTCCTGTTCCAGACCGGCTCGAAGCCGCATCTCGGTGCACAGCGAGGACGTCTGGCGCACGAGCAACAGTCCAACGAGCACAACCGCCGCGGCGAGCCCTTCGGGGGAGAAGTGGGCGAGCGTCACGGCGAGCGCGAGGACGACGGGCACGACCAGCACCGCGACGGGCAGGCTCGTGTCGGCGGCCACGTCGCGTGCCTTGCTGGCGTCGTACGTCCCCGCCCGCGCGCCCAGGACCATCATGGGATAGCCGATCACCCACAGGACGGTCGCAGGGTGACCACCAGACCATGAGCCGCTCAAGCTGAGGTAGCCATAGACGCTGTCGCCTGCGGCCAGGGCGAGGACCCCGCCCGCCAGGAACAGCACCGCTCGCCGGCTGTGCGGGTGAATGCGCGTGGCGATGAGCAACGCCACGCTCACCACCGTGACGTCGGCCAACGGGTAGGCGGTCAGCACGAGCGTCTGCAGCGGACCGGTCGTGACGTTGCGCAGCGTGTCGCCCAGCAGCACGTGCCAGCTGATCGCCAGCAACGACGCGGCGATGATCGCGCCGTCGAGGACCAACCGCATCCGGTCCCCGCGGGACGACGCGCGCTGGGGCAGCGCGAGAGCGGCGGGCATCATCAGCAAGACCGCGAAGAAGAACGGGATGTCGGCCAGCGAGGGGACTCCAACGGTCGCCCCGACCACGTCGTAGATCAGCCACACGGCGAAGATCAGGCTCGCCGACAACGCGGACGCCGCGGCAAACCGCCAGGGCCGACCGCCGGCCGGCCCTCGTCGTGCCGCGAGGCGCCACAGTGCCACGGCGCTGGCGGACATCACCGCGGTCGTGACGCCGTTGGACACCTCCGACCGCAGCGAGTCGGGGGTGACGGCCAGGGCAGCCACGTACGCGCCGGCGCCGATGAGCACCGCCAGCCAGGACGGCGTGCTGCGTCGCTGCCGCGTCCGGGACGCCGGCGGGCTGTCGCGGTCGATCCGAGCGGCGGGACCTGGCATCGTCTCTGCTCCGGATGGAGGGGGCCAAGCGCGGGGGCGTGCTCCACGGCAAGAGAGCTCCGGGATGCACGTCGGCCGCGGCCGGCCCGCCTTTACCGCCTTGCTCTCCGATGCCCCAGCTGATGAGCGTCGCGCCCGGGAGGGAGGAGCCGTCTACGCTGCCCCGGCCGCCCGGATGGTGGAACTGGTCAGACACGGGGGCCTTAAACGTCCCTGCCCCTCGCGGGCGTGTGGGTTCGAATCCCACTCCGGGCACCGCTGCCGCAACTGGTCCAGCCGCGACCAGGTTTCGGCCACGATTGGCCCTTGACGGGTTGGGCGGACCTGCCGCTGGGGTATCCAGGGACCGCGTCGATCGACGCCAGGGCCGAAGAGCGCCGCCAGCCCGGCCCCCCACCACGTCGAAGGGAACACCATGCAAGGCCAAGACCTCACCCGTCTGCGAGGGGCGAACGTCGTCGACCTCGACGGCGACAAGATCGGCAAGGTCGAGGAGATCTATCTCGACCAGGACACCGACGAGGCCGAGTGGGCGCTGGTCAACACCGGCATGTTCGGCACCAAGTCGACCTTCGTGCCGCTGCAGGGCGCCGAGGTGACCGAGGACCAGCTGCGCGTGCCGATCGAGAAGGCCCGTGTGAAGGACGCCCCCAACATCGAGGCGGGTCGTGAGCTGTCCCAGTCCGAGGAGGCCGAGCTCTACAGCTACTACGGGATGAGCTACAGCGAGTCGGAGTCCGACAGCGGGCTGCCCCAGGACACTCCGACCACCGGTGGCGACTACGACACGGTCGGCCACGACACGAGCGGCCCGACGACCGACGACGCGATGACGCGGTCGGAGGAGCAGCT
This sequence comes from Egibacteraceae bacterium, assembly GCA_030446775.1. Taxonomy (GTDB): domain Bacteria; phylum Actinomycetota; class Nitriliruptoria; order Euzebyales; family Egibacteraceae; genus JAUJMQ01. Next base: position 14,471 of record JAUJMQ010000002.1, read on the forward strand.
GCGCGTCGGCACCCAGCGCCAGGAGACGGGCCAGGTGCGGCTGCGCAAGCACGTCGACACCGAGCGCGTGTCCGAGACCGTGCCGGTCACGCGTGAGGAGGCCCGCATCGAGCGCGAGCCGATCACCGACTCCAACGTGGGCGACGCCACCTCGGGCCCGGCGTTCTCCGAGGACGAGCACGAGGTGACGCTCACCGAGGAGCGGCCCGTGGTCGAGAAGGAGGAGGTCCCGGTGGAGCGGGTGCGCGTGGACACCGACACCGTCACCGAGCAGGCCCAGGTCGACGAGGAGGTCCGCAAGGAGCGCATCGAGCTCGACGAGGAGCAGGGCTCCAGCGGCTACGAGGGCGGGGCGAGCAACCGGTAAGGCCCACCCCCGCGAACATCCGAGCCGGCGCGCCCCCAGCGGGTGCGCCGGCTCCCGCGTCTCCCCCGGCGTCTCCCCCCCGCGTCGGTCCGCGCCGGCCGCCGCCCACCGGGCAGGCGTGACGCTGCCGGCTGCACGTGTCAGCTTCCCTGCGAACCAGGGCGGGGCGCCTGCGCGGCCCGCTGCTCGGGCAGGATGCAGCGCAGCGCCACCCCCGGGTGTTCGCGGACCTCGTCGAGGGTGCGGGGCAGCGGCGCCCGCAGCGCGAACGCGGCACCGAGCACCACCACCGCGAGCGTCGCCACGGCCGCGCCGTCACGGGCACGGTCGGACACGGCGAGCGCGGCGGCGACCACGCCGAGGGCGAAGACCGCGAAACCCACGGCCAGCGGCGCGGGGACGAAGTGGACCGCGATGTGGCCGCCGAACACGTCCATCCAGGTGGCGTGCGGGAGGTCGGCCGCCAGGAACAGCACGTCGGGCAACGCGAAGAACAGACGCCCGGTCGCAGCCGCGGCGACGACGGTCAGATGGCGGTGTCGCGTCGGGCGCAGCAACCGCTCGGCGGGCACGAGCGCGAGGCCGGCGGCGGCGCCCGTCAGGCCGTGCAGCCAGTAGTGGAACAACGCGCCGAGGGCGGCGTAGCGCAGCGCGAGGTAGGCCTCGACGGCGGCCATCACGACCGCGGCGACCGCCACGCGCCTCATCGCAACCCGCCCAGCAGGACCGCGATCTCCTCGCCGTGCGCGGCCGCCTGCGCGTCGAAGGTCCGGTAGCGGACGTGGCCCTCGCCGTCGATGAGCGCGTAGCCGGGACCCACCCTTCCGTCGCTGGTCAGCAGCCCGTAGGCACGCGCCACGGCCGGGTCGCCGCTGCGGCGGACCTGTGCGTCGACGGCCGGGGCGGGGCACGCGTCGGGGCACACGAGCAGCAGCCCCGGCTCGCCGGGGGAGAAGCCCAGCGCGTCGTAGGCCGGCGCCGGCTCGTCGAGGTACAGAAGGTCCAGCTGCTGCAGCGCTGGGAACGGGGACCCCGGCCGGCCGCTGTCGGCGCGCAGCCACAGGCCCAGCGCGGACCCGGTGACGACGATCGTCGCGGCGGCGACCGCGGCCGTCGTCCGGTCGGCCCGGCTGGCGCGGCGCGGGGCGGTGGTGTCGTGGGGCGAGGAGGCCATCAGCGGGGCGAGGATACGCGGCCCGGTCGTCGACCCACAGGCCGCTAGCATCGCCCCATGCCAGCAGACGAAGAGCGCATCGCCCTGTTCCTGGACTACGAGAACCTCGCGATCGGGGCGCGCGACGACCTGGGCGGCCACTTCGACCTTCGCCCGCTCGCCGACGCGCTCGCCGAGCGCGGGCGCGTGATCGTGCGCAAGGCCTACGCCGACTGGTCCTACTTCGGCGAGGACCGCCGCAACCTCACGCTTCACCACGTCGAGCTCATCGAGATCCCCCAGCGCCTGGGGGCGGTCCGCAAGAACGCCGCGGACATCAAGATGGCCGTCGATGCCGTTGAGCTGTGCTTCGAGCGGGACTACATCACCACCTTCGTGATCTGCACCGGCGACAGCGACTTCACCCCGCTCGTGGGCAAGCTCCGCGAGCTCAACCGGCGGGTGATCGGCGTGGGCCTGGAGGCCTCGACGTCGCGGATGCTGCCCCCGGCCTGCGACGAGTTCCTGTTCTACGAGCGGCTGGAGGGCGTCAACGTCCCCACCAAGCGCCCGTCGTCGGGCCGGAGTCGGCGTGGGGGCCGTGGCGCCGCTGCGAGCGTCGAGACGCCGGCCATGCCGCCGCCGGCGTCGGCGCTCCGCGGGACGCCGCGTCAGCAGCCCGTCCCGGCGGCGCAACCGTCCGCGCCCGAGCCGGTCGAGGAGAGCGAGAACGGGGAGGCCCCGCAGCCGGTCGACCTGGCGCGGCTGGTCACCCAGACACTGGCCGGTCTGCAGCGCAGCTCCGGCGGGGCGGTGCTCGCCTCGACGCTCAAGCGGGCGATCCTGCGCAAGGACCCCACGTTCTCCGAGGCCGACCATGGGTTTCGTGCCTTCGGTGAGCTGCTGCGCCACCTCGCCGACCGCAAGGTCATCGACCTGTCGACCGGCTCGGCCAAGGGCGACCCGGAGGTGAGCTTCCCGGAGGAGGGCAGCGGGGAGGAGGACGCCTTCGCGCTGTTGCGCGACGTCGTCGCGGACCTGTCGTCGGCGAACGGGCCACCGCCGCTGTCCGGCCTGAAGGACCAGCTGCGCAAGCGCCGGCCCGACTTCAGCGAGAAGGCGTTCGGCTTCGGCGGCTTCCTGCAGTTCTGCAAGGCCGCGCGGGCGCGGGGCGTCGTGGACATGACCTGGGACGACGACGCCGACGACTACGTGCTGACCACCGCCGGAGCCGCCGTCTCGTGACCGCGGCCACCGAGGTCGTCATCGTCGACGACCACGACCTGGTCCGCGAGGGCCTGCGCAGCCTTCTCGGGCGGTACGACGACATCGCGGTCGTCGGCGAGGCCGGCTCCGTCGACGACGCGCTCACGGTCGTGCACAGCACCGATCCGGACCTGGTGCTGCTGGACCTGGGCCTCGGTGACGAGGACGGCGCCGAGGTCGCGCGCCGGCTGCGGTCGACCGGGGTGGGGGTCCGGATTCTCGTGCTGTCCAGCCACGACACCACCGACGCCTTGCGGCGGGCGCTCGCCGCGGGAGTCGACGGCTACCTGCTCAAGAGCGTGTCGGTTGCAGGCCTGGCCGACGGGATCCGGGCGGCCGCCGCCGGACGGACCGTCATCGGCGAGGAGTTCCTCCCCAAGCTGCTCGCCGACGTGGCCGGCGGCGGACCTGTGACCCTGACCGGCCGGGAGCACGAGGTCCTGGGCATGGTCGCGGAGGGGTTGGGCAACCGTGACCTGGCGGCCCGGCTGGGGATCTCACCCAGGACCGCCCAGAAGCACGTCGAGAACCTGTTTCGCAAGCTCGACGTCCACGACCGCGGCAACCTCGTGGCGCAGGCCACCCGCCGGGGCCTGCTGGCCTGAGAAACGTGCGGTCCGCCGTCGACATGGCGGAGAGGTCTGCGTATCCCCCACGTGGGGTGGTGATACGGCTATGCAACGCCACCTGTGGTCATGCGACGGATGTCGAGGATGCGGTCGACCTCGGCATCGGGCAGCACGCCGGCTTCCTTGACCACCTCGCGCAGTACAACGGGCTACAGAACGCCACCTGTGGTCATGCGACGGATGTCGAGGATGGACCTGCAGCGCGCGCTTGGCGAGCAGCCGCGGAGCGCCGCGACGTGTCGTAGCCGATGGCCGGCACGAGGGCCGTGACGATCGTGAGGTTGCGCTCGCTGAGCTCGGTGCAGCGGTCGACGTTGGCCTCCAGGCCGTCGACGCACTGCCGCGCGAAGTTGTCGCACGACGTCGACAGCAGCCGCACGGACTCCAGGACGTTGCGCGCCATCACCGGGATGAAGACGTTGAGCTCGAACGCCCCCGACAGCCCGCCGACGGTGACCGCGGCGTCGTTGCCGACGACCTGGGCGGCGACCTGGGTCAACGACTCCGCAAGCACCGGGTTGACCTTGGCGGGCATGATCGACGAGCCGGGCTGCAGCTCCGGCAGCCGCAGCTCCATGAGGCCGGTCATGGGTCCCGAGCCCATCCAGCGGATGTCGTTGGCGATCTTCGTCGGCGACACCGCGACGACCTTGCACGCACCCGACAGCTCGACGAGCGCGTCGCGCGCCCCTGCGCCTCGAAGTGGTTGTCGGCCTCGCGCAACGCTTCGATCCCGGTGCGCCGGCGCAGCTCGGCGATGACGCCCGCGGTCATCCCCTCCGGCGCATTGAGGCCGGTCCCCACCGCGGTGCCGCCCAACGGCAGCTCCGCGACCCGCTCCAGCGCGGCGCGCACCCGGACGGCGCCCAGCTCGACCTGACGGGCGTAGCCGGAGAACTCCTGACCGAGCGTGACCGGTGTCGCGTCCATGAGGTGGGTGCGGCCGGGCTTGACGACGTCGGCGAACTCGCCGGCCTTGCCGGCCAGCGAGGCGCGCAGCGTCTCCAGGGCCGGCAGCAGCCGGTCGACGCAGGCCCGGTAGGCCGCGACGTGCACGGCGGTCGGGAAGACGTCGTTGGACGACTGCCCGGCGTTGACGTGGTCGTTGGGGTGGACGAGCTTGGAGCCGATTCTGCCTTCCAGGATCTCCGTGGCGCGGTTGGCGATGACCTCGTTGGCGTTGACGTTGGACGAGGTCCCCGAGCCCGTCTGGAACACGTCGACGGGGAAGTGGGAGTCGAGCTTGCCGTCGGCGACCTCACCGGCCGCCTGGCTGATCGCCTCGAACTGCCGGTCGTCGAGCACCCCGTGTCGTGGTTCACGGCGGCGGCGCACGCCTTGATCAGTCCGAGGGCGGCGATGACCTCGCCTGGGATCGGCTGACCGGAGATCGGGAAGTTCTGCACGGCGCGCTGCGTCGAGGCTCCGTAGTAGGCGTCGGCGGGCACCTGCATCTCGCCCATGGTGTCGCGCTCGATGCGCGTGTCGGCCATCGGTCGGCTCCTGTCGGTGTCGCGGTCCGTCGGGTGTCTGGAGCAGCCCTAGGCAACCGATCCCGGTCGCCGGGGCGGGGCACGGGCGCCGCCAGGCTGGCCGCGTGCCACAGCATCCCCGCTTGTACCGCCGGTCATGACGACGCTCGTCCTCGTCCGGCACGCCACCACCGCGGCGACCGGCAGGCGCCTGGGCGGGCGGACGCAGGCACCCCTGGACGACAACGGCCGGGCGCAGGCGCGCGCGGCCGCCGAGCGGCTGGCCGACCTGCCGCTCAAGGCGGTCTATGCCAGCCCGCTGGCGCGCACCGCCGAGACCGCCGAGATCGTCGCCGCCCCGCACCGCCTGGCGGTGCGCCACGACGACGGGCTGCTGGAGGTCGAGTACGGGACGTGGACCGACCGGCCGCTCAAGCCGCTGACGCGCACGAAGCGCTGGCCGGTGATCCAGGCGCGCCCCTCGCTGGTGACCTTTCCCGACGGCGAGTCGATCCGAGCGGCCCAGCTCCGCGCCGTCGACGCGCTCGAGGCGATCGTCGGCCGCCACCCTCGCGAGGCCGTGGCGGCGGTCAGCCACGCCGACGTCATCAAGGCGGTCGTCGCGTTCTACCTCGGTCAGCCGCTGGACCTGTTCCAGCGCCTCGTCGTCAACCCGGCGTCGGTGACCGTGCTCGGGCTGCCGGCGGGTGGCGGGCAGCCGGCGCTGCTGCGCTTCAACGACGACGGGCCGATCAACATCCAGCGGCCGCCGCCGCGGCGTGCCGCGGCGACGCGGGGCGCACCGCGACGGGGGCGCAGCGGTGGCTGAGTCCTACGAGCTCGACCCGGTCGACTGGGTGACCGCGGGAGCGGTCGGCGAGCCGGGGCAGCGCACCTTCTACGTGCAGGCACGCCAGGGTCAAGACCTGCTCGCGCTCGTCGTCGAGAAGAGCCAGGTCAAATGGCTCGCGCAGCTCGCCCAGGAGCTGCTCAACCGGGTCGGGGTGACCGTCCAGCCCGACGACCTCGACGCGGCCGCGCAGCAGCTCCGGGAGCCGATCGTCCCCGCGTGGCGCGTCGGGTCGCTGAGCCTGGGGACCGACGAGGACGGGGAGCGGTTCCTGCTGGAGGCCGAGGAGCTTGCCGGCGACGAGGAGCAGGAGGAGCCCGGCACGGCCCGCCTGTGGATGTCACGCGACCAGCTCGTCGCGATGGCGGCCTACGCGGCGTTCATCATCGAGGCCGGCGCGCGCGACTCCTGCAGGCTGTGCGGCCGCCCCATCGACCCGCAGAGCGGCCACGTCTGCCCGGCACGCAACGGCTACGGGCCGCTCACCCGGTGAGCGTGCGCCCCGGCGGCCCCCTTTCCGACGTCGCGGCCGACCTGCGCTCGCTGCTGGCGACCGAGCCGCTGGCGGTCCACGGGCGCATCGTCAACGCGAGCAACCACACGACGCTCGTCCAGGTCGGCGACCCGCAGCTCGACGTGCTGGGCGTGTACAAGCCCCGGGCGGGGGAGCGTCCCCTGTGGGACTTCCCGGGCGGGACGCTGCACCGGCGGGAGGTCGCCGCCTCGGTCGTCAGCGACGTCCTCGGCTGGGGGATCGTGCCCCCGACGGTCCTGCGCGACGGCCCGATGGGCGTCGGGTCGTTGCAGCTGTTCGTCCCCCACGACCCCGAGCGGCACTACTTCGTCCTCGTCGACGAGTCCGACGACCACGACGAGCAGCTCGCGCGGATGGCGGTGTTCGACCTGCTCGTCAACAACGCCGACCGCAAGGCCAGTCACGTGCTGCTCGACGGCGACGGGCACCTGTGGGGTTGTGACCACGGCCTGACGTTCCACGTCCAGACCAAGGTCCGCACGGTCATCTGGGAGTTCGGCGGGACGCCGCTGGCGCCGGCGTGGCGAGACGACCTCGGCCGGCTGTCGGCCGTCCTGGACGACCCCGCGTCCGGCGCGGGGGCCGCGCTCGCCGACCTCCTGTCGGCCCACGAGCTCGCGGTCCTGGGCCTGCGGGCGCAGGCGCTGGCCCGGATGGCGGTGCTCCCCGCCATCGAGGAGGACCGCCGTCCCTACCCCTGGCCGCCGCTGTAGCCGCTCAGCCGCCCGGGCGGACCGCGGCGATCTCGTCCCCGTCGGCGTCGAGCGCCACGACGCGATCCGGCTTCGTCCCGGCCGGCAGCTCCGTGGCGAAGAAGCCCACCGGGAAGCCGAGCTCGTCGGCCCGCACCGGCGCGGTGACCGGCGCGCCGGCCGTCGGCTCGACGACGACCTCGCCCACGGACTCGGCCGCGACGCCGATCAGCACGACGAGGTCGTCGCCCAGCGCGACCCCGCGCACCCCCTGGAGCGGCTCGCCGGTGTCGGCGGCGGCGCAGGCACGCTCGACGACCTCGGCCCGGTAGCGCAGCTCCACGCAGTTGTCGCTGCCGTCGAAACGGGCGACCGCCTCCCAGACCTGGCCGTCGAGCGTCCCGCTGTCGATCGGCTCGCGCAGGGTCCGCGGGTGCTGCTCCTGGCGCACCCGCTCCTGGAGCGCGGGCGCGACGGCGGCGCCACCGACCCCGAACACGACGGCGGCCGCGACGCCGACGACGACGAGCGCACGACCGGACAGCGTGCGGCCCTCGGGCGACTCCATGCCCCCTATGCTCGCACGCGTGCGCAGCGACCTGATCGTCCTGTCCGACGTGCTGGCCGCCGCCCAGCGGTTGACCGGCGTCGTCCAGGTGACGCCGCTGGAGCCCTCGCGGGCCGTCTCGGAGCTGGTCGGTGTCCGCACGCTGCTCAAGTGCGAGCACCTGCAGCGGACGGGCTCGTTCAAGATGCGCGGCGCGTACAACCGCATCGCCCAGCTCAGCGACGACGAGCGCGCCCGCGGGGTGGCCTGCGCCTCGGCAGGCAACCACGCCCAGGGGGTCGCCCTGTCCGCGCAGCTGCTCGGCGTGAAGGCGACGGTCTTCATGCCGGCTGGCGCGCCGCTGCCCAAGGTCGAGGCGACGCGGGCCTACGGCGCCGAGGTGGTGCTGTCGGGGGAGGGCTTCGACGACGCGTTCGACGCCGCGCAGAAGTGGGTGGCCGACAACGGCGCGGTGTTCGTGCACCCCTTCGACCACCCCGACATCATCGCGGGGCAGGGCACCCTCGGCCTGGAGATCCTCGACCAGGTCCCCGACGCGGGGACCATCGTCGTGCCGATGGGCGGCGGCGGGCTGATCTCCGGGGTCGCCGCGGCCGCGAAGGCCCGCCGCCCCGACGTGCGCGTCGTCGGGGTGGAGGCGGCGGCCGCAGCGGCGTTCCCGGCATCGCTGGAGGCCGGGCACCCGGTGACCCTGGAGGCCGTCGCCACGATCGCGGACGGCATCGCGGTCAAGACCCCCGGGGAGCTGACGCTGGCCCACGTGCGGGCCTACGTCGACGAGGTCGTCACCGTGAGCGACGAGGCGATCGCCAGGGCGGTGCTGCTCCTCGTGGAGCGGGCCAAGCAGGTGGTCGAGCCGTCGGGTGCGGCGGGTCTGGCGGCGGTGCTGTCCGGGGCGGCGACCCTCGTCGGGCCGGTTGTCGTGCTGCTGTGCGGCGGCAACGTCGACCCGCTGCTGCTCATGCGGATCATCTCCTCGGGGATGGTGGAGGAGGGTCGCTACCTCACGCTGCGCACGCGCCTCGCGGACCGGCCGGGCGCCCTGTCGCGGCTGCTGGGCCTGCTCGCCGGCGTCGGGGGCAACGTCGTGGCCGTCGAGCACCACCGGCACGGCACCCGGTTGGGGCTGCAAGAAGTCGAGGTCGCGCTGGAGATCGAGACCCGCGGGCCGGCCCATATCGACGAGGTGCTCGCCGTCCTCGCCGGCGACGGTTACCCGGTGAGAAGGGACTAGGCGAGCCGGCTGCAGCAACGACCAGGTGCAGCGCACCATCCGTCGCGCCGTCCCCGTCTCAGGGCAGGCGCGGGGCCAGCTCGTCGGTCCAGAAACGGAAGAAGCCGTCGACGTCATCGGCGATCTGCACCACGCAGATCTCGTCGTAGCCGGCGTCGACGAACTTCGTGATCGCCTCGACCGAGACCTCGGGGTCCGGGCCGCAGGCGACCATCTCTGTGACGTCGGACTCGCGCACGGTCGCCACCGCGGCCTCGAAGTTCACCGGGTTGGGCAGCTCGGCCTGCACCTTCCAGCCCAGGACGCCGAACGCGAAGCGCATCGCCAGCCGCTTCGCGCGCGCCTCGTCGGCGTCGTAGCTGATCGCCACCTGGCCGATCTTGCGCTTGCCGGCGCCGGCCTCCTTCTCGTAGGCCGCCACGAGCTCGGCGTCCGGCTCGGTCGAGACGAAGTGGGCGTCCAGCTGCGCCGCCATCGCGATGGACGCGGCGCCGCTGCCGGCGATCGCGATCGGCACGGGCTCGTCGGGCAGCGAGTACAGCCGCGCGTCCTCGACGGTGACGTGCTTGCCGCGGTAGGTGACGAACTCGCCGGTCCACAGCAGCCGCATCGCCTCGACGGCCTCGGCGAGCATCTCGTGGCGGATGTCGATCGACGGCCAGCCGGCGCCGACGACGTGCTCGTTGAGCCGCTCGCCGGCGCCCAGCCCGAGGGTGAACCGCCCGTCGCTCAGAATCGCGATCGTGGCCGCCGCCTGGGCGATGATCGCGGGGTGGTAGCGGATGATCGGGCAGGTCACGAGCGTGGTGAGCCCGATCCGCTCGGTCGCGTGCGCGACGGCCCCCAGGACGCTCCAGGCGAACGGGCTGTCGCTGTGGCTGTCCAGCCACGGATGGAAGTGGTCGGAGATGACCGCAAAGTCAAAGCCCGTCTCCTCCGCCCGCTGCGCCTGCCCGACGAGCGCCTTCGGGCCGTTCAGCTCGCTGAACAGGGTGTAGCCCCACTTGACCATCGAGCACTCCTCGACGCGACGCCCGTCCGGGCACTCGCCCTACCCGCCCCCCGGCCGGGTCACGCGCTTGCCGGCCGGCCCCGGCTAGGCTGCCGTCCCGGGGCGGGGGAGGGACAGGAGGGGGCGATGGAGCCGGTCTACACGCCGGTCGTGGCCGCGGTGAACGGGCTGTACCGCGCGATGGGCTGGCAGGTCCGCGTCACCGGCGCCGAGCACGTCCCGGCCGCCGGGCCGGCGGTCATCGCCACGAACCACGTCGGCTACCTCGACTTCACCTTCGTCGGCTACGGGGTCCGCGGCCGCGGGCGGCTTCTGCGCTTCCTGGCCAAGGCCGAGCTCTTCGACCACCCCGTCGCCGGGCCGCTGATGCGCGGGATGAAGCACATCCCCGTCGACCGCTTCGGACGTGCGGCCGACGTCCTGGCCGTGGCCGAGGCGGCGCTGCGGCGCGGCGAGGTCGTCGCGATGTTCCCCGAGGGCACGATCAGCCGCTCGTTCGTCCCCGCGGCGGGCAAGTCCGGCGCCGCCCGGATGGCGTTGGACACCGGCGCCCCGCTGATCCCCGGCGCGGTGTGGGGCAGCCAGCGGCTGCTGACCAAGGGCCGTCCGCGCAACCTCCAGCGCAACGTCGTCGTCACCGTCGACTTCGGGCCGCCGGTCGCCGCCACGGCGGGCGAGGACGCGGGTGCGGTGACGCGACGGCTGATGGCGGCGATCGGTGAGCTCACCGATCGCGCGTCGCGCGACTACCCGCAGCGTCCGGCCGGCGAGCACGACCGCTGGTGGCTGCCCGCCCACCTCGGCGGTGGCGCCCCCAGCGTGGAGGAGTCCGCCGCGCTCGCGGCGGTCGAGTCGGCCGAGCGCCGGGCGCGGCGCCGGCAGGAGCGGAAGGCAGCAGCGCCATGAGCGACCGGACCTACAAGATCACCGAGATCGTCGGGACGTCGCCGGACGGCGTCGACGCCGCGATCCGCAATGCGGTCGCCAAGGCGGCCGAGACGCTGCGCAACCTCGACTGGTTCGAGGTCGTCGACATCCGTGGCCACCTCAGCGACGGGCGCATCGCCCACACCCAGGTGACGATGAAGGTGGGGTTCCGCCTGGAGTGACGCCCACGCTCGTCGGACGCTAGCCGTCCGGCAGCGTCACCGAGGTCGCGCGGAACACCGGGCCGACCTGGCAGGTGGTCATCACGTCGGGCGCCTCCTGCCCGCCGACGGTCACGGTGTCGCCCGTGCGGGCGACGGCGCCGTCGGGTCCGGTGAGCGTCAGCGGGCGCAGGCGCAGGCGCCAGCCGCCCGGATACTCGACCTGCCAGCGGGTCGAGCCGTCGTCGATCCACGCGCACCCGCCCTCCAGCTGCGCGTCGCCGCCCAGCGTGCCGGTGATCCGCACCGGCGCGGCGGCCTCCGACCCCGCGGTCTCCTCCGGCGCCGAAGGCGTCGGGTCGGCCGCTGGGGACGACCCGCCGGCGTCGGCCGCCCCGCCGCACGCGCTCAGCAACAGAGCGGCCGCGCCGACGAGCAGGCGTGTCGGTCGCATGCGGCACACTCCGGGTCGCGATGGTCTCCGTCCAACCCTACGTGCACGCCCGCACCGCCGACCAGGCCGCCGCCTGGCTGTCGGAGCTCGGCGACGTCCCGATGGTCGCGGTCGACACCGAGACCAGCGGCTGGGACCCGTACAGCGACCGGCTGCGGCTCGTGCAGGTCGCGGCCGGCCCCCAGCACCCGGTGCTGGTGCTCGACGCCGAGCACGTCGATCCCGCGGCCCTCGGCCCGCTGCTCGGCGACCCGGGGGTCTTGAAGGTCTTCCACCACGCCGCGTTCGACCTGCGGTTCCTGGCGACCGCCGGCGTGCGGGTCTCCCGCGTCGCCGACACGATGCTCGCCCAGCAGCTGCTCGACGGCGGCGAGAAGACCAACGCCGGCGTGGGGCTGGCCGGGCTGGCGTCGTTCCGGCTCGGGATGGAGCTCGACAAGTCCGTGCGCGACTCGTTCGGAGGTCGCGAGCCGGTCAGCGCGGCGCAGCTGCGCTACGCCGCCGACGACGCGGTGGCGACCCTGGCCGTGTTCGACCAGCAGTGGCGCGAGCTCGTCGGCCACGGACTCGTGCGCGTCGCGAAGCTGGAGTTCGGCGCCCTGCCGGTGCTCGCCGACCTCCAGCTGCGGGGCGTCGCGTTCGACGCGCCGCGCTGGGCGGGCGTGCTCACGGTGCTCGAGGCCGAGCTTCCGCAGCTCGAGGAGCAGGTCCAGGCGGCGCTCGTGAGCCCCGACACCCCCCGCACGCTGTTCGGTCCCGAGCCGGTGAACCTCGACTCCCCCGAGCAGCTTCGCGAGGCGTTGTTGCGCCTCGGCCTGGACCTGCCCAGCACCCGCGAGACGGTCCTGCGCGACCACCGCGAGCACCCGGCCGTCGGGGCGCTGCTGGAGTACCGCCAGGTCGCCAAGATCACGTCGAACTGGGGCGGGGACTGGCACGCCCGCGTCGTACACCCCCGCACCCGTCGGGTCCACGCCGACTGGCGCCAGATCGTCGGCACCGGCCGGATCGCCTGCAGCGACCCGAACCTGACCCAGGTGCCGAAGGAGGGTCGCTACCGTGCCTGCTTCGGCGGAGAGGAGGGCCGCGCCCTCGTCGTCGCCGACTACTCCCAGCAGGAGCTGCGGATCCTCGCGGCGGTGTCGGGCGACGCCGCGCTGAATGAGGTGTTCACGCGGGGCGGCGACCTGCACCGCACCACCGCCGCGATGGCCTTCCGCGTCGCCGAGGACGCGGTGACGCCCACGCAGCGCGCCGCCGCCAAGGCGCTGAACTTCGGCCTGATGTACGGGATGGGCGCCCCCGGGTTCGCGCGGGCGACCGGCATGGACCTGGCGGCCGCCCAGCAGGCGATGCAGCGCTACTTCGACGCCTTCCCCGCCGTCGCGGCGTGGCTGGCCGAGGCGGAGGCCGCCGGCAAGCGCAGCGGCCGGGTCCGCACCCCGATGGGCCGCATCCGCACGCTGGACCCCGCCGCCGGCAGCGTCGTGACGCTGTCGCGCAACGCCCCGATCCAGGGTGCGGGGGCCGACATGACCAAGCTCGCGCTCGCCGAGGTGGACCGCCGGCTGGCCGAGCGCTTCGGCCGCGACGGCCGCGACGGTCCCGTGCGCCGCGACGGTCTCGTCCTGGTCGTCCACGACGAGCTGGTCGCCGACGTGCCCGCCGCCGACGCCGAGGAGGCGGCGGCCCTGGTCACCGACGGGATGCTCACCGCCGCCCGCGAGATCCTGGGCGACGTCCCCGCCGCGGTCGACGCCGAGGTCCGCCCCCGCTGGGGGCAGGCCGGCTGAGCGATCAGCGGGCCAAGGGGGCAGGCCTGGCGGGGCGGTGTGGCCGGGCGGCGGTCAGACCGACGAGAAGCGGGCGCCGCTGCCGCTGTAGTGGGGCAGCCCGCGCGAGAGCATGCGCCCGACCGCCTCCGGCTCGCCGGGGTGTGCCAGGAAGTAGCCCTGGGCGAGCTGGCAGCCGAGCATCGACAGCCAGTCCATCTGCCGGCGGTGCTCGACGCCCTCGGCCACCGAGACCAGGCCCAGGGCGTTCGCGAGCCGCACGGCGGCACCCACGATCGCGGTGTCGGCGCCGTCGGTGCCGATGTCGGCGACGAAGGAGCGGTCGATCTTGAGCATGTCGACCGGCAGGAGCTTGAGGTGGCTCAGCGACGAGTACCCGGTGCCGAAGTCGTCGACGGCGATCCGCACGCCCATGTCGCGCAACCCGAGCAGCGCCGCCTCGGCCGTGCCCAGATCCTGCAGCAGCGCGCTCTCGGTGATCTCCAGCATGAGCGCGGTGGGGTCGGTGCCGAAGTCCGACAGCGCCGTCGCCACGATGGCACCGAAGTTCGGGTCGGCGAGCTGGCGGGCCGAGACGTTGACCGTCATCGTCAGCGGACGGGTCGGCGCGAGCTCGGCGCGCCAGGCGGTCAGCTGCGCGCACGCGGTCCGCACCACCCATGCGCCCATCGGCACGATGAGCCCGCTCTCCTCGGCCACGCCGATGAAGCCGGCCGGACCGATCACCCCCCGCTCGGGGTGCTGCCAGCGCACGAGCGCCTCCGCGCCCACGACGCCGCCGGTCTCGACGTCGACGAGCGGCTGGTACAGCAGGCGCAGCTGGTCGGCGTCGATGGCCCGGCGCAGGTCGCGCTCGAGCTCGAGCACCGACCCCTGCCCGCGCGGCGCCGGGGCGGCGGTGTAGAGCTCGAAGCGGGCCTTGCCCCTGGCCTTCGCCTGGTACATCGCGGTGTCGGCCTGGGTGAGCAGCGACTCGCCGTCGACGGTCGTCGTGCCCAGCGCAACGCCCATGCTGACCGTCGGCGTCAGCTCGTGGTCGTGCAGGCGCAGCGGGCGACCGAGCGCCGCGACGACGCGCCCCGCCTCGACGGCCGCCGCCTCCTCCGACTCGATGCCCGCCAGGCACACGACGAACTCGTCGCCGCCGAAGCGGGCGGCCATGTCGCCCGGGCGCAGCACGTCGACGAGCCGCTCCGCCATGGCGACCAGGAGCCGGTCGCCGGCGTCGTGCCCGAGGCTGTCGTTGACGACCTTGAAGCGGTCGAGATCGAAGAACAGCAGCCCGACGGGGGAGTGACGGGTCGGGTCGGCGAGCGCTTCGGACAGGCACTCCATGAAGTACGCGCGGTTGGGCAGCCCGGTGAGGTGGTCGTGGCGGGCGCGGTAGGCCAGCTCGGCCGCCAGGCGCTGGCTGGCGCGCTGCGCCTCGACCTCGGCGGTCACGTCCTCGATCGAGCCCACCCAGCCGGTGACCGCACCGTCGTCGGAGCGCAGGGGCGCCGCGTGGGTCTTGACCCAGCGCAGGCTGCCGTCGGGGCGGACCATGCGCAGCCGCAGCGCCGCGGCGGACCCGCCGTCGCTCCACGCGCGGCGCAGTGCGGCCTGGTCCTCAGGGCAGAACGTCTCGGCGAGTCCGTCGCCGTGGAGGTCGGCGGCGCTGCGCTCGGACAGGGCCAGCAGCTGGTCGTTGGCGTACTCGCAGCTCCCGTCGGCGGCGAGGCCGAAGACACCCAACGGCGACTCCGCCGCCAGCGACCGGAACCGCTGCTCACTGTGGCGCAGGTCGCCCGTACGCTGCGCGACCAGCCGTATGGCGTGGTTGGAGGACCGCCCGAGGGTCCACACGACGGTGGCGAGCATCGCCGTGAGCAGCAGCCCCGCGACGAGGATGACCTGCGGCACGGGCAGGCCGGGGGCGCCGGCCCGGCGCGGCAGTGTCTGCATGCGCAGCGTCCACAGGCGGCCGCCGGCGCTCACGGCGATCAGCCGCTCGTCGACGGGGTCGGCGGCCGCGGTGAAGCCACGTGGACGGCTCGTGACAAGCCTGCCGCCCTTCGGGGGTCCGTCGAACAGCTCGGTGCCGATCCCGTCCACGTCGCGCACCAGCACCTGGCTCAAGAACTGATCGGCGCGGAACGCGACCCCGACCCAGCCGGTCACCGCAGCGCGGCGCTCCGTGACTGTCGCCGGCGTGGCGCCGTCCCGGAACAGCGGCGTGACGAGCAGGAGCCCGACCGGCGTGCCGGGTACGTGGGGCAGCGGCACCGGTTGGCTCAGGATGCCGCTGCCGGCGTCGGTGGCACGGCGCAACGTCGTGCGGACGATGTGAAGGTTGCCGGGCACCAGACCCAGCGAGGCGGGGTCCACCTCTGGCTCGAGGTGGATGTCGCTCAGCTCCACGCGCCCGTCGGGGCCGGTGTCGGCGGCGAGGATGGCGCCGAGGCCGGGATAGCGCCGGCCGGTCAGCTGTCCGTCGCTGAACTCGTGGAACTCGTCGTGGTTGACGTGGGACGAGGCGTTGTGCAGCCCCTGGATCGCCGAGACCAGGTCGGCGTAGCGCGACAGGTGCAGGTCGGTCTGGGCGCTGACGCTGCCGGCCGCGCTCTGGAAGGAGGTGTGGGCGTTCGCGGCGATGACCTGCGCCTGGTACCGCGACAGGCTGAAGGAGGCACCGGCACCGGCCACGAGCACCGCAAGCGCCGCGGCGACGTGCCACCACCGCCGCCCTGCGGCAGGTCCTGTCGTCACGCTCGACGCCTCCGGGGCTGGCGGGTGGTCCTCCTCCTGTCGTGGTCGGCCGATCGGCGCCGTAGTTGAGGGCATTCGCCGACAGGCCCAGCACGGCACCTCAAACGCCGGGCGGCTTGCGTCCAACGACTCCCTTCGGGAGACCGCCTAATACGCACCTCAAACGTCGGGCGGCTTGCGTCCAACGACTCCCTTCGGGAGACGGCCCCTGGCTTGCCGACGTCCTGGGTGCCGGTCCCCCGATTGGTCGGGGCGCTACCCGGTGGCGCTGGTCAGGAGTGGTCCGGCAACCCGGCCCCGTCCGTGCGCTTGGACGGAGCGGCCGTAGGCAGTGCGTCGCCGTTCGCCCCGACGCGCGCGAACAGCGCCCGCAGGTCCAGCCCGGTGAGGTCCGAGCCGATCTGCAGGCCCTGCTCGAGGTTCGCCGCGACGCTTCGGGTCAGCTGCGACGCCCCGTCGGTGGAGATCACCGTCATCTTGCCGACCCCGGAGATGGGCTCGGCGGCCGCGCGCACCACCTGCGGCAGCACGTTGACGACCATCTCGAGCACCGCGGCGTCGCCGTACTCGCGGAAGGCCTGCGCGCGCTTGTCCATCGCCTCGGCCTCGGCCTGGCCACGGGCCAGCGTCGCGGCCGCCTCCGCCTCGCCCTCGCGCTGCACCGCCTCGGCGATGGCCTCGCGCCGCAGCTTCTCCGCGGCCCCACGCGCGGCCCTCGACCTCCTCGGCGGCGGCCAGCGCCGCGCGGCGCAGCTTCTCGCCCTCACCGGACAGCCGCGCCGCTCGGCCTCCGCCTGGGCGGCGGCGATCGCGGCCTGCTTGTCCGCTCCGCGGTGAAGATGGCGGCGTTGCGCGCGGCCTGCGCCTCCTGCTCCACGCGGTAGCGCGCCGCGTCGGCCGGCTTGCGGACGTCGGTGTCGAGCCGCCGGTCGGTCAGCGCGGCGTTGGCCTGGGCGACCTTCTCCTGCTCGGCGAGCACCTCCTGGTCGCGCGCCGCCTGCGCCAGCGGGCCGGCGGCGGCGGCACGCGCCGCGGCCGCGTCGGTCTCGGCCAGGATCTCGGCCTTCTTCAGGTCCAGGGTCCGCTGGCCGATCGCGATCTGCTCCTCGGCGAGCAGGCGCTCCTGCTCGGCGGCCTGCCGGGCCGCGCCTCGGCGATGGGCGCTTCCTTCTCCACCCGGGCGGCCTCGGGCCGGCCGAGGTCGGCGAGGTAGCTGCCCTCGGCCTGGATGTCCTGCAGCTGGAAGGTGTCCAGCGCAAGCCCCTGGTTGGTCAGCGAGGTCTCGGCCTCCTCGGCGACGGCGGAGGCGAACGCGGCGCGGTCCTTGATGATCTCGTCGACGGTCAGCCGGCCGACGATCGCGCGCAGCGAGCCGGCGAGCACCTCCTGGGTGAACGTGTCGATGCCCTGCTGCTGGTTCATGAAGCGCTGCGCCGAGGCGCGGATCGCGTCCTCGTTGCCGCCGACCTTGACGATCGCGACGCCCTCCAGGTCGCACTTGATGCCCTGAGCGGACACGGCGCCGCGGATGCCGACGGGTATCCGCCGCGACGACAGGTCCAGCGAGCCGAGCTTCTGCACGAAGGGCAGCACGAACACCGACGCGCCCATCACGACCTTCTGGCCCGACAGGTCGGTGGAGACCTCACCGGTCTCCGGATTGCGCACCGGGCCCTTGCCCTTGCGGCCGGTGATGATGAAGGCCTCGTTGGGGCCTGCGACCTTCACGCGGCTGACGATGAGCAGGGCGACGAGCAGCAGCAGCACGACGCCGCCGACGACGAGGGAGAGCACGACGTCCATGTGAGGTCTCCTTGGCGCTCGGGTCTGTCAGAAGCCGGACTCGGTCACGACGACGGAGGTGGGGGAAGCGACGTCGACGACGACGACGGTGGTGCCTGCGGCGATCGGGCCCTGGGCGCGCGCGTTGAGCTTGTGCCGCTGCCCTCCGGCCGCGACGACGACCTCGCCGAGGCCCGCGTCGGGGATGCGGGTGACGACGGTGCCGATGCGCCCGACGAGGTCGCGGGTGCGCGGGGTGGGATCGGTCGACATGTTCAGCAGCGAGCGGGAGAAGGTGAACGCCGCGAACCCGATGCCGAGACCGGCGCCGAGCCCGCCGAGCGCGGCGGCCCACGCGACGAGCTCGCCGGGGCCGACGAGCAGCGCGGCGGTGAAGCCGAACGCCGCCAGGAAGGAGCCCACCACCTCGGTGGACAGCAGGCTGCCGCCGTCCAGCGACACGTCGGGGAGCAGCCCGTCGAGGAAGTCGCCCAATACCAGCGCGACCACGACGAGTCCCAGCCCCAGACCACCGACGACCAGGAAGCCGGTCACTGCTGCGTCCCCCTTCTCGGACCCCGAGGGTACGACGTCGCGGGGCCGCGCGGGGGCCGCTGGCGAGCGCAAGCCCGTACGTCGGCCATCCGCGGCCGTTGCTCCTTTCCTCGTGGGCCCGGCGGGGGCTCGTCCACCGAGCTCGCGGTTGACCGCATCAGGCACGGCTTGTGGCATCATGAGATGACGCCCTTGATGTCGGGGAGATCGAACGACCATGCGGACGACCCTTGCTCTGGATGACGAGCTCGTCGCGGAAGCGCAGCGGCTCACCGGCACGAGGGAGAAGAGCGCTCTGGTTCGCGAGGCGTTGCGGGCCCTCATCCAGCGGGAGAGCGCGCGCCGTCTGGCCAGGCTGGGCGGTAGCGAGCCCGCGCTCACCGAAGCCCCCAGGCGCCGCAGCGAACCCTTGTGATCCTCGTCGACACCTCGATCTGGATCGACCATCTGAGAACCGGACATGCGACCCTCGCACAGCTGCTCGAGGAGGGTCTCGTGCTGGGCCACCCCTGGGTGATCGGCGAGCTCGCGCTCGGCCGCCTCTCCCAACGTCGCGAGATCATCGGACTGCTGACCAGCCTCCCGCAGGCGACGGTCGCCGCGGCGGACGAAATCCTGTCGCTCGTCGAGCGGCACCACCTGTTCGGGTGCGGCATCGGCTACGTCGGCGCGCAGCTCCTCGCGGCGACGCGGCTGACCGCCGACGCCGCGCTGTGGACGGCTGACAGACGCCTCGCCGCCGCCGCCGCACGCCTGGGCTGCGGCGTCGATCCAACTGTGGCCGCCGTGGACCGGAACCAGATCGGCGACGGCAACAAGGCTGCGCAGGAGAACCCTCTGGCCGGCTAGCTGGCTGCGCTCGATCCCTGCACGAGACCGCGGGCTCTCGCTGCCTCGATCCCTCTAGGCTGCGGGCGACATGGAGCCGCTGACCCCCGCCGTCACGTCCGAGGTCGGCACGCTGCGCGAGGTCATCGTGCACCGCCCCGGCTTGGAGCTGCGCCGCCTGACCCCCGCGAACAAGGACGCGCTGCTGTTCGACGAGCTCGTCTGGGTCGCCAAGGCTCAGGAGGAGCACGACGGGTTCGCCGCGCTGCTGGGCGACCAGGGCGTCAACGTGCGGCTGTTCGCCGACCTGCTGTGCGACACGCTGACCGACGAGGGGCTGCGGCTTGAGGTCATCGAGCAGGTCGCCACGGAGGACGCCTGCGGCGTCGAGCTCGTGCAGCGGGTCCGCGGGCACCTCAAGGAGCTGCCGGTCGCGCAGCTCGCGACCCACCTCATCGGGGGCCTGACCGTGCAGGAGGTCCCGGGCGCCGGCGACGGCTTCGTCGGCGGGGTGCTCGGACCGGCCGCCTTCCTGCTGCCGCCCCTGCCCAACGCGGTGTTCACCCGTGACCCGTCGGCGTGGATCGGCGACGGCGTCGTCCTGTCGCCGATGCACAAGCCCGCGCGACGCGCCGAGCGGCGCATGTGGCAGACGATCTACAGCAACCACCCCGCCTTCGCCGGTGCGCCGGACCGGGTGCGCTACGGCGACGCGCAGCGCGACTACTTCCCCGCCACGATCGAGGGCGGCGACATCCTCGTGCTGTCGGCCGACTGCGTGGCGATCGGGCTGTCCGAGCGCAGCCACCCCGTCGCGGTCGAGAACCTCGCCGCGCGGCTGTTCGACAACGGCAACGCGAAGTGGGTACTGGCGATCGACCTGCCCAAGGCCCGGCGGACGATGCATCTCGACACGGTCATGACCGTCGTCGACACCGACGCCGTCGTGCTGTGGCCCCGGGCGGTGCGGCTGCTCGACGCCTACCGGATCCAGCCGGGCGGCGGCGGCCGCATGAAGGTCACCGTCGAGCCCGACCTCGTCAAGGCGGTCGCCGACGGGATGGGCACCGACGCGCTGCGGGTCATCACGACCGGCGAGGACGAGGTGCTCGCCGACCGCGAGCAGGACGACGGCAACAACACCCTCGCGTTGCGCCCGGGGTGGTCGTCGCCTACGAGCGCAACGCCGACACCAACCGCCGGCTGGCCGACGCCGGTGTCGAGGTGCTGACGATCTCGTCCTACGAGCTGCCACGAGGCCGCGGCGGTCCGCGCTGCATGTCGTGCCCGGTGGTCCGCGACCCGCTGGGCTGACGTGGGCGCCGTCGACCTGGAGGTCTACGACGGGCACTGGGATGACGCCGACCCCCACGCCCGGTTCAAGGCCGAGGTCGCGGCGTACACCCGCGCCGACCCTTTGCCCGCGCTGCGTGGCCTGGCCGACCTGACCGGTGTGCCGCTCCGGGGCGCTCGCGCTACGCGCTGGTCAAGTGGGCGGCCGAGGGGTCGAGGCGCTGCTGGCGCTGGGGCCACGCGCGGTGGAACGGCTGTGGGCCGTCGTCGAGGAGGCCGAGCGGGACGGCTCGACGTCGCGCGGCTGCGCGCGTGGGCCCTGCTTCGCGGGCAGCTGGCGTGGCTGCGCGCCGGACTGGACGACCCCCCGCCCGGCTAGCCGCCGAGAGGGCGGATCACGGTGACGTCGGAGCCCTCGAGCCAGCCGAGCGCGGAGCAGGAACCATCAGCTCACCGGTGGAAGGCTGCGTCCTGACCCTGGGGGGCCGTCCCGGGGCTACTCCGCAACTTCTCCACTGACTGCGGCACTCGAGCGAGGCGCCGCGTCCATCCAAGGTCGGCAACCCGCAGTGAACCTCCTGGTCCGGGCAGGCGTCGTATACGTGGAGCGGGCGAGCGGGGGAGTCGGCCGGAGAGGTGGAGTTGGATGGATGAGGACTTCACAGCATTCTGCAGTCGTGAATATGTTCGCGTAGTAGCATCAATGAGCCTCTACGCGCAGCTCCGACCTTGCCGAGGACTTCGCTCAAGAGGCGCTCGCCAGAGCGTGTGCTGATTGCATTCTTATCCGGCGCACCTGAAAGGCGGCGTCCCCGGAGCACGCCCCGGGGCCGCCGTCCTTGCCTGACGCCGTCCTTGCCTGATCAGTCGCGGACCGTCATGTCGAGCTTGCGCGGCAGCCGCCCGGCCGCCTCGGCCCCGCTGGCACCGGGGATGCGCTCCTGCTGAGGCAGAATGAGCAACTCCGCGAGCGCGGGTCGACGTTCGCGACGCTGCCGCTGGCAGTGTGGCCTCCAGCGCCGACCACACCAGCGAGGTGGCAGCGCCGGCGCGCCGTGAGCGCTCACGAGCGGGCAGCGGGTCGTCGGACTGGCCGCTGATCTCCAGCAGGACGCTGCCACCGACCAGCCCTTCCTCCCGTTCTCGATGCGCTCGCTGCCCAGCAGCCCGTAGGCGTTGCGCGCGATGCCCTGCGATAGTCGCCGCCCTCGTAGCGGGTGAGCTCCGCGTCAGGCAGGCGCAGCGACGTGCCCTTCATGATGAGCGCGAGCTGCTTGGAGAAGGCGACCGACTCAGGGGCGACCTCCTCGTTGGTCGGCCACAGCACCGAGGCGACCACGTCCGCGCCCGGGGTGTTCGCGACCGGATTCGCGTCCTCGGGCACCCGCAGCAGACCCTGGTTGTGCACATCGATCACCCAGATCGGCTCGAAGCGGTCATAGACCCCTCGTACGGCCCTGGCCTCGGCGACCGGGTTCCGGTCGGGGTCGTAGATGGCGGCCCTCCAGATCGGGGTTGCAGCGAACCTGCCAGCTCTGCGACCAGTCGGCCCAGTGGTAGCGGTTGACGTCGTAGGAGTACTCATCCGTCTCGTCGTACTGGGTCGAGAACACGCCGCGACCCTGGTTGAGGAGTGCCGGATCGACCGAGCCGTCCTCTGCGAAGCAGTCGCGGCTATCGCGCGGAGGCGCCGTGAAGTCGGTGTTGCCGCGGGTGTCGAAGGCGTAGCCGTCGGGGTTGACCAGGGGCATGACGAGCACGTACAGCTCGTCGAGCACGTCGTCGACCTGCTCGTTGTCCCGGGTGAAGCGGCCAATGAGCTCGTAGGCCGACTGGAACCCGGTCGCCTCGTTGCCGTGCTGAGAGGCGATCACCAGCACGGGCGTCTTGGTGGGATCGCCGATCTTGACGAGCAGGATGTCGCGACCGCGACGCGTGCGGCCGACCGACTCGACGTCGAAGGGGGCCGCCGCGCGGCGCTCGAAGGCACGCAACGACCGGCCGAGCTGGTCGGGGCGGCTCGCCTGCTCGGACGGAGCGAGCGGCTGGCGGGCGGCTGGTGCGGGTTGCGCCATGACGCTGGGCGAAAGGACCGCGAACAGCGCTACGAGAACGAGGAGCGGGGCGAGTCGCCTATTCAATTTGAACCCCTTCACCCTGGGTGGAACGAACGCGCGGCATCATCCGTCTGACCGCTATGCCCGTCAAGTGGCCTTCTGACGGAAACCATAGATCGCTTGGGACCCCGGAGCTCATCCCTCGACGGCATGCCGCAACCGTGCGACCAGCGCCTGGGCGTCGAGGGCGCCCGTGGCTCGCGCACGAAGAAAACGTCGCGCACGTCTGTGCCCAACGTCTCCAGCCGAGCGCCGGTGACGTGCAGCCCTGCGTCCGCAAGCGCGCTGGCGACCCGGTAGAGCAGACCGGGGACGTCGTGGGCGACCACCTCGATGCGACACGCTGGAGACGCTGCTGACGATGAGCTGCGACGGCGCCGTGACGAGATCCTCCCCATCGCCGCCCGGCGAGGAGCCCGCAACGTCGGGGTGTTCGGTCCGTGGCCCGTGGTGAGCAGGACAGCGACAGCGACCTCGACCTGCCCGGCGACCTGGAGGCCGGCAGCAGCCTGTTCGACCTCGGCGGACTGCTCATGGATCTGCAGGATGCGCTCGGCTGGCCCCGTCGACGTTGTCGAGCTCGACGGGCGGCGCCCACGGTCGAGAAGCCGCGTGCTCGCCGAGGCGGTTGCGCTGTGAGGGCCGACACGGAGCGGGTGCTCGACATGGTCGAGCAAATCGAGCTAATCCTGTTGCCGACGAACGTACTCCAGAAGCTGGATGATCGGCAGTCGACCATCCGACTGCATTCGCTGGCCTCGCCGCCGCCGGTAGAAGCTAACGTTGGCGCCACCAGCAACGGGCGCCGAGACGTTGAGAATGACCAGACAATCGACTCGTCCGACCGGCCGAGCAGCGCGGCGCTTACGACCGCTAGTCGAAGGGCCGCCGGGGTGGTTCAACGCTCCACCGGGGCCGTCGGACTCTAGGGAGTCACACAGCGTCGCAGCGGGGGAGGATGCCTTCTTCGTGTGGGGCGGCGTAGACCACCCTGGCACGGGAGCGCCGCTCTCCGACGGTGCCATCTATTTCCCCTCACTCAACGCCTGGGAGGTGAGCCTCCAGCTCCAATTGCAGGCCCTGCCGCCAAGTCTCAGCCTCGTCGGATGGCGAGCTCTTTGTTTGGAATGGGCAGGAGGCAGCGAGCTATAGCGTGCAGGGCAGAGATTGGAAGGAACTGTCGTGCAGTCCACGTGCGCAGCCCGCGCCGCTGGGCGCCGTCTGGACTGGTTCCGAATTCATCATCGTCGGCGACAGGAGCCGGACAAGCGATGAGACAAATGGACTCGCCTACCAGTCCCGACACCGGCCGGTGGCGGTCCTATCCATAACACCGGTGACACTGAACGTTGGCTCAGTAGCATGGACCGGTCGAGAAGTAGCAGTGGTTGGCGACCACTAGGACAGGAATAACGCTTCACGTGATCACACTGAAAGGGCGGTGGGCACCGCTTACGATACGAACATGCAACCGCCGCCGAGCCCGGCCTGCTCGACCTCCCCGCCGCTGTCACAGCCTGACCCTACGATGCAACAAGTGGAGGTCACCTACCGAAATCCCACGCCGACCGGAACATCCTCAATCGTTGAGCAGTACCGCCTTACCGACGCCACGCAGGTCGTTCGGCACCAGCTGCGGTCACCTTCCGCAATCTCTTCGGCCCGCCGCAACTACGTGAAGGCTTGGAGCAGAGGCTCGCGACCGGCCAAAAGCGGAGGGCGGCGTCCAGCGCCCGGGCGGTAGGGGTTCGCCACAGGTTCCACCATCACAGGATGTCATGACGTGTAAACCGCACCCTTATACGCGCTTATGGATGGTTATGAGCCCCATGGGAGAACCGGCCGGCGGACAGAGCCGAGGATCACGCCTCGTCTGGCGAGGGAAGTTGTTCACCGGAAGGGCCCGTGCTGGTTGATCGCCCCGGCTAGTTGCCGAGAGGGCGGATCGCGGTGACGGTCACCTTGAACTCCCCGGCGGGCGCCGAGTACGAGCGGGACTCGCCGACCTTGGCGCCCAGCAGCGCCTTGCCCAGCGGCGAGTTCGCGCTCACGACGCCGATGCCGCCCGCCGGCCGGTCCTCGCGACTGCCGACGAGGAAGGTGTCGGCGTCGCCGTCGGCGTCGACGGCCGTGACCACCATGCCCGCCGCCACCGCGTCGCCCTGCGGCGCCTCGCCGACCTGCGCGTCGCGCAGCATGTCGGTCAGCTGGCGGATGCGGGCCTCCATCTTGCCCTGCTCTTCCTTGGCCGAGTCGTACTCGGCGTTCTCCGACAGGTCGCCGTGGGAGCGGGCGACCTCGATCGCCTTGGAGGCGCGCGCGCGCCCGTGCGTCGTGAGGTCGGCGAGCTCGGCGCTGAGACGGTCGTAGGCAGACTGGGACAGCCAGACGGTGTCGCTCACTGCAACAGGTCCTCGCGATGCCGGCGGTTGGACGGGGACAAGTGTAGAGCCGGACCTCCAAGGAGCATCGGATGCCCGAGCTGCCGGAGCTGCAGGCCCACGCCGAGCGGCTCGCCGCGACCTACGCCGGCGCGGTCCTCGAGCGCTTCGAGCCGCTGTCGTTCACGGCGCTCAAGACGTTCGCCCCACCCGCCGACGCCGCTGTCGGCCGGGCGGTGGCCGACGTCGGGCGTCGCGGCAAGCACCTGCTGCTGCGGTTCCCCGCCCCGGCGCCGGCCCGAGGCGACGAGGACCTCACCCACGTCGTCCACCTCATGCAGGGCGGGCGCCTGCGCCCGGATGCCAAGCTGGCGCGCCGGCCGCGCGACGGCGTGGCCCGATGGCGGTTCGCCACGCCCGACGACGGGTCCGCCCCTCCCGCGCTTCTGCTGACCGAGGCCGGCACCGAGCGGCGTGCCGGCATCTGGACGGTCGCCGGCGACCCCCTCGTCGCCGACCCGCTCGCCGGGCTCGGGCCCGAGGCCGACGCCCTCGACGACCGGCAGCTCGCGGGGCTGCTCGCGGCGCACCCCATGAGGCTGCACACGTTCCTGCGCGACCAGCGGCTCGTCGCCGGCCTGGGGCGGCGGCTGGCCAACGAGGTGTGCCACCGCGCGCGGCTGTCGCCGTTCGCCCAGACCGCTCGCCTCGGCGACGCCGGCGCCGCCGCGGTCGTCGCCGCCATCCGCGACGCCGTCGCCGAGGGTCTGGCCGCCGACCGGGCGCGTGGCGACATGTCGGCGTCCAAGGAGCGCCCCGGCGCGGTGCACAGCCGCACCGGCGAGCCGTGTCCCGTATGCGGTGACACCGTGCGGGAGGTCGCCTACCGCGACTACACCGTCCACTACTGCGCGACGTGCCAGACCGGCGGCAAGGTGCTCGCGGACAACACGACCTCGAAGTTCCTCAAGTAGCGCGCGGCCGCCGCGACGGCCCCGCCCTCGCGTGGGGCGGGACCGTCGGGCGACCAGGGCCGCCAGGGACCGCGTTGCGGTCCTGACTCCGGGCGCCCCCCGTGCGCCCGGCCGTCACGCTGTGTATCCACCAGCATGGCAGCCTGTTATTGGATTCGGACCCAGGACGGCTGCGTCCTGCTGTCCATTCGGACACCTTACGGGGGATCGGCGTCTCCCCCTAACGGGGGGCCGGCACAGCCGCGCCGTAGGATCGAGGGCCCGCCGGCCTGCGAACCGATCGGCCCCATGCCCCGTCGTCCCGCGCTCCTGGCCGAGCCCGCCTACGTCGTCGCGCTCGTCATCGCCGTCGTCGTGGCCCTCGGCTTCGGTCTCGTCGTCCCCGTGCTGCCGCTGTTCGTCCGCGAGTTCGGCGTCGGGCTGTTCGCGGTCACCGGCGTCGTCGCGGCCTTCGCGGGCGTACGGCTGCTGTCGAGCGTCTACACCGGCGCGCTCGCCGACCGGATCGGCACGCGGCGGGCCATCGGGTTCGGCGCGATCATCGTCGCCGCCTCGAGCCTGGGAACGGCGGTCGCTCCCAACTACTGGACCGTCCTCGTCGTCCGCGGCCTTGGGGGGTTCGGCAGTGCGCTGTTCTTCAACGCGCTGTTGGCCATGGTCGTGCGCATCATCGCCGCCGACCAGCGCGGCCGCGCGGTCGGCACGTTGCAGGGCGCGTTCCTGTTCGGCATCGCGTTCGGTCCCAGCGTCGGGGGGCTGCTGGCCGAGCCGCTCGGCCTGCGCCTGCCGTTCGCGATCTACGCGGTGTTCTGCGGCGCGGCCGGCGTCGTCGCACTGCGATTCCTGCCCGGCGACGACCGCGGGCCGGCCGTCGCGGTGAACGGTGCCGGTGCGAGCGTGGACGAGCCGTCCGGCGGTGGGCGGACCCCGGCCGGTGCCGGCGCCGGACGGGGGCCCGCCCGGCCGCAGGGCCTGACCGCGACGTGGCGCCTGACGCGGGAGCTGTGCGCCGACCCCGCCTTCGTCGCGGCGCTCGTGATGATGGCGGCGTCCCGCTGGGCCGCCACGGGCGTGCGGTTCAGTCTCATCCCGGTGTTCGGGGCCGAGGTCGTGGGCGCCAGCAAGGCCGTCGTCGGGGGGGCGTTGACCCTCGCGGCGGTGACCCATCTGCTCGTGCTGTGGCCCACCGGCAAGATCGCCGACACCGTCGGCCGGCGGGCGATGGGCGCGCCGGCCTACCTGGTGTTCGCCGTGATCGCCGCGGCCGTCGGGTTCGCCACCTCGCTGACGGCGTTCCTCGTCGTCATGGCGCTGTACGGCGTCGGGACGGGACTGACCTCGGTGACGCCGCCCGCCGTTGTCGGCGACATCGTGCCGCCGGAGCGGACCGGCGTGGGCGTCGGCGTGCTCAACACGGCCGGCGACCTCGGCAGCGTCGGAGGACCGCTGGTGTCCGGGCTCCTGGCCGAGCGGCTGGGGTACGGCTGGGGCTTCGGCGCCAGCGCCCTGCTCCTCGCCGTCGGCGGCCTGGTCGCGCTGGGGATGCGCGAGACGCTGCCCTCGCGGGTCGAGGCCCGCACGGCCGTCTGACCGCGCCGACCGGCCGGTGTGACGCTGCGCGTGTCGCCCTACACTCGCGGCGTGCTGCCCTCCCTGGTCTACCGGCTGTACGAGCGCCGGTTGCGCGGCGAGCTTCGGGACGGGGCCCTTCCCCGCCACATCGGCGTCGTGCTGGACGGAAACCGCCGCTTCGCCCGCGCCCGCGGCCTGGAGACGGTGGTCGAGGGCCACCGCGCCGGCGCCGACCGCATCCACGACCTGCTCGACTGGTGCCACGAGCTCGGCATCCCCTACGTCACGCTGTGGCTGCTGTCCACCGACAACCTCCGGCGCGACGAGTCCGAGGTCACCGGCCTCGTGCCGATCATCGCCGACACCGTCACCCGCATCGCCAACGACCCGGCCAACCGGGCCCGAGGGGTGAAGATCACCGGCGTCGGCGCCCTCGACGTGCTGCCCGACGCGCTGCGGCGGGCGCTCAAGGACGCCGAGGAGGCGACCGCCGGGCGCGACGGCTGCCACGTCCAGGTCGCCGTCGGCTACGGCGGACGCCAGGAGATCACCGACGCGCTGCGCGCGCTGCTCGAGTCGCGCCACGCCCGCGGCCACTCGTTGTCCGACGTCATCGACGACCTCTCACCCGAGCTGATCGCCGCGCACCTGTACACGACCGGCACGCCCGACCCCGACCTCATCATCCGGACCTCGGGTGAGATCCGGCTGTCGGGCTTCCTGCTGTGGCAGTCCGCGCATTCGGAGTTCTACTTCTGCGACCCCTACTGGCCGGAGTTCCGCAAGACCGACTTCCTCCGCGCCCTGCGCGAGTTCCAGCACCGCCAGCGCCGCTACGGCCGCTGAGCCCAGACGCTGGGCCGGGGACAGCGGCGGGCCGGCCTCCCGGTCCATCTCTGTCGGGTGTGTGCGGCGTCGGACGAGCGGGGGCGGGTTGCGCCTCCCCGGTGCGAGCGCGGACGGCCCGTACCCTGCGGGCAGCCGACGTCCGGGGACCGAGGGTGCGCGTGACCGCAGACCGCCTGACCTACGTGCTCGACACCTGTGTGCTGCTGGCCGATCCGCGGGCGCTGTTCCGCTTCGACGAGCATGCGGTCGTCCTGCCGCTGGTCGTCGTGGAGGAACTCGACTCCCACAAGACGCGCATGGACGAGGTCGGTCGCAACGCGCGGAGCGCGCTGCGGCTCATCGAGGAGCTGCGGGTGCGCAGCGGCACCGGGCTGCGCGAGCCCGTGGCGCTCGGCGCACGCGGGACCCTGCGCGTGGAGGGC
This sequence comes from Egibacteraceae bacterium, assembly GCA_030446775.1. Classification (GTDB taxonomy): domain Bacteria; phylum Actinomycetota; class Nitriliruptoria; order Euzebyales; family Egibacteraceae; genus JAUJMQ01. Next base: position 43,105 of record JAUJMQ010000002.1, read on the forward strand.
AACCACGTCGACACGGCGCTGCCCGCCTACCTCGACCCCTCCAAGCCCGACCACCGCATCCTCGCGGTCGCGCTCGGCATCGGCGGCACGCTCGTGAGCAAGGACACCGCCCTGCGGATCAAGGGCGGGCAGCTGGGCGTGCCCGTCGAGGACTACCGCGCCGACACGGTCGAGGTCGACGAGCGCTACACCGGCATCGCCGAGGTCGAGGTCGACCGGGTTACCCTCGACGCGCTCCACGCGTCGGGCAAGGCGTCGCTGACGGCCGCCGGAACCGGTGACGCCGAGCTCAACCAGTGCCTGGTCCTGCGGGCCGGCCGGTCCGCGTCGGGGCTCGCCCGGGTGGTCGGTGTGGCCCAAGACGAGATCACGGTCGCGCGCGTCCCGGGCTCGTCGCGGGCGTTCGGGGTCTCGGCCCGCGACGTCCGCCAGACGTTCGCGCTGGATCTGCTGACCGATCCCGCCGTCCCCTGCGTGTCCCTGATGGGCATGGCCGGCACCGGCAAGACCTTCCTCGCGCTGGCCGCCGGCCTCGAACAGGTCCTCGAGGCGCGCGCCTACCGGCGGCTGTCGGTCTACCGGCCGCTCGTCGCGGTGGGACGTCAGGAGGTCGGCTACCTGCCCGGCGACCTCGAGGAGAAGCTGTCGCCGTGGATGGCGGCGATCCACGACAACCTCTACGCACTGTTTCGCTGCGACGACGAGCCGGGCGCGGCGCGCTCCGGGAGGGAGGGCGACGACCATCGCCACGCCTCCGCCGCGGTCGATGCGCTGCTCGAGCGCGGCCAGCTGGAGATGGCGGCGATCACCTACCTGCGCGGGCGCTCCATCACCGACGAGTACGTGATCGTCGACGAGGCGCAGAACCTCGAGCTGCCAACCCTCAAGGTCATCCTCACCCGCATGGCCCACGGCTCGAAGGTGGTGTTCTGCGGCGACCTGTCCCAGGTCGACAACCCCTACATCTCGCCGTTCGGCGGGATGGCGGCCCTCATCGAGAAGCTCAAGGGCACCTCGCTGTTCGGGCATGTCACCATGAGCAAGGGGGTCCGCTCCCCGCTGGCCGAGCTCACCGCAACCGCGTTCTGACCCACCTGGCCACCGCGCTGCGCCGGTCGCAGCCCCGGGTGGTGCGGTGCCCGGCGTGTCGCCGACGGTGGCGAGCGCCTCCCGCGGCCGCGACAGTGGGGCGTCCCCGCTCGCAGCGAAAGGCAGCGCGTGCCCGACGTCGTCGTCGTCGGCGCCGGTCACAACGGCCTGGTCGCCGCGTGCTATCTCGCCCGTGCCGGTCTCGACGTCCTCGTCGTCGAGCAGGCCGATCGGGCGGGGGGCGGCAGCCGCACCGACGAGCTCGTGCCCGGCTACCGCTTCGACACCCACTCGGTCGCCCACAACATCATCAACATGACCGATATCCCGGACGAGCTCGATCTTGCGGCGGCGGGTCTGGACTACCGCGAGATGGACCCGTTCGCGGTGTCGGTCGGCGCCGACGGCCGCATCGTCCGCTTCGCCCGGTCCGTGGACGCCACCGTGGCCTCGATCGCCGAGGTCAGCCCTGCGGATGCCGACGCCTACGCCGAGTTCATGCGCCTGGCACTCCCGCTCGTGCGGGTCGCCGTCAGCGGTGTGCAGTCGGGTGCGTCGCCGGCGCGGGTCCGGCGGATCGCCCGGGCCCAGATCGCCGGCGGCATCACGACGCTGCTGCGCTACCGGGGACCGGTCAACGTCGCGCGTGAGCTGCTCGCCCCCTACCAGCGCATCCTCGAGCACCGGCTCGCCTCGGACGTGACGCGCGCCCCCGTCGCGGCGTTCGCCGCGCATGCGTCGGCCAGCCCGGCCACGCCCGGCTCCGCCTTCTTCGCGCTGTGGCAGGCCGCCTACCACCTGTACGGCCAGTGGCACGCGCGCGGCGGCGCCCAGGGGCTCGTCGACGCGTTGCTGCGGCGTCTGGACAGCCTGGGCGGGGGCGTGCGGACCGCCGCGCCCGTCGTCCGCATCGACCGCGCCCCGGACGGCCGCGTGGCCGGCGTCACCCTCGCCGGCGGGGAGGCGGTCCGAGCGCCCGTCGTCGTCACCGCGATCGACCCCCGGGTCGCGCTGCTCGCGCTGCTCGACCCCCCGCTGACCGGCCCCGTCGCCGACGAGCTGCGCGCCACGTCGCGCGGCAACGCCGTGCAGATGGTCGTGCACCTCGCGGTCGACCGTCTGCCGGCCTATCCCGGGGCGCGAGCCGGAGACCACGCCGGCCTGCAGTCCTACGTCGACTCCCTGGACGACCTCGTGCACGGCTTCGCGGCCGCCGAGGACCGGCGGCTGCCGCCGGACCCCGTGCCCGTGTACGGCTTCACGCCCTCGGCGCTGGACGACGGGCTGGCCCCACCGGGCCGCCACACGCTGTACCTCGCATGCCCGTGCGCGCCGTCCGCCGTGGAGGGCGGTTGGAGCGCGTCGGCCGAGGCCTTCGCCGAGCGGATGATCGACGCGCTGGAGGCGCGCGCCCCTGGCTTCCGATCGACGGTGGTGGGCCGCGCCGTCCGCACCCCCGAGACGATGGCCGCCGAGCTCGCATGGCCGGATGCGCACCCGATGCACCTCGACATGAGCCTGGATCAGCTCGCCTTCCTGCGGCCCACCCGTGCGCTGGCCGGCCATGCGACGCCGGTGCGGGGGTTGTTCATCTCCGGTGCGGGCACCGCGCCCGTCGGTGGCATCGCGGGATCGCCCGGCAGAGCCGCTGCCAAGGCGGTCCTCGCCCGCCACGGCATGCCGCGCAGGCCAAGCGCATGACCTTCCGGCCACGAACATCGTCGAGATGTGGGATTGGCGCCCGCGGCTGCGCCCCGTAAGGTGACCTGGTGAGGAGTCTCGTGCCCCGTCCCGGAAGTGGCCGCAACCGCATGCGCTCGGCGGCGTTGGCGATCGCTGTCGTGCTCATCGCCGTGCCGGCAGCGGCTCTCGCAGCGCAGTCGGCCGCATCCTCGGGCAAGGCTGGCGCGACGGGCGCCAGGGCCGGCGGGGAGCAGGCGGTGGCCGCAGCCACCCAGGCGGCCGAGGCCCAGGCGAGCGAGCCGGCGGGGCCCGGAGCCGGCCAGCAGGCGCAGCCGGGCGCCGGCGAGCAGGCGGGCCAGGCCGGTGCCGGCGAGCAGGGTACCGGCGGCGCTGCCGGCGGCGGCGAGGCCGCGCCGGCGGACAACGGCGCCGCGCAGGGCAAGGCCGCTCCCGCGGAGCCACAGGTCGCCGCTGCGCCGGCCACTGCCGGTCCCGACACGGTCAAGCCGAGCGAACCCGCGAAGCCGCAGGCCGGGGGCGAGGCCGAGCAGCCGCAATCCGAGCCCGCGAAGCCGGCCGCCCCCGCGAAGCCGGACGCCCCCGCCAAGTCGGAACCCGCGCCCGCCGAGCCGCGCGCTCCCGCCGGGCCGGACGCACCGGGCAAGCCCAGCGAGCCGGCGCCGGCGCCGTCGGAGGCGCCGGTCCTCGTCGCACCCGCGGCCGAGACCGTCGTGGCCGGCCGCGAGCGTCTCGCCGTCGAGGTCGACGGCAACGTCGAGCGGCTCGTCGTGCAAGTGGTCCCGTCGGCGGCTGGGGCCGCGGCCCGGTGGTCGGTCGAGACCGACCCCAGCGCGGACTCGGCTGCCGTGGCGATCGACCTGGAGAGCCCCGAGTACGGTCCCGCCCCGGCCAACGGCCGCGCCCGGGTGACCGTGTGGAGCGGCGACACCGGCGCGGCGCCGCTGGCGGCCAACATCCCGGTCACCGTCGACCTGGACCCGGCCCGTCCGAGCGGGCTTGCGGCGCGGGTCCGCCGCAGCGGCGATGTCGTGCTCACCTGGGACGCTCCCGTCGCCTCCTCCGACCGCCATCGCGTGCGGCGCGCCGAGGGTCGCGGCGGGTACGTCGGGATGGCGACGTTCGACTGGACCGCGACGCGGACCCGCGACGCAGGCGTCGAGCCCGGCCGGTACCGCTACGAGCTGACGGCCAGCCGCCCGGGCGCCGACGGGACCCTGAACTGGTCCGAGCCGGTCGTGCTACCGGTCCGCGTCACCTCGCCCGAGGTCAAGACCCCGCCTCCGACCCAGCGGCCCCCGACCGAGCCGCCATCCGCCAACCGCCCCGACGGGAGCGAGAACCCAGGCCAGGGCTCGGAGTCGGGCAAGGATGGCGGCGGCGAGCCGCCTCGCGACACGCCGCCCCGAGAGACGCGGGACGGCGGCGGCGGCGACGCCTCCAGGCCGCGGCCGCGCACGGGTGGCGGGGCGACGCAGCCTCCACTGCGGTTCTCCGCGCCGCCGGCGAACATCCAGCCGCTCGTGCCCGGCGCGTCGGCCTACGACCCACCGCCGAGCGTCGCCCTCCCGCAGGTCGCCGACCCGAGCGCGCCGACCGGCACCAGCGACCTGACGCTGCAGCCGTACGAGGCGCCGCCGGTCCCCCCGCAGGCCGCGCCGGTGCCGCCGGCGGTCGAGGCCCCCGTGCTCGCCGCGCCCACCGACGACCCCGCGGTCACAGAGCAGCCGGTGGACGCCGGGGAGGAGGCGCTCACCGCGCCCGAAGGCGGCCCCGTCGAGGTCGACCCGGCCAGCGTCGCCGCCGTGCTCCTCGTCCTGCTGCTCGGCGGGCACGGTTGGCGGCTGACCCGCCCCTGACGACTGTCGGGGGCCGGCGCCGCGCCGGCGCCGACTCCCCCTCGGCCGGCGTTGCGCCCGGCACGGTCCTTGCGCTCCGGGCCGCGCGTCACTCCAGCTCGGGCAGGTCACCGGTCAGGAAGAAGGCCGCCTGGCGGGCCATCTCCACGCCGTGGTCGGCGATCCGCTCGTAGTACCGGCAGATCAGCGCAAGGCTGACGGCCTCCTCCACGGTCTGCTCGCCGAGGTACAGCTCGGTCAGCAGCGCCTTCTGCAGCATGTCGACATCGTCGTCGAGCTCCTGCAGCTCGACGGCCGCCAGCGCGTCGTGCGCGCGCCAGGCGTTCACGGCACCGGTGAAGACCATGCCCGACACGCTGCCGAGGCGGGCGATCATCTCGCGCAGGGACGGGCCCATCGACGGCGGATGGACCCATGCGAGCGACTCGGCGACGTGACGCAGCAGATCTCCTGAGCGCGCGACGTCCTCGCTGCAGCGCAGCAGCGCCACGACCCGACGCAGGTCACCGGCGACCGGGGACTGGCGGGCGAGCAGCTGGAAGCAGCTCTCCTCCAACAGCAGGCAGCGGCGGTCGACCTCAGCGTCCATCGCGATCGCCCGCTGCGCGCTCGCGGTGTCGGCCTCCAGGAACGCGTCGGTCACCGGACCGACCAGCCGCGCGACGATCTCCCCCACGGCCACGAGCTGGTCGTCGCAGTCCTGCAGCTGCTGGGAGAACGCGGCACGCGACAGCGTGGGCTGGTGGCGTTGGGCCTCCAGCCACTCCAGCGGGTCCTCGTCGCTCATCGGTGCACCTCTGTCTCCGGTCGGCTCGTGGGCCGGCCGGTCGCGCGGCCCGCCCCGTCAATCCTGCCCGCCGCGATGCACCGCCGCCGTCCGCGTGCCGCCGGCCGCTAGCGTGAGGGTCATGGTCGCCCGCCGACGGGGGCTGCGCATCCTCGCGCGCCCCGGCCACCCCGACTTCCTCGATCTGCCCTGGGACCGCCCGTTGGACCGGTGGCGCTCGGAGCGGTCCGTGGAGGTCGTGCGGGGGGTGCACCGCCACGTCGTGCAGTTCGTCGACTACGGCGGGACGATCTACGCGCTGAAGGAACTGCCGCCCCGCGTGGCCGAGCGCGAGTACCGGATGCTGCGGAAGATGGCGGAGGAGGAGCTGCCGGTCGTCGAGGCCGTCGGTGTCGTCACCCGCTCCGGAGCCGGTTCCGACGACCCGCTCGAAGACGTGCTGATCACCCGGTACCTCGACTACTCGCTGCCCTACCGGACGCTGTTCACCCACCGCCGCGCCGCGACGTCCGACGTCCGGGGGCTGTCCGACCGGCTGCTCGACGGGATGGTGATGCTGCTGGTCCGGCTCCACCTGTTCGGCTTCTTTTGGGGTGACTGCTCGCTGAACAACACGCTGTTCCGCCGTGACGCCGGAGCGCTGGCCGCCTACCTCGTGGACGCCGAGACGGGGGAGTGGCACGCGACGCTGACCGACGGGCAGCGGGCGGCGGATCTCGACGTCACCGTGCTCAACGTGGCGGGCGGACTGCTCGACGTCCAGTCCCAGCTGGGGCTGCCACCCGAGCCGGATCCCATCGAGACGGCCGAGGACCTGCGTCGCCGCTACGACCAGCTGTGGACCGAGCTGACGACCGAGGAGGTGATCGGCCCCGACGAGCGCTACAAGATCGAGGCGCGGATGCGCCGGCTCAACGACCTCGGCTTCGACGTCGACGAGGTCGAGATCGTCCAGACCGACGAGGGCGACCGCCTGCTGCTGCGGACCGCCGTCACCGAGGCGGGCCACCACCGCCGCCGGCTGCTGTCGCTGTCGGGGCTGGAGGCCCAGGAGAACCAGGCTCGCGTCCTGCTCAACGACCTCGCGAACTTCCGCGCCTACCACGACCGCAAGACCGGCAAGACGATGCCCGAGATCGTCGCCGCGTACCGCTGGCTGACAGAGGTGTTCGAGCCGACCGTCGCGGCGATCCCCGAGCACCTGCGGGGCAAGCTCGAGCCCGTCGAGGTCTTTCACGAGGTCATCGAGCACAAGTGGTTCTTGTCGGAGTCGGTCGGCCGCGACGTCGGCATCGACGAGGCCGTCGCCTCCTACATCGCCGACGTGCTGCCGGAGGCACCCGACGAGCGGCTGGTGCTGGCCGACGGCGAGCCGTCAGCCGGCTGGATCGGCTACGGCTGAACGCCGGCTTCGTGCTGGCGCTGGCTTTGTTCTGATCGCCTCGGCCCGCCAGGCGGATCAGAACAAACCCCCCGCCTAGCCGGCGAGGGCGGCGTCGTCGGCGGAGAAGTCGGGGTCGGGCTCGGCGGGCGAGTGGTCGAGGTGCCAACGGACGGACGCGGCCAGCGCCTGGACCGGGTCGGTGTCGCTCCAGCCGAGGACGGCACGGGCCTTGGCGGAGTCGACGAGGACGTGCTGGGGCTGGGAGGCGGTGATGCGCAGGTCGTCGGGCAGCGCCTCGTCCGGCACCCGTACGAGCTGGGCGTCCCAGCCGGCGGCGTCCAGGATCGCCCGCGCCCAGGCGCCGACGCTCCAGGTCCGCCGCTCACCGATGTTGAGCACCTCGGAATCGAGGTCGGGGTGCTCGGCGGCCAGGCGGACAGCCCGCGCGACGTCGTCGACCCACCCGCGCGTCCACAGGAACGTGCCCGCCCCGAACGGGATCCGGTCGCGCCCGGCGCGCACCCGGCGCAGCACGAAGTCCTCGCGGCGCTGGTCGTCGCGCGCCCCGTAGACCGCTGGCAGGCGCAGGACGGTGGCACCGGCGGGCAGGTAGACGTCCTCGACGTCGAGCTTCTCGTAGGTGTCCAGGTCGGCCTGAGCGTTGTCGAGCTGGGCGCCGCGGAACAGGTAGCGCTCCTCGCGTGCCGGCGAGGACTCGTCCAGGGGCACCGGATCGGTCTCGCGGCCTGCGCGCAGTGCCCCGAAGGCGCGGGAGGTGTCCATGCTCGACAGCACCACGGCGCGGCAGCCCCGCGGGAGCGCGGCGACCGTCGCCGTCGCGTCCGCCGTGGAGTACGCGCACGTGTCGACGAGGGACTCGGCGGCGAAGTCGGCCAGCACGCCGGCGACCGCCTCGATGTCGTGGCGGTCGGCGTGGACATGGGCGACGTCGGGCAGGTCGCCGGGCTCGGTCTGCCCGCGGTGAACGACGAGCACCTCGTGACCGGTGTCGAGCAGCTCGGCGACGATCGCCACGCCGATGAACCGCGTCCCTCCCAGCACCACCACCCGCACGTCGGCTCCTTCCTCGGAATGGATGTGCAACTCTAGCGTTGCGCCAGGGTCGCGGCCGGCGGCGCATCGTGCCGCCGCCGCCGCCTGGGCACGAGGAACGCCCTGCGCCCCCCTGACTATGCTGACGCCCCCGGCAGGAAGGCATCACCCGTGAGCTCGTCGCGCCAGCCCCAGGCCCCGGACCGCAACCTCGCCCTCGAGCTCGTACGCGCGACCGAGGCGGCCGCGCTGGCCGCCGGCCGCTGGATGGGTCGCAACCGCAAGAACGACGGGGACGCGGCGGCCGTCGACGCCATGCGGCTGGTGCTCAACACCGTCGAGATGGACGGGGTCGTCGTCATCGGCGAGGGCGAGAAGGACGAGGCGCCCATGCTGTTCAACGGCGAGAAGATCGGCTCGGGCAACGCGCCCCAGGTCGACATCGCCGTCGACCCGATCGACGGCACCCGGCTGCTCGCCCAGGGGCGTCCGGGGTCCCTGGCGGTCATCGCCATCGCGCCCCGCGGGTCGATGTTCGACCCCGGCCCGATGGTGTACATGGACAAGTGGGTCGTGGGACCGGAGGCGGTCGGCGCGGTCGACATCGACGCGGGCGTCGCCGACAACCTGTCGCGCATCGCCGAGGCGAAGGGCAAGAAGGTGCGTGACCTCGTGTGCGTCATGCTCGACCGCCCCCGGCACGCCGAGCTCATGGCCGAGGTCCGCCAGACCGGGGCGCGGCTGCGGCTGATCATGGACGGCGACGTCGCCGCGAGCCTGCTCGCGTTGCTGCCGGAGAAGCCCGTGGACGTGCTGCTGGGCATCGGCGGCACGCCGGAGGGGTCATCACCGCGTGCGCCGCGCAGGCGCTCGGGGGTGAGATGCAGGGGCGGCTGTGGGCGCGCAGCGACGACGAGCGGGACCGGGCGGAGCAGGCCGGCTACGACGTCGACGCGCCGCTGGGCACCGACCGGCTGGTGTCGAGCACCGACACGTTCTTCGTGTGCACCGGCATCACCAGCGGTGACCTCGTGGAGGGCGTGGAGTACCGCGCCGGCTCCGCGGTCACCGAGTCACTGGTGATGCGGGGCAAGAGCGGCACCGTCCGCTACATCAGGGCACGCCACAACCTCGACAAGGTCATGGAGTACAGCTCCATCGGCTTCGACTGAGGTCACCGGCAGCGCCGAACCAACCGCCTGCGGCCCTCGGCACCTCGGCGGTCGGCCGTACCGTACCGCCGGCCGGGCTGCTCTCTTGCGAACGACCTTCCGAGGAGCGACACCTTGCGTTCACCCGCGGCCCGCCGGCGTGACACCGGCCCTGGCTACGGTTGCCGCGTCGACGTCTGTACCGCGAGCCGACACCGACCCGCCGTCCGGACGACCTGCCTGCAAGAGAGTAAACGATGCGCACACGCAAGTCGCGCGGCCAGCTCGGGCTGTTGGCTGCTTTGGCGCTGCTGGGGGCCGCCTGCGGCGGCGATCCCGAGGCCGCCGCGCCGGAGGTCGGGGCCGACGCCGCGACCGACGGGGCGGCCGCCGAGCCGGTGGAGGATGGTGACGGCGAGGCGGTGTCCGGCGCCATCGACATCGACGGGTCGTCGACCGTCGGGCCGCTGACCGACGCGGTCAGCGAGATCTACGCCGAGGAGCAGCCCGAGGTCACCGTCAACCTCGGCATCTCGGGCACCGGCGGGGGCTTCGAGCGCTTCTGCGCCGGGGAGACCGACATCTCCAACGCCTCCCGTGACATCGAGGAGGAGGAGGTCACCGCCTGCGAGGAGGGCGGCGTCGAGTACACCGAGGTCCGCGTCGGCACCGACGCCCTCACCGTCGTCGGCCATCCGGGCATCGACTTCACGGACTGCCTGACGTTCGAGCAGCTGGCCACGATCTGGGGCGCGGACGAGCCGGCGACGAACTGGAACGAGCTCAGCCCCGACTACCCCGACCGGTCGATGGAGGTGTTCGCTCCTGGCGTTGACTCGGGCACCTACGACTTCTTCACCGAGGAGGTCCTGGGCGACCCCGAGGAGGGTGCCGAACAGCCGCGGGCCGACTACAACGCCAGCGAGGACGACAACATCATCGCCCAGGGGGTCGCGACCACCGAAGGGGCGTGGGGCTACTTCGGCTTCGCCTACTTCCAGGAGAACCCCGAGGCGCTCAAGGCCTTCGCGGTCGACAACGGTGAGTCCGGCTGCGTCGAGCCGTCGCTGGAGACGGCCGAGGCCGGCGAGTACCCGCTCGCGCGACCGCTGTTCATCTACGTCAACAACGAGTCGCTCAGCGACCCCGCGGTCGCTGACTACGTCAGCTTCTACCTCGACAACGTCAACGACGTCATCACCGACGTCGGCTACATCCCGGCGCCCGAGGAGGCGCTGTCCGAGGCGCAGACCACCGTGGAGGAGGCCATCAGCTCCGCGGGGGGGTGACCCGCACCAATCGAACACGGGGCCCTCCGGCTGAGTCTCGGAGTTCCCCGGATCCGACGTCAGGAGCCACATGTGGACACACAGCCGCAGACCTCCGCCGCGGGCACTCCGGCCGTGGAGGTCGGCGCGGCGGAGCGCGGGAGCCGCTCGCGGATGGACCTCGGCGGCCGCTCACGTCCCGGCGAGCGCACCATCCTCGCGGTCCTGGCGCTGTGCGGGGCGTTGTCGATCTTCACCACGGTCGGAATCATCGTCGTGCTCATCGGTGAGGCGAGCGCGTTCTTCCGCCACGTCCCCTTGCGCGACTTCCTGACCGGGACGGAGTGGACGCCGCAGGCGGGCCTGGAACGCGGCAGCTTCGGGGTGCTGCCCCTGCTCAACGGCACCCTGCTCGTCACGGCCATCGCGCTGCTCGTCGCCGTCCCCCTCGGGCTCGGCGCGGCGATGTACCTGTCGGAGTACGCGCCCGAGCGCGTGCGCAAGCTCCTCAAGCCCTCGCTCGAAGTCCTCGCCGGCGTGCCGACGATCGTGCTCGGCGTGTTCGCCCTCAACATCGTCACGCCCGCTCTGCGCGGCGTGCTCGGAGCGGCGGGGATCGAGGTCGACTTCTTCAACGCCCTCAGCGCCGGCCTCGTCATGGGCGTGATGATCATCCCGACCGTCGCGTCGCTGTCAGAGGACGCGATGTCGGCGGTGCCGCGGGGGTTGCGTGAGAGCGGCTACGGCCTCGGCGCGACGAAGCGTCAGGTCGCCGTGCGGGTCGTGCTGCCCGCAGCGCTGTCCGGGGTCGTCGCGGCGATCATCCTGGGTCTGGGCCGCGCGATCGGCGAGACGATGATCGTCGCGGTCGCCGCCGGCAACCTGCCGACCATCACGTTCGACCCGACGAACCAGGTCCAGACCATGACCGCCTACATCGTGCAGACCGTCGGCGGCGAGGCGCCACGCGGCACGGTGAAGTACCAGTCGATCTTCGCCATCGGGTCGCTGCTGTTCGCGATCACCTTCCTGCTCAACGTCGCCGCGCAGCGCTTCGTCCGGCGCTTCCGCGAGGTGTACTGATGGGGGTCGCAACGCCGGAGCGCACCGTGCGTAAGGCGCTGGGCGAGCTGCAGCGACCCGCCGAGCGCAAGACCAAGGAGCGGGTCTTCCGCTTCCTGCTGTTCGCCGCGACCGTCGTCGGGGTCGTCGTGCTGGGCGTCCTCATCGTCAGCGTCGCCATCGACGGCGTCCCGCGCATCAACTCGACGTTCTTCACGAACTACTACAGCCGCTTCCCTGAGAGGACCGGCATCCGGTCCGGGCTGACGGGGACGCTGTCGCTGATGGTGCTCACCGCCTCGTTCTCGTTCCCGATCGGGGTGGGCGCGGCGATCTACCTGGAGGAGTTCGCTCCGAAGAACCGTCTGACCGACCTGCTGGAGGCGAACGTCTCCAACCTCGCCGGCGTGCCGTCGGTCGTGTACGGGCTGCTCGGCGCGGCGGTGTTCGTCTACCTGCTCGACTTCGGGCGAAGCTTGCTGGCAGCTTCGCTGGCGCTTTCGCTGCTGATCCTGCCGGTCATCATCGTCGCCGGACGTGAGTCGATCCGCGCCGTGCCGCAAGCGATCCGCCAGGGTGGTCTGGCCCTGGGCGGGACACCGTGGCAGGTTGCGTCGCGGCAGGTGCTGCCCGCCGCGATGCCCGGTATCCTCACCGGCACCATCCTGGCGCTGTCGCGGGCGATCGGTGAGACCGCCCCCATCCTCGTGGTGGGTGCGGCGTTCACGCGGCGCGCCGACAACGTACCGTGGGAGCCGCTGGACTCCTTCACGGCCCTGCCGATCCAGATCTTCCAGTTCGTCAGCAACTTCCAGGAGGAGTTCCGTGTCGACGCCGCCTCGGCCGGGATCGTCGTCCTCCTCGTGGTGCTGTTGCTCATGAACTCCGCGGCGATCCTGCTGCGCAACCGGTACTCCAGGAGATGGTGATGGACAGAGCTCGGACCGCAGCCGCGCCGGCCGAGGCGCCCGCGGCTCACCGCACGGGCGTCGCCGTGGAGCACGCCGAGCAGCGCCCCCCGTCCGACGGCGAGGCGGTGTTCGCCGTGCGCGACCTGACCGTGTCCTACGGCTCCAACCCCGCCATCGTCGATGTGACCATGGAGATCCGCCGCGGCGAGATCACCGCGCTCATCGGCCCCTCCGGCTGCGGCAAGTCGACGTTCATCCGCTGCTTCAACCGGATGAACGACCTCATCCCCACCGCGCGCGTCCGCGGCGAGATCACCTACCACGGCGTGGACCTGTACGGCAAGGGCGTCGACCCGGTCGAGGTGCGCCGGCGCGTCGGGATGGTGTTCCAGAAGCCCAACCCGTTCCCGAAGTCGATCGCGGACAACATCACCTTCGGGCCCAAGGTCACGGGCATGAAGTTCGACCCCGACGAGATCGTGGAGCGCAGCCTCAAGCGCGCCGCGCTGTGGGACGAGGTGCGCAACAAGCTCGACGACAGCGCGTACAGCCTGTCGGGAGGCCAGCAGCAGCGGCTGTGCATCGCCAGGGCGATCGCGGTGGACCCGGACGTCATCTTGATGGACGAGCCCTGCTCGGCGCTGGACCCGATCGCCACGGGGCGCATCGAGGACCTCATGCGCGAGCTGCAGGAGCGCTACACGATCATCATCGTGACCCACAACATGCAGCAGGCGGCCCGGGTGTCGGACCGCACCGCCTTCTTCACCGCCGAGGTGGAGTCCGAGGAGAACGACCACCGCTTCGGCCGGCTCGTCGAGTACGACCTGACCGAGAACATCTTCAAGAACCCCCAGGACTCCCGCACCGAGGACTACGTCACCGGCCGCTTCGGCTGAGCCGGCGGGACTATCCTCCCGGCATGTCCGTTGTCGAGTCGCCGGCCCCCACCGCCGCGGCGCTGACCGACGCCGAGGTCGCCGCCTGGCGTCGGCGGTTCCCCACGACGGCGCGGTGCACGTATCTGATCAACAACTCGCTGGGCGCGATGCCGGCGACGGTCCCCCACTCGCTGGCGGTCTTTGCGCGGCTGTGGGAGACCAAGGGCGTCGAGGCCTGGCACGACGACTGGCTGCCTGAGGTCCGCGCCGTCGCGGAGCTGCTCGAAGGGCTGCTCGGTGCCCCCGCCGGCAGCGTCGTCGTCCACCAGAACGTCGCGACGCTGGCGTCGATGGTGCTGTCGACCCTTGACGTCGACCGCGCCCGGGACCGGGGCCGCGACACCGTCGTCATGCTCGACAGCGAGTGGCCGTCGCACGGCTACCTGCTGGAGGGCTACCGCTCCCGCGGCGTGCGGGTCGAGATCGTGCCGACCGACGGCGTGCACGTCGACACCGGGCGCCTGCTGGCAGCCATCGACGAGCGGACGCTGTTCGTCCCCGTCAGCCACGTGCTGTTCCGCAGCTCGTTCATCAACGACGTGGCCGCCGTCTGCGCCCGCGCCCGCGAGGTCGGCGCCGTGACGATGGTCGACGGCTACCACGCCGTCGGCCACATGCCCGTCGACGTCACGGCGATCGGCTGTGACTTCTACGTGGGCGGCAGCGTGAAGTGGCTGTGCGGCGGGCCCGGCGTGGGCTACCTGTTCACCTGTCCGGAGCGGCGCGACGACCTCGCGCCGCGCGAGGTCGGCTGGCTCGGCCACGCGCGGCCCTTCGGCTTCGAGCCGCAGTGGGAGCCCGCCGAGGGCGCGATGGGCTGGCTCGGGGGAACCCCCGCGATGCCGGCGCTGTACTCGGCCCGCGAGGGCTACAAGGCGATCACCGAGGTCTCGCCGGCCCGGGTGCGGGCGACCTCACGCCGGCTGACGGCGCGCCTGGTCTCCGGTGCGCTCGAGCGCGGCATCGAGGTTCGCAGCCCGGTCGACGGCGACCGCCGGGCGGGCTCGGTGACGCTGTTCCTGGGCGACGACACCGAGGCAGCCAGCCGGCGGCTGATCGACGCGGGGATCATCGTGGACTACCGCCCGCGCGCCGGCATCCGCGTCGGCGCGCACTTCTTCAACACCCTCGACGAGTGCGACGCCCTGCTGGACGCCGTCAGCTTCTGACCGTCGGCGAGTTCGACGCGAGCTCGATGCGCCGGCCCGTCACCGCGAAGTGGACCTGCTCGCCGATGTCGACGGCGTGGTCGCCGAGGCGTTCGAGGTAGCGCGCGACCAGCACCATCCGCATCGCCCAGTCGAGCCGCTCCTCGTCGGTCGCCGCCAGCCGCACGAGCCGGGCGAACAGGCCCTTGTTGAGCTGGTCGAGCGGCTCGTCGAGCTGCGGCAGGCTGAACACGAGCTCGAGGTCACGGCGCGAGAAGGCGTCCAGGGAGCGGGCGATCACCCGGCGGGCGTGCCCGCCCATCTCCTGCAGCTGCGCCGTGAGCTCGGGGTCGTCGGTGAACTCCTCGACGAGCAGCACGAACTTGGCGATGTTGACGCACAGGTCGCCCATGCGCTCCAGGTGGACGTTCATGTGCAGGAACGCCGCCAGCAGGCGCAGCTCGCTGGCGACCGGGCTCTGCAGCGCGATGGTGGTGAGCACACCCTCCTCACAGGCGTTGTAGAGGGCGTCGAGGCGGTCGTCGGAGCGGATGACCTCGTGGGCCGCCGAGACGTCGCGGCGGACGAGCGCCTCCATGGACGCCGACAGCATGTCGAGCACCCGCGTGCCCATCGTCAGCAGGTCGTCCTCGAGCTCGGCGAGACGGTCACGGTACTCGCGGCGAAGCTTGGGCATTCGAGCGCTGCCTGTTCGGTGGGGAAGGTGGAGTCCGATCCTACGAGCCGCCTCCCTACACTTGCGTCATGCCCAAGATCCTGGTGGTGGAGGACGAGCCTGCGCTCGTCGACGCGCTCGAGTACGGCCTGTCCGCCGAAGGTTTCGAGGTCACGACGTCCACCGATGGCGGCGAGTCGCTGCGGCTGTTCGAACGGGAGCGACCCGACCTCGTGCTGCTCGACCTCATGCTGCCCGGCATGTCCGGGACCGAGGTCTGCAAGCGGATCCGCGCCAGCAGCCCCACGCCGATCATCATGCTCACGGCCAAGGACTCCGAGATCGACAAGGTCGTGGGGCTGGAGCTCGGCGCCGACGACTACGTCACCAAGCCGTTCTCCATGCGCGAGCTCGCCGCCCGCGTCCGCGCCGTCCTGCGACGCGGCGGCGAGTCGGACCTGCCCGACACCGGCGCACCGCTGGAGATGCTGGGCGTGCGCATGGATTCCGAGCGCTACGAGGTGACCGCGCGCGGGCAGGCCGTCGAGCTGCCGCCCAAGGAGTTCGCGCTGCTCGAGCTGCTGCTGCGCAACGCGGGACGCGTCCTGACCCGCGACGTGATCATCGACCGGGTCTGGGGCGGCGACTACGTCGGCGACACCAAGACCCTCGACGTCCACATCAAGCGGCTGCGCAGCCGCATCGAGCCCGACCCGCACGACCCGCGCCTGATCCTCACCGTCCGCGGGGTGGGCTACAAGTTCGCCGACTCATGACCGCGGCCGGCTTGCCGCGGCGCGCAGCGCGCCGTGGCCGGAGGCGGCCGGCGCAGCCGTGCGCGCCCGGCTAGCGCTCGTCGTCGCGGCCGCGGTCGCCGCCGCGATGCTCGGTGGGTCCGCCACCCGCCCCGTCGCGCTGGCCGGCGGGCTCGTGTTGGGCACGGTCGCGGCGCTCGTCGTGGCCGCCGGGCTGCGGCGGCGCACCGAGCGCGTCGCCGCGGCGCTGCAGCGCCTCACCGGCGGCGCCACGGCCGGGCCGGGCGCCGACGGCCTGCCGCCGCGGCTGGACGCGGCGCTGCGCGCGGCGGGCGCGGCACTGGACGAGCGCCGCCGCCGCCTCGCCGAGGAGCGCGACCGCGCCGAGCGCCTGCTGGAGAGCCTTCCGACCGCCATCCTGCTGTTCGGGGAGGCCGGCATGTCCTATGCCAACCCGCCCGCGCGGCGGTTGTTCGGCGTCTCGCGCAGCGAGTCGCGCACACCGCTGCAGGTCCTGGGGGTGCAGGGCCTCGCCGGTGCGGTCGTCGAGGCGCGCGAGACCGGCCACTCCGTGGACGTGGAGGTCACCCGCGACGAGCGCGAGCTCGTCGGCCGGGCGTCGCGCACCGACCCCGACACGGTCGCGCTGGTCGTGTCCGACCTCACCGAGTCCCGCCGCCTGGAGGCCGTCCGCCGCGACTTCGTCACGAACGCCTCCCATGAGCTCAAGACGCCGGTCGCCGGCATGCAGGCGCTCGCGGACTCGCTCGTGCTCGCCGTGGACCGCGACCCCGACCGCGCCCGCACGATGCTGCGCCGGTTGCAGCACGAGGCCGTGCGACTCGCCCAGCTCGTGCGCGACCTGCTGGACCTCGCGCGGCTGGAGGAGTCCGCCGCGGAGTCGGGGCGCCGGCGCGTCGACCTCGCCGAGGTCGCTCGCAACCAGGTCCAGGCGCTGTCCGGGCTCGCCGAGGAACGCGGCGTCACCCTGCGCGTCACAGGCGCGACGTCGGCACCGCTGGTCGCGCTGCCCGGAGACGTCCGCCTCATCGTGGCGAACCTCGTGGAGAACGCGGTGCGCTACAACCGTCCCGGAGGCACGGTCACCGTCACGGTGCGCCGGCAGCCGGCGCACGTCGTGCTCGAAGTCATCGACGACGGCATCGGCATCCCGGAGGCGGACCGGGACCGCGTGTTCGAGCGGTTCTACCGGGTCGACAAGGGCCGCAGCCGCGCCGCCGGCGGCACCGGCCTGGGCCTGTCGATCGTGCGCCACGCCACCGCCCGCCACGGCGGTGACGTCACGATGCGCAGCATCCTCGGCGAGCTCGACGTTCCGCGTCGTGCTCCCCGTGGAAGGATCGCCGCCGAGCCGGCGGTGAACAGGGAGGCCATGGCAGCGGGGAACGGCTCCGGACACGGGCACGGCTCCGGGCACGGGCACGATCACCGGCATCGATCCGGACCTGCTGGGCCACCGCCGCGCCGTGCGGGCGATCTGGGTGTCGGTGGCCGGGCTCGGCGCGACGGCGGTGTTCCAGCTGGTCATCGTCTCGCTCAGCGGGTCGGTCGGGCTGTTCGCCGACGCGCTGCACAACCTCGGTGACGTGGCGGGCACGTTCTCGCTGCTGCTGGCCTTCTCGCTGTCGCGGCGCGCGGCCAGCGACACCTATCCCTACGGCTGGCGCCGCGCGGAGGACCTCGCCGGCCTGCTCATCGTGCTGGCGATCGCCGTCTCGGCCGGTCTGGCCGGGTGGGACTCGATCCGGGCGCTGGCGGGGGAGCGCCACGAGATCACCGCCGTGCCGCTGGCCTTCGCCGCGGCGGTCGCGGGGATCGTCGGCAACGAGGCGGTCGCGCGCTACAAGATCCGCGTCGGCCGCGAGATCGACTCGGCGTCGCTGGTCGCCGACGGTCAGCATGCGCGTACCGACGGGCTGGCCTCCGCCGCCGCCGCCGCCGGCATCGCCGGTGCCGCGCTGGGCTTGCCGGTGGCCGACCCGATCGCCGGTCTGGTGATCACCGCGGGGATCGTCTGGATCCTGTTCGACGTCGGGCGCGACGTCCTGCGCCGCAACATGGACGCCGTGGAACCCGGCCTCGTGCCGCGCATCCGGACCGCCGCCGGGCAGGTTGACGGCATCCTCGGCGTCCACGACGTGCGCGCTCGCTACCTGGGACGGACCCTGGCGGTGCAGCTCCACGCCGACGCCGACGCGGCTCTGACGCTGGGAGGGCGCACGCCCTCGCCGAGGAGGTGCGCCACCGGGTCGTGCACGAGATCCCCAGGGTCGCCGCCGTCGACGTCCATCTCGACCCGGCGGGCGACGACGCCGCCCACGCAACGACCGCCCACCACTTCGCCGGCGACGACGCGGCCCTGGTCGCCTCGCTCTCCGCCGGCGGGGCGGGCCAACCCCACGTCCATGGCGGACACGGCGGACGCGGCGGCCGCGGCGGCCATGATCGACGTGATCGACATGATGGACATGGCTGACCCGGCTGGCGTGACCGGCACGCCTCCCGCCGGCCCGGCGGAGCCGACGCGGCGCAGCGGCAAGACCGTGCGGGCGCCGCTCATCACGGCGCGGCTGCACGAGGCCTACGACGGCGGCGTCGTGGAGCTGGACTGGACCACGCCCTTCGAGCTGCTCATCGCCACGATCCTGTCGGCGCAGTCGACCGACAAGAAGGTCAACGAGGTCACCAAGACCCTGTTCGCAAAGTACCGCGGGCCCGCCGACTACCTCGCGGTCGACGAGGCCGAGCTCCAGCGCGACCTGTACCCCACGGGCTTCTACCGCCAGAAGACGCGCAGCGTCCGAGGGGTGTGCCAAGCGCTGCTGGACCGCTACGGCGGCGAGGTGCCGCTGCGGATGGCCGACCTCATCACGCTTCCGGGCGTGGCGCGCAAGTCCGCCAACGTCGTTCTCGGCGCCGCCGCGCCCGACGCCAACCGCGCCGACCCGGACGCGGGCATCGCCGTGGACACGCACGTCAAGCGGCTGTCGCGGCGGTTCGCGTTCACACGCCACGACGACCCGGTCAAGATCGAACGTGACCTCATGCGCCTGCTGCCGCGCCACCAGTGGCCGACGGCGAGCCTCACGATCATCCTGCACGGCCGTCGCGTGTGCGACGCGCTGCGCCCCCGGTGCGGCGACTGCGTCGTGGAGCAGCTGTGCCCGTCGTCGCAGCTCGTCGGCCGTCGTGACCTCGCCGGTCAGGCCCGCGGCCTGGGCTGACCGTCACCGCCGCCGGCGCGCGAGCCGCTCGGCGACGGTCATGGCCGCGGCGAGCAGCAGCACCACGGCCGCCACGGGCCGGCGCTCGGGCAGGAGCGGGTCGATGAACGGCTGCCCGGCGACCACGACCGCGCCCCGCTCGGCGCGGATGACGCTGGACTCCGCGCTGGCCGCGTCCACGCGGTTGAAGGCGCCCACGACCTCGACGACGTCACCGCGCGCCTGCGGCCCACCGACGCTGGTGATCTCGTCGGCGACCGTCGCCGGTACGAACACGCCGACGCCGGCGTTGCCACCGCGGTAGTCCCGGTGGGCGGGCAGCGGTCCCAGCGTCCCGCCGTAGACGTCGTCGTTGAGCTGCACCCATGCGCCGCCGTCACGGCGCAGGACCGCCCCGACGACCTCACCGCGGTAGCGCACCCGCATCCCGTCGAACGCCTGCGGGCAGTCATACAGCTCGTTCGACGTCACGGTCACCGGGGCGGCCGCCGGGTCGTCGCCCGGTGCCGCGCGCGGGAGGCCCTCGCGCGGCAGCGACTCGTCGCAGGCCGTCTCGGCCCTCGGGTCGCCGTCGCGGGCGGACAGCTCCGGCACCCGCGGCGCGCCACCCGGCACGGGGTGGCGCAGCGCCTCGGTCAGGGCGACGATCCCGCCCAGCCCGAGCAGCGCCGCGAGCGCCGCGCCCAGCACCCTGCCGCGCGGGACGGGCCCGCGGCCGCTCACACCCGTCCCCGCAGGATCGCGACGACGTAGCCGCCCAGCGCGAAGATCGCGACGAACTCCAGGCGCCCGGTCACCATCTGCGCGATGTAGATCACCTTCAGCGGCCACTCCAGGGCGGGGCGCACCAGCCCCACCGAGAGCCCGCCGGACGAGGCCGCGGCGGTGCTCTCGAACATCGACAGCTGGAGGTTGTAGCCGTAGAACAGCCCCGCCAGCGCACCGCCGAGATACAGCACCAGCCACAGCAGCAGGATCGTCGCGGCGGCGCGCACCTGCTGGTCTGACAGCAGCCGGCGGGTCGTGGAGTGGAACCGCTCGACAACGGCGGCGTCTTCGGGAAGCAGGACCTTGCGGACGTCGCGCCGCAGCCCCAGCGCGATGACCCCGATGCGGATCGCCTTGATCCCTCCGGCGGTTGAGCCCGCCATCCCGCCGATCGCCATGGCGGTGACGATCATGGCGGGTGCGAGCACGCCCCAGTCGGTGACGAACAGCCGCCCGGGGAGGAGTGCCAGGCCCGTGGTCGTGTGCGCGCTGACGAGGTGGAAGAAGCCGTGGCGCAGCAGCGGCACGAACTCGGTGTAGGTGCCGCTGCGGGCCAGGCCCACCGCCATGATCACGAACAAGCCGAGGATGGACGCAGCCAGGGTGCGCGTCTCGATGTTGCGGGTCAGCTCCTGGCGGCGGCCCTGCCACAGCTGGTAGTGGACGGCGAAGCTGAACGCGCCGGCGGTCATGATCGGCAGCAGCACCGCCTCGACGAGAGGGGACCGATAGAACGACACGCTCGCCGACTGCGGGGAGAACCCGCCGGTGTCGAACGCGGCCATGAACAACATGATCGCGTGGAACAGCGCCGTCACCGGCGCCAGGCCGGCCACGAGCAGCGACGCCCAGAGGAGCCCGGTGCCGATGACCGCGTAGACCAGCGCCACACGCCAGATGAAGCGGGCCGTGCGCACGACGTTGGGGACGACCTTCTCCTCTCTCCCCTCGCCCGTGTAGAGGGCGGCGATGCGGCCCGAGGCGCTGGCGAAGATCGTCAGCACCACGACGACGATGCCCTGGCCGCCCATGAACTGCAGCAGGTGCCGCCACAGGTTCACGCTGCGCGCCATATGGTCAAGATCGTTCGCCAGCGTCAGGCCGATGGTCGCGAAGCCGCTCATCGCTTCGAAGTAGGCGTCCAGAAAGGACGCGTAGTGCCCCGACAGCAGCAGCGGCACGGCGGCGAAGACGGGTGCCAGCAGCCACGACAGTGCCACGCTGGCCAATCCGTGCGCCGTTCCCAGCGAGGCGCGGGTGAACAGGAACAGCTCACTGGCCCGGCCCACGCCGACGGCGAGCCCAAGGCCGATCAGGAAGGCGTAGGCCTCGTTCCGCTCACCGGTCGTCAGCGCGGTGACGAACGGGATGGTCATCGCCAGGCCCACGCCGAACAGGACCTTCCCGGTGTAGTAGCCGATCAGGCGGAAGTCGTCGAGCCGGGCCGGAAGAGCACGCGGCGCCTAGAAGCTGGCGGCCACGACGGCGACGATCACGGCGCACACCGCCGCCAGCGCCCCGGTGGCGGCCGCGACGAGGACGATGCCGACCATGCCGGCGCGTAGCAGGGCCTCGTCCGGCGGCCGGCGCGCCGGGGTGTGGGTGACGGTCTCACCGCTGCGGCCCCAGCAGCGCCTCGCGCAGGGTGTCCTCCAGCTCCGGGGTCGTCAGGGCGATGACCTGGTCGCCGGGATGCAGCCGCAGCGCGCCTCGCGGGATGATCGTCTCCTCGTCACGGAACAGGCACACGAGCACCGACTCCTCGGGCAGGGCGAGCTCGGACACGCGCGGCAGGCGGCCCTTGGTGGAGGGGGGGATGTCGATCTCCACGAGGTTGACCTTGCCGCCCCGCAGCGTGTACAGGTGGATGAGCTCGCCGACCGTCAGCTGCTCACGGATCAGCCGCGAGATCAGCGACGTCGTCGACACGCCCTCGATGCCCAGTCGCGCGAACAGCTCCTCGTTGGGCGGCTTGTTCACCCGTGAGATCGCGCGGGGCACCCCGAAGGTGTTGAGGGCGAGCTGGCAGGCGACGAAGTTCGCGTCGTCGTCGCCGGTCGTGCCGACGAACACGTCGGCGCGCTCGGTCCGCGCCTGCTGCAGGTAGCGGACCTCGGTGGCGTCACCGTGGAGCACCAGCAGGTCGTGGTCGCGCAGCAGCTCGTCGCAGCGGCCGACCACCGGCTCGATGATGGCGACCTCGTGCCCGTCGGCGAGGAGGTCTGCCGCGATGAACCGGCCGACCTTGCCGCCACCGGCGAAGACCGCGTACATCCGCTAGCGGGCCCGCGCGGGGCGCTGGTCGTCCTGCGCAGACGGGTCGCACATCGTCGCCCGCAGCCGCCGGTGGGCCTTCGCGCTGACCGCGGCCACGACGACGTCGTGGGACAGCACGAGGTCGGACGGCTTGGGTACACGCACCCGCCCGCCGCGCCGCACCGCCGCCACACGGACGTCGCCCTCGCGCTCCAGCTCGGCGATGCTCAGCCCGTGGCCGGCGCGGGTGACGGCCATCTCGACGATCTCGATGTCGGACTCGCCGAAGGTCACGTGCTGAGGGAAGGCGGCGACGCGCACCTCGTTGAGGATGGCCTGGGCGACCAGGCGGGTGCCGGACACGTAGTGGACGCCCATCTTGCGATAGGACTCCTCGCGGGCGGGGTTGAACAGGCGGGCCACCGTTCGCGGCACCTCGAACAGCGCCGTGGCGACCTGCACCGCCATCAGGTTGACGTTGTCGTTGGAGGTGACGGCGACGACCACCTCCGCCCGCTCGATGCCCGCGCGGGACAACGTGACGGTGTCGGTGAAGTCGCCGACGAGCGTGTCTCCGCTGAAGCCGGGACCGAGCCGGTCGAACGCGCTCGCGCGTGCATCGACGACGACGACGTCGGAGCCCTGCACCGACAGGCGGTCGGCCACCTGCGCGCCGACCCTGCCGCAGCCACCCACGATGGCGTGCATCCCGCTCAGCCTCCCCGTGGTCGACCGGCGGCAGTATGCCACCGCAGAAGCCGACGGCCGTGCCGCACGGCAGTTGGGAGATGTCGGCGACGCGCCCGGTAGGATTCGGGAAAAGTGCGTTGCCCTGCGCATGCGCCTCGGAGGCCTGATGCTCATTCTGCTCATTCTCGTTCTCGCGCTGCTGGGGGGCTTTCTCGGTGACCTGCTCCAGTTCGCCTTCTGGGCGGTCGTGCTCATGGCCGCGGTCGGCGCGCTGCTCGGCTACTTCCTCTTCAGAGCTCTCGGCGCCCGGCGCTAGGTCC
>JAUJMQ010000002.1:66268-97487 GCA_030446775.1 Egibacteraceae bacterium
CCACGGGCCGCTCCCTATACTGGACGCATGCCTCCAGGCCCGCTGACCGTGCTGCTCGCCGCGCCTCGGGGCTTCTGCGCCGGGGTCGAGCGGGCGGTCGAGATCGTCGAGCGGGCACTCGCAGCCTTCGGGGCGCCGGTGTACGTCCGCCACGCGATCGTGCACAACACCCACGTCGTGGCGGAGCTGGAGGCCAGGGGCGCCGTCTTCGTCGAGGACGAGACCGAGGTCCCCGAGGGGGGGATGCTCGTGTTCAGCGCGCACGGCGTCGCGCCGGCGGTGAGGCGCAACGCCGCCGAGCGGGGGCTGCGGACCCTGGACGCCACCTGCCCGTTGGTCACCAAGGTGCACCTCGAGGCCGTGGACTACGCCCAGCGCGGACTGTCGATCCTGCTGGTCGGGCACGCCGGCCACCAGGAGGTCGTCGGCACGACGGGCCACGCCCCGGAGTCCATCACCCTGGTCGAATCCGTCGCCGCCGTCGACGCGCTGGAGCTGCCCGACCCCGCCAAGGTGGCCTACCTGACCCAGACGACGCTGTCGGTGGACGAGGCCGCCGAGATCGTGGCCGCCATCCGGCGCCGCTACCCGCTGGCACGCGGCCCCAAGGGCGACGACATCTGCTACGCGACGCAGAACCGCCAGGACGCGACGAAGGTCCTCGCCCGGCGCAGCGACCTCGTCCTCGTCGTGGGGTCGGCGCACTCGTCGAACTCCAAGCGGATGGTCGAGGTGGCGCTCGACGCCGGCGCGCCGGCCGCCCACCTCGTCGAGGACGCCGCGGCGATCCGGCCCCAGTGGCTCGAGGGCGTGGGCACCGTGGGGCTCACCTCCGGTGCGAGCGCTCCCGAGCGGCTCGTCACCGAGGTGCTCGCCGCGCTCCGCTCGGTCCCCGGCGGGGCCGTCGTCCAGACGCTCGACGTCGTCGACGAGCAGATGACGTTCGCGCTCCCGGCGGCACTGCGCACCCTCCCGGTCGCCCACGCCTCGTAACCGGCGGCGGGGCGCGCAGCGGCTCCGCGGGCCTTGCCGCAACCGCTTGCAGCGCCTACCGTGCCAGCAGGCCAGCTGACCGGGAGCGCTCATGGGCGCCAGCATCTCCGACGTCGCCGCGCGCGCGGGCGTGTCGGTGGCCACGGTGAGCCGTGCGCTGCGGGGACTGCCCAACGTCGCCGAGCCGACTCGCGGCCGGGTGTTGAGCGCCGCGCGGGAGCTGGACTACGTCGCCAACCCCAACGCCTCCCGCCTGGCCGCCGGTCGCACGATGACCGTCGGGATGGTCGTCCCGCTGCTCAGCCGCTGGTTCTTCACCCAGGTCGTCGCGGGCGCGCAGAGCGTCCTGGCGGCCGCCGGCTACGACGTCCTGTTGTACGACGTCGGCGGCGCCGGCGCCCGCGACCGCTTCTTTCGCCGGCTGCCGTTCCGCAAGCGCGTCGACGGCATCGTCATCGTGGACCTGCCGCTGACCGCGTGCGAGCAGGACGTCTTGGAGACCGACGGCACCCCCGTGGTCACGGTCGGGCTCACCGGCAGCCGCTTCTCCAACGTGGGCATCGACAACGTCGCCGCGGCGCGCACCGCCACGCGCCACCTGCTCAACCTGCGGCACACCTCGGTGGCGTTGCTGTCCGGCCAGCCTGTGGGATCGGTGCGGTTCTCCGCGCCGCTGCAGCGGCGCCGGGGCTGGCAGCAGGCCCTCGCCGAGCGGGGCATCGCCGCCCGCGACGACCTCGAGGTCGACGGCGGCTTCTCGATCTCAGGCGGCGCCCAGGCGATGGCGCAGCTGCTCGCGCTCGGCGACCCCCCGACCGCGGTGTTCTCCGGCTCCGACGAGATGGCCCTGGGCGCGCTCAAGACCCTCGCCGACAGCGGCGTCCGCGTCCCCGCCGACTGCTCGGTCATCGGGTTCGACGACCACGACGTGGCGGGCTTCTTCGGCCTGACGACGATGCACCAGCCCGTCGCCCAGCTCGGTGAGGTGGCCGCGTCGCTGCTGTTCGACGCCATCCGCGGCGGCGGGGGCGGGCCGCGGCCCGACGTGGTGCTGCCGACGACGTTGAGGATGCGCAGCACCACGGGTCCGGCACCGGTCCCGGCGGCGACCGCCGGGCGCCGTGCCGCGGCAATCTCTTAGTTGACGGAACCGAGGTGCATGTGCCAGCGTTGACCGTGCGGTGTTGCAAACGGTTTCATCCCACGCCACGGAAGGTCGAGTGTTGAGACTGCACACAAGCCCCCTACGTTGGGTTCCGCTCCTCGCCGCGCTGACGCTGCTGGCGACCGCCTGTCTGGGCGGCAGTGAAGGCGGCGGCGCCGCCGGCGAGGGTGAAGGCGGTGGCACCGTGACGGTCATGGCCGCCTTCGTCGACGACGAAGGAGCACTGTTCGAGGAGTCGATCGCTCCCTTCGAGGAGGAGACCGGCATCGACGTCGTGTACGAGGGCTCGCCCGACTTCGACACGACGATCACCACCCGCGTGCAGGGCCAGAACGCCCCCGACGTCGCGATCTTCCCCCAGCCCGGCCTGCTGCTGGACATCGCCGAGCAGACCGACGCGCCGCCGATCGGCGACTACATGGACGTCGCCGCTCTCGAGGAGTCGTTGATCCCCGGCTTCCTGGACGCGACGACCACCGACGAGGGCGCGTTCGGGGTGCCGATGCGCATGGCCGTCAAGAGCGTCCTGTGGTACCCGGTGCCGGAGTTCGAAGAGGCCGGCTACGCGATCCCCGAGACCGAGGCGGACCTGCGCGCGCTCGAGGAGCAGATCCGCGCCGACGGCGGCACGCCGTGGTGCCTGGGCATGGAGTCCGGCGACGCGACCGGCTGGCCGGGCACCGACTGGATCGAGGAGTACATGCTGCGCCTGCACGGCCCCGACGTCTACGACCAGTGGGTCAACCACGAGATCCCGTTCGACGCCCCGGAGGTCAAGCAGGCCTGGGAGAAGTTCGGTGAGCTGTGGCAGACCGAGGGCAACGTGGTCGGCGGAACCCAGGGCATGCTGTCGATCGCCTTCGGCGACTCGCCGGCGCCGATGTTCGAGGAGGAGCCCGGTTGCTTCCTGCACCGTCAGGGCAACTTCATCACCGGGTTCTTCCCCGACGAGGTCCAGGAGGACCTGCCCGCCAACGTCGGCGCGGCGTACTTCCCGTCGGGGATCGAGGGCGGGTTCGACGGCAACCCGGTGCTCGCCGGCGGTGACCTGGCGCTGCTGATCAACGACACCGAGCCCGCCCGCAAGTTCATGGAGTTCCTCGGCAGCGCCGAGTACGGCGGGTCGTGGGCGAAGGCCGGCGGGTGGCTGTCGCCGCACCGGGGCTTCGACGAGAGCCTGTACCCCGACGACGTGACGCGGCAGCTGTACGCCATCGGCGCCGAAGCCGACGTGCTGCGCTTCGACGCGTCCGACCTGATGCCGGGCGCGGTCGGCACCGGCTCGTTCTGGACCGGCATCGTCGACTGGGTCAGCGGCGAACGCAACGTCGATGAGGTGCTGAAAACGATCGAAAAGAGCTGGCCGGCCTCCGGATAAAGGTGGCGGCGGCTGATTCCAGCGGACCGATGTCTCCAGAACGTGCGGCGGTCGGCATCGTCCGGCCGCCACACGCGCTCTGGGAGAGAAGGAGTCGCGCATGCTGAAGGTGGCCAACGCCCTCATTGCGGTCGTGGGCGGGGTCGGCGGGATCATCGTCCTGTTCTGGGTGCTCAACACCCTGGTCGAGCGGCTTCCCGAGAAGTGGGAGAACCGCGTCAAGCCCTACGTCTTCATCGGCCCGGCGATCCTGGCGGTGACCATCTACCTGGTCTATCCGGCCCTGCGGACCGTCTACGTCAGCTTCCTCGACGCCCGTTCGGAGAACTTCGTCGGCTTCGCCAACTACACGGTGCTCGCCACCGACCGGGCCATCCGCTCGGCGATCTTCAACAACGTCCTGTGGATCGTCACGGTGACGGGCGTGTCGGTCTCCTTGGGCCTGATCATCGCGGTGCTGGCCGACCGGATGTCGCCGTTGGGTGAGCGGCTCGCCAAGTCCGTCATCTTCCTGCCCATGGCGATCAGCTTCGTGGGTGCGAGCACGATCTGGCTGTTCGTCTACGCCTGGCGCCCGGAGGGGCAGGGGCAGATCGGCCTGCTCAACGCGATCTGGAGCGGGCTGGGGGGTGAACCCCAGGTGTGGCTCCAGGTCTCCACCGGTCGGCTCAACACGTTCCTGCTGATCGTCATCATGATCTGGCTGCAGGCCGGGTTCGCGATGGTGCTGCTGTCCACCGCGATCAAGGGTGTGCCCGAGGAGACGTTGGAGGCCGCCCGCATCGACGGCGCCACCGAGGTGCAGATCTTCTGGCGGGTCATCATCCCGCAGATCGCCTCGACGATCGCGGTGGTGTCGACCACCATCGTCATCGGGGTGCTCAAGACCTTCGACATCGTTTTCGTCATGACCGGGGGCAACTTCAACACCGACCTGGTGGCGGTGCGGTTCATCACCGAGCTGTTCCAGTTCCGCCAGTTCGGCCGCGCCGCCGCCATCGTCGTCGTGCTGATGCTGGCCACCATTCCCGTGATGATCTACAACATCCGCCAGTTCCGCGCTCAGGAGGCTCAATGAGCACGACACCGACCCCTCCGACCCACGCGGACGACCAGCGCGGCACCGAGGTCCTGGACGAGCGCACGATCGTCGGCACCGAGAGCAAGCGCCGCACGGGGGCCGGCAAGCGGCTTGCGACGGCGGCGGTGGTGTTCATCTGCCTGCTGTGGACGATCCCGACGTTGGGTCTGCTGATCTCCTCGTTCCGGGCCGAGCAGGCCGTCAAGGGCAGTGGCTGGTGGACGCAGTTCGTCACGCCGTTCAGCAACTGGACGCTGGAGAACTACACCGAGGTGCTGGAAGCCGGCATGGGGGCCGCCTTCGTCAACAGCCTCGCGGTCGCGGTCCCGGCGACCGTGATCCCCATCCTGGCTGCGGCGTTCGCCGCGTACGCGTTCAGCTGGATGCGCTTCCCCGGCCGCGAAGTGCTGTTCGTCATGATCGTGGGCCTGCTGGTGGTGCCGCTGCAGGTGGCGTTCATCCCGCTGCTGCGGTTGTACGGCGACGTCGGCATCACCGGCACGTTCCTGGGGATCTGGCTGGCCCATACCGGCTTCGGCATGCCGCTGGCGATCTACCTGCTGCGCAACTACATGAGCTCGATGCCGCGTGAAGTCATCGAGTCGGCCCGCGTCGACGGCGCGAGCCATTTCCAGACGTTCTGGAAGCTCATGATCCCGCTGTCGGTGCCGGCGCTCGCCGCCTTCGCGATCCTGCAGTTCCTGTGGGTGTGGAACGACCTGCTGATCGCCTTGATCCTGTTGGGCGGCGCGGAGAACCGGGTGGTCACCCAGGCGCTGGCCGCGCTCATCGGCAGCCGCGGGCAGGACTGGCACCTGCTCACGGCCGGCGCCTTCATCTCGATGATCGTGCCGATGTTCGTGTTCTTCTCGCTGCAGCGCTACTTCATCCGGGGCCTGACCGCGGGCTCGGTCAAGGGCTAGGCGGTCGTCGCGATCGCGCGGTCGCGGTCGGCCGGCGCCGGGGGCGGCCCGGACGCCGGCGCCCGACCCTTGTTCCGCCTGTGGGACGTGCCCTCGGCGGTGTGGGCCTACGGGTTCCTGCGCGCCGCGGCGTTCGGCCTGCCGGCCGCCACCGGCACCGGCGGGGTGGGGCTCGGCGCCGTCGTCGTGCTGGCGCTGTTCGTCGGGCTCGCGCGCGGCTCTCGGGTGGCCTGGGTCGCGCTCGTCGCGCTCGACGTCATGTCGTTCGCGCTGCTCGTGCTGGCCACGCCGCAGCTGGCCGAGGCGCCGCTGCTGGTGCACATCTGCGCCGGGCTGGCGCTGGTCACGCTGCTGCTGCCCTCGACGCGTCGCCATGCCGCCTCGCCCAGAGCGCGGGGCGCCTGATGGGGACCGCACCGGCCGCGCGCGCCGTACTGCCGTCATGAACCCACCGGTGGGGTGCGTTCGTGACGGCAGTGCTGGTCACCACGGCCGCGGCGCGCCGCAGCGCCGGCTACGCCTCGGGGGTGCGGTCGTGGAGCGGTTGGGCACCACCCGGGCCTGAGCCCTCCGGCACCCGATCGGCGGTCTCACCGGCCGCCGGGTTGTCGAGGTTGGCGTCGCCGTGGGACTCGCCCGTGTCGATGCGGGTGGCCAGGTCCAGGTCGGACTGGGTGACGCCTCCGGCGCTGTGCGTGACGAGGTCCAGACGGACCGAGCTGCCGTCGACCGTCACCTCGGGATGGTGGTTCATCGCGTCGGCGACGGTCGACACGCGCTCGACGAACCGCTCGGCGGCGGTCGCGTCGGCGAAGCGGTAGGTCTTGCTCAGCCGCTCGGTCGTGCCCGACCAGCCGTCGAGCTGGTCCAGGGCGTGGTGGAGGGCGTCGGGGTTGAGCAGGTCAGCCATCGTCGCGGTCCTTGTCGTCGCGATCGGCGCCGGCAGCGCCGGCAGGCGGGTCGAGGTCGAACGGCTCGGTGTCCGGGGTGCCGAGCGGCGGAGGGTCGGTGACAGCGGGAGGCTTGCCCGGACCCTCCAGCCGCAACGCCTCGCAGAAGGTCGCTCCCAGCTGCTCCCACTGCCAGGGTCGCAGGCCGAGGGCGTCGCGCAGCGCCGCCGGGGTCGCCGGGTCGGCCAGCACCGCGCCGCCCAGCGTGCGGCTCGGGCACAGCACCCCGGCGTCGATGCCCAGAGCTTTGGCGCGGATCGAGCGCAGCTGGCGGAGACGCTCGATCATCGCCCGGTCCGCGTCGGTGGGTGCCCGGCCGGCGCGGCTCGCGGAGCGGGGTTCGGGTGGGGCGGCGTCGCCCTCGGCGATCGCGGCGAGCAGCCGGTGGCCGAACAGCCGGGCCGCCTGCCGGCGCACGCCGCGACGGCCGAGCTCGGCGACCCCCCGCGGGGGGGTGGTCGCGAGATCGACGAGCACGGCGTCCCCCGCGATCCTGCCGGGCGCCGTATCGGTGCTGCGGCCGAGATCCTCGCGGGCGTTCCACAGGGCGCGCAGCCGCGCGCGTGCCGCCGCGTCCAGCCGTCCGGCGCCCCGCGTCCTGGTCCACTCACGGCGCTGCTCGACCGGCGGCTGCGCCAGCGTCGCCGCGAGCTCCTGGTCGTACCAGTGCCGCCGGTCCGTGGCGGTCAGCCGCCGCTCCAGCGCCGTCCACAGCGCCGGCAGGTCCGCGACGTCGCCGGCGGCGTAGGCCAGCATCTGGGGGGTGAGGGGCCGCGCCTCCCAGTTCGCACGTTGCATCGCGGCCTTGTCGCCGGACAGCTCGACGCCGAGTAGGTCGCGCAGCAGCACCTCCAGCCCCGTGGGCAGGCCCAGCACCGCCGCCGCGACGGCCGTGTCGGCCATCGTGTCGGGCCGCACGCCCACGGTGACGATCGGTTCGAGGTCGTTCTCCAGCGCGTGGAACACCGTGGTACGGCCGGCGAGGAAGGCGTCGAGGGCCGACAGGTCGGTCAGCGCGAGTGGATCCACGACGGCGACGCGTCCCCGCCCGCCCACCTGGATCGTGGCGGCCGCCCGGTAGTAGCGGTCCCAGTCGGCCCGCTCGACGTCGACCCCGACGACGTCGAGGTCGTCGAGCAGCGACAGCGCCCGGTCCAGCGCCCCGGGGCTGTCGACGAGCACCAGCTCGGTCAGGGGCATCGCTGAGACGCTACCCCCAGGCGGGCCGGCGTCCCGGACCACTGCCGTCCGCGCCGGTGGTGCGGACACCCCACTGCTCTACGCTGACGCCGAGGGCCGTCGCGGGATTGCCGACAGGAGTGCGGAAGGTGGACGACGTGCTGGGGCTGCTGTGCGTGCACGCCCACCCCGACGACGAGGCGATCGCGACCGGAGGGGTGCTGGCGCGCTACGCCGCGGAGGGCTTGAGGACCGCTGTCGTGACGTGCACCGGGGGAGAGCGCGGCGAGATCTACAACATGGACGTCGACGCCACCCGGCCACGGCTCGCCGAGGTGCGGCGGGAGGAGCTGGCGGCCTCCCTGCGGATGCTCGATGCCGGCGAGCCGCGGTTCCTCGGCTACGTCGACTCCGGGATGATGGGCACCGAGGGCAACGACGACCCGGCGTCGTTCTGGCGGGCCGACTTCCACGAGGCGGTGCGTCGCATGGTCGCCGTCATCCGCGAGTTCCGTCCCGCTGTCCTGGTCACCTACGACGCCTTCGGCGGCTACGGGCATCCCGACCACATCCAGAACCACCGGGTCTGCGTGGTCGCCGCCGAGGCGTGCGCGGTCGCGGCGCTGTACCCCGACGCCGGGCCCGCGTGGCGGATCCCCAAGGTCTACTTCTCCACGATCCGCAAGTCCGCGATCGTCCAGGCCAGCCGCGACCTCGTCGCGCGGGGGCTGCCGTCGCCGTTCGGGGAGGACTTCGCGTCCGCCGACGACGTCCCGATGGGCAGCGCCGACGACGAGATCGGTGCGGAGGTCGACGTCCGGGCGCACCTGCGGACGAAGATGGCGGCGCTGCGTGCCCACGTGTCCCAGCTGGACTCCGACTCGTTCTTCCTGAACATGCCCGAGGATCTGGAGGTCCGGGCCTTCGGGCAGGAAGCGTTCGTCCGCGCGCGCAGCGACGTGCCGGTCACCGGGGTCGAGGACGACCTGTTCGCCGGGCTCCGGAAGCCGCCACGGTGACCTCGCCCGGCTCGGAGGAGTTCCGCCGGACCGTCGGGCTGTTCGCGACCGGTGTCACCGTGGTCACGACCGCCGTCGACGACGTCCTGCACGGCATGACCGCCAACGCGTTCTCGTCGGTGTCGCTGGACCCGCTGCTCGTCCTCGTGTGCGTCGCCGGCCGGGCACGCATGCACGACCTGCTCGCGGGCGCCGAGACGTTCGCCGTCACCATCCTGTCGGCGGAGCAGGAGCCGTTGTCGCGGTTCTTCGCCGCCAGCCGCTCCCCCGGCCGCGACCAGTTCGACGGCGTCGCCTGGCAACCGGCGCCCGTCACCGGCTGCCCGGTGCTCAGCGACGGCCTGGCCTTCGTCGACTGCCGGCTCACCGAGATCCACGAGGGCGGCGACCACTCGATCTTCCTCGGCGAGGTCGTCGACCTCGGGACCCTGCGACCGGACGCGGCGCCGCTGCTGTGGTTCGGCGGTCGCTACCGCCGCCACGTCGTCGATCCGCCCGACGCGGCGGCGGGGGTCGGATTGTTGGGATTCCACGGGGGGGAAGCCGCCACGGCCGGTGCGGCCTCAGCGGCGCGGCCGGTGCACGACCTCGAGCTCGAGCACGACGCCGCGGCGGTGGACGAGCGACACGAGGGCGCCTCGCAGCCCGCCGGCCGGGTGGGGCAGCAACCGGCGAGCGACGGTCAGCCCGATGAGCGTGTTGCCGTCCCGGTCGGCCATCCGCCACAGCGAGGGCAGCGGCTGCGAGAGGCCAAGCGGCTGTGGGACGGTGAAGTGGTCATCGAAGACCTCGACCCGGTCGAGGCGCAGCCGCACCTCGCCGCCGCGGGGCTCGGCACCGGCGACGACACCGAACATCCGGCGCCGTCCGTCGACAGGGACGAGTGCGTCCCTGCCGCCCGCCACCAGCGTGACGTCGACGCGCCCGTCGGAGCGGGGCGTCACGATCAACGGGCCGGTGTAGACCCACGCGAGGCCGTCTGTGCGCGGGGTCCGGTGTGTCGTGGCCACCTGCGGCCCGTCGCACGCGAGCACCGTCCGGCTGGCGACGCGCTCGCAGGCACGCATGGGGCGGCCGGGGGCGGCCAGCAACCGTCCCAGCCGGGCGCCCGGGTGGGTCACCAGCGGGGCCGGTTGCGGGTCGAGCCGCCCGCAGTGCCAGCCGGTCGCCTCCAGCGACGCCGGCGCCCGGCGACGCCGCGGCGCAAGGGGGCCGAGCACGCGGACCGCCCGCCCGCCGGCCGCGGCCTGCGTGCGGTAGCGGGTCAGCCCGTGCGGCGCCGGCCCCGAGCGGTAGTCACCGCGGCCGTCGAAGCGCGAGCGGTCCAGCGGGTCTTCGAACCATCCCGATGACGCGCACCAGCCGACGAGGCTGCGCAGCCCGCGGTAGCGGTGCGGGTTGACGGCGCTGACGACGGTCACCTCGCCGTCGTCGTCGGCCGCGACGAACACCGGTGTGCCGTCGGGCAGGGTGTCCGGACGCGCCTCGCCGGTGGGCGGGACGTCCAGCAGCACGATCGGCTCGACGCCGGTCCGCGCCATGCCCGCGCCGACGGCGACGGCGAGGAGCACGCCGGTCGCCGGCAGCAGCAGGCGGCGGGCCCACGGGCCGACGGCCGCGGTCATGCGGGCGATGGGGGTGACGGTGGTGATGGCGGCCTTCGGGGGCACGGTCGGCACGGGAGCACCAGTCCAGTGTGCGCCTGTCAGGAGGTTCCGAACAGGCGGTCGCCGAAGTCGCCGAGCCCCGGCACGATGTAGCCGACGTCGTTGAGCCCCTCGTCGAGGGCCGCGGTGACGATGCGGACGTCGGGGTGCTGCTCGGTCATCCGGGCGACGCCCTCCGGGGCGGCGACCACGCAGACGAGCTGCACCTGGGACGCCCCGCGCTCCTTGAGCAACGCCGTCGCGAAGGCCGCCGACCCACCGGTCGCCAGCATGGGGTCGAGCAGCAGGACGCTCGCGTCGTCCAGACGGGGCACCTTGAGGTAGTACGACGTGGGCTGCAGCGTCGTCTCGTCGCGTTCCAGGCCGGCGTAGCCCACCGACACCTCGGGCAGCAGGTCGGTGGCGGCCTCCAGCAGGCCGAGCCCGGCCCGCAGGATCGGCACGGCGACCACCCGCCGGGCGATGAGGGAGGCCCGCGCCGCGGTCAGCGGGGTCGCCACCGACGCCTCGCGGACGTCCAGGCCACGGGTCGCCTCCAGCAGCAGCACGGTGGACAGGCGCCGGGCGAGGTGGCGGAAGCGCTCCGGCTGGGTGTCGACGTCGCGCAGTCCGGCCAGCAGATGGGCGGCCAGCGGATGCTCGACGACGGTGAGGTTGTCCACGGCCGCGGCATCGTAGCGAGGCACCCGGGGGGCCCCGGAGCACCCAGCCGTGGCGCTCGGGCGCGCAAAGGCTCGGTTACACTCCGCCGCGCACCGATGCTGGGTGCGCTGCTCCCCGCTGCCCGGGCGATCCCTGTTGCCGGAGGTCATGTACATGCGCGTATCGCGCTGG
Organism: Egibacteraceae bacterium; assembly: GCA_030446775.1. Lineage (GTDB taxonomy): Bacteria > Actinomycetota > Nitriliruptoria > Euzebyales > Egibacteraceae > JAUJMQ01. The sequence goes on from JAUJMQ010000002.1 coordinate 77,458, forward strand.
CTGACGCTGTCAAGTGTCGCCGTCGTCCTGTTGCTCCTCGCCGCCGCCTGCGGCAACGACCCCGCAACGGAGTCGCCCACCGCCGCCGCGGGCGGCACGGGAAGTGAGGCAGGGTCCGAGCCGGCCACCTCCAGCGAGGCGCCCTCCGAGGCCGGCACCGAGGCGACCGCGACCAGCTCCATCACACCGCTGGACGAGATCTGCGCCGAGGAGTACGCCGACGTCGAGGTGCCCGAGGACTTCTCGGTGGGACTGGTCACCGACATCGGCAGTGTGGACGACGGCACGTTCAACCAGTACGCCTTCGAAGGGATGCAGGCGGCCGAGGAGTGCTTCGGCATCGAGACGAACTTCATCGAGACGGCCAACGAGGCCGACTACACCAACAACCTCACGACGATCATGCGCGACGACCCCGATGTGGTCGTCACCGTCGGGTTCCTGCTCGCCGACGCGACGCTGCAGTTCGCCCAGGACAACCCGGACACGAACTTCATCGGCGTCGACCAGTTCCAGGAGGAGTACCCCGACAACTACGTCGGCGTGCTGTTCCGCGAGGACCAGGGCGGCTACCTCGCCGGGGCGATGGCCGGGCTGCTGACCGAGTCCGACGTCGTCGGTGTCGTCGCCGGTCGCGAGGACGTGCCGCCGGTCGTCCGTCTCGTCAACGGCTACCGGGCCGGCGCGGAGGCGGTCAACCCCGACGTCGAGGTCCTCGAGGTCTACAACCAGTCGTTCACCGACGACGCCAAGGGTCGCTCCGACGCCCAGCAGATGCTCGGCGAAGGCGCGGACGTCATCTTCGGCGCCGGCGGCCAGACCGGCTCCGGTGGCATCAGGGCCGCGGCGGAGTCGGGTGCCTGGGCCATCGGCGTCGACCAGGACGAGTACTTCACGACCTTCGACGAGGGCGCCGCGCAGGGCTCGGAGTCCCTGGCCACCTCGGCGGTCAAGCGCGTCGACCTGGGGGTGTTCCAGCAGATCGCCGCATCGATCACCGGTGACTTCGAGGGCGGCGTGTTCCTGTTGGAGGCGGCCAACGACGGGATCACGTATGCCCCGTTCCACGACGCCGACATCCCCGAGGAGGTGGCCACCCGCATGGAGGAGATCCGCCAGGGCCTGGCTGACGGCAGCATCGACACGGGCATCGACCCGGTCACCGGGCTGCCCAAGTAGGTCGGCGCCGGGGCGACCCGCTGCGACGAGCCGCCCCGGGCGAGTCGAGGAGCCCGCAGTGGCCCCAGCGGACGGCGCCCCGGTGGTGTTGGAGGCGCGCGGGATAACCAAGCGCTTCCCGGGCGTGGTGGCCAACGCCGACGTCGACATCGTCTTGCACGCCGGGGAGATCCTGTGCCTGCTCGGTGAGAACGGCGCCGGCAAGTCGACGTTGATGAACATCGTCTACGGGCTGTACCAGCCTGACGCCGGGGAGCTGCGCGTCAACGGCGAGCCGGTGCGGTTCTCGTCGTCGGCCGACGCGATCGCCGCGGGGATCGGCATGGTCCACCAGCACTTCCAGCTGGTCCCCGTGCTGACCGTCGCCGAGAACGTCGTGCTGGGCTCCGAGCCGCGCCGGGGGCCGTTCCTCAACCTCGACACGGCGCGACGCGAGGTCGCCGAGCTGTCGCGGCGCTACGGGCTCGCCGTCGACCCAGACGCCGTCGTCGAGAACTTGTCCGTCGGCGCCCAGCGCGTGGAGCTCGTCAAGGCGCTGTACCGCAACGCCGACATCCTCATCCTGGACGAGCCGACGGCCGTGCTGACCCCGGAGAGGTCAGCGACTTCTTCGAGGTCGTCCGCAGCCTCGTCGCCCAGGGCAAGTCGGTCGTGTTCATCACCCACAAGCTCACAGAGGTCCTGGCGGTCGCCGACTCGGTCACGGTCCTGCGCGGGGGCCGGGTCGTGGGCAGCGCCGACCCGCGCGACGCCACCGAGGCGACCCTCGCGTCGCTCATGGTGGGCCGCGACGTGTCGTTCGAGGTCGACAAGGAACCGGCTCAGCCGGGCCGGCCGGTGCTCGTGGTGGCGGGCCTCGTCGTCGCCGACGACCGCGGCGTCGTCACCGTCGACGGCGTCGACCTGGTCGCTCGCGGCGGGGAGATCTTCGGGATCGCCGGCGTGGAGGGCAACGGCCAGCGCGAGCTCGTCGAGGCGATCGCGGGCATGCGGGCGCCGGTGAGCGGCAGCGTGTCGATCGACGGCACCGACACCCGGGGCATGTCACCCCGCCAGGTCGAGGGGCTCGGCGTCGGCCACGTCCCCGAAGACCGCGGCAAGCACGGCCTCGTCGGACCCTTCCCCATCACCGACAACCTCGTGCTCAACCGCTACAAGCGCCGACCGTTCTCGTCGCGCGGGGTGATGCAGCGCGGCGCGCTCGCCGAGCACGCCGCCGAGCAGGTCAAGGCCTACGACATCCGCACCCCGTCGGTCGACACCGCGGTCGGGTCGCTGTCCGGCGGCAACCAGCAGAAGGTCGTCGTCGCGCGCGAGCTGTCGGCGGAGCTGCGACTGCTGCTGGTCGCGCAGCCGACCCGCGGCCTGGACGTCGGCTCGATCGAGTTCATCCACTCCCAGATCGTCGCCCGCCGCGACGCCGGCGCCGCCGTCCTGCTCGTGTCGGCCGAGCTCGACGAGATCCTGTCGCTGTCCGACCGCATCGGGGTGCTCTACCGCGGCCGCCTCGTCGCGGTGCTGGACGGGGCCGAGGCCACCCGCGACGAGTGCGGGCTGCTCATGGCCGGCGCCGCGGGCAGCCGGCGCGAGGGCGCGGCGTGAGCGGTCCGGCGTGTGAGGTGTGGTCATGAGCCGGCGCGCCGAGCCGGGGGGGCGCGGCCGGCTCGGGGAAGCGGTCGAGGCGTACTTCCGCCTGGCACCGGTGCTCGTGCCGCTGTACGCCGTGCTGGCCGCGTCCATCGTCGGCAGCCTCGTGATCCTCGCGGCGGGCCGCAACCCGCTGGTCGCCTACTCGGCGCTGCTCGCCGGCGCGTTCGGCTCCCCCCAGAGCGTCGCCACCACGCTGGCGCGCTCCACGCCCTACATCATCGCCGCGCTCGCGGTCGCCTTCGGCTTCAAGGCCGGGCTGTTCAACATCGGCGCCGAGGGACAGCTGCTCGTCGGCGCCCTGATGGGCGCCTGGGTCGGCGCGAGCGCAGCGGTCAGCGGCCTGCCGGGGATCGTGGCGATCCCCGTGGTGCTCGCGGCCGGTGTGGTGGGCGGCCTGCTGTGGGGCGGCATCCCCGGGGTGCTCAAGGCGCGCACCGGGGCGCACGAGGTGATCGTCACGATCATGCTCAACGCCATCGCCGTGCGCATGGCCGAGTGGCTCATCTCCTCCACGCAGCCGCTGCTGCTGCGCAACCCAGCCGCGTCGCAGGCGGTCACGACCCCGATCGGACCGTCGGCGCGGCTGCCGGCGCTGGCGGGGACCGCGTTGGACCTGGGCTTTGTGATTGCCCTGGCGCTGTGCGCGCTCGTGTGGTTCGTGTTGGAGCGCATGACGTTCGGCTTCGAGATCCGCACGGTCGGGGTGAACCCGCACGCGGCCCGCTACGCCGGCATCAGCGTCAACGCGACGGTCATCGCGGTGATGGCGGTGTCCGGGGCACTGGCCGGCATCGCGGGGTCGACGGCGCTCGCGGGCGGCTCCGGCGCGATCACCGCCGGCAGCTTCGCCAACATCGGCTTCGACTCGATCGCGATCGCGCTGCTCGCCCGCGCCAACCCGTACGCCGTCGTCCCGGCGGCGATCCTGTGGGCCGCGCTGCTCGTCGGCGCGCCGAACATGCAGCTGCAGGCGGGGGTGTCCGGCGACCTCGTCCGCATCGTCCAGGCGCTCATCATCGTCTTCGTCGCCGCCGACGCGATCGTGCGCTACCTGTTCCGGATCCGCGCCCCGCGCGGGGCCGGCGACGCGGACGAGCGCGCGTTCTTCGCCAAGGGCGGGGGGGTGTAGCGCGTGGCCACCGAGACGCACCCGCCCGCCGACCGCGCCGTTGCCCGCCACGAGCGCGACCCCGACGTCGAGCGCGCCGTCTCCCGCCAGCGCGGGCTGACCCGGCTGTCGCGGCTGCAGACCCTCGGGGTCATGTTCGGGCTGCTCGGCGCCGTCCTGGTACGGGTCGCGGCCGCCTTGCCGGGCGAGGACGTGACGTTCGGGATCGGTCTCGGCGACGCCGCACCCGAGTTCCCCGTCGACCCGCCGAACGCGGTCCTGGCGATCGCGGTCGTCTACCTCCTCGCCGCGGCCGCCGCCCTCGCCGAGCGCTGGACGAAGCGCTACGCGGCCGTGATGCTCGTCCTCGCGGCGGCGTTGTCCGCCCCGCTGCTGCTGCTGTGCGCGATGGCGCTGTCCGACCGCGGCCAGACCAACCTCCTGCCGCTGGTCACCGAGTCGCTGCGGCTCGGCACGCCCATCGCGCTCGGTGCGCTGGCCGGCCGGTGGTGCGTGCGCTCAGGCGTGGTCAACATCGGCATCGAAGGGATGATGCTGACCGGTGCGGGCATCGGCTTCATGGTCTACGCCGTGGGTGGCGTCGGCCAGGGCGGGCCGTGGCTGTACGGCGCGGTGGTCGCCGCGGCCGTCGTCGGCGGGCTCATGGCGGCGCTCCACGCCGTCCTGTCGGTGACGTTCCGCACCGACCAGATCGTGTCCGGCGTCGCGATCAACCTGCTGGCGATCGGGATCACGAGCTTCGTGCGCCGCCAGGTCATCCTGCCCAGCGGTGTCCGCTCGGCGACGACGCTGCCCACCATCGACCTGCCCGTGCTGTCGTCGCTGCCGGTCGTCGGCGAGCGGCTGTTCAGCGGCAAGCCGATCTTCCTGTCGATGTTCGTCATCTTCGCCCTGACCCAGCTCGTGCTGTTCCGCACCGCCTGGGGTCTGCGCGTCCGCTCGGTCGGCGAGAACCCGCACGCGGTGGAGACGCTCGGCGTCGACGTGGTCCGGACCCGCTACCAGGCGGTCATCCTCGGCGGGATCATCGCGGGGATCGCCGGGGCGTGGTTCTCGCTGGAGACGACCGGCAGCTTCGACAACCTCATGACCAACGGCAAGGGCTTCATCGCGCTGGCCGCGCTCATCTTCGGCAAGTGGCGCCCGTGGAGCGCGTTCGGCGGGGCGATGCTGTTCGGGTTCTCCGAGGCCCTCGGCAGCCGCATCCAGCTGCTGCAGGTCGAGGTCGGCGGCTTCCCCGTCCCGAGCCAGTTCCTGCAGACCCTCCCGTTCGTCGTCACGATCGTCGTCCTCGCCGGCGCCATCGGGCGCGCCATCCCCCCGGCGGCGGTCGGCGTCCCCTACGAACGCCCCCACTGACCGGTCGCCCATCCGCGACTCACTCCCGCTGATACATCCAGATCGCGGCGTCCACCACCCGCAGCGGTGGGCCGGTGAGCGGCGCGGGCGGACGGCGGTTGTGGAGTAGCCGAAGTGGGACGCACACCCCCGGTCGCTGGTGGTCGGGACGCGGCGGACGAGTGCGAGCGGGTGCAGGTGGGGGCGTAGACGCCCGTTCCTGCACCCGGTCACCGTTTGGCTGGGCTGAGGCGCCGTCGGACGTCTGCGGGCGGGTGCGGTTGCGGGCGTAGACGCTCTTTCCTGCACCCGGTCGTCTCTCGGCTCAGACCGCATGTGTGCGTCTGTCGCGCCGTCAGACCCACCGTTGGAGCCGTACGGCGTGGCGGCGTTCGTGGTCGAGGAGCCAGCGCTTGCAGGTCAGCCCGTAGGCGTAGCCGCCGAGCGTGCCGTCGCTGCGGACCACCCGGTGGCAGGGGATGAACGGTGCCAGCAGGTTGCGCCCGCACGCCGTGCCGGCCGCGCGTACGGCGGCCGTGTTGCCCGCCTGCCGCGCGAGCTCGGCGTAGGTCACGGTCGTCCCTACGGGGATCCGCCGCAGCACGTCCCAGACCCGGCGTTGATGCACGGTGCCGCCGGCGGCCACGGGCAGGTCGTCGAGGGCGTCGAGCTCGCCGGCGAAGTAGGCGGCCGTGGCCCGGGTGATGTCGCCCAGGTCGTCGACCAGGCGCAGGCCGGCCCCACGACGCCCGGGCTCCAGGCGCGCGCGCAGCTGCTCCGGGTCGGCGGTGAAGCCGGCGGCGGCGAGCACGCCGTCGCCGGCCACGAGGCTCAACGGGCCGGCGGGGGTGGCCATGGTCGTCGCGGTCAGCGTCACGGTGCGTCCTTGTCCTCGGAGCGCTTGTCGGCGGCGGCCTCGGTCCACAGGTGCAGCAGCGCGTACCCGCGCCACGGTCGCCAGCGCTCGGCGCGCCGGCGGATGGCCGCGGGATCGTCGGGGACGCCTGCGCGCACGAGCGCATGGCGCAGCCCCAGGTCGCCCACCGGCAAGGCGTCGGGGTCGCGCAGCGCGCGCAGGGCGATCGCCTCGACGGTCCATGGCCCGATGCCCGGCAGGGCCAGCAGCGCCGCCCGGGTCGCGTCGGGGTCGGCGGAGCCGTCCAGGACGACTGTGCCGGCATCGACGGCGCGGGCGAGCCCGGTCAGCGCGGCGGCCCTCGTGCGAGGGATCCCGATGCCGGTCAGGTCGGCGCGCGCGAGGCGCGGCGGCCCTCGTGCGAGGGATCCCGATGCCGGTCAGGTCGGCGCGCGCGAGTGCCGCGGCGGTGGGGAAGCGGGCGGTCAGCGCGGGGTCGGGCCGTTCGAGCGGCCGTCCGAGCGCAGCGACGAGGCGCCCGGCGAGCGTGCGCGCGGCGGCGACGCTGACCTGCTGGCCGAGCACCGTGCGGACCGCCGTCTCGAAGCCGTCGTAGGCACCCGGCAGCCGCAGGCCCGGTCGGCGGTCGACCAGCGGCGCGAGGAGGGGGTCGTCAGACAGGACCGCCGCGATCGCGGCGGGATCGGCGTCGAGGTCCAGCAGCCGCCGTGACCGGGCGACGACCGGGGCGATCGCGCACGGGTCGTCGGTGGCGAGCAGCAGCCGGACGGCGCCGTCGGCGGGTTGTGGTTCGAGCTCGAGCACAGCCCCGCCGTCACCGATCTCGACGGTCCGCCGGTAACCACCGTCGCGGACCTCCTCGACGCCCGGGACGGCGCGCGCCGCCAGGAACCCCAGCAGCGAGGCGGCGTCCAGCGGCTGGCGCAACGCCAGCCGCAGCGTCAGCGACCCGCTGTCCGGGGGGCGGGGGCGCCGGGCCCGCAGCTCGGTCGGGGTCCGCCCGTATGTCGCCCGGACGCTGTCGTTGAACTGCCGCAGGCTGGAGAACCCGGCGGTGAACGCGACACGGGTCACGGGCAGGTCGGTCTCGTCGAGCAGCTGGCGGGCCAGCTGCACCCGGCGGGTGCGCGCGACCGCCAGCGGGCCGGCGCCCAGCGCGGCGGCGAACTGGCGGTGCAGGTGCCGCTCGCCGACCGCGAGCCGGCGTGCGAGCCCGGGCACGCCCTCGGCGTCGACGACGCCGTCGGCGATCAGCCGCAGCGCGCGCCCGACGAGGTCGGCGCGGACGTCCCAGTCGGGCCCATCGGGAGCCGCGTGCGGGCGGCAGCGCCGGCAGGCCCGGAAGCCGGCGCGCTCGGCCGCCGCGGGGTGGGAGTAGAAGCGCACCCGGTCGGCCCGCGGAGTCCGTGACGGGCAGCTGGGCCGGCAGTACACGTGCGTCGACGTGACGCCGGTCCAGAAGCGCCCGTCGAAGCGGGTGTCGCGGCTGGACACGGCGCGGTAGCAGACGTCGAAGTCGGTGTGCACGACCCTGTTGTAGCGCCCCGCCACGTGTAGGTCTCGCGGCTTTCGGACATCGCGGTGCCCACACCGGGGTGCCGTGGATTGCCTACCGAATCGGTGACCGATCCGCGGCAGCACGGGGTGAGGGGCGGCCGCGGCTAGCATTGCCCCCGTAGGCACTTGCGGGAGGAACGCCAGCGTGCGACGCGCCAAGATCGTGGCCACCCTCGGTCCCGCGCTGGACGAGCGGGAGACGTTGCGCGCCGCGATCGAGGCGGGCATCGACGTCGTGCGGCTGAACTTCTCCCACGGTGACCACGACACGCACGCTCGCCGCCTGGAGACGGTGCGCGAGCTGTCGGTCAAGCTGGGGCGCAACGTCGGCAGCCTCGCCGACCTGCAGGGCCCCAAGATCCGCCTGGGCGTGCTGCCCGACGGAGGCGTCCCCGTCCCGGCCGGGGCTGAGGTCTACCTCGTCCCCGGCGCCGAGGAGCTCGACGACTACAGCAGCGACGGGACGCCCGTCCTGCCCGTGGTGTACGAGTCGCTCGCCTCCGACGTCGCGCCGGGCTCGCTCATCCTCATCGACGACGGCTCCCTGCGGCTGCTCGTGTCGCGCAAGGACGCTGGCGGGGTATGGGCCCGCGTCATCGCCGGCGGCGTCGCGAAGAGCAAGAAGGGGGTGAACCTCCCCGGTGTCGCGGTGTCGGCGCCGTCTTTGACCGACAAGGACGTCGCCGACATGAAGGTCGCCGTCGACCTGGGCTGCGACTGGATGGCCCTGTCATTCGTGCGGCGCCCCTCCGACGTCATCGACGCGCGCGCCCGCGTCGAGGCGCTCGGCGGGGAGGCGCCCCTCGTCGCCAAGCTCGAGCGCCCGGAGTGCATCGAGGACCTCCAGGCCATCGTCGCCGCGTCGGATGCGGTGATGGTCGCGCGCGGCGACCTCGGCGTCGAGATCGGGCCCGAGCGCGTGCCCGCCATCCAGAAGGAGATCATCGCCGAGGCCAACGCCGCCGCCCGTCCCGTCATCACCGCCACCGAGATGCTCGAGAGCATGATCAGCTCGCCTCGCGCCACCCGCGCCGAGGCCTCCGACGTCGCCAACGCCGTCTTCGACGGCACCGACGCGCTCATGCTGTCGGGCGAGACCGCCGCCGGGCGCTACCCCGTCGAGGCGGTGCGCACGATGGCCAGGATCATCGAGGTCGCCGAGGCGTCACCGCAGCTCGTCCACCCTTCGCCGCCGTCGCCCGACGAGCTGCCGGTCAGCCGCGTCGTCGCCCGGGCGGCCTGCCAGGTCGCCGCCGACGTGCACGCCGCCGCGCTCGTCGTCTACTCGATCACCGGGTCGTCGATCGAGCTGGTGAGCAAGTACCGGCCCCACATGCCGCTGCTCGGGCTGACCCCTCGGGAGACGACCCGGCGCCGGACCGCGCTCATGTGGGGGACCGAGGCGGCGCTCGTGCCGATGAAGGGCCAGAGCACCCACCTGACCTCATCCGCCGAGCGGGTCCTCGTCGACGGGAACTGGGTCGAGCGAGGCGACCGGATCGTCATCGTCTCGGGCACCCCGGGCGGCCAGGGCGGCACCAACCGGATCATGGTCCACCGCGTCGGGGATCCGGTCACCCAGTGACGGCGCGTTGATGCGCCTGCTCGTCGTCGGCGGGGACGCCGCCGGGATGACAGCGGCCTCCCACGTCCGGCGCGAGCGGCCCGACACCGACGTCGTCGTCGTCGAGCGCGGGCCCTACACCTCCTACTCGATGTGCGGCATCCCCTACTACGTCGGCGGCGAGGTCGACGCCGCCGCCGACCTCGTCGCCAAGACGCCTGAGGCGTTCCGCGCCATGGGCATCGCGGTGCACCTGCGCACCGAGGCGGTGTCGGTGGACGTGGCGGCGCGCACGGTGCGGGTCCGCGACCTCGAGCACGGTGGCGAACGCGACGAGCCCTACGACCTGCTGCTGCTGGCGACGGGCGCCCATCCCTTGCCCAAGCCGCTGCCGGGGCTGGCCGAGTACGGCCACGTCGTGCACACCCTCGACGAGGGCGAGCACCTGCGCCGCCACCTCGACGCCCAACGCGACGTGCGGCGGGTCGTCGTGGTCGGCGCCGGCTACATCGGCATGGAGATCGCCGAGGCGCTCGTGCGCCGCGGGATGTCGGCGACCCTGCTCGACCGCAGCCCCCAGGTCCTCAACTCACTGGACCCGGACATGGCCGCCATCGTCGAGCGGGTCCTGCGCGAGTTCGGGGTCCAGGTGCGGCTCGGCGAGGAGCTGCTGGAGGTCCGCGGCGACCCCGGCTGCGCACTGTGCTCGTCGGTCGTCACCGACTGCGGCGAGTACGACGCCGACACCGTCGTGCTCGCGATGGGCGGCAAGCCCAACCTCGCGGTGGCCCGCACGGCCGGTTGCGAGGTGGGCCCGTCCGGCGGGCTCGTCGTCGACCCGCAGATGCGCACTACTGTCCCGGGGATCTGGGCCGCCGGGGACTGCGTCGAGTCGGTCGACCTGGTCGCCGGGCTGCGGCGCAACGTGCAGCTCGGCACGCATGCCAACAAGCAGGGCAAGGTGGCCGGCTTCAGCCTCGTCGACGCGATGGACGGGGGGACCGGTGACGGTGATGCCGCCTTCCCCGGGGTCGTCGGCACGGCGGTGACGAAGGTCTGCGACTGGGAGATCGCCCGCTGCGGGCTGGGTGAGCGCGACGCCGCCGAGGCCGGCATCGCCTACGCGACGGTGGCGTTCGAGGGGACCGCCAGGGCGGCGTACATGCCCGACCCCGGCGTCGTGCACGTCAAGATGATGGCCGAGCGCGGGACGGGACGCATCCTCGGCGCTCAGCTCGTCGGCACCGGCAACGTCGCCAAGCGCATCGACGTGGCGGCGACGTGGTGTCACCTCGGGGTGACGGCGCAGCAGGCGCAGCTGTTCGACCTGTCCTCGTCAAGGCGCTGGACCTGCATCCGGCGCTGTAGCGCGCGGCCCTTCCGGTTCCGGGCGGGCGAGGCGGCGCACCGGCCCGAGGGGCCAGGCGCAGCGCCGGCCCGCGCGTGACACGCCCGGACCCGCAGCCACCCGATGACGTGGTCGTTGGGGAAGAACTCCTGCCAGTCGCGGCCGCGCGGGTCGCGGCCGAGGACAGGCTCGAGCGCGTCGAGCGTGACCTCCAGCGGTCCCAGCAGCGACCCGCCACCGTGCAGCGCGACGTCGGCCCACACCGGCCCGGTCAGTGGCGCCCGCCCGCCCCACGCGCCCGCGAGGACGTCGCGCCACGCGCGCTTGGCGTCACGGCGCCCGGGCCGGGGGACGCGGTCGGTCGTCGCGAGCAGCGCCGGGGACCGGGCGGCCGGCGTCGCGCGAGCCCGGCCGCCGGCGCAGCGGTGACCCGGGCGCCCGGCACCGACCCGCCGTCCTTGGTGGCCACGATCGCGTCGAGGCCGGCGTAGCGCGCCGGCACGGCGCCGGCGTCGCGCAGCCCGGCCAGCGTCGACTCGACGATCGTGTCGAGATCCACCCACCGCTCCGCCGGCAGCACGAACGCGAGGACGAGCCCGTCGGGAGACGCCCGCGGCACGCGGCCCCGGCGACCCGGCGACCACGCCCGCGCCCCGCCCCGCTGGGCAGCCCCTCGACGGTCAACATCAGTGCGCAGTGTCGCGTCGGAACTCGCCGCGGGCGGCGCGCCGGCGATCCGGCGCAGCGTCAGCCGCGACGCCAGGCCCATGACAACTAGGACGCACCTCGACGCCGGGCGGCTTGTGTCCAACGACTCCCTTCGGGAGACGGGCCTGGACGCACCTCAAACGCCGGGCGGCTTGTGTCCAACGACTCCCTTCGGGAGACGGGCCTGGACGCGGACGGTCCAGGTCGGCCCGGCCGGGGTGTCGGCGACGTCGACGCCGAGGGCGGCGAGGTCGCCGCGCAGGGCGTCGGCGGCCGGCCAGTCGGAGGCGGCGCGTGCGCGCTGGCGACGCTCGATGAGCTCGGCGGCACCTGCGGGCAGCACGCCGGGTCCCGACGACACCGTGCGGTCGAGGTCCAGCCCGAGCACCGCGTCCCAGCGCCGCAGCAGCGCCGCCCGCCGCGCCGCCGGCACCGCCGCCGCCTCGCCTTCGCCGCCGGCGACCGCGTGCACGACCGCCCGCGCCGTTGGCGTGTCCAGGTCGTCCTCGACGGCGGCGGTGAAGCGGTCGTCGAGGGTGCGCTCGGTGGCGGACGGACCTGACGCACCGTCGGGCGCGGCCGCGAGCTCGGCCACCCGCGCGCGCAGCCGCTCCAGCGCCCGCTCGGCCCCGACCAGCGCCTCCCAGCGGAAGTTGAACTGGGTGTGGTAGCGCGCCTGCAGGCACACGAGGCGGAACGCCAGGGGATCGATACCCCGCTCGGCGATCGTGCGGAGGTCGTAGAAGTTGCCGCTGCTCTTGGACATCTTGCGGCCCTCGGCGAGCAGGTGCTCGCCGTGGACCCACACGTCGACGACGGGGTGGCCGACGGCGGCCTCGGACTGGGCGATCTCGCACTCGTGGTGGGGGAACTGCAGGTCCACCCCGCCCAGGTGCACGTCGATGTGCTCGCCGAGGTAGGCCATGCCCATCGCCGAACACTCGATGTGCCAGCCGGGAAAGCCCCGGCCCCACGGGCTGTCCCACACCTGCTGGCGCTGCTCACCGGACTTGCGCCACAGCGCGAAGTCGCCGTGGAAGCGCTTCTCGGGGTTCGGCTCGTGGCGGTGGCCCGGCTGGAGCGCGTCGAGCCGGTTGCCCGACAGGCGCCCGTAGCCCGGGAAGCTGCGGACGTCGAAGTAGACGGCGCCCGGCGCGTCGTAGGCGAAGCCGCGTTCGACGAGGTGGGCGACGAGATCGACCATCGCCTCGACGTGGTCGGTGGCGCGGGGGTAGGCGTCGAACGGCAGCAGGTTCAGCCGCCGCGCGTCGGCGAGGTAGGCGGCGGTGTAGTAGGCGGCGATCTCGCCGGCGCTGCGCCCTTCCAGCCCCGCCGAGACGAGCATCTTGTCGGTGCCCTGGTCCACGGTGTCGTCGGTGAGGTGGCCGACGTCGGTGATGTTCTGCACCGCGGTCACGTCGACCCCGCGCAGGCGCAGCGCCCGGCGCACGAGGTCGGCGAGCAGGAAGGTCCGCAGGTTGCCGATGTGGGCGTAGCGGTAGACGGTCGGCCCGCAGCAGTACAGCGTCAGCGAGCGGTCCGCGGGTGGCTGCAGGCGACGGCGGCCGCGCGTGAGCGAGTCGGTGACCTGCAGCATCGATCCCCAAGGCTCCTTTTCAGGCGGCCGCACCAGCATGCCGCACCTGTCGTCAGGCTCCACGCCGGGCTACCCTTGGGAGGTGACCGAGAGCGACTCCCTCCCCACCGCTGTCGCCGACGAGGTCGACGGGTCCGCGCTGGTCGTCCACGACCCCGTCACCCCGGAGGCCGAGCCCCGACCCGGCTCGCTGACCGCCGACCCCGTCACGCCGGCGCGCCGGTTGTTCATCCGCAACAACCTCGTGCCGCCGGCGGTCCGCGACGGCGACCGGTGGACCGTCGCCGTCGAGGGGGTTGTCGCGCCGCGCACGTTCACCGTCGCCGAGCTCGCCACGGGCTTTCCCGCGACGACGATGCCCGCCGTCCTGCAGTGCGCCGGCAACGGGCGCCGCTTCCTCGACGAGCCGGCGGGCACGCCGTGGGCGACCGGGGCGGCGGGGGGTGTCGAGGGGACCGGCGTGCGCCTGGCCGACGTGGTCGCCGCCTGCGGCGGGCCGCGTCCCGGCCTGGCCTTTCTCACGGCGACCGGCGGCGATCCCACCGACAACCCGGCGGAGCGGGTGGAGCGTTCGATCCCGGCGGCCAAGGCCCTCGCGGACTGCCTGCTCGCCGTCCAGATGAACGGCGAGCCGCTCGGGCTGGCCCACGGCGCACCGGTCCGCTTCGTCGTCCCCGGCTACTACGCGGTGAACAGCGTCAAGTACGTGGTGCGCCTGGCGTTCACCGCGGCCGAGTCCGACGCCGCGATCATGGCGACCCGCTACCGGGTCACGTCACCCGGTGAGACCAGCTCACCCGATGACGAGTCGTGCTGGGCCATGAACGTCAAGTCCTGGGTCGTCGAGCCGGGAGCCGGGCAGCGCCTGCCCCCCGGCCCCGTCCACGTCGAGGGCGTCGCGTTCGCGGGGGAGCGCACCGTGGCCGGTGTGGAGGTGTCGGGCGACGCAGGCCGCACGTGGACGCCGGCACGGCTGGACGCCGACCGCGGCCCGGCCGCCTGGCGGCGCTTCACCGCCCGGCTGGATCTTGCGGCCGGCCGCCACGTGCTCGTGTCCCGCGCGACCGACGAGGCGGGCGACCGCCAGCCCGAGCGGTCCGAACCCAACGTTGACGGCTACCGCAACAACGGCTGGGCCGAGCCCGCCGTGAGCGTGGACGTCGTGGACCCGGCGGACCCGGGCAGCTAGCGAACCCCTGCGCCCGAGCCGGGAGAACGCCTACGTCGCGACGAGCTCGTCGATGCGCAGATCGGCCGGCGTGGCGCCGCGAATGCGGCGCAGCAGCGACACCAGCTGCGCCCGCTCGTCGGGCTCGAGGTCGGCGAACATCGCGTTCTGCTCTCGGTAGTGGCTGCCGAAGTGGGCCTCGAGCAGGGCCAGCCCTTCGGCGGTCAGCTCGACGAGCACCCGCCGGCGGTCGTCGCCGTGGGGGCGCCTGGCGACGAGGCCCTTGGCCTGCAGGGTGTCGAGCAGGCCCGTGACCGACGGCCGGGACACGAGCAGGCGCTCGGCGAGCTGGCACGGCTCGAGGATCCGGCCCTCGGTGTTGTGCAGCGCCATGAGGACGTTGAACGCGCTGGGGGACAGCCCGAGCGGCCGCAGCTCCTCGGCCTGGGCGTTGACGGCGGCGTTGTAGGCCCGGAACAGCCAGATGAGCGACTGGACGTTGAGCGGATCGCAGTTGGCGTGGGTGGCCTCCTGCAGCGCCAGGCGGCGCAGCTCCACCTCGTGGGTTCCCGCCGCCACCCGCCCGCGCGGACGGCTGGGCACCTCAGGACCGGCCATGTGGTTCCCCTCCGCCTCGCCGACCGGCACGGATGTTACTGCCCGGCCCGTCGCGGGGGGTGGGCGGCAGCACCTTGCCCGCGAGCAGGTCCCCCACGGCCACCGTCGCGGTCGTCCCGTCGCGGCGCTCGACGAGCAGGTGGGTGTCGGTCCACTCGCGCAGCGTGCCGACGGCGTCGGTCGTCGACGGCTGACCGGGCGGCGCCTGCGTGCGCGAGCGGACGCTGACCCGGCGGCCGACGTCGCCGGGGGTGATCCGCACGACGTAGCGAGGCTCCATCGGCGCAGGGTGCCACGCGCGGCTGCGCTGCGCGAAGGCCGGCGCCATGATGGGTACAGTGCCCGCCTGCGGCGCGTGCGTCGAGGCCGGTCCGGGCACCCTCGGAGTTGCGAGACGTGTCGCGACCGGAGACGATCGCACCGACGCCACCGCGCCACCACGCCCCGTGAGGAGCAACCGATGACGTACACCATCGCCGAGCCGTGCATCGACGTGAAGGACAAGGCCTGCGTCGAGGAATGCCCGGTCGACTGCATCTACGAGGGCGAGCGGATGCTGTACATCCAGCCCGACGAGTGCGTGGACTGCGGCGCCTGCGAGCCGGCCTGCCCCGTGGAGGCGATCTTCTACGAGGACGACGTCCCCGACGAGTGGAAGGAGTTCACGCCGGTCAACGCGGAGTTCTTCAACGACGACGTCACCGGCCTGGGCTCCCCGGGGGGCGCCGCCAAGGTGGGTGCCGTCGCCAAGGACCACCCGAAGGTGGCGAGCTGGTCGTCGTAGGGCTGTGACGTCTGAACCCGGGCGTCAACCGCTGATGTCGGCGCCGAGCACGGCATCGACGGCGTGGGGGAGCACGCGCCCTGCCCGTCCCCGGACGACGAGCGTCGCCAGCGGATCGAGTGGTGTGGGCTCGTCGTTGACGATGACCAGGGGCACGCCGCGGCGGGCGGCCGAGGCGGGGAGGCCGGCCGCCGGGTAGACCTGCAGCGACGATCCCACCGCCAGGACGAGGTCGGCCTCGGCGACAAGCGCGACCGCCCGCTCGATCACCCCGGGAAACAGGTTCTGGCCGAAGCTGACGGTGGCCGACTTGATGATCCCCCTGCACGAGGGGCAACCCGGGTCGGCCTCCCCGGCGTCGATGCGCTCGAAGGCCCAACGGTAGGGCGCACGGAAGCCGCACCCGGCCGGCGTCCCGGCGCGCGGCGCCGTGCCGATGCACATCACCTCACGCGAGGTGCCGTGGACCTCCACGACGGTCACGGACCCGGCGGCCTGGTGCAGCCCGTCGATGTTCTGGGTCACCACACCACGGCAGCGGCCCGCGGCCTCCAGCCTCGCCAGCGCGATGTGCGCGGGGTTCGGCCCGGGGATGACGTTCCAGAACTCGCGGCGCATCCGCCACGCCCGCGCGCGCACCTGCGGTGACGCCACGTACTTGGAGAACGTGAAGTCGCGGGGGTCGTAGCGGGTCCACACGCCGCCGGGCGAGCGGAAGTCGGGGACGCCCGACTCGGTGGACACGCCCGCCCCGGTGAAGGCGACGACGGCCCGCGCGCCGGACAGCAGCTCGCTCAGTCTGCCCATCGGCGCCAGCCTACGCAGCGCTCGTGGCCGTGCGGCGCTGGGTCACGATGAGGGGCCAGAGTCAGCGGCAGGCGGCGCAGATGCCGAAGATGTCCGCCCGGTGGCCGGTCACCTCGAAGCCGTGCCGGGTCGCCGCCTGGGACACCCAGCGCTCGACGTCGTCGCCGGACAGCTCCTCGACGCGGTTGCACGTCTCGCACACGAGGTGGTGATGGTGGACCTCGCCGCAGCGGCGGAACGCCTGCTCGCCGTCGCGGTCGAAGGTGTCGAGGAAGCCGGCCCCGGCCAGCGCCGTGAGGGTCCTGTAGACGGTCGTCAGGCCGATCGGCTCGCCGGCGCCCCGCAGCTCGGCGTGCAGGTCCTGGGCGGTCACCGCGTCCGGCCGCTCGCGCAGGGACTCCAGCACGCTCAGCCGCTGGCGCGTGGCCCGCAGCCCGGCGGTGCGCAGCGCTTCGTCGGTGGTCGTCACTGCGACACCGTACGCGACCAGCGGGCGCTGTCGGCCCGGCGCGACACCGTGGCCCGCACGGTCGCCGCCGCGAGATAGCAGGCGATCGCGACGAGCACGATCGACGCGCCCGGCGTCGCGTCGGCGTGGTAGGCGAGGAGCAGGCCGGTGACGGCGCTGCCGGCGCCGATGCCCGACGCCAGCACCATCGTTCCCCGGTAGCTGGTCGCGACCTGCGCGGCGGCGGCCACCGGCACCACCATCATCGCCGAGATCAGCAGCAGCCCCAGCGCGGACATCCCGCCGACGACGACGAGCGCGACGATGAGGGTGAGCGTCAGCACCAGCCCGTCGGCGGGCACGCCGGCGACGCGGGCGGCGGCCTCGTCGAACGCGACGGCCACCAGCGGCCGGTAGAGCACGACCACGACGGCGAGCACGAGCAGCGACAGCGCGACGACCGCGGCGACCTCCGCCCACTGCAGGTCCAGCGGGCTGCCGAACAGAAAGCCGAGGACGGCGTTGACCCCGCCGCCGGAGCGCGACGCGAACAGGTACCCGAGCGCGATCCCGCCGTAGAACACGAGCGCGAGCGACAGGTCGCCGGCGAGACCGCCGCGCTGCATCCGGTGCAGCGCCGCGGCGGCGAGCAGCGTCATCGCGAGCGCACCGAACAGCGGGCTGGCGCCGACGAGGAACGCCAGACCCACCCCCGCGAAGGCGACGTGGCCCAGGCCGTCACCGGTCAGGCTCTGCTGGCGCTGCACGACGAACGTGCCCACGAGCGGCGCGACGGCGCAGACGACCGTGGCCGCCACGAGGGCCTTGCGCATGAACTCCAACGACAACGGGTCCACTCAGCCCTGCCCCTCGGTCAGCTGTTGGGTCCCGTCGGCGGGGGTGCGCGCCGGGGCGGACGGTTCGGCAGGCCCCAGGTGCGGGTGCTCGTGGTCGTCGCGGGCCGGGATGACCCGTCCGGCGCAGACCTCGAGCACCTGGTCGGCCAGCCCCGAGAAGCCCTCCGGGTCATGGCTGATGTAGGTGACCGCGACACCCTCGACGGCGACGAGGTGCTCGAGCGACTCGCGCAGCACCGAGCGGGCGCCGGCGTCGACTCCGGTGGTCGGCTCGTCCAGGACGAGCAGCCGCGGCCGGGTGACGAGCGCGCGCGCGAGCAGCACTCGCTGCTGCTGACCCCCCGACAGGCGGGTGATCGGGGACCGGCGCAGCGTCGCGACCCCGAGGAGGTCGGTGACGTGCTCCACGCGGTCGCGGTCCTCGGCCGAGGGGCGGCCGAGCAGCCCCAGCCGACCGGCCAGGCCGCTGCGGACGACCTCCTCGACGCTGATGGGCAGCGCCGACGCCGCGGCGGCTCGTTGCGGCACGTAGCCGACGCTGGGCCAGTCGCGGAAGGTCTGGACCGGCTGGCCGAACAGCCGCACGGTGCCGGCGGCCGGACGCAGCAGACCGAGGCCGAGCTTGAGCAGCGTCGTCTTGCCCGAGCCGTTGGCGCCGACGACCGCGACGAACCGCCCCTGGGCGACCCGCAGGCACGCCTCGCGCAGGACGGGCGTCCGCCCGTAGCCGAAGGTCACGTGGTCGAACTCCAACGCGACCGGTCGGCGGGAGGTCATGCGCACTGCGCCGCGCGTGCGACGGCCTGCGCCTGCTCGCGCAGCAGCGTCGGGTACCCGCGTGCGGCCTGGTCGTCGTCGACGATGTCCAGCGAGTAGATGTCGATCAGGTCGACGTCCGCCTCGCGGGCGACGGCCTCGGCGTCGGTGCGACCCTCGACCGGCTCGGTGAGCACGGCGGGGATCCCCTCGTCGCGGATCTCAGCGGCGAGCTCGGCCACGCGCCGCGGTGACGCGGCGGCGTGCCCGGCCGCGGCGGAGATCCCGTGCTGGCTCAGCCCGTGGGGTGCCAGCAGGTAGGCGTACGCCTCGTGGCTGACGATGATCTCGTCGAAGCGGCAGTCGGTGAGCAGCCCGGCGATCTCGCGGTCGAGTGCGGTCAGCTCGTCGGCGACCCGCTCGGCTTCGGCGCGGTAGCGGCCGGCGTTGCCGGGATCCGCCGTTGCCAGAGCGTCGCCGAGGCTGGTCGCCACCTGCGCGACAAGGCCGGCGTCGAACCACATGTGCGGGTCCACCCCCCCGTGGTCGTCGCGGTCGCTGGCGGAGGCCTGTTCGTCGTCGTGCGCGCCGGCCTCATCGATCGGCAGGAGCGCGTCGGAGCCCACGACCTCGGACACGTCGACGACCTCTCCGGTCGCCTCACCGAGCGCCTCCTCGACCTGGGGCTGGAAGCCGAGGTCGCCGAGGTAGGCGACGACGCCCGCCTCGATGAGGGCCTGCCGCTCCCGGGGCGACAGCTCCAGGTCGTGCAGGTCCTGCCCCCCAGCCGCAAGGGAGACGATCTCCGCGCCGGGTGCGAGCTCGCCCGCCAGCCATGCCAGCGGGTAGACGGCCGCAACGATCCGCAGGTCCGAGCCGCCGGACGCACGGCCCGCCGCCGGAGCGCCACAACCCGCGGCGAGCACCACCAGCGAGGACAGCACGACGAGCAGGCGCGGCATCAGCGGACTCCCAGGAGAGGAACCTGGAGCCTAGACCGACATGACAATCGTTGTCAACTGGGTCAGTGGGTGTGCGGCCGCGGTGCCGCGTGCTCCTCGGCGAAGGCCCTCACCGTCTGGAGGTCGACACCGTCGCAGCGCTGCAGGATGCCCCAGGCGGTCAGCGCGACCTCGCCGCGCTCCAGCGCCTCGTAGGGCGTGAGCGCGACCCGCCCCGCGAACCGGCGACGCACCAGGCGCCGCAGGGCCCGGTAGTCCTCCGGCGGCAGGTCGCGATAGGCGACGACGACGCCGCCCGCCTCGAGCACGCTCACCTGGGCGGGCTCGGACAGGGGCTCGTCGGGCGGCTGCACCGCGATCTCGAAGGCGCCCGAGCTGTGCCAGCCGGACGTGGGCGGCGTGGAGTTGTACGGCACGGGCGGCGGCTGGTCGCCGATCAGGTGCTCGCCGCCCTGCAGCGGCACCTGTTCGGCGTCGCCGCATCCGGCGGCCTGCTCACCAGGTGCCTCGGCGACGTCGGTCGGCGCCCCGGACGGCTCGTCCGCGGCCGGTTCCCTCGTGGCCGGTTCCGTCGTGGCGCCGGCGGTCGGCGACACCGCCGGCGGCGGATCCGAGGCGCCGGCCGAGGGGTCCTGCGCCGCCGAGGCGCACGCGCCGAGCACGACGACGGCGAGCACCGCGGT
>JAUJMQ010000002.1:97587-132814 GCA_030446775.1 Egibacteraceae bacterium
GCTCGCGCCGGCCACGGTGCCCTGGGCCCGTCTCCCCGAAGGGAGTCGTTGGACATGAGCCGCCCGGCGTTTGAGGTGCGTGTCAGGCCCGTCTCCCGAAGGGAGTCGTTGGACATGAGCCGCCCGGCGTTTGAGGTGCGTCCTGGTGCGGTCAGCTGTCCCCCGGCACCGGGATCGCGGCGCCGGTGACCGGCCACGAGTCCGCGCCGGCGAGCCAGGCGATCACCGTGGCGATCGCGCGCGGCGGCGTCCAGCGGGCGTGGTCGGCGTCGGGCATCGCGCGCCGGTTCGCCGGTGTGTCGATGGTCTTGGGAACGACGGCGTTGGCGGTGCGGCCCGTCCCGCGCAGCTCCACGGCGAGCGTCCGGACGAGGGCCAGCACGCCGGCGTTGGCCGCCGCGTACGCGGCCTCGCCGGGACGCGCGAACTCCGCCGAGCGGGACCCGACGAGCACGACGCGCCCACCGGTGGGCCCCATGTGGCGCAGGCCCTCGGCGGCGACGACCATCGCGCTGCGCAGGTTGTCGCCGACCATGCGGTCCAGGAGCGAGAAATCGTGCGTCTGGGCGACCGGCGTGCCGCCCGCCCAGCCGCCGGCCGTCGAGCAGGCCAGCCACAGCGGACCCCAGTCGGCCCGCAGGACGTCCAGGAGCGCGGCGAGCGCGTCGCCGTCGGTGACGTCGCACCGCGACAGGCGCAACCGCCCGTCGCGGATCGCGTCGGCCTGCTCGTCGCCCAGGCGGTCAGCGGGCGCCTCCCGCCGCCAGGGCACGCACACCCGCTCGCCCCGGGACAGCAGCACGTCGACGACGGCGCTGCCGAGCGTCCCCGTGCCGCCGGCCACGAGCGCGGTCCGCGGTCGCTGCGAGTCGTCGGCCATCCCGCCCTCCTTGCCCTGGGGGCAGGCTACCGACCGGCCATGCGCGCCTCACGCCGCAATCTCGCGCCCGGGTGCACCGAACTGTCGTGGGAGGTGTCCTGGCGGGCGAGGCGCGGCGGCCCCGCAGCCCTCGCGGCGCGAGGCACGATGGAGCCATGAAGCCACTGGTCGCCGTCTCCGTCTGGAAGCGTGAGCTGCCCACCCACTGGGATCCACGCACCCCGCTGTACAGCCTCGCCGAGCACTACGTGGAGGCGCTGCGCCGGGCCGGGGCGGTTGTGTTGCTGCTCGCTCATCCCGACCCCGAGGACGCCGGTCAGGTGCTCGACACCGTCGACGGGCTCGTGCTGACCGGCGGCGCCGACATCGACCCGCAGGCCTACGGCGCGAGGAACGAGGGCCTGAGCCGCGACACGAACCCTCGCGCCGACGCCTCGGAGATGGCGCTCGCCCGGGCCGCGTGCGAGCGGCGGGTGCCGACGCTGGGGATCTGCCGCGGGATGCAGGTGCTCAACGTCGCCCTCGGCGGCACGATGAGACAGCACGTCACCACCGCGCAGGGTCCACCCCGGCCGGAGCCGCCCGACTTCGACGCGGTGAAGACCCACGGCCACGACATCACGCTCGTCGCCGGCTCGCGCCTGGCGGGCATGTACCACCGCACGCAGCGGGCGGTCAACAGCTACCACCACCAGGCGCTGGACCGGGTCGCCGATGGGCTGCGGGTGACCGCTCGCGCCGCCGACGGCGTCGTCGAGGCGGTCGAGCACACCGGCGGCTGGGACTGCATCGGGGTCCAGTGGCACCCCGAGAAGACCCTCGACGGGAGCGACGACGTGCTCTTCACGGGCTTCGTCGCAGGGCTTCGCCCCGCTCCCGTGGCCGCTGCCGCGCACGCCTGACCGGCCGGGTACGCCCGGCGCGGTCTGGCTCCGAGGGCCAGCAGGGCCTGCGGCGTCGCGGGTTCGTCTGCGTGGCGCGACGGTGGCACGCTAGGCCACGTGGTGACAAACCGGCCGCAACACCGCACACCGCACGCCCTCGTGGGGTAAGAATCACGGTTCCGGCAGCAGGAGGCAGCGGTGGTCGCGCCGGGACGACGGTCCTCGTCGTGGAGGACGAGCCCGCGATCCGGGCCACCCTGTCCGAGGTGCTCACCGCCGAGGGGCTGTTCGTCCGCCTCGTCAGCAGCGGAGAGGACGCCGTCGACACCATGAGCCGCCGCCAGCCCGACGTCGTGCTCCTCGACCTCGTGCTGCCCGGCATGGACGCGGACTCGCCACCTTGGCGCAGCTGCGACGGTTCAGCGACGCGCCCGTCGTGGTGCTGTCCGCGCGCAGCGGCCACGCCGACAAGGTGCGGCGGCTACTCGACGCCGGCGCCGACGACTACGTGACCAAGCCGTTCGACGCCGACGAGCTGCTCGCCCGCATCCGGGCCGTCCTGCGGCGGCGGCCGCGCCCGACACCGACCCGCGTGGTCGCCGGCGACGTGACCGTCGATCTCCAGCGCAACGAGGTCCGCAAGGCGGGCCGGCCGGTGTCGCTGACCGCGACCGAGCTGCACCTGCTCAGCGAGCTCGTCCGGCAGCCAGGGGTGCTGTTGCCCCACGCGCACCTGCTGCGGCGGGTGTGGGGCAGCAAGTACGACGCCGAGAGCCACTACCTGCGGGTCTACGTCGGTCAGCTGCGCCGCAAGCTCGGCGACGACGCGAGCAGCCCGCGCCTCATCCGCACCGAGCCGGGGCTCGGCTACCGCTGGATCGGCGGCCAATGACCCAGGACACACGCCTCATCCGCAAACGCCGGGCGGCTTGTATCCAACGACGCCCTTCGGGAGACAGGCCTGGCGGCCTTGACGGCAGCGGCCCGGCGCGGCGCTCTACGCTCGTCGCGATGGAGCCGATCTGCCCGAGGTATGACGGCGCGTGGGTCGGCGGCATCGTCCCGGCGCTGCTCGGCGACACCGACGCCGCCTGGCTGCCTGCCTCGGTGGCCGGCGCCGACGGCGTGGTGCTGCTCGTCCTTGACGGGCTCGGATGGGCGCTGCTCGACGACCACCGCGAACGGCTGCCCGAGCTGTCGGCGCTGCAGGGCGGCCCCATCACGACTGTCGTGCCGTCGACGACCGCCGCCGGCCTGACGTCGATCGCGACCGGCGCCACGCCCGCCGAGCACGGCCTCGTCGGCTACCGGATCCGGGTGGCGGGGTCGACCCTGAACATCCTGCGCTGGTCGCTGCAGTCGGGACCCGACCCGGTGGCGGTCCAGCCGGTGCCGCCGTTCCTCGGGACCGCCCCGCCGGTCGTGACCCGCAGCGAGTTCCGTCGCAGCGGCTTCACCGCGGCGCACCTGCGCGGCAGCGACCTCATCGGTTGGAAGACGACCTCGGCGCTCGTCGAGCACGTCCGTGGCCTGGCGTCGTCGCGGCACCGCCTCGTCTACGCCTACTACGACGGGGTCGACAAGGTCGCGCACGAGTTCGGGCTGCGCAATGCCTTCCTGCCCGCCGAGCTCGTCGCCGCCGACCGGCTCGTCGGCGACCTGCGCGACGCACTGCCCCGCTCCTGGGCGCTGGCCGTGACCGCCGACCACGGGCAGGTCCACGTCGACCCCGACGGGGTCGTGGGGCTGGACGACGTCGCGCCGATGGTGTCCGCCTACGCCGGCGAGGGCCGCTTCCGGACGCTGCACGCGCGGTCAGGGGCCGTGGCCGACCTGCAGCTGGCGTGCGTCGAGGCCTACTCCGACCGGGCCTGGGTGCTCGGTCGCGACCGGCTGTTCGACGAGGGGTGGCTGGGCGCCGGGGGCGGGCTGTCGGTGCGCGGCCGGGTCGGTGACGTCGTCCTCGCCGCACGTGAGCCGGTCGTCTTCGTCGATCCCGGCCTGCCCAAGGAGGCCACCATGCGGTCCCACCACGGCAGCCTCACCCCCGACGAGGTCCTCGTGCCCCTGCTCGCCGGCCGGGGCCGGGCGCGGGCCTGACCCGAGCTGCCGTGGATTCGTAACCGTATCGGTAACTGATCCACGCCACCCCGGCGGTCAGGTGGCGAGGCGGGCGGCGCCGGCGTAAACGTTGCAGCCGCAGTCGCGCAGGACGCCCACGAGTGTCATGCCGGAGTCGGCGGCGAGGTCGGCGGCGAGGCTGGACGGTGCCGAGACCGCCGCGACCACCGGGACGCCGGCCAGCAGCGCCTTCTGGGCGATCTCGAACGCGACCCGTCCCGACACCAGCAGGACGTGCCCGCGCAGCGGGAGCCGGCGCTGCGTGGCCGCCCACCCGACGACCTTGTCCACGGCGTTGTGGCGGCCGACGTCCTCCCGGGCGACGACGAGGTCGCCGGTGGCGGTGAACAGGCCGGCCGCGTGCAGGCCGCCCGTGCGCTCGAACACCGCCTGCGCGGCGCGGAGCCGCTGCGGCAGCGCGGCGAGGACGCGCACGTCGACCCGCACGTCGTCGTCGGTGACGTCCGCTGCCTGCTTGCGTACCGCCTCGATGCTCGCCGTGCCACACACGCCGCACGACGACGTCGTGTAGACGTTGCGTACGAGCGCCGGGTCGACGGGCCGCCCCGACCGCAGCGTGAGGTCCACGACGTTGTACTCGCCGGCTCCCTGCGGCCCGGTGCAGTAGCGGATCGCGGCGACCTCGTCGGCCGTCCCGACGATGCCCTCGGACAGGCAGAAGCCCAGGGCGAGCTCGAAGTCCTCGCCCGGGGTCCGCATCGTCACCGCGACCGGGACGCCGCCGACGCGCACCTCCAGCGGCTCCTCGGCGGCGATGTCGTCCATCCGCTCACGCGCCGTCCCGGCGCGCAGCGCGAGCACGCGACGCCGGCGGCTACCCCGCCGCGTCGTCACGGCGGCCCAGCTCCCGGGCGGCGGCGGTCACCTCGTCGACGCGGCGCGTCCGGGCCAGCACGTCCGCCGGACTCGCGCCGGAGCCGATCGCCAGGCCGGCCACGTACGCCGCGAGCGGCGCGAACCGCCGCTCCCCGGTGTGCGCGACGACCTTCGCCAGCCGCAGCACGGCGTCGGCCTCCTCGCCGCCGATCGGGGGGGTCCCGGTCCGCTCGGCGAGCGCGGCGAAGTACCGGTCCACCGGGTCGTCGGGGTTCACGCCCCGCCCCGGTCGGCCGCCCGCCGGTCACGCCCTCCCACGGTTGTCTCCTCGTCCGCGTCGTGTGACCCCTACCCCGTGCCGACACTCCCCACGACCGGGGCTGCGCAGGCGTGGGGCCGTATCCCCGGTGAGGCCGGCGCACGTGGGCACGACAGGGCCGGCAACGTCGCGGTCACGGCGCCAGGCGCTCGATGACCCAGCCGTCACCGTCGCGGCGGTAGCGCAGGCGGTCGTGAAGCCGGCTGGGGCGACCCTGCCAGAACTCGACCTCCGCGGGGGCGACGCGCAAGCCGCCCCAGTGCGGCGGCCGGGGGACGACGCCGTCGGGAAAGCGCCGCGCCACCTCGACGAGGGCCGCCTCGAGCGAGGCGCGGTCGGGCAGGACCGTGGACTGCCGCGACGCCCACGCCCCCAACCGGCTGCCGAGGGGTCGGGCGGTGAAGTACACGTCGGACTCGCCGGCGGTGGTCGGGGTGACCGGCCCGCGGACGACGACCTGCCGTGACAGGTCGTGCCACGGGAACACCAGCGCGGCACGCGGGTTGGCCGCCAGCTCACGACCCTTGCGGCTGGTCAGGTTGGTGAAGAACACGAAGCCGCGCTCGTCGAGGCCCTTGAGCAGGACCGTGCGGGCCGACGGGGCGCCGGTGGCGTCGACGGTGGCGAGCACCATCGCGTTCGGCTCGCCGAGCCCGGCCGCGACCGCCTCGGCGAACCAGCGCCGGAACTGCTCGACGGGCTCGGCGTCGAGGTCACCGACGTCCAGCCCCGCCTCGGCGTACTCGCGGCGCAGGGCGGCCAGAACCTGAGGCGGTGAGTCCTCGCGGGCGGCGTTCATCGCCCAAGGGTAGGACCGGCCCGTATCGTCGGGCCGCCGCCCGCGCCGACCGCACGCCAGGAGATTGCCGTCATGAGCGAGTCGACCCTGACCGGCCTGCAAGGCTCGCTGTCGGGGGAGACCTACGACGCGGACACCCTGATGGGCACCGATCCCGTCGACGGGCGGCCGCTGCTCGCGCGCTACGACCTCCAGGCCGCCGGGCGGACCCTGACGCCCGAGTCGCTCGCGGGACGGCGCAGCGGCGGCATGTGGCGATGGGCGGAGCTGCTGCCGGTGCGCGACCCGCGCCACCGCGTCCACCTCGGGGAGGGCGCCACGCCGTTGCTGCCGGCGCCGCGGCTGGGCGCGGCGCTCGGCGCCCCCGGCCTGCGCCTCAAGGCCGAGGGACTCAACCCGACCGGGTCGTTCAAGGCGCGGGGGATGGCGGCCGCGGTGAGCCGCGCCGCCGAGCTCGGCGCGCCCTCGCTGCTCGCCCCCTCCGCGGGCAACGCCGCCGGCGCGCTGGCCGCCTACGGCGCCGCCGCCGGCCTGACCGTGACCGTGCTCATGCCCGTCGACGTGCCCGCCGCCAACCGTGAGGAGGCGCTCGTGTGCGGCGCCCGCGTGATCCTCGTCGACGGGCTGATCAGCGACTGCGGCGCGGTCGGCGCGCGGCTCGCCGCCGCCACCGGCGCGTTCGACGTCAGCACGCTGAAGGAGCCCTACCGTGCGGAGGGCAAGAAGACGATGGGCCTGGAGCTCGCCGAGCAGCTCGGCTGGCGGCTGCCCGACGTCGTCGTCTACCCCACCGGCGGGGGCACCGGCATGGTGGGCATGTGGAAGGCGTTCGCCGAGCTCGAAGCGCTCGGGCTCATCGGCGCCGACCGGCCGCGCATGGTCAGCGTCCAGACGACCGGCTGCGCGCCGATCGTGCGCGCCTTCCAGGCCGGCGAGCGCTTCGCCGAACCCTGGACCGGCGCGGCCACCCGCGCCGCAGGCATCCGCGTGCCCGCCGCCGTGGGCGACTTCCTCGTCCTGGACGCGATCCGCGAGTCGGGGGGCACCGCGGTGGCGGTCAGCGAGAGCGCGATGGACGGCGGGCAGCGCCTCGCCGGCCGGTTCGGGGCCGGCTACGTCAGCCCGGAGACCGGTGCGGTCGTCGCGGCGGTCGGCGAGCTCGCCGCCTCCGGCGACATCACCCCCGGCGACCTCGTCGTCGCCTTCGACACGGGCATCGGCCACAAGTACCCGCCGCCGCCGGGCCTGCCCGAGCCGCCGGTCGTCGCGCCCGACGTCGACGTCGCCGAGCTGGTGTCGCCCCACCCCGGTTTGTTCTGATCCACCCGGTCCGCCGAGGGGATCAGAACAAACGGGCGACTGGGGAGCGGTTAGAGCCGTCCCACGAGGGCGCGGGGGTCGTCCACGACGGACGAGGCGCCACCGTCGAGCAGGCGGTCGTCGCCGAACCCGCCGGTGCGCACGGCGATGAAGCGCATGCCGATCGCCGCGGCGGCCTCCCCGTCCCACGGGCTGTCCCCGACGAGGGTCGCGTGCGCGGGATCGAGCCCCAGCGTCGCGGACGCCGCCAGCAGCAGGTCTGGCGCCGGCTTCGGCGAGCTGACGTCGTCGGCGTCCGCGGTCGTCAGGTCGGGCATCCCGAGGGCCTCGACGAGCGCCTCGCGCAGCTGCGCCGTCGCCGAGGTCGCGACGAGGAACGGGATGTCCCGCCGCTCCAGGTCGTCGATCAGCGCCTTCGCGCCCGGTGTGGTCTGCAGCTCGTCGGCGTGCTCGAGGAAGCGGCGCTCGTGGTCGTCGGACAGCTCCGAGGTCCCGTCGACGTGCCCGCCGAGCAGCCAGGGGACGAGCCGCTTGGAGCCCATGCCGATGCCCTCGTGGATCCGCCACATCGGCACGCGGTGCCCGGCGGCGCGCAGCGCGGCGTCCCACGCCACGACGTGGAGGAACACCGAGTCGACGAGCGTGCCGTCGAGGTCGAGCAGAACCGAGGGCTGGTAGTCGTCCATGCCGCCGCTGTCCCCTCCTGGCGCGCGGCTCAACCGGGTGACCGCATCCGGCCGCCGGCGGGGCGGTGACGGATAGCCTTCCCCTGCGCGCGGCGAGGAGCTTGCATGGACGTACGCCAGGAGGCGGAGCGGTGGCTGGCCGCCGACCCGGACGAGTCGACCCGGGCCGAGCTGCGGCGCCTGCTCGACGCCGGCGACGAGGCCGCGCTGGCCGCGCGCTTCGGTGCGCGCCTGGAGTTCGGCACCGCCGGGATCCGCGGGCCGCTGGGTGCGGGCCCGGCGCGGATGAACCGGCTCGTGGTCCGGCGCGTCACGGCGGGGCTGGCCGCCCGCCTGGCCCGCGAGGCGGGCAGCCGCGACCGCGGCGTCGTCGTGGGTCACGACGCCCGGCACGGCTCGGCGGCGTTCGCCGAGGACGTCGCCCGGGTGCTGGCCGGCGCCGGCTTGCGCGTGCACCGCCTGCCCGGGCTCAGCCCGACCCCGCTGGTGGCCTTCTCCGTCCGCCACCTCGGCGCGGCCGCCGGCGTCCAGATCACGGCGAGCCACAACCCCGCCGCGGACAACGGCTACAAGGTCTACTGGGGCGACGGGGCGCAGATCGTCGCGCCGCTCGACAGCGAGATCAGCGCCGCCATCGACGCCGCCGGCGACCCGGGCGACGTGCGGCTGGCCGCACCCGGCGACGAGCGGGTCCGCGACGTCGGCGGCGAGGTGACGGCCGCGTACCTCGACGCGGCGCTGTCGCTGCCGCTGCATCCCCAGCACCGCGACCTGCGCATCGTCTACACCCCGTTGCACGGCGTCGCGGCGGCGGTCGCGGGCGAGCTGCTGGCGCGCGCCGGCTTCGCGGACGTCACCGTCGTCGCCGAGCAGGCCGAGCCCGATCCCGACTTCCCGACCGTCGCGTTCCCCAACCCCGAACAGGCCGGTGCGCTGGACCTCGCCGTCGCCATGGCCCGGCACCGCGACGCCGACCTCGTGCTCGCAAACGACCCCGACGGCGACCGGATCGCCGCCGCCGTGCCCGACGGCGCCGGCGGCTGGCGGGTCCTGTCGGGCGACGAGATCGGCTGCCTGCTCGCCGAGTGGCTGCTCGTCTCGGGGGAGTCCGGGCCGGATCGGGTCGTGGCGACGACGGTCGTGTCGTCGTCGCTGCTGTCGCGCATCGCGGCGGCGCACGCCGTCGGCTACGCCGAGACGCTGACCGGCTTCAAGTGGCTGGCGAAGGCGGCGCTGGAGGCGCAGGCGGCCGGCGGGCGGATGGTGCTGGCCTACGAGCAGGCGCTGGGCGCGATGTGCGGGACTGTGGTGATGGACAAGGACGGCATGTCGGCGGCGCTGGTCCTCGCCGACGCCGCCGCGACCCTCAAGGCCGACGGCCGCCGCCTCGACGACGTCGGCGACGACCTCGCGCGGCGCCACGGGGTTCATGCGACCGCGGGGCGGTCGTTGCGCCTGGAAGGACCCCAGGGCCCCGAACGCGTCGCCACGGTGCTGCGCCGGCTGCGCGAGGACGCCCCGCGGGCGGTGGAAGGCGTGGCGGTCGTCGCCATCGCCGACCACGAGGCCGGCACGCGGACCTACGCCGACGGCCGCCCGGCCGAGCCCCTGACGACACCACCGACCCCGCTGATCGGCATGACGCTGGCCGACGGGTCGCGGCTGCAGGTCCGCCCCAGCGGCACCGAGCCGCTGCTCAAGCTCTACGTCGAGGTCGTCGAGCCGGTGGCGCCCGGCGAGCCGGTCGCGGTCGCGCGCGGACGCGCGGACCGGCGGCTGGCCGCGCTCACCGAGGCGTTCGTCGCCCTGACAGGTTGAGATCGTCGCCGGCGCCGTGCAGCGCGGCGGAGGAGACGAACGTCGAGCCACGGCAGTCGTGGCACTCCAGCTCCAGCGTCGCGTGGTCGATGCCGAAGCGGGCGGCCAGCAGATCCTTGAGGCGGTCGGCGAGCAGCTGCGCGTCGTGCAGCGTCGTGACGTGCGTCGCGACGACGTGGGCGGACAGCGCGACCGAGCCCGACGACAGGCGCCACACGTGCAGGTGGTGGACCCGGTCGACCGCGTCCGCCTCGTGCAGCGCCGCGGCCACCGTGCGAGGGTCGACGCCGCTGGGCGTTCCCTCGAGCAGGACGTGGACGACCTCGCGGACCAGCGACCAGGTCGAGGCGACGATGAGCACGGCGATCAGCAGCGACACGGCGGGGTCGGCCCACGCGGCGCCGAACAGGACCGCGACACCGGCGACGATCGCGCCGACGCTGCCCAGGGCGTCGGCGAGCAGGTGCAGCAGCGCCGCGCGCACGTTGAGGTTGTCCCCGGCGCTGCGGCGCAGGACGAGCGCGGCGACGACGTTGACCACCAGGCCCGTGACGGCGACCGCCAGCAGACCGGCACCCTGCACCGGCGGCGGGTCGCCGAGGCGGCGCACGGCCTCCACCGCGACCCAGCCGGCGACGGCGAGCAGCGTGGTGCCGTTGACGAGCGCCGCCAGCAGCTCGGCGCGCTGCAAGCCGTAGGAGTGGCGGCCCGTCGCGGGCCGGGTCGCCAGGTGCAGGGCGACGAGCGCGAGCGCGAGGGCCGCGACGTCGCTGAGCAGGTGACCGGCGTCGGCGAGCAGCGCGAGCGACCCGAACGCCAGACCGGCCACGACCTCCACCCCGAGGAACGCGAGGTTGACGACGAGCGCGAACACCAGGGCGCGGCGCTGCCGCGGCGCGTCGCCGCCCGCCGGGCTCGCTGGGTGCTCCGCGTGCTGGACGCTCACGGCGCCAGTGTCACCCTCTGCGGGCCGCGGTGAACGCCCCCGGCGCCGCTACAGCGGCAGCGGGACGGCGTGCTCGAGCCCGTCGAGCACCCGCACCCGCACCCGGCAGTCCTGGAGGAAGCGCCGGGTCTGCTCCCAGCCCTCGTAGCGGCCCCCGGCCGCGACCACCTCGGTGACGCCGGAGTTGGCGATGAGCTTGGCGCACGAGAAGCACGGCGCGTGCGTCGTGTACAGCGTCGCGCGCTCGCGGTCCTCGTGGTCGGCGAACAGCAGCGCGTTGGCCTCGGCGTGGATTGCGACGCAGTTGTCGTAGCCGAAGCTGCGCGGCGTCTCGGTGACCGCGCGGGGGCAGGCGCCGGCGTCGCAGTGGCCGTAGCCCGACGGCGGGCCGTTGTAGCCGGTCGACCGGATGCGGCGGTCCTGGACGATGACCGCCCCGACGCGCCGGCGACTGCAGTTCGAACGGCTCGCGGCCTGACCGGCCAGCGACAGGAAGTACTCGTCCCAGCTCTGGCGGCTCTTGGCCACGGGCCCTCCCGGTGTCGCGCTCGTCGGGCGCACGGTATCCCGGATCGCTGCGACGGCCCACCCGAGCCGCGCGAGCGGCTGCGAGCCGCCCGACCGGCGGCTCCCCCCGTGGGTCGCGGGACCGCGGGCGGTCAGGAGGACGGCCGAGGGAGCCGGCCCGCGGCGACCCCGGCCGGAGCGTGCGCGCGACGATCCGTGCGCGCAGCCGTCGGCGCGCCGGCGACGGCCGGCAGGCGGAGGGTGGCGCGCGTGCCCGCCCCTGGGGCGCTGTCGAGCGTGATCGTCCCGCGACACGGCGGGCGTGTTGCAGGGCGATGGCCAGACCCAGGCCGTTGCCGCCGTCGGCGCCGGCGTTCGAGCCCCGGTAGAACCGCTCGAAGACCTTCGGCAGCTCCTCGGGGAGGATCCCGGGCCCGCGGTCGGCGACCTCCACGAACGCCATGTCATCTGAGTGCCACACCCGCACCTGCGCGTGACCCCCTCCGTGCGCCAGCGCGTTGTCGATCAGGTGCCCGACGATCCGGTCCACCCTCGCCGGCGCGGCGGCCACCGTCACGGACGGGTCGGTCTCCACCACGTCGACGCGCTCGTGCCAACCGCGGCCGGCGATCGTGGCCGCCACGACGTCGGCGAGCCGCCGGGCCTCGGCCTGCTCGGGCACCTGCGTGGCGTCCAGCCGCGACAGCTCCAGCAGGTCGCTCACCAGCCGGCGCAGGCGGCGGGTGTCGGTGACGAGGAGCTCCGCCGGCAGCCGGGCGTTCTCGGGTAGAGACTCGAGCTGGTCGGCGAGCAGCGATGCCGCGGTCACCATCGTGCCCAACGGGGTCTGCAGCTCGTGGGAGACATGGGCCGCGAAGGCGCGCGCGCCGCTCGTGCGCCGCGGCGAGCGCGTCGAGCTTGCGGCGGGCGACGACGTTGCCGGTCAGCGCACTCCGCCGCCACGACGGCCAGCCAGCCGGCGAGGAGCAGCATCCGCAGGTCGGCCAGCCCGTCGAGCAGCCGCCGCTGGGAGTGGAACACGAACACGAGGCGGGTCGGCTCAGTCAACGGCAGACCGACGGTGAGGTAGCGTCTCCTGCGGCAGCCGGCTGTCGCCGGTCGCCAGCCGCCCGCTCTCCACGCCGGCGCGCACGTCCCGGGGGATGTCGTCGGCGGACAGGTCTGGGGCGTGGGCGAACGTGGCGCCCTCGGCGAGAACGACCGCCTCGGACTCCGGCTGCGAGGACTGCGCGGGGGAGGCGGACCGCGATCTCGGAAGGCGGCGAATCCGGCGGCAACAGGAGCACACCGAGCTTGGTGTCGGAGATCGAGCGCTGCTCGAACGCCGCCAGACGGTCGTCTCGCACCGTGGCGTACACCGCGCCGGCCAGCGCTCCGGTGACGAACCCGGCGATCACGGCGAAGGCGGCGACCAGCCTCAGCCGGCCACGCCACCCGTCCGCCGCATGACGCGCGCCCCTCCGTCCCGCTCACGGCGCCTCCAGCCGGTAGCCGACACCGCGACCGTCGTCACCAGCCGGGCTGTCGCGGGTCGTCCTCGACCTTGCGGCGCAGGCGCTTGATCGCCATGTCGACCAGGCGCGAATCGCCCAGATAGTCGTAGTCCCACACCCGGTCGAGCAGCACCTCCCTGCTCAGCACGCGCCCGGCCGAGCGTGCCAGCTCCAGCAGCAGGCGGAACTCGGTGGCTGACAGCTCCAGCGCCGAGCCGTCCTTGGTCGCCGCGAACGCGGCCGGGTCCAGGCGCAGGCGGCCCACCTCCACGGCCTCCTGGCGGTCGGGGGCCGCCCGGCGGAGCACTGCCGGACCTGGGCCAGCAGCTCGGGTCCCTCGAACGGCTTGGTGACGTAGTCGTCGGCGCCCATCTCCAGGCCGGCCACCAGATCGGCGGTGTCGTCCTTGGCGGTCACGATGACCATCGGCACCTGCGAGCGCTGCCGGATACGACGACCGACGTCGAAGCCGTCGAGCCACGGCAGCATCAGGTCGAGCAGGACCAGGTCGACCTGCTCGCCCGCCAGGCGCTCCAGCGCCTCCGTCCCACCGCGGACCTCGACCGTCTTCGACAGACCTGTGCCAGTCGTCGACAGGGACGCGCCCGTGCGTTACGCGCACAGCAGACCTGGTGCTTGTCGTACGTTACGCGCACAGCCCGGCCACGCGCGCGCGGCACGGTTGGAGTGTGCGACGCGGCCCTCGATCCCGACGGCCGTTGCTCCAGCGTCGCCGCGCCCCCGCGGTCGACGAAACCGATCGAGAAAGAGAGCCGAGACGATGCCTTTCCTGAACATCCCGAGAAAGCCCGCCCTCGCAGCCGTGCTGGCGACGCTGGCGCTCGGCCTGGCGGCGTGAATCCGACACCGCCGGGCCCGAGGCCGGCGCCGACGTCGGCGACCTCCAAGCCGACTTCGCGGCCTTCGAGGAGAGGTTCACCGCGCTGGAGGAACGCGTCGGGGCGATCGAGAAGGAAGCGGTGGCGCCCGACGACCCCGCGGGCGGAGAGCTCGCCGACGACGAGGTCATGGCTGACGTCGACTCCTTCGTCGGCGAGACGGTGACCGTCAGTTCAGAGGTCGAGGAGACCCTCGGCACGAACGCCTTCACGCTCAGCGGGCCGCAGGGGCCGCTGCTGGTCACCTCCGCCACCGGCATGGGTGACAACGAGATCGTCGAACCTGACGCGCCGGTGCAGGTCACCGGGACCGTGCGTGAGAACTTCACCGTCACCGGGTTCGAGGACGAGTTCGGCGTGGACCTCGACGACGAGCTGTTCGCCGACTTCGAGCAGCAGACCTACATCGTCGCCGACTCCATCAGCGAGCCGCCCGCCGAGTGATCCACGGGTCGCACGGATTGCGCGCGAACGGCCCTGGGCCTCAACGCCTCCCCGCACCGCCTCAGCCGCGGTGCGGGGAGGCATGCCGTTGCGCTCGCGGCCGTCCGTGTACGCGGGGTCTGCTTCACTTCGGGAACCGGCGGCGCAGTGCCGGACCGGCAAGCCCGGGGAGCCGGCGGCAGCGCAAGAGGACGGATGATGCCTGAGGAGGGGCGGCCACCGGTTCCGCCGGCTTTGCAGGTCACCGCGGCGTGGGTGTGGCGGTTGCTGCTGCTGGCTGCGGGAGTGTGGCTGGTGGCGACGCTGCTGACGAAGCTGTTGCTGCTCGTGGTCCCGGTGGCCGTGGCGGTGGTCGCGACCGCGCTGCTCAAGCCCGCGGCGGACTGGCTGGCGCGGCATGGCTGACCGCGGTTCCTCGCAGCCTTCTGCGTCCTGGTCGGGGCTCGACTAGGGCTCGTCGCTGTGGGCCTGTACCTGGTGCCCCGGTTCGTCTCGGAGCTCGGTCAGGTGCAGAGCCAGGTGCGTCAGGCGATCGACGCGGCCAGGAACTGGCTCGTCGGGCCGCCGCTCGCGCTCAACTCCGACCAGGTGGAGATGGTCCGTCAGCGTCTGCTCAGCGTGGTGGGGATCAGTCCCACAGGATCCGGCGGCATGGTGTCGATGGCCTTCGACGCCGGCCTGTTGGTCGTGGAGGTCCTCGCGGGGCTGGTGTTGGCGCTGGTCACGGCCTTCTTCCTGATCAAGGACGGCGACGAGATCGCGAGTTGGGCGATCGAGCACCTGTCTGACGAGCAGCGCGAACCCGCCCGCCGGATGGGCCGCGCCGCCTGGTCGACGCTCACCGGTTACCTGTGGGGCGTCGCGCTGCTCGCTCTGTTCAACGCGGTGCTGACCGCCATCGGCTTGGCCGTCATCGGTGTGCCCCTCATCGTGGCTCTGGCGGTCATCGAGTTCTTCTTCAGCTGGGTGCCTATTGTGGGTGCCCTGGCGGCGGGCGCGGTGGCGGTCCTGGTGGCCCTGGTGACGCGGGGGCTGACCGCCGGCCTGCTCGTGTTGGGCCTGGCGGTGCTCATCGATCAGGTCGAGGGCCACTTCTTCCAGCCCGTCGTCATCGGACGGCGGGTCCGGCTGCATCCGGTGGTGATCCTCGGGGTCCTCACGGCCGCCGGTCTGTTGGCCGGTGTCGTCGGCGCGCTCTTCGCGGTTCCGGTCACCGCGGTCGTCGTCGCCGCGCTGGGGGCCCTGCGTCGGTGGCGGGAGGACCCGCCCGTCGCCGCCTGCGGTGATCGTGTCGCACCGCCGGCGCCTGCCTCACCCTGAGGAAGTCCCGCCCGCCCGGTGAACTGGCGGTCCGCTCGGCCGCCGCGCTAGGGCAGGAGGTCGGCGACGACGGCGTAGTGGTCGCAGGGCGGCAGGTCGTCGACGGGCGCAGCTGCGACGAAGACCTGCCGCACGGACACGGACCGCCCCTCCGTGCCCGGCCGGGCCAGCACGTAGTCGATGCGCCGGTCGATCTGCTTGCCGGCCTCGATCGGGGCGAAAGGGTTGCTCGAGCTGAGTGTGACGCCGTCCGGGTCGCCGCCGCCGGCGACCCAGGTGTCGACCATGACGTCGGTGAGCGCCCGCACCTCCGGACTCCCGGGTGGAGCGCTGAGGTCGGCGGCGAGCAGGGCCGGCACAGGCCCGCCGAGCGCCGGGTCGCTGAGCAGTGCCGCCAGGGCGCGGGTCTGGGCGAGATGATCCTCAGACCCCCCACGTCGATGCCGTTCCTGGTCCGGTGACTCCGGCGGCCGAGGCGGCGGCGCCAGGGGACGGCCCCGCGAAGGCCGCGTGCCCCCCGAGCTGCCGTGCGAGCACCTCCGCGGGGGACGGCCCCGCGCCGGCCCCCCCCACCCGCAGTCCCAGACGTCCGGCCCCCGCAAGTCCACCGGCGGGACGCACGCACCCGCGCCCCCGCCCCGTACCCCCCCCCCGCCCCCCCCCGGTGCAGCCTGCGACCCCCCCCGGGGCGGGCGACGCAAAGGACGCGGGTCATACCCGCCTCGGGGGGCCCTGGCNACCCTCGGCGACGTGCGCGACCAGAGGGACGCCGGGGGCCGGGGACGGGCCCCCGACCGTTCCGACCCCCCGTGCCCGGCCCGGGCGGTCGACGCGCGGCGGCGCCCCGGCCGCCGGCTCGTCCCGAGCGCCGGTCCGGGCGCGAGCTGACGAGCTGCTCGTGCGCGTCCTGCGCGTCGCGTTGCCGCTCGCCGGCGTTCCGTGTTCTTCGTCGGCCTGCGCCCCGGTCCGCAGGAGACCGTCGTCGGCCCGGAGCCGATGGTGCGGGCCGCGGTCGTGGCCCGTCCACGGCGGGTGTGATTCAACGGCAACAACCCCTGCGCCTGGGCCGACCGTCGGCGACCTGTTTCGTCGCGTTCAACACCAACGGGCCGCTGCCCCAAGGAGTACCGGCGCTCGGGGGTGGCGTGGTGTCCCAGCTCCGGATGGTTCGGCGCCAACGCGACCGCCTCGCGCTCGACCAGCAGGGCGCCTGGTCCTCGCCTGCGCGGCCTGACCGGCTTCGCGGTGCGGGTCGACGAGCGCGGCCGCGTGGTGGTCGACTTCCGCCAGCTCACCGCCGGTCGCCGCCAGTTCGAGACGACCGAGACGACGCCGGCGGCGGGCCCCGACTGCGCGACGATCCCGTTCGATCGGCGCGCCGACCTCGACGTCGGCGGCTCCTGAGCCGAAGGAAGCACAAGACATGGGCAAGACATGGACGTCGGACTGCGCGACAGCGTGGCGCTCGACGGAAGCGGCAGCCGCGGGCCGCTGTAGCGGTCAGTCCAGGCCGCGGGCGCTGACGGCCGGCAGGCGCCAGCCGAGGATCGCCTCGGTCGTGCGCACCGCCCGGACGGTCGCGAGCACGTCGTGGGCGCGCACGATCCGGGCGCCGAGGCTCACCGACAGCGCCGCGGCGGCCAGCGACGCCTCGAGGCGCTCGTCGACGTCCACCCCGCCGATCGTCTCGCCGAGGAAGTCCTTGCGGCTGAGCGCCACGAGCACCGGGTAGCCGAGGGCGCACAGCTCGGGCAGCCGGCGGGTCAGCTCGAGCGAGTGGACGGTGTTCTTGCCGAAGTCGTGGCCCCGGGTCGACGACGATCGCGTCGGCGGGCACGCCGCGTCGTTCGCCTCGTCGGCGAGCGCCTGGCAGGCAGCCACGACGACGGTCGACGTCGGGCAGGTAGCTCGGCGGAACGGGCGGGTGCGCGGCGGCCGCTTGCGTGCATGACGACCAGCGCATGTGCCGCCTGGCTGGCGACGACGTCGGCGACCTCGGGGTCG
Source organism: Egibacteraceae bacterium (assembly GCA_030446775.1). Taxonomy (GTDB): domain Bacteria; phylum Actinomycetota; class Nitriliruptoria; order Euzebyales; family Egibacteraceae; genus JAUJMQ01. Next base: position 114,886 of record JAUJMQ010000002.1, read on the forward strand.
GCCATGCCCGACACGTCGTTGACGAGGCCGGCGCCGGCGTCCAGCGCGTCGGCGCGGGCGACGGCGGCGCGGAAGGTGTCGACCGACACCGGCGTGTCGCTGAGGCGGCGGAACGCCTCGACGAAGGGGAACCTGCGCCGGCTGGGCCCTTCGCCGACCGGAACCTCGCCGGGTGCGGCCCTCACCCCCCGACGTCGACGATGTCGGCGCCGCCTCGACCGCGGCGAGCCGGCCCGGACCGCGGCGCCCAGCCCGTAGTGCGGCCGCGGTCGACAAGGAGTCCGCGTGCGGTTGACGATGGCCATGACGAGCGCGCGCCGAGCTCGAAGGTGCGCGAGCGCAGCGTCCCCGGCGCATGGGCGCATCGTAGAGTGCCGACCGCTGCCCCTCGCGGTCGTCACGAGCCTGGCCGGCCTGATCGTCGTGCTCGTCGCCTACTACCGCGAGGAGCGCGACCCCGGCCCCGCCCGCGGCGCCGGTTCGGGACGTGCTGCCCAGCGCCGCCGACGTCGCGCGGGTCGATTTCCCGTTGGCATTTCCCGGCTACGACCCCGCCACGGTCGACCTGCACCTGGAGACCCTCGCGACGGCGTACGCGGACCTTCTGGCGGTCGCGCGCCCGAGGTGGTCAGCCGGCCCGCCGCCGCGCCGAGGTGCGGCGTGAGGGCACGCCAGCGCCAACGCAGGCGCCGCCCGCCGCGACCGACGGGCGCTCCCGGAGCTGCAGGTGCCAGGCGCTGGTCGCAGCCGGTGCGCCGCCCGCGGCGGAGCTCGCGGGCGACGCCCCGCGAGGCCGCCACGCCGTCACGCCGGGCGCGGCAGCGCGCCGCCCCCGCGCAGTCCATCCGCCCGCCGGTGCGTCCGGCGCCGACGAGGATGCCGCGGCGCTGCGGGCAGAGGCGGCGCTGGGCGACCTGCGTGCACAAGGCGGTCGCGAGAGCGGTCGGTCGTCCTGAGCCCGCCGCTACCCTTCGTGGGAGCCGGCGGCACCGGACCGGCGGCGGGCAGGAGCAGATGATGGACGGCCGCTCCGGCGACGGCAGCTGGGCACCCCAGCCGGAGGAGTCGGGGGGGCCGTCCGGCACGGGACAGCCCGGGCGGGGACCCGGGTACGGACGGGAGCCGGGCGCCGGACCCCCGCAGCTGCGCCCCCTGTCCCTCGGCGAGATCCTCGACGGCATGTTCCGGCTGCTCGTCCGCCACTGGCGGACCTACCTGCTGGCGCTCGGCGTGATCGTCGTGCCCGTCAACCTCCTGACGAGCTACCTCGGCTACGAGACCGGCGGCGGGGTCGGCCTGTTGGAGCAGTTCAACAACCCCGCCGCCTCCGAGGCGCTGCGGGCCGGCGGCGCGGACGTGACGGCCCTGCTCGGCGTGTTCGGCGTCGGCCTGGCCAACGCCCTGCTCGTCACGCCGCTGGTCAACGGCATCGCCTGCCGCATCGCGGCGACGGGCTACGAGGGCGGCGACCCGCAGCCGGCAGCGGCACTCAAGGCTGCGCTGCGGCGCTACGGTGCGCTCGTCGGCGCCAACCTGCTGTTCGTGCTGGCGTTGCTGCTCGCGCTGGTGCCGGGCGTCGTGGCGCTCGGCCTCGGCGCGGCCGACGGGGCACTCGGCGTCGTGGTCGCCGGCCTGCTGCTGTTGCTGCTCGGGCTGGTGGGCATGCTCGCGCTGGCGGCGCTGTTCGCGCTCGTCTACCCGGTCGTGGTCGTCGAGCGGACCGGACCGGTGATGGCGCTGCGCCGGTCCGCGCGGCTGGTGCGAAGCCGCTTCTGGCCGGTGCTGGGCACCTTGCTGCTGGCCTACCTCGTCGCGATCGCCGTCGGAGCGGTCCTGGTTCTGCCGTTCAGCATTCCCGGGTTGCTGGTCGGTGGGGCGACCGGTCTGGTGCTGACGACCGCCGGGTCGATCCTGGCCGGGGTCGTCTCGGCGCCGGTCACGGCCAACGCCCAGACGCTGCTGTACTACGACGCCCGCGTCCGCCGGGAGGGCCTGGACCTGGAGCGGCTCGCCGGGCAGCTCGGCGGCCCGGAGCAGGGGTACGGCGCGTGGCCCGAGGGCTTCGGCGGCTTTCCTGGCTGAGCTGCCCGTCTCCGCCGTCGACCCGGAGCAGGTGCGCCGGGTCACCGCCGAGGTGCTCGGCCGGCCCGAGTTCGCCGACGCTCGCCCGGCGTGGTGGGAGCGGCTGCTGGGCCTGCTGGCCGAAGGGTTCGCGCGCGTCATCGAGCTCGTGGGCGGCGGCAACCGCGGGTCGATCGTGGGGACGGTCGTGCTCGTGGGAGTGTGCGCGGTGCTCGGGTTCGCCGCGGTGCGCTTCATCCGCAAGGTCGGTCGGGACGCCCGCTCCGTCCCCCGGTCGGTGGCACGCGAACGCCGCTCGCCGGCGCAGTGGTGGGACGACGCCGGCGCCGCCGAGCGGCAGGGCCGCTTCCGTGAGGCGCTGCGATGCGGCTACCGCGGGCTGCTCGCCGAGCTCGCCGCCGCCGGCCTCGTCGAGGAGGTCGCGGGACGGACGACGGGGGAGTACGCGGCGGAGGTCGCCGAGCACGTTCCGTCCGCCGGGAGCGCGTTCGCCGGCGCGACCCGGCGCTTCGAGGCCGTCTGGTACGGGCAGGCCCGCGCCGGTGCCGAGGACGTCGCCGCCTTCGCCCGGCAGGTCGCCGACGTCCGCGACGCCGCCGGCCTGTCGCGCCGGCCGGTGGGCACGGCGACGTGAGCGACGCCGCCGGGGGTCCGCGGTCACGGCGGGCGACGTGAGCGACGCCGCCGTGGTGCGATCGCCGCAAGCGACGGCGCGCCGGCACCTGCGGCGGGCGGGACCGGTGATCGCCCTCGTCGCTGTCCTGCTCGCCGGGGTCGCCCTGCTGGCCCGGCCCCGCAGCGACGTCCCGCTCGATCCGGCGTCGACCGCGGGCGACGGCACGGCGGCGCTCGTCGCGGTCCTGCGCGAGGTCGGTGCCCGTGTCGAGGTGACCGATCGACTGCCCGCCCGCCCCGGCACCGTCCTCGTGCTCGCCGACCACGCCGACGAGGCGAGGCGGCCGAGGCGCTGCGCGGCGGCGGAGGCGGGCGCGACGGTCGTGGTCGCCGAGGGCGCTCGCAGCTCGCCCCCGAGCCGGCCGGCGTCACCGACCTGGGTGTCGTCGCCGCGAGCCTTCCACGGTGTGCGACCTGCCCGCGCTGGCCGGCGCCGAGCGGGTCCTGGCACCCGGCTCGACGACGTTCACCGCGCCGGCGGGAGCGACGGGGTGCTACCGCCGCGACGCGGGCAGCCGGCTGGTGGCCGAGCCGGTCGGCGACGGCACCCTCGTCGTCGTCGGCGGCCCCGGGTTCCTGGTCGGCGCTCCTGGGGCGAGCCGACAACGCCGTGCTCGCCGTCGCACTGCTCGCCCCGCGACCGGGCACCGACGTCACGATCCTGCGTCCTGGCTCCGCGCTGCCGGGCCAGGGAGACCTCGGCCTCGCCGACCTCGTCCCGCGCCGGGTCCGCGCCGCCCTGCTGCAGCTCGCCCTCGCGTTCGGCGTCGTGGTGGCGTGGCGCGCCCGGCGCCTGGGCAAGCCGGTGACCGAACCGGCCGCGGTGCGCCTGCCCGGCTCGGAGCTCGTCGTCGCGGTCGGCCGCCTGCTGCAGCGCGCCGGCGGCCGGGACCGTGCCTGGGCAGTCGCTGCGCGACGACCTGCGCCGGGCCCTGTGCGGGTGGCTCGGTCCTGCCCGAGACCGCCGAGCCGTCGGTGGTGGCGGCCGCCGCCGGACGCCGCGGAGTCCCCGCCGGCGAGCTGCTCGACGTCCTGCACCCCGGCCGGCTCGCCTCGCACGCCGAGCTGGTCGCCCTCGGCCCGCGCGTCGAGGCAGTCCGGGCGCGCGTCGCCGGCACCCTCGCCGCGGTGCCCACGGACGCGCCCTCGCCGCGGCAGGGCCCGGACACCGCCGGCCCGCCCGTGCCCGCTGTCCCACGATCCCGGGGGGCCGCCGGTGTCCGGTGACCCCTCCGCCGCCCGCGAGTCGGTCGCCGCTGTGCGCGCCGAGATCGCCAAGGCCGTCGTCGGCCAGGACGGCATCGTCACCGGGTTGCTCGTCGCGCTGCTCGTGCGCGGCCACGTGCTGCTCGAGGGGGTGCCCGGCACCGCCAAGACCCTGCTCGTCAAGGCGCTCGCGGCCGCGCTGCGCCTGGACGCCAAACGGGTCCAGTTCACCCCCGACCTCATGCCGTCCGACGTCACCGGTCAGGTGGTGTACGCGGGGCCGACCGGCGAGTTCTCCTTCCGACCGGGGCCGGTGTTCACCAACGTCCTGCTCGCCGACGAGGTGAACCGCACGCCGCCCAAGACGCAGGCGGCCCTGCTGGAGGCGATGGAGGAACGGCAGGTGTCGGTCACCGGCGACCCTCGGCCGCTGCCCGACCCGTTCCTCGTCGTCGCGACGCAGAACCCGGTGGAGTACGAAGGCACCTACCCGCTGCCCGAGGCGCAGCTCGACCGGTTCCTGCTCAAGCTCGTCGTCGACTACCCGACCGCGGAGCAGGAGCGCGACGTCCTGGCCCGCCACCATCGCGGCATGGACCCTCACGACATCGCCTCGCTCGGCGTCGAGCCGGTCGCCGGCGCCTACGAGCTCGCGGCCGCGGCGGCGGTCGTCGACGGCGTGCGGGTCGACGATGCCGTTCTCGGCTACCTCGTCGACCTGGCCGGTGCGACGCGCGAGTCGCCGTCGCTGACGCTGGGGGTGAGCCCGCGGGGGACGGCGATGCTCCTGCACGCCGCCAAGGCCTGGGCGTTCCTCGCGGGCAGGGACTACGTCACGCCCGACGAGGTGAAGGCCATGGCGCTGCCGGCCTTGCGCCACCGGGTGCTCGTGCGCCCCGAGGTCGAGCTCGAGGGCGGCACCGCCGACGGCGTGCTCAGCGGCCTGCTCGCGTCGGTGCCGGTGCCGCGGTGACGGGTCCGGCGCGCGAGGACGGCGGCTGCCGGGCGCGCCGTGGGGGCGGGGGCCGGTAGGGCCGTGCCCGTTCCCACCTGGCGGCTGGCGGCGGCGGTCGCCGCCGGCGCGGCCGTCGTGCTCGTGTCCCCCGAACCGGTCCTCGCGCTCGTGCTCGTCGACCTGGCGCTGCTCGCCGCCGCGTTGTGGGACTGGCTGCGGGCGCCGAGGCCCCGGGATCTGGTGGTGACCCGCGAGGTCGCCGCCACGGTCGTGCTCGACACCGCCGCGGAGGTCCGCTGGCGGGTGGTCAACCCCCGGCGCCGGCGGGCGCGGCTGCGGCTGGCCGACGACCTGGCGCCCTCCCTGCGCCCCGCGAGCCGCCGGGCGCGGTTGGACGTGCCGCCCGGTGGCAGCGCGACCACCGCCACGACCATCGTCCCGTCGCGCCGCGGGCACTTCCGGCTCGCGCGCGTCACCCTGCGCGTGGAGGGTCCGCTGCGGCTCGTCGCGCGGCAGGCCGCCATCGACGTGCCCGGCCAGGTGCGCGTGCACCCGCCGTTCCGCTCGCGGCGCGACGCCGAACTGCGGGTCGAGCGCAGCCGGCTGCTGCAGGTCGGCCTGCGCTCGGCGCAGGGCCGCGGCGGCGGCACCGAGTTCGACAGCCTCCGCGACTACTCGGTCGACGACGACTCGCGGCGCATCGACTGGGCGGCGACGGCCCGCGCCCGCCGACCCATCGTCCGCACCTACCGCGCCGAGCGCAACCAGACCGTCGTCGTGCTGCTCGACTGCGGTCGGACGATGGCCGGCCGCGTGGCCCTGCCCGCGGACCCCGGCGGTCATCCGGACGGCGGGCGGCCCGGCGACGTGCCGCGCCTGGACCACGGCATGGACGCGGCCATGATGCTGACCGCCGTCGGGACGCGGCTGGGGGACCGGGTCGGTCTGGTCGCCTTCGCCGACCGTGTCCGCGCGATCGTGCCGCCCGGCGGGACGTCGGCGCAGCTGGTGCGCGTCACCGAGGCGATGGCGCCGCTGGAGCCGCTGCTCGTGGAGAGCGACTACCGCGGAGCCTTCGTCGAGACGCTCGCCCGGTTCCGGCGGCGGGCGCTCCTCGTCGTCGTCACCGAGCTCGCCGAGCAGCCGGTCGCCCAGACCCTGCTGCCGGCGCTGCCGCTGGTCGTGCGCGACCACCTCGTCGTCGTCGCCGGCCTGCGCGACCCCGAGGTGGCGCGTTGGGCCCGCGCCGTGCCAACCGACGCCGCGGGAGCGTTCCGCAAGGCCGCCGCCGTGCCGGCGCTCGGCGGGCGCCGGCGCACGGTCGCGCGCCTGCGGGCGGGCGGCGCGGTCGTCGTCGACGCGCCGCCCGGGCGCGCTTCGCCCCGGAGGTCGCCGACGCCTACCTGCGGGTCAAGGCCACCGGCCGCCTCTAGGGCTGTCTCCCGAGGGAGTGGTTGCACGAAAGCCGCCGGCGTGTGAGGTGCGTCCAGGGCCTGTCTCCCGGAGGGAGTCGTTGCACGAAAGCCGCCCGGCGTGTGAGGTGCGTCCCAGGGCCTGTCTCCCGGAGGGGGTCGTTGCACGAAAGCCGCCCGGCGTGTGAGGTGGGTCCAGGGCCTGTCTCCCGGAGGGGGGTTGCACGGCTGAGGCCCGGCCGGCCCCTCCCGGTCCTCGCCGAGCGCGCCGGTCCGGCCACGGGCCGCCGCGGCGCGGCCGCGGACGACGGCGTACGCGACGAAGACGGTCTCGGCGGCCGCGCCGATCGCGACCCGCGCGGCGGTCGGCAGGCGCGACCCGGTCACGAAGCCCTCGATGGCACCCGCGACGCCGAACACGACGACGAGGCCGATCACGATGACCACGGCCCGGCGCCCTCGTCGACCAGCGCCTCGGCACGCGGACGGTCGCCCGGGTCGACGAGGGTCCAGCCCAGCCGGAGACCCGCGCCCCCGGCGACGAAGACTGCGGTCAGCTCCAGCAGCCCGTGCGGCAGGATCAGGCCCCAGAACAGCGGCTGCTCACCTGCGGCGGCGAACAGCCCCGCGGCGACGCCGAGGTTGGCGCCGTTGAGCGCCAGCACGGCCGCCGTCGGGACGCACAGCAGCACCCCTGCGGCGAACGCGAGGATCCCGACGCGGATGTTGTTCGTCGTGACCGTCGAGGCGAACTGCGCGGACGGCTCGGAGGAGTAGTAGGCGGCGAAGTCCTGCTCGACGTAGGCCTCCTGCAGCGCGGGCGGCACCGCCACGTCCAGGGCCACCGGCGACGCGGCCAGCCAGACGCCCAGCGCCAGCGCCGGGACCACGAACAGCGCCGTCGCGATCCCGACGAACGCGCGGTGGTGCCACAACGCGGCGGGAAACGTGTCGGTGACGAAGCGGGCCGCGGCGCCCCACGACCGTGGCGCGCTGCCGTAGACGACCGCCGCGGCGCGCGCCGTCAGTGCCGACAGCCGCGCCGTGAGCGCCGGGTCCCGCAGCGTCGTGCGCGCGACCGACAGCTGCGTGCCGACCCGTTGGTAGCCGGCGACGAGGTCGTCCAGCTCCGCGGGCGACAGGCGGGACAGGTCGCGCTCGGCGCGCCGGACCAGGCTGTCGAGGCGGGCCCAGTCCCCCTCGTTGTCCGTCAGGAAGCGGTCGATGTCCACCGTTGCGGGCAGGATAGGGGTTACGGGACCGGTGACGGGAGGACGACGCGGTGGGGGCGGGGACGGACCGGGCCGCCCGGACGGGCGGTGGCGTCGTCACGCCGGAGGCGGTGCCCTTGGACTTCGACGAGGCCGGCGTCGGGTCGCGCAGCGTCGCCTACGCCGTCGACACCGTCGTCATCGGAACCGTCCTGGTGATCCTCAACGTCGGGCTGGGGTTCCTCGCCGTCGCCGCCGACGCCGCGGTGCCGTCCTGGGTCGCGGTCAGCGTCCTGCTGGCGCTCAACCTCGTGGTGCTGCTCGGCTACCCGGTCGCCTTCGAGACGCTGTGGCGCGGTCGCACCCTCGGCAAGGCCGCGATGGGGCTGAGGGTGGTGACGGTCGAGGGAGCGCCGGTGCGGTTCCGTCACGCCGCGGTGCGGGCGGCGCTGGGTCTGGTCGACTTCGTGCTGACGTTCGGCGTCGCCGCGGTCGTGTCAATCCTGGTGACCCGCCGCCATCAGCGGCTGGGCGACCTCGTGGCCGGCACCGTCGTGCTGCGTGAGCGCACCGGGGCTCCGGCGCCGCGAGCGGCGACCTTCGACGTGCCCCCGGGCGCTCAGGCCTACGCCGCCACCCTCGACGTCTCGGGCCTGCGCCCGCAGGATGCGGCGACGGTGCGGTCGTTCCTGCTGCGCGCTCCGACGTTGGCCCCGGACGTCCGCGGGCGGCTCGCCGCCACGCTCGCCGAGGGCGTGGCCGGGCGGCTGCGCCACGTCCGGCCCGCCGACGTGTCCCCGGAGACGTTCCTGGCGTGCGTCGCCGCTCGGCGCCAGCAGCGGGGCGGCGCGGCAGCCGACGGCCGCCCCACCGGCACCCCTGCCGGTCCTGCGCCTGCCGACCCGCACGACGGCGCCGCTCCACCGCCGTGACCGACGACTCGCAGCTGCGCATGAACGTCCGTGCCGTCCTGGGCACCGGGACCATGGGCGAGCCGACGTCGACCCCGAGACCTTCCTCGGCGCCATCGAGGGTGGTCCCGTCGGCGCGTCCTACGCACGGATGAAGGGCACGTTCGATGACACGCCACGACTACCCGCCGAGCTTCCCGCTGCGACTGGCGCTCAAGGACGCCCGGCTCGCCATGGATGCCGCCGCGCCCGACGGTCCGCGCCTGGGCCTGCTGGAGGCGGTCGCCGGGCGCTTCGCCGAGGCCATCGCCGCCGGCCACGCCGAGCAGGACATGAGCGCCGTGTACGAGGTCGTCCGTGCCGTTCGCTGACGCCGGCAGGGCGGGAACACTCCGCGGGCGGCGCGTGTTGGCGCAGGCATGAAGGTCCACGTCATCCACGAGAACCCCGCCTGGCTGCCCCCCTTCGCGGCGGCCCTCGACGAGGCCGGCGTGCCGTGGGAGGAATGGTTCCTCGACGGCGGCGCGCTGGACCTGGACGCCCCGCCCCCACAGGGCGTCTTCTATTCGCGGATGTCGGCGTCGTCGCACACCCGCGGCCACGTGCTGGCCAAGGACCACACCCGCGCGGTGCTGTCCTGGCTGGAGGCCGCCGGGCGGCGGGTCGTCAACGGCCGCCGGGTGCTCGAGCTGGAGATGAGCAAGGTCGACCAGCTGACCGCGCTGCGGGCGGCCGGGATCGACACCCCACGCACCGTGGCGGTGGTCGGCGCCGACGAGCTGGTGGCCCAGGCGCGGCGCATGCCGCTGCCGTTCATCACCAAGCACAACCAGGGCGGCAAGGGCCTGGGGGTCCGGCGCTTCGACACCCTCGAGGCGTTCGAGGCCCACCTGCGCTCCGGAGACGCCGACGTTCCGGTCGACGGGATCACCCTGCTGCAGGAGTACGTCGCCGCGCCGGACCCGTTCATCACCCGGGTCGAGATCGTCGGCGGGGAGTTCCTGTACGCCTTGGCCGCCGACACCAGCGGCGGCTTCGAGCTGTGCCCGGCCGACGCCTGCGCGGTCGGCGACGCGTTCTGCCCGACCGGGGAGGCCGCGCCGGCGGTCTTCCGGCTGCGGGAGGGGTTCGACGACCCCATCGTCGCGTCCTACATCGGCTTCGCGCGCCGCTGGGGCATCGGGGTGGCCGGGTTCGAGTTCATCTGCACCCGTGACGGTCGCAAGCTGACCTACGACGTCAACACGAACACCAACTACAACCCGGACGTCGAACGGGCCGCCGGCGTCTCGGGTGCCGCGACCGTCGCCCGCTACCTGGCCGGCCTGCTCGCTGACGCCGAGCGCGCGGACGCGCTGGCGGTGCCGGCGTGAGCCGCGACGTCAGCTGACCGACACCTTGCGGGTCGGGCTCCACCCCGAGTAGCTGTCGTTGCCGATGCGGTGCAGACGGGTCTGGAAGGAATAGGTGCCGGTGCCCGCGCTCGGGCGGAAGGTTGTGGTGGCGGCCGTGATCGTCCGCCATGTCGAGAACGTGCCGCCAGGGTTGCGGCGCCGGATGACGTACTCGTAGCCGCTGGGCGCCGACGCCTTCGCGACCGTCAGGGTGAACGTCGTCGAGGTCGAGCCGCTGCTCGGGGTCGCGCCCATCCGTACGCGCACGGTGCCGCGCATCGACGAGTGGAACGTGCAGGAGTAGCCGTAGGTGCCAGCGGCCGCAAAGGCGCGCGAGTACGTTGACCCGCGCCGCAGCGTCCCCGAGCTCCAGTTGCTCAGGGGGGCGTTCCCCGTCGACGTGTGCGACGCAAAGCCGTTGTTCGTCCACCTGACGGTGTCGGCGATGTTGATCGTCACCGGCGTCGGGCTGTAGGAGTTGTCGGTGATGCTGACGCCAAGCGTCGCGGCGTACGCGGGGGCGCTGTGCAGGGGCAGCACGAGCGTGGCCACAAGGCAAGCCGCCCAGAGTCGGTGCATGAGAAGTTCCTTTCGATCAAGACGACCCGGTAGTGGTCGCGGGAAGACTCAGGGGTGGCCGCGATGACCGTGCCGCCGCCACGCATCGAGCGCGTCGCGGGCGGAGGGCGTCAGGCGGCCGTCGGGCGTGCGCACCAGCAGCAGACCGGACATCCCGGCGTCGGCGTGCGACTGGACGTGGCAGTGGTACATCCACGCGCCGGGGCCTACCTGCTCGCCGGCGACCACCTGGAAGCCGAACGAGTCGGCGGGACCGACGGTCCGGTTGTCCACGACCGCGACGTTGCCGTCGGAACGACGAAGCGTCCCGGTTCGGGTGTCCGCCCAGCGGTGGCCATGCAGATGGAAGGTGTGGAACAGCTCGCCGTGTCCGATGACGACGAACTCGATGCGTTCCCCCTCGTTCGCGCGGAATACCGGCGTGTCCGGCGCGTAGCGCAGGTTGATGGTGTCGTTGACCATCGCCACGACGAACGGGGGCCGGTCGGGCAGCGGGTCGCCCTTGCGACGCACGATCAGCGCGCCGAACAGGCCGGCTTCGATCCCCCGCGAGCCGTGGTCGGTTCCCATGCAATGGTCGTGGTAGTGCCAGTAGCCGGCGGAGCCCGGCTCCACCGTTCCGTCGGCCCGTCGGCTCGTCTTGTGCGCCTCGAATACGTACGTCCGCGACTCCCCGGGTGCGGTGCAGCCCTTGTTGAGCGGTGTGCCGTCGCTGCGCGGCGTGTAGCCGACCCCGTGGGTGTGGATGCTCACGCGGCGGCGCGTGTGGTTGACGAGCGTGACCGCCAGGCACTGGCCTTCGACCATCGTGAGGGTCGGCCCCGGTACGCGTGCCGTCTCCGACGTCAGGCCGTAGCCGACTCCGTCGCCGACCCGCTCGGCGTACAGCGTGACACGCCGGTCCGGCGCGCAGATCTGGCCACGCGGCGGCGGGGCGGGCATCGCCGACTCCGCGTCGTCTCCACGCAGCGGGGGAACGGCCACCACGCCGGCGACCAGCAGCACCGGCAGCAACACCGTCAGGGCGCGGACAGACAGCGCCGCACCTTCGATTCGTCCCATCCCGGCGCTCCCCTTCCAGGCCGGCGTCCCACTCCCCGGCGCAGGGGTCATCGAGGAGGCAGTCTCTTGCCCGGCGCGGCGTGCATCAATGGCCCGTCCGGGTGGTTGTCGCCCGACCGGAAGGACTAGTGCAGCCTCGGGTTACAGCGTCTCAGGTGAGGAACTCCAGGATCGCGGCGGCCAGCGCGTCGGGCTGCTCGAGGGCGGCCCAGTGCGCGGCGCCCGCGACGACGCGGACCTGCGACACCGGGATCTCGCGATGGAGCTCCTCGGCCATCGCGATCGGCGTCGAGCGGTCGTGGTCGCCGACGAGGAGCAGCGTCGGCTGGCCGATGTCCTCGCGGCGCAGCGGTGGGGCGTCCGCCAGCGCCCGGCAGCTCTTGGCGTAGCTGGCGGGGTCGTTGCGCAGGAACATCTCGCGCAGCAACCCGACGAGCTGCGGGAGCTTGGCCGCGGTACGGGGCGCCAGCGCCCCCGGAAGCCAGTCGTCGACGAGCGCGTCCATGCCGTCGGCCTCGGCCCGCTCGGCGCGCCTGCGGTAGGTGTCGCGGGCGGGGGGCTCGAAGTAGGAGATGCCGCCGACCAGAACGAGGTTGTCGACGACCTCCGGGCGGCGCGCCGCCAGGTGCTGGGCGACGAGCGTGCCCATCGAGTGGCCGACGAGGGTCACGGCGGGCAGCTCCAGCGCGCCGATGAGGGCCTCGACGTCGGCGGCGAACGAGCCGATCGAGAACGTCCCCTCCGTGGTGTCACTGCGGCCGTGCCCCCGCAGGTCCAGCGCGAGCACGTGGTGGTGCAGCGCGAGGTTCTCGGTGACGCCGTACCAGCTGTGCAGCGTGCCGCCGAGCCCGTGGACGAGCACGACCGGCGGTCCCTCGCCCTTGCTCACGTAGTGGTGCGTGACCCCGTTCAGCTCGATGAACATGCGCGCTCCCGTGCTCGCCAGTGCCGCGCCCGGTCGGGCGCGCCTGCCCGCTGCCGCATGGCGCCGCAAGGAAGGGGCGGGCGCTGCGCGGGCTCGACGGCGGCTGCAGTGCGCAACCGATCACGTCGACATCGCGGTGCAGGCTAGCCGACCGGTCCGACCGGTCCGACCGCCCGAAGCGCGACGCGGGCGCTCAACAGCGCTGGGACGCACCTCAAACCCGGGCGGCTTATTTCCAACGACTCCCTTCGGGAGACGGGCCCTAGACACCTCAAACGCCGGGCGGCTCATGTGCAACGACTCCCTTCGGGAGACAGGCCCTAGACGACGGTCGCGGCGGCGCGCAGCGCGAGCACGAGACCCCCCGTGACGATGAGGCAGGCCGTCACCACCGGGAGGGCCGCGGTCAGTCGCTGGGCGCGGCTCCAGCCTGCCCGCTCCGCGTGTGCGGCCAGGCCTGTGCCCGCTCGCAGCAGAAGGTAGCCGGCGCCCACGAGCGTGGCGCCCATCCCGACGCCGTAGGCGACGACGAGCGCGACGCCGAACCATGCGCGGCCCAGCGCCACCCCGCCGAGCAGCACCACGAGCGCCGACGGGCTCGGCACCAGGCCTCCCGCCAGCCCGGGCGCGACGAGGCTGCGCCACGTGATCGCCTCGCCCCGCCGTCGCTGGAGCCGGGCGGCCGTCACGACCGGCGCCTCCACCGCATCGGCGTGGCCGTGCCCGTGATGGTGCCCATGGGCGTCGTGCCCGTGGGCGTCGTGCCCGTGGGCGTCGTGCGCGGGGGCGTCGAGGGCGTCGTGAGTGTCAGGAACGTCATGAGGGTCATGGGCGCCGTGCGGGTGGCCGTGGTCGTGGCCGCCGTTGCGCAGGGCCTGACGCAGCAGCATCGCCCCGACCGCGGTGAACAGCAGCCCGCTGGCCATGCCGAGCCACGGGTAGACCCGCTCGGGGGCGACTGCGTCGGTCGCCGACAGCACGATCCCCAGCGCGAGCACGCCGGCGGTGAGGCTGACCGCCACGGTCAGGCCCAGTGCGACGGCTTGCCGGGGTGTTCCCTGCCGGCCGACGAGGTAGGCCGCGATGACGGTCTTCCCGTGGCCCGGCGCGACGGCGTGCAGGGCGCCCAGACCCACGGCGACGATGAGCGTGAGCAGTGCGAAGGGCACGGTGAGGGTGCGGGCGGCGACCAGGCCCGTGAAGGCCTCGGCGAGGCGGTCAGCGCCGCCCGGCAGCGACGAACCGGGCCCCTGCCCCCCCGCACCGGCTGCCGGACCGTCGCCCGGTGCGACGACGAGGGCGGCGGTGCGCTGGTCGAGCGGCGCCTGCAGTCGCTCCTGGGGATAGGCGGTGAGCCGACCGCTCTCGCTGCTGGCCGGGACGTCGCTTGACACCAGCCGCATCCCGTCACCGGCCGCGGTCACCTCGTGCCAGCCCGTCCGCTCCGCGAAGTTGCCGTCGGAGAACGTGATCCGGGTTCCCGCCGCCAGCCCGGGCGTGGCGGCCTGCAGCCTGCACACCAACCGCCGCGTGTCCAGGCCGGCCTGGCCGGGCGGGAACGTGAGCTCTGTCGCCGCCACGTCGAGCGGTGCCGCCTCGCCGGCCACCGCCAGGTCGAGGCGCTCGGCGATGGCAGCGCACTGCGCCTGGCGGTACGCGTCGGCCTCGTCGGGGCCGGCGGTGCCGTCTCGGTCGGCGTCGAGCTCCTGCACCGCCTGGAGCGCGGGGATCTCGGCGAGGTCCAGCACGTACTCCACGGCGACGCCGTCGGGCCGCACGAGCAGGTTGGCCGAGGTGTTCGTCGTGAAGTTGCCGAGCGGGTGCGCCGCGGCAGGGGTCGCCGTGAGCGCCAGGGCGACGACGGCACAGGCCGCTGCCAGCAGCAGCCGTGCCAGCCGGCGCGGGATCGCGGTGCACCCCGTCATCGGGTGGCGGCCCACGCCTTGGGCAGCGGCACCTCGAGGCGCTTCGCGAGCCTCCGCGCGGCGTCGAGGTTCTGGACCACGGGGAGGGGGTCGAGCGCGAGGGCGCCTCGCAGCGCTCGCCGGGCCTCCCGGTTGCGGCCGGCGGCGGCGAGGACCTCCGCGGCGTGGTAGCGCAGCGCCACATCGGCGGTGTCCAGACGCGTTGCCCGGCGCACGAGCGGCACTGCCGCCTTGCTCCGGCCGGCACGGTGAAGTGCCCAGCCGAGCGCATCATTGGTGAAGACGTTGTCCGGGCGCGCGCGCCAGGCGCGCCGGGCCAGCTTGACCGCTTCGTCAGGGTCGGTGGCGACATCGGCCTCGAACTGTGCGAGGTCCAGATCCACGATCTGCCCGGCGGAGGCCTGGAGTGCCGTAAGCGCGCGGACGACCTCGGCGGCGTCGTCGGCCTGGGCGTCGCGGCCGGCGGCCCGCAGCAGGTGGGCGAGCAGCACGGCGGCGGCGGGTTGCGGCGTCCGCTCGATGGCCGCGCGCAGCTCATCGACGGCGGCGTCGCGGTCGCCACGTGCGGCGAGCACCTTCGCGCGGCCCACGGCGGCGGCTGCGATGTCGGGGGACGTCTGCTCCGCCCGTTCGTAGGCGGCGTCGGCGGCGTCGATGTCGCCGGCCTTCAGGGCGAGGTCGCCGACCAGCGCCGAGATGCTCGCGGCGTCGAAGGCGGACCCAGAACCGGCGGTCTCGGCGGCGATCATCGCCTGGCGGGCCCCGGGCAGGTCGCCGTGGAGCTCGCGGAGGTAGGACGCGCGCGCCAGTGCGGCGAGGTTGGGCTTGAGGTCGAGCATGCGCTGCAGGTCGTCGGCCGCGGCGTCGTAGCGCCCGAGCTCGACCTGCGCGTCGACGAGGACCCCGAGCGGCGCCGCATCGAACGGCTCGGCCGCGGATGCGCGGCGGCCGATGTCCAGGGCGCGGCGGAAGTCGTGGAGTGACAGGGCGAGCGTGCCCTGCCTGACGAGCGTGGTGGCGTTGCCGGGGTCGAGCCGCTCGGCTCGAGCCAAGGCGTTCTCCGCGAGCTCGTAGAAGGCGGGATCGCTGCTGGCGATCGCACGCTGCACGTAGGCGAGCCCCAGGCTCTGCCACGCCGCGAGGTCGCCGGGGTCGCGTTCGACGTCGGCCTCGAGGTTGCCGACGATCGTCTGCAGGGAGCGCGGGGCGGCGGCGACCGGTGGCGCCCCGGCGGTGTCGGAAGCGGCCGGGGTGAGGAACAGGAAGCGCCCGACCGCCAGGCCGGCGAGCACCGCGACGAGCGCGACGCCCACGATCTGTGACCGCCCGGACCGTAAGCGCCCCGATGTGGGGCGTTCACGGCGGTGCGGGGAGGAGGGGACCCTCGTCGAGGGTCCCCTCCCGTCGGCGTCGGAACGGGCGGACGTGCCGCCCGTCCCGACGCCGGTGTCAACCGCGTCCGTCACTCGCCAGCCGGCTCGAGCGGAAGCGCGCGGGTCTGGACGGTCTGGTGCTCGTTCGCGAAGCCCTGGAACGGGTCCACGACGTACGGGAAGCGACGCAGCTGCGGGCCCCTGAAGAAGCGGGGCTTGTCGTTGAAGCTGACGGCGTCACCCAGGATGTTGTTGGGAGACTCGCCGTTGCACTCGCCGAGCGGGGTTGCGCCGGCGAGCGCACGAAGCTCGATGTCGGTGACGTCGTCGATGAGACGACGGCCGTTCGGGAAGCCGTCGAGCTGACCGGCCAGCAGACCGAGCCGGTCCTGCTGCATCGGCGGGGTCGGCGGGATGCTCGTGTTGAGTCGCAGCGCCTCGTGCGGCGTGCCGCCGGGGACCCTGTTCAGACCGGGGATGCCGGTGAGGAAGATCGTCACAAGGTCGTTACGGGGTGCCGTCGGGAAGCAGTCGAAGACCCCCGGGTACAGCGCCGGCAGGGCCTGCGCGATGGCCGGGTTCCGGACGTACCTGAGGAACTGCGCGTCGTCGCGGGGCTCAGACGCGTTGAAGCGGTCCTTGTCCTTCAGCGGGATGATGACCTCGTTGACCAGCGGGTTGCCCAGGCGCGAGACCTGGACCCACGGGCCGCCGGAGACCGGACGGGAGCCGTCGTTCATGGCGAACACGCGACGTGCACGCCGGTAGGTGGTCGAGTAGACGCCGATGACCGGCTGGTCCTTGCTCTCCACGAGGTGCGCGGTCGGGATCTGCAGCGCGATCGAGTGGACGTTGAACCCGGCCACGGTGTCCTTGCCGGCGGTGTTCGGCCGCACGGGGATGACGTGGGCGGTGTTGAACGGACGCAGGCCCCCGACGTCGCCGAGCGAACCGACGTCGACGTAGAAGGGGTCCTCGCGCTGACCGGCGAACACCGTCATGCCGTTGCCGACCTTGTTGTAGGCCATCCGGGCGAGCCGGTTGTAGTTCGGCGTGGCGCGGGGGCCGACGTTGGGCGGCGGCACCGGGAGGTTGCGCCCGAGTACCCGCCTGCGGCCGTTGCGGACCTCAGTCATGGTGTACGTCTGGCGCAGGTTGTAGTCGGGGTCGTCGAGCGACGTGATCCGACCGGTGAACGCCACCGGGGCGTTACCGTTCATGATCTGGGTCCGGAAGCGGAACTGGTAGACGATGTCGTCGATGGCGTCGCCATTGTTGTCGACGTTGATCTCGTACAGGACGTCCTCACCGAACTTGTAGTAGTTCGGGCCAGCCGCCGGCTCCTCCAGGGGAATCCAGTTGGAGATGAGGGTGGTCATGTGCGGCTTGTCCGGGCTGACGAACGCGAAGACGTCGGTGTTGTCAGCGACCGGGTCTTCCAGGATCATCGGTGCCTCGCGGTGACTCGACGCCCCCGCGGTGACGAGCATTGACAGCGCGAGCGCGGACGCCAGGCCTGCAGCGACCAGCCCACGAAGCGCTCGTGGTCGGATATGTGTCATTCAGTGCCCTTCTTCGTCGATGGAACCGCGAGCGCACCCGCAGCGGCCGGGGACCCGAAGGTCCACGTCGCCCGGCGAACCCTCACGGGGTGGTGCTCTGTTGCAGCAGGCCCACGACGAGCCAGCGATCTTGGACGGGTGCGAGCACGACGCGCAGCGGCACGGGACCGTCGACCGCGACGGCCTGCATCTGTGCGACGGCCTCGGTGCCGAAGGCGGTGTCGAACGGCTCGACGTCGACAGGGTCGGTCAGTGGCTGCGGAGCGCCGGCGGTCACGTCGCCGTCGGCGTCGCACAGCTCGTCGGCGAGGAAGGTGTCGCCGCGCAGGCCGGCGTCGTACTCCTCGGTCTCCCGGCAGGACTGCCGGTCCTCATACCAGGTCTCGGCGGCGGCGGTCGCCCCGGCCGGATCCGGGAACAGCGGCCGCAGCGTCCCCTCGCCGAACTTCAGCCGCCATCCGCCCTGCTCGCGCCGCAACGGCCAGGTGCCGACCGCGCGCGCGGGCGTCAGTCCCTGCACCTCGTCGAGGGTCGAGTCGAGCGCGAGCGCGACGTCGACCTCGGCGCCCTGGCCGGTCTGGCGTACCTCGCCCACCTCGAAGCCGGTGACCGGTGGGATGTCGGCGTGGGCCGCGACCCAGGCGGCCCGACCGTCAT